>NZ_JBQFMR010000005.1:0-350005 GCF_056531925.1 Ruegeria sp. J8
GCGTCATGACCAAACGCGCCGTACAAGCCTGCGCGTAACCGCCTAGACAAACGAACCCAAAAGCCCCGCAACAAAAGCGGGGCTTTTTTATGTTTTAATAGATTGAATGGTACCGTCGTCTTGCACACAGATTGCGGTCGGATTGTCCGGCGATCGGGTTAAAGTGCGCGAGATTTCCGCAGCGTTCGCATGGCAAAAAGCCGTGGAAAGCGCGTCTGCCCAAGTGGCCGTGTTGGCGATGACGCTGACGGTTGACCACAAGGCTGGATCTTGCCCGTCGGGGTTCAGGATGTGGGATTGAGTTCCTTCCAGGTACATCGCGCCAGGGCTGGAGGTTGCGACGGAACGGTTTTTGAGCGCGACCGTTTCTACCAGGCCATGTAGGGGATCAGCAATGCCCATAGTCCAGGGGCGGCCCCCTGCGTAGAATTCACCTATGTTGACCAAAACGCTGGACCATCCGGCCTGTTTCAGCGCATGTGCCACAAGATCGGTCGCATATCCTTGCGCGATGCCATTCAGCGTCAATGCCTGACCATTGTCCAGCCTGATCCGTTCGGCTGTGATGCTAACGCGTTCCCAACCGATCAGGGAGCGCGCATCATTCACATCCCCGCCCTGCCGCAAAGCGGCCCAGAGCGGTTGTACCGTTGGGTCAAACAGGCCTTTGGTCACTCGATGTGCTTGCCCGCAGATGCGCAACAGGTCCAGCATTTCGCGCGGAGGGTTCCTCAGAAAACCGGTCTTGTTGAGTTCAGATAGGACCGAGTTTGGATCATAGAGGCTGAACATCTCCTCGCATCGTTTGAGCAGCCTCTCAACGCGGGAAATGGCGATTTGGGCATCTTCTGGGGTGGCATCCAGGGTCAGGCTGACCTCGGCCCCCATGGCGTATCCCTGCCAGTGGATGGACCTCGCCGCGGCAGGCGTGGCCAGTGCGGCGGCGGATATAGTAAGGAAACGGCGGCGGGCGATCATTCGGCGGCGACCTTTCTGGCCTGACGTCGGGCCGCGACGATCAGTGGTACGCAGCGCTGTTTGTCATCGTGGATGGCGACGCAGTCGAGGCATTGGAAGCACTCGTCATATTGAATCTGGCCTGTTTTCTTGATCGCGCCGTATTTGCACTTCACACGGCAAAGCTGACAGGGAGAGCCGCATTCGGCGCGTCGATCGATCCAGTCGCGTCCGCGCAGAAGCCCACCGATCGCCAGAAATGCGCCCAGGGGGCAGACATAGCGACAGAAGCCTTTGAACAGGACCATGCCCAGCAGCAGCCAGAAGACGGCATAGGCCACATAGTACCATTCACGGATGAAGAACGTGGTGATTGCGGTTTTGAAGGGCTCGACCTCGGCGGCTTTGTCGACCTGATCAGGTGCAACGAAGACGGTGACGATCAGGCCGCCCAGCACAATGTACTTCAACCACTTCAACCTTTGGTCCCAGGCGCGGGAGGGTTCGATTTGCGGGACGCGCAGGGCTTTTCCGATATGATGTGCCAACTCTTGCAATGCTCCAAAGGGGCAGAGCCAGCCACAGAACAGTCCCCTGCCCCACGCGACGAGGCCTGCAATCGACACGGCCCAGATCAGCAGCGAAAACGGGTCGTATAGAAGGAAAGCATAGCTGCCCCCGTCGAGGGCTGTTCTAAGCGTGCCCAGTACGGTGACAATGGAAAGCTGTCCCTGTCCCCACCATCCGACAAAGCCAACCACCACCGCCAGAATGGTCAGGCGCAGTGGTGTGAACATAGGTTGCGCGGCCAGTGCATTCATGCGCAGGCTCAAGATGCCAACAAGCACGGTCAGCAGGACACCAAGCACAATCATATCGTTTTGACGATTGCGCAGTGCTTCGAGCCAAGGTGGCGCGGGCTTGATTTGCACGGGGCGCTGAAAGAACCGCGCAGGGGTGACATGGGGGACGTCCATGGTGACCGAGCCGATCTCGGGTTGAAACATCCCGTGTTCGCGCACAGCCAGTACCTTAAGCACCCATTCCCGCGATGGATCGAAGCCCAGTCGCCGGTCGGTGCGCAGGATCATAGCGGTGCCGTCCGGCATTCCGTCGGCAAGCTCGACCAGCAGGTCTGCATCGCGCAGCGCGACAGGCAGTCCATCCTGTTCGGCCGAGATCCAATCGGGCGCGGTGTTGCGCACAAACTCGTCGCTGACCAAGCCGTGACGGGCGGTTTCGATCAGCAGGATCGGCTCATTATTGTCCGAGATTTCCATGAAGCGTTGAAGCTCATCAAAACTGTCTTCAGACAGGGCCGCGCGGGCGATGGATTTCGGTCCGAGGTCCACAATCCAGAGGTCCAGGAACGGCTCGGCCGGGTAGTCCTGCGCTTCGGGGTCGTCATCCTCCCACAATGTTCCAGCAAACAGCGCGTCGACCTCGGCATTACTGAGGGTCTTGTGGGTGGCGATGCCTTGATCAACCAGAGCGTCCCATGTCAGCGCCTCGTCATAGTCGGGGTCGGGATAGGCCGGGGGCGCGGTGGCCAGTCCCTGCATCTTTTCGCGGGCAACCGCCAAGGCGGCCCCCATGACAGATTCGTGGGCAATTCGGACGCTGGCCGTGGCCTTGGTGACGCCGTCGAGGTAAACAAGCTGTGAGCCGCTGGCGGCATCCCCATAGGGCGTGCCGACGACGATCGAGTCTGAAATAGACAGCCCTCCATACTGTTCGAAATAGTTGTGGAACGGTGCCTGGCCCAGACCTGACACAAAGATCGGCTCATTATGTTCGATCAGTTGGACGTCCAGAAAACGACCTTCGAGATCGAGCACGACCAGCATGTTGATAGGCGCGCCCGAGAAACCGGGCAGCGGGGCTAACGGTTCTGTTTCAAAGACATAACCCGCCTCGATCCCGCCAGAGTTGAGCAAGGAATAGACGCCGTCGTCATTCAGGGCCTCGCCCAGCGAAAAGGGCGCGCGAACGAACGACGCCAGTTTCTCACGTGGCAACGGCTCGGCCATGGCCGTCAGACCGCTTAGGATCAGCAAAAGCAGGGCAACGATCACGCGCATATACGCAACATTATATTTACGCCCCAAGCCGCGACATTCGACAAAAGTCCTAAGCCTTATCTACGACCCCAAGACGGTTGACGTGGTGGGGCGCGGCTCGGACACTGTGACCGGAGCGTACGACCAAAGCAGCATTTTCCGAAAATGATGTGGGTTGTAGGTTTTTTGAAATTGCCAGTCACTCATGGGAGGTAGCGATGACTTGGAGCACACCGAAACTGAAAGAAGTGAACTGCGGTATGGAGATCAACATGTATTCTCCGTCCGAGGATGAAGGCCGCGAGCACGAGCGCGACCTGTTCTGATTACGTGATCTCTAGCGGAGGCCCGAGGTGCATTTTCTGGTTCTTGGGGCTTCTGCAGGCGGTGGTTTACCGCAATGGAATTGTGGTTGCCGGAATTGCGAGGATGCCCGCAAGGGCCTTATCCCGCCTTCCGGCCAATCGTCATTGGCAGTCTCGCCTGACGGCGTTCGGTGGAGCATTCTGAACGCATCACCTGACATCCGGCAGCAGATGCTGGACAATCCGAAAATGCATCCCCGTGCGCTGCGCGACACGCCTGTGGCGTCAGTGTTGCTGACCAATGGGGATATCGACCATATCGCCGGGTTGTTGAGCCTGCGTGAACAGACGCCGTTTTCGCTGTTTGCAACGGGGGATATTCTGGATGTTCTGGCCCAGAACAGGATCTTCGATGCTGTGAACCGTGAAAAGGTCGAACGGACACGGATATCTCTGGATCAGGACTTTGCTTTGCAGGATGGGTTACAGGCGCGCTTGTTTGCGGTTCCGGGCAAAGTGCCTTTGTTCATGGAAGGTGACAGTGTTCAAACCGATCTCATTGGGGAGCAAACTGTTGGAGTGCGCCTGACGACAGGAGACAAGGTTGCCTATTACATTCCGGGATGCGCGCAAATCACCCCGGCTCTGCTGGATCAACTTGTGGATGCGGATCAGTTGTTCTTTGACGGAACACTTTGGGATGATGATGAGATGATCCGCACCGGCACCGGTATAAAGACGGGTCATCGTATGGGCCATATCTCGGTCAGTGGTGGGGACGGCTCGATCGAGGGCTTAAAGGGCATCGCGGCGGCCAAGACCTATATCCATATCAACAACACCAATCCTATTTTACAACCGGACGGGCCGGAGCGTGCCTTTGTCGAGGCCGCAGGCTGGACCATAGCTTATGACGGGCAGGAGATCACGATATGAGCCGAGAGAGCCTTGAAGCCCGTCTGCGTCAGATCGGGGCCGAGCGCTATCATGACAAGCACCCGTTTCATCACCGCCTGCACAGCGGTGAGTGCACCCCGGATCAGGTGCGAGCCTGGGTGATCAACCGCTGGGCCTATCAGGCCGCGATCCCGATGAAAGACGCGGCCTTCATGTCGCGCTGCACCGATCCGGACATCCGCCGCGAATGGCGCTCGCGCATCGAGGACCATGATGGCGACATTGGCGAAGGCGGTGGCATCCGGCGCTGGTTGAAACTGGCCGAGGCGGTTGGGCTTGATCCGGACTATGTCGCCTCGGGGCGTGGGATTTTGCCTGCCACGCAATTCGCAGTGGATGCTTATGTGCATTATGTGCGTGAGAAGCCGCTGTTGCAGGCAGTCGCGTCCTCGCTGACCGAGCTTTTTGCGCCGAAGATTCATGAACAGCGGATCGAAGGGCTGCTGGAGCATTACGATTTTGCCAATGCCGACAGTCTGTCCTATTTCCGCAAACGTCTGACTCAGGCCCCCAAGGATGTGGCTTTTGGCCTGAATTGGGTTCTGGATCATGCCGACACGTCTGAGAAAGAGGACATGGCCTGCGAGGCTCTGATCTTCAAAACCAATGTGTTGTGGGCGCAGTTGGATGCGCTGTGGTCGGCCTATGTTGAACCTGGGATGATCCCTCCGGGTGCGTGGCAACCGGGCGAGGGTTTGCTATGACTCTGGAACTGCGCCAGAGCGACCGTCCATACCTGCCGCGCGGCGTGCGGGTGCAGCGCGATGAGGTGCGCGACCGCACGGTGTTGATGGCGCCCGAGAAGGTGATCGAGCTGGATCAGATCGGGATGGCTATTTTGTCCCGCGTCGATGGGTCTGCCCGGTTTTCCGAGATCGTGCAGGACCTTGCCGCTACCTACAACGCCCCGGCCGAGCAGATTGAAACGGATGTTCAGCGCTTTTTGCAGACCTTGCGCAGCCGCGTCTATTTGATGGTGCGGGAATGAGTGCCCCTGCCCCCATCGCCATGCTGGCCGAGCTGACGCATCGCTGTCCGCTGAGCTGCCCCTATTGCAGCAATCCGGTGGAACTTGAACGCAAAGAGACCGAGCTGGACACCGATACTTGGAAAGACGTGTTCAAACAGGCGCACGCGCTAGGTGTTTTGCAACTGCATCTGTCCGGTGGCGAGCCCGCATCCCGCCGCGATCTGGAAGAACTGACAGATTACGCATCACAAATTGGGCTTTACACCAATCTGATCACCTCGGGCATCGGGCTGACCCCCAAAAGGCTGGACCGGCTGGAAGAGGTCGGGCTGGATCATGTCCAACTGTCGCTGCAAGGGACGAATGCCGCTTTGGCTGATCATATCGGCGGGTATCGCGGCGGGTTTGACCGTAAGATGATCGTTGCGCGCGAGATCCGGGATCGGGGCATTCCCTTGACCCTGAATGCCGTGATGCATCGGCAAAATCTGGATGATCTGGACCGCACGATTGAAATGGCCGTCGAATTGGGAGCACGCAGGCTTGAGGTTGCCTGTGTCCAATTCCATGGATGGGCTTTGAAAAATCGTGCCGCACTGTTGCCGACACGTGAGCAGACTCTGGCCGTGAAGGACACGGTCGCCAAAGCCGCACAGCGTCTGCAAGGCGTTCTGGCGTTCGATTTTGTTCCGCCAGACTACTATGCGGATTTTCCAAAGGCCTGCATGGGCGGCTGGGGCTCGACCGGGTTGAACGTGACGCCAGATGGCACTGTTCTGCCCTGCCACGCCGCGCAAACCATCAAACATCTGCAGTTTGACAACGTCCAAAATAAAACGCTGGCGGAAATCTGGCAAAACAGTCCGGCCTTCAACGCCTATCGCGGGACGGATTGGTTGCCGGAACCCTGCCAGAGTTGCGAGCGGAAAGAGATCGACTTTGGCGGCTGCCGCTGTCAGGCCTTGGCCTTGGCCGGGGATGCGGCTGCGACTGATCCGGTGTGTCGCAAGTCGCCCTTGCATGCGCAGGTCTCGGCCATTTTGCAGGAAGAGCCGGAAGCAGGTTCGATTGATCTGATCTACCGAAAGCATTGATTTCACGTTCGGTTTTTTGCTGGTGAAAATATGTTACAAAAATATTGAATATTGGAAAAAATGTAACATAATAGAGGGTGGGACGACTGAATCAGTCACCCTAGGGTGTGTAAGGAGGACGCAGCCATGTACGCGCAGATGGTACAGTCGACCGGAAAAGGTGTTCAGGACCGCAAGGAGATGAGCCCCGAGGATCAGGCCTTTCAAGACCGCATTGATCGCGGCGAAAAGATCGAGCCCAAGGATTACATGCCCGATGCCTATCGCAAGACGTTGATCCGCCAGATCGGCCAACACGCCCATTCCGAGATTGTCGGGCAACTGCCCGAAGGCAATTGGATCACCCGCGCCCCGACACTAGAACGCAAAGCCAATCTGCTGGCCAAGGTGCAGGACGAGGCGGGGCATGGGCTGTATCTTTATTGCGCGGCCGAAACGCTGGGGGTCAGCCGGGATGAGCTGGTCGAGATGTTGCACTCCGAGCGGATGAAGTATTCGTCCATCTTCAACTACCCCACCCTCACATGGGCCGATATGGGCGCGGTTGGTTGGCTGGTTGATGGGGCTGCGATCATGAATCAGGTGCCGTTGCAGCGCACCTCTTTTGGTCCTTACGCGCGGGCGATGGTGCGTATCTGCAAGGAAGAAAGCTTTCACCAGCGCCAAGGCTACCACATCATGATCAAGATGGCGAAAGAGGGCACCGCTGAACAAAAGCGCATGGCGCAGGATGCGCTGAACCGGTTCTGGTACCCCGCGCTGATGATGTTTGGGCCGTCCGACAAGGAAAGTGTGCATTCGGCGCAGTCGATGGCGTGGAAAATCAAGATCAACACCAATGATGAGCTACGGCAGAAATTCGTGGACGAAACCGTCCCGCAGGCCGAGTTCCTTGGCCTGACCATCCCCGACGAGAACCTGCGATGGAACGATGAGACCGGACACTATGAATTCAGCGAACCCGACTGGTCCGAATTCTTCGAAGTGATCTCGGGCAATGGCCCGTGCAATGTCGAGCGTCTGAACGCCCGGCGGAAGGCCTGGGACGATGGCGCGTGGGTGCGAGAGGCCATGCTGGCCCATGCCCGCAAATCCCAAAAACGCGCGCAAGCGGCGGAGTAAGCAATGACACATGAAAACGAATGGCCCCTGTGGGAAGTCTTTATTCGCGGCCAGCACGGTATGAGCCACCGGCATGTCGGCTCATTGCACGCAGCCGATGCGGAACACGCGATCCGCAATGCGCGTGATGTCTATACCCGTCGGAACGAGGGCGTCAGTATCTGGGTGGTCGAGGCCGCGAAGATCACCGCCTCCAGCCCCTCGGATAAGGGGCCTCTGTTCGATCCGGCGCGGGACAAGGTTTATCGTCATCCGACGTTTTACGACATCCCGGAAGAAGTTGGGAAAATGTGATGGCTCTGGAAAACCCCCTGTTCGAATTCCTGCTCAGACAAGGGGACAATGCCCTTGTGCTGGGGCATCGCACGTCGGAATGGTGCGGGGTTGCGCCAATTCTGGAAGAAGATATAGCGCTGGCCAATATGGCGCTGGACCTGATCGGTCAGACGCAGATGTGGCTGGGCTATGCGGGCGAGGTCGAAGGGACCGGTCGCTCGGCCGATGATCTGGCCTATCTGCGCGACGTCTACGATTTTCGCAACCTGTTGATGCTTGAGGTCCCGAATGGTGACTTTGGCCGAACCCAGATGCGTCAATTCCTGTTCGATGCGTTTCAGGTGCCTTGGCTGACGCGCTTGCAAGACTCCGGCGATACCCGCATTGCCGAGATCGCGGCGAAATGCGTGAAAGAGGCGCTTTATCATTTGGAACGGTCGTCCCAGACCGTGATCGCTTTGGGTGATGGAACCGAGGACAGCAACGCGCGCATGGTTGAGGCGTTGATGTTCCTGTGGCCCTATAGCGGCGAGATGTTTGTTGATGACGCAACCGATCAGGCGATGGCCGATACGGGCGTTGCCCCCCTGCCCTCGGAGCTGCGCGCGCCGTGGTTGGAGACGGTCAAAGCTGTTGCGGCAGAGGCCTGTCTGACCCTGCCTGACAGCGACTATGCGCAGAAAGGCGGGCGTACAGGGTTCCGCCATACAGAACACCTGGGCCATTTGCTAGCGGTGATGCAAACCTTGCAGCGCTCCTATCCGGGGGCCACGTGGTAGGTACGATGGCTGTCACCGAAGCGGAGGTCTGGGATTGGCTTGAAAACGTGCCCGACCCCGAGATTCCGGTGATCTCGGTCGTTGATCTGGGCGTGATTCGGGGGGTGGACGTCAGGAATGACAGTGTGACTGTGACGATCACGCCGACCTATTCCGGGTGTCCCGCCATGGCGGTGATTGCGTTGGATATAGAAACCGAATTGTCGCGCAACGGTATCGACAATCTGGACATCCAGATCCGTATAGCGCCGGCATGGACAACCGACTGGCTGTCCCCAAAAGGCCGCGCCCGGCTGGAGGAGTTCGGCATCGCCCCGCCGCAACCCGCAGGTGGCCCTGAACGGTGCCCGCATTGCAAATCAAAGCAGGTCGAAAAGATCAGCCAGTTCGGCTCGACCCCTTGCAAGGCCCAGTGGCGCTGCATGGATTGTCTTGAACCCTTTGACTATTTCAAATGTATCTGAGGTCCCGTTATGGCTATGTTTCATCCCCTTAAAGTAACGGACATCCACAAAACCATCCGCGACGCGGTGGTCGTGACCTTGAAACCCGAAAACCCCGAGCATTTTGCGTTTGCGCCGGGCCAGTATCTCACCTTCAAACGGGATTTCGATGGAGATGAGTTGCGCCGGTCCTATTCGATCTGCGCCGCCCCGCATGAAGGTATCCTGCAGGTTGGCATCAAAAGTGTGGATGGCGGTGCCTTTTCCACCTGGGCTAATACCGAGCTGCAAGTGGGCGACGTCATGAACGCCATGCCGCCGATGGGCAATTTCCATGCGGCCGCCAATGCCGATGCGCCGCACTACCTGGGCTTCGCCGGGGGCTCTGGCATCACGCCGGTGCTTTCGATCCTGAAAACCGCATTGACCGAGGACCCGTCGGCCCGGTTCACACTGGTTTACGCAAACCGTACCCCCAATACGATCATGTTCCGGGAAGAGTTGGAGGACCTCAAGAACCGCTTTCTGCACCGGTTGAACATCGTGCATATCCTGGAAGACGACAGTCAGGAGATTGACCTGTTCAAAGGCCGCGTCGATGCCGAAAAATGCGCGGCCCTGTTCCAGCACTGGATCGACATCAATTCGGTTTCGTTGGCTTATATTTGTGGGCCAGAGCCGATGATGTTGGCGATTTCGCAATCGTTGAAAGATCACGGCCTGACCAAGGATCAGATCCGGTTCGAGCTGTTTGCTTCATCCCAACCGGGACGTGCCAGAACCCGCGCTGTCTCGCGGTCGGTGGCTGAGAATGGCATCAAGGGGCGCGTCACATTGGGCGGCGAAACGCGGCAGTTCACCATTCCCAAGGATACCAGCCTGCTCGAGGCCGCGCTGGCTGAAAACCTGGATGCGCCCCATGCCTGCAAGGCGGGCGTGTGCTCGACCTGCAAGGCGAAAGTGTTGGAGGGCGAGGTCGAGATGGTCGCCAACCATGCGCTGGAAGACTATGAGGTTGAGGCAGGGTTCGTTCTGACTTGTCAGTGCTTTGCACTGTCCGACAAGGTGGTCTGGGACTATGACGAGGCGGGGCACTAGCCCGCGTTCTGCACTCCGGGCAACCCGGCAACGGTTAGGCGCGCGATGGTTCTGGCATAGCCTTCGCGATCGGCCCGCGTGGCTTTGGGTTGCCACATATAGTACCAGTTCAGCATTCCGAAGACTGACATTGTCACTTCGCGCAAAAGCTGCTGGTTATCTCCCAGCTTGCCGTCACTGATCGCGTTGAGAATAGCGCTCATCTGCGCGACCATGTCTTTTTGGTAGGCCTTCAGAACCTTCTGCATGTTTTGCGGCAGCAGCGACACGCCTTCGCTTTGGATTTTGTGTTCGAAATCCATGCCTTCATAGGCCAACAGGTATTCCCGCAGAACCAGATGCAATCGATCCGCTGGGGGCATGTCGTCCAAATTGAGAGCCGTGACGCGGTTATTCAATTCAGAGAGGTAAGTGTCCAGAATATCGAACAACAAGGCCTCCTTGCCGTCGTAATAGTGGTAGATGTTGGCCTTCGAAATCCCCGCAGCCTTAGCCACTTGGTTCATCGAGGCGCGCGCAATGCCTTCGCGTGCGAACACGCTGGCGGCGACCGACAGGATGCTTTGACGTTTCTGGTCGTGATCCTTTGCGATGGTGCGGGCCACTGGTTTAGCCCTTGGGTCTGTTGTCGATCACGCGGCGGGCTTTGCCCTGACTGCGTTCAACACTGCCGGGGGTGCCGACAGATACGGTCGCGCCGACGCCGATCGTGTCCCTGATCTTTTTTGTCAAGACCCCGGACAGGGCCTGTCTGGAGTCCTCGCTTGCCGCAGCCTCAACATGCACTGTCATCGCGTCCATGCGCCCGTCGCGGGTCAGTTCGATCTGGAAATAAGGGGCCAGATCAGGAGTTGCGAGAACCAGTTCCTCGACCTGAGTGGGAAACACATTCACGCCGCGTAGAATGATCATGTCGTCCGAGCGCCCGGTGATCTTCTCCATCCGCCGCATTGACCGCGCCGTGCCCGGCAACAGCCGTGTCAGATCACGGGTCCGGTAGCGGATCATGGGCAGGCCCTCTTTGGTGAGGGTGGTGAAAACCAACTCGCCCATTTCGCCATCCGGCAGAACTTCACCGGTTTCGGGGTCGATAATTTCGGGAAAGAAGTGATCTTCCCAAATATGCAGCCCGTCTTTGGTTTCGACACATTCATTGGCCACACCCGGCCCCATGATCTCGGACAGGCCGTAGATATCGACCGCATGCATGTCGAACGCCTCTTCGACCTCGGCACGCATGGCATTGGTCCATGGCTCTGCGCCAAAAATGCCGACCTCCAAAGAGGTGTCACGCGGGTCGATCCCCGCCGCGTGGAATTGTTCCAGGATGTTGAGCATATAGGACGGCGTCACCATGATCGTGCTGGGGCGGAAGTCTTGAATCAGCATCACTTGCCGCTCGGTCATACCGCCTGAGACCGGGACGACAGTGCAGTTTAGCTTTTCCGCACCGTAGTGTGCACCCAAGCCGCCGGTGAACAGGCCATAGCCATAAGCGACTTGCACAGTATCACCGGGTTTGGTGCCGCTGGCGCGCATTGATCGGGCGACCAGATGGGCCCAGTTGTCGATATCCGTGCGCGTATACCCGACCACGGTTGGCTTTCCGGTGGTCCCGGATGAGGCATGAAGGCGCAGGATCTGATCCTGCGGCACGGCGAAAAGCCCAAACGGATAATTGTCGCGCAGGTCATTTTTGTAGGTAAATGGGAATCTGGACAGGTCGCTCAGGTCCGTCAGGTCATCCGGGTGAACCCCTGCTGCATCGAACCGTTGTCGATACATGCGCACATTGTCATAGGCGTGTTTCAGTGACCATCTGAGCCGCTGTAACTGAAGCGCTCTGATTTCATCCAGAGACGCAATTTCGATCGGGTCGAGCGTGTCTCGGGCCGGTGTCAGGTCTTTCATGGGCGCCTCCCTATTCTTCGAACAACTGTCCGGGCACGGCCCGAGAGCCGCCGCGGAATTCAGCGATCACAGCGTCGCTTTGGTTGGTGACGGTCACGTCATAAATGCCGCTACGCCCGGTCAGAGCGACCTCGCGCGCGCGGGCCGTCAGGCGGTCGCCCAAGCGGCCGGGCGTGATGTAAGAAATCGTGTTGTGTTGGGCGACGGTGGATTGATTGCGGCTGTTGCAGGCAAAGGCAAAGGCGCTGTCGGCCAGCATGAAGATCAGCCCACCGTGGCAAATCCCGTGCCCGTTGACGTGGTGTTCTGCGACGGTCAGGGACAGCTGCGCCTGCCCCTCATCCACCATATCAATCTGCATACCTGCCCAGGGGCTGGCATTGTCCGAGGCCCACATGACCCGGGCTGCACGTTCGGCGCGCTCTCTCGGGGTCATGATGGCACCTTTGGACGTCTGTCAGGCGCGTTATCCAGCACGATATTCTCCTTGATCTTTGCCCGTCCTAAATCTAAACATTCCATAAACCGACCGGTAGGTCAATTAATCAGTGACGCCTTGCCGGTCCTTATCGCGGGGATCGCCAGATGAATATTCAGGACGTGCACAGCTATGTTTGCGGGCAATGGATCGGCAGCGACAGCACCGCACGCGAGATCCATTCGGCCGTTACCGGTGAGCTGATCGCGCGCGCCGGAACCAGTCACTTGGATGTGGGCGCGATGCTGGTATACGCGCAGACTAAAGGCGGCCCTGCCCTGCGCAAGATGAGCTTTCACGACCGGGCCAGAATGCTCAAGGCGCTGGCGCTGCATCTGGGTCAGCATAAACAGGCGCTTTATGACGCCTCTTTCGCGACAGGGGCGACTCAAAGGGATCACATGATTGATGTCGATGGCGGGATCGGCACGGTTTTGGTCATCGCCAGCAAGGGTCGGCGCGAGATGCCCGATGACACGATCTATCTGGACGGCCCGGTTGAACGTCTGTCGCGGCAGGGTACGTTTTTGGGCCAGCATGTCTGCACCTCGCTGGCCGGTGTGGCCGTTCACATCAACGCGTTCAACTTCCCTGTCTGGGGGATGCTGGAAAAGCTGGCTCCGACCCTGCTGGCCGGTATGCCCGCGATTGTGAAACCGGCCACCGCGACCTGCTATGTGACTGAGCTGTGCGTTCGGATCATGCTGGACAGTGGTCTGCTGCCCGAAGGGGCCGTGCAGCTGATCAGCGGCAATCTGGGCCCGATACTGGATCATCTGGGCGGGCAGGATGTCGTCAGCTTCACAGGCTCGGCGGCGACGGCCCGCAAGCTGCGCAGTGCGCCCGGTATTCTGGACAACGCCACCCGCTTTGTGGCCGAGCAGGACAGCCTGAACGCGTCAGTCCTTGGTCCGGACGCAGTGCCCGGAACGCCCGAGTTTGACTTGTTTATCAAGGAGGTCCAGCGTGAGATGACCGCGAAAGCCGGGCAGAAATGCACCGCCATCCGCCGCATCATGGTGCCTGAGGCGCATATCGACGCGGTGTCAGATGCCCTGCGGGATCGGTTGAGCTCGGTCGTGATCGGGAATCCGGCGGATGAGAAGACTCAGATGGGAGCGCTGGTTTCGCAAGCGCAACGCCGTGATGTGTTGGAAAAGGCGGCTCTGATCGGGCAAGAGGCCGAGCGTATTTTCGGCGACCCCGATGATTTTACTGTCCACGGCGCCGACGCAGACAAAGGGGCATTTGTCCCGCCGATGCTGTTCCGCTGTAATACGCCGGATGCGGCCCAAACTCTGCACGCGGTCGAAGCCTTTGGTCCTGTTTCTACAGTGATGCCCTATCGGGATTTGGATCACGCGATTGAACTGGCCAACAAGGGCGAGGGCAGCCTTGTGGCTTCGGTCATCACACATGACCCCGAGGTCGCGCGCCAGTTTGTGATTGGTGCCGGGGCGTTTCATGGGCGGCTCTACCTCAACAACCGTGACTCGATGAAAGAAAGCACCGGCCATGGGTCCCCCCTGCCCCACATGGTTCATGGCGGCCCTGGTCGCGCAGGCGGCGGCGAAGAGCTGGGCGGCATACGCGGTGTGATGCACTATATGCAGCGAACTGCCGTACAAGGCAGCCCGGACCTGTTGACGCGGATCGGCAAGAAATGGGTGCCGGGGGCGACCGAGGCCAGGGACCGCGCCCATCCCTTCACCCGCACGTTCCACGAATTGGAGGTCGGTGAGACGCTGGTGACGGACCCGCGCGAGATATCGCTGGATGATATTGAAACCTTCGCCCATTTCACGGGCGACACGTTCTACGCGCATATGGACGAGGTAGCGGCAAGTCGAAATCCGTTCTTTCCGGGGCGGGTTGCCCACGGATACCTGCTGCTGAGTTTTGCGGCGGGGCTGTTTGTACAGCCGGACGAAGGCCCGGTACTGGCCAATACCGGCCTCGACAATCTGCGGTTCCTGAAACCGGTGCAGGCGGGCGATAGTATCCGCGTGCACCTGACGGTCATGCAAAAGACCCCGCGCAACCAGGACTATGGTGAGGTACGCTGGCATGTCTCGATCCGCAACCAAGAGGACGAGCTGACCGCCGAATACGAGTTGCTGACTATGAACGCCTATGCGCAGCCTGATCCTGCGGGATAAGCGTAGCCACGTGACCCGTCGGCATGGTACTTAAAGGGGCGCAACAGAGTGTACCCCCTTGGAAAGACCTACATTTGACTCTTGCCGAGACATTGATTGAAGACCTTAGCGCGCTGGAGCCGATCAAGACCTGGTCCCTGATCGTGACGCTGTTTGGTGACCTGAATGGTCAGCCCGTCACCGGCAAGCAGCTGGGTGCAATTCTGGGCCGGGTCGGGATTAAGACCGAAGCCATGCGCGTTGCCCTGCACAGGCTGCGCAAGGACGGCTGGATCGTATCCACCAAAATCGGCCGCGAAGTGACCTATAGCCTGTCCAGCCATGGTTTGACCGAAACCCGCGCGGTCTATGAGGACGTGTACCGTCAGGATGTTAAATTTCCCGATGGTTGGTGTGTGGCTTTGACTCGACAGGATTGTGAGCCGACCGGCGCGATGATCCGTCTGGACCGGGCATTGTTTCTGGTGCCGGTATCCGAGGCTACGCGCAGCGATCAGACACGGCTGCGGTTTGAACCCGAGCCCGTGCCCATGTGGTTTTCCGGCAAGATTGTTGCACCGCAGACCATAACGCATGTGCAGCGTCTTCATGATCTGGCGGGACGCATGGATTTTCTGACCCTGCCCGCCCTGCCCCAAGCCACGATACGCCTTCTGCTTCTGCACCATTGGCGCAAAATTGCGCTGCGAGGGTCAAGCTGGGCCCATATCTCACTATGTCCAGACGGCCCGCTTGCGCTATGCCATCAACGTGTTTCGGGTTTGTTGGCCGAACTGCCCAAACTTTCAACGGATCACCTGACGATGTGAGATCGACTCCGTCGTGCTCACCGATGCAACAGCGCAACGAACCCTTTTTGTAACCTGGTGTTGATTGGTATTTCATTGCCCAATACGCCATCTTTTACCGATCAGTAAGAAAACGGGTTGAAATTTGACCGCACGATCAAGGTGACTGCGTGACGACAAAGATAGTTTCATTTCTAAGCGCAGCGCTGGTTTCGGTGTTGATGTTGGGCGGCCACTCGGCCTTGGCACAGCCAGATATTCTGGTGCTTGGGGATAGCCAGATCTCGTTCGGGGCGGGCAAGGAATATGTTCGGTTCTTTGCGGAATTGCCGAACCGCTGCGAGATGACGCAAAAGCGCACCAAGCTGCTGGAAAAGCTGGGCCCGCGCCAGACGGCGGCCATCGGGGTGCGGTCGACATCGCTACAATCTTGGACCTCGACCAGCGGCCCGACGCGTGGTGCGATTTGTGACGTAGACAAGAAATACGGCGTGAATGCAGGCGCCTACGGCATAGACGGCAACCCGGACCGGGTGTTCATCCAGATCGGCAAAGGCAAGTCCTATCAGTTCTGCAAGCCGAAACAGACCGCCTTCGAGTCGATGTTTGCAGATGGCTACTATGACCCCGACCTGCTGATCCTAACCTTTCTGGGCAATTCTGCGGACAGATGGGCAAACTCACCCGACGCGGCCGAAGAGGACGTGCGGCGGACTTTAGCTCAGGTGCCTAAAGATACGGCATGTATCTATATCTCCAGCGCGCCGGTTTACCTGAAAAAGACGAATGACAAGCGGATGAAAGCGCAAACCGCCATCGCCCGCGCGTTCGACCGCGCCGATGCGCAGTGTATTGCGGTTGAGGGGTTCAACGCGAAAACACGTGCGGCAATCGAAGGGAAGCCCAAGTTTTTTCGCCGCAACGATGCCGGTCGCGTCAAAGACCCGCATCATCCCAGCAACGCCGCCATTCGCCAATTTTTAAAGATCAACACGACCGAGTTTTGCGACGCCATATTCTCGGCCCTTGAATAAAGAGACCGCATAAAGGGGGAAACATGCAGTTTCTGACAAAAGCACTGAGCCTTGTCATAGGCGCGTTGATGATGGTGCCTGCAGCGCAGGCGGAACCTTTCGACTCGCCCGAGATTTTGATTATCGGTGACAGCCAGATATCTTTCGGGTCAGGCCCGGCATTTCTGGAGTTTTTCAGCGACATAAAAAGCCATTGCAAACCAAACGCCCAGCAAAAAAGCCATCTGAAACGTTTGGGGAAGATGCGCGTGGGTGTCATTGGTGTTCGTTCCAGCTCGATCAGCGCGTGGACGGCGCGATCGGGGGCCGGAAAGGACACGATCTGCAAGGTCGATCCGAAATGGCGGGTGAACGCGGGTGCCTATGGTTTTGTCAACAATTCCGACAAGAAATTCGTCCAGATCGGGCAAGGGCGCGAATACCAGTTCTGCGCGCCGGGGACCTCGCCTTTGGAGCAGATGCTGCGCGAGGATTACTATGACCCAAAGCTGATACTGATGTCATTTCTGGGCAATTCGGCCAAACGTTGGGCCAACAGCCCCGAGGCCGCGATCCGCGATGTGCAGCGCCTGAAAAGCCAGCTGCCGCCGGATTTGCCCTGTATCTTCATGACGACGGCACCGGCCTATAAGAAAAAGATCGTGGACCTGCGTCTGCGCGCGCAGGAAAACCTGATGAAGGCGTTTGAGACCTCTGGCCTGCGCTGTTCTTTCGTGCCGGGGGCGACGCCGGAAACCGTTGCGGCCAATCAGGGCAACAAAGAGTATTTCCGGCTGAACAAGAAAGGGCTGGTCAAGGATCCCTACCATCCCAACGAAGCGGCCGCGAAAAACTTCTTTGCGCTTGAGATGGATCAGATTTGCACGGCCATTTTCACCCAGATCGAACCGGTGAAAGAGCAGAGCTAGTCCGACGCCGTCTTGGACGAATAGTAGAACGCAATTGCCTGGGCCCGGTTCTTGACCGAGAGCTTTTCGTAGATGTTGGACAGGTGAAACTTCACCGTGTTGGCCGAAATTTGCAGCTCTTTCGATAGATCACGGTTGGATAAGCCTTTGGCCAAGGCTTCAAGGATTACAATTTCCTTGCGCGACAGGCTTTGCAGCGGGTCCCTTTGCATTTTGCGCACGTCGATAAAAGGGAACACCATCTTGCCGCGCGCAACGTCGATGCAGGTTTCCAGCAGCCCCTCGACCTCGCCCGAGCGCGAGGCGAACCCGGCCGCCCCCGCCTGCATCGCCAATCGGGGGATTTCTCCGCCGTCATCGCCATAGACGACAAAACGCGGCGGGTTCTCTTGTTCGCGCAGGACCTCGATCAGCTTTGCAGCACCAAGAACGGGCAAATTCCACGAGATCACGCAGATTTTGACCGGCACCCGCATGATGGCACCCAGAAACCCTTCGGCCGTTGCTGACGTGGCGACCAGAGAGAATCGGGGGTCACGCTCGAATATTTCAGACATGGCCGACAGAACCAGCGGGTTGTTGTTGGCCAGCATGACATCAATGGGGCGTGAGGCGGCATCGGACATTGATTTTCCCCGAAAAATTACAAAAACTACCCGTATGGGTAGGCTCAAAATCCGTATACAACGGCATATTTACCAGAATGGGTAGTTTCTTGCCCACCCCAACAGATATCCAAAGGCAGTAGTAAGTTACGTTGCGTGACGAGGCAAGATTCGATTTTCCTCACCCTCAACACGTCTGGCCGGGCACCCCCAACCCCGGTCGTTTTGGAGGATCGAACGTGACATTTCAAATCTACCCTACCCTCGAAATCCCTGAAACACTTGCTGCGGGTCCTGGCCCCGGCAATACGGATGCCCGTGTTTTGCAGGCATTCGCCAGTGCCGGTGTTGCCGACCATATGCAGGGCGACGTTCTGCGCGGTATGATCGAATGCAAGCACATGCTGCGTCAGATCTGGGGGACTGAGAACACCTATACTTTCGCTGTCGCCGGAACCGGTTGGAGCGGGCTGGACACCATGTTCTCGGCCGTGATGCCGGGTGACAAGGTTGTCGCCTTTACCAACGGCACCTTCTCGGGCATCGATGCGCTGACCCTGCGGATCAAAGCCGCCACCCCGACCGAGCACGCAGCAAACCCGCTGGACCCGCAAGCTGCCAGCGTCACCGTGATTGAGGTGCCCCATGGCCAACCCGTCACCGGCGAGATGGTCGACGAGGTTTTGGCGCAGCATAAACCGAAATGGGCCTTCATGGCGCACTGGGAAACCGGTTCGGGCCGTGTGAACGATATTCAGGGCTTTTCGGACGCGTGCGAACGTCATGGCGCGATGGGCCTGATCGACGCTGTGTCGTCTCTCGGTGTGTCGGATTTCCGCATTGACGATTTCCCTGGCGTCGCAGGATGGGCGTCGTGTCCGCAAAAAGGCCTGTGCTGCCTGCCGCTGACCTATGCACCAGTCAGCTTTACCGACGCTTATATCGAGGTATTGAAGACGTCGGGCGCTTATTCCTACGTTCACAACCCGATCTTCGAGGCACGCCACTGGGGCATCGTCGATGGACAAGATGTCGAGAAAGGCACTTACCACCGCACCCATTCGGGCTATGCCGTGGCCGCCTTCCATGAATCCCTGCGCCTGACCCTGATCGAGGGGTTGGCCAAACGTGCCCAATCCTACAAAACGCACGAGGCCGTGCTGCGCGATGCCGTGACTGCGATGGGATGCCAGGTGACGTCGGATATGCCCAGCCTTGTGGTGTTGAACCTGCCGCCGGAACTGGCCGGTCGTGAGATGGAGCTGGTGCAGAATTGTCGGGCACAGGGATTTGGTATCTGGCCGACGCTCAGCGCGCCTGTTCAGGTCCGGATTGGCATCCTGAACCAGCTGAACCACCAGGCCATCAGCCACATCGTGCGCCTGTTCGGCCAAGCGGTGCAGGACATGGGCGGCTCCGTTGATCTTGAGGCGGTCGAGGCCCTGCTGGAAAGCCGCTACGGCACGTCGATCGCGGCCTGACCGCGCTGCATGAACGGGAGGAATGCAGATGGATATCCATGAATATCAAGCGAAAGAATTGCTGTCGAAATTTGGTGTCGAGACCCCTTCGGGGGCCTTGGCCTACAGCCCCGAACAGGCCGCTTATCGCGCGCGCGAACTGGGCGGTGACAAGTGGATCGTCAAGGCGCAGGTCCATGCCGGTGGGCGTGGCAAGGCCGGTGGCGTCAAGCTGTGCAGCTCGGAAAGCGAAATCCATGCGGCCTGTGACGACATGTTCGGCCGTAAGCTGGTCACGCATCAGACCGGGCCCGAAGGCAAAGGCATCTACCGCGTCTATGTGGAATCCGCGGTGCCGATTGATCGTGAGATCTATCTGGGTTTTGTGCTGGATCGGTCCAGCCAGCGGGTGATGATTGTTGCCTCGTCTGAAGGCGGGATGGAGATCGAGGAAATTTCAGCCGAGCGTCCCGACAGCATCGTGCGCTCGATCGTTGAACCGGCGGTGGGCCTGCAGGAATTCCAGGCCCGCGAGATCGCGTTTAAATTGGGGCTTGAGCCGAAGCTGACCCAACACATGGTCCGCACCTTGCAGGGTTGCTATGCCGCTTTCAGCGAGCTGGACGCAACTATGGTCGAGATCAACCCGCTGGTCATCACTGGCGACGACCGTGTTTTGGCACTGGACGCGAAGATGAGCTTTGACGACAACGCTCTGTTCCGTCGCCCTCAGATCGCTGAACTGCGCGACAAAAGTCAGGAAGACCCGCGCGAAAGCCGCGCGGCGGATCGGGGCCTGTCTTATGTCGGGCTGGATGGCAATATCGGCTGCATCGTGAACGGCGCCGGTCTGGCTATGGCCACGATGGACACGATCAAGTTGGCCGGTGGCGAGCCTGCGAACTTTCTGGATATCGGTGGAGGTGCCTCGCCCGAGCGGGTGGCCAAGGCCTTCCGGCTGGTTCTGTCAGATGACAATGTTCAGGCGGTTCTGGTCAATATTTTCGCCGGTATCAACCGGTGCGACTGGGTGGCCGAAGGTGTCGTGCAGGCGCTGCGCGAGCTTGAGATTGACCTGCCAGTTATCGTGCGCCTTGCGGGCACGAATGTTGAAGAAGGTCAGAAAATCCTGGCCAAGTCGGGCCTGCCGATCATCCGCGCGACGACACTGATGGAAGCCGCCGAGCGCGCCGTAGGCGCATGGCGCAACGATTTGACCCAAAACACCAAGATGAGGGCCGTGCAATGAGCATTCTTCTGGACCGTGATAGCCGCGTGATCGTTCAGGGCATCACCGGACGCATGGCACGCCTACACACTAAGGATATGGTGCAGTACGGCACCAATGTCGTCGGCGGCGTTGTCCCGGGTAAGGGTGGCGAAACCGTTGAAGGTGTGCCCGTCTTTGACACCGTCAAACAAGCGGTCGAGGCCACCGGCGCCGATGCCAGCCTTGTCTTCGTGCCGCCCCCGTTTGCGGCGGATTCGATCATGGAAGCCGCAGATGCCGGTATCCGTTATTGCGTCTGCATCACCGACGGTATCCCGGCGCAGGATATGATCCGCGTCAAACGCTACATGTACCGCTATCCCAAGGACAAACGCATGGTGCTGACCGGCCCGAACTGCGCTGGCACCATCAGCCCCGGTAAGGCGCTGTTGGGGATCATGCCGGGCCATATCTACCTGCCTGGCAATGTGGGCATCATCGGACGCTCGGGCACGTTGGGCTATGAAGCCGCAGCGCAGTTGAAAGAGCGCGGCATCGGTGTTTCGACCAGCGTCGGCATCGGCGGCGACCCGATCAACGGCTCGTCCTTCCGCGATATTCTTGAGCGTTTCGAACAGGATGAAGACACTGAGGTTATTGCTATGATCGGCGAGATCGGCGGCCCTCAGGAAGCCGAAGCGGCGGAATATATCCGCGATCACATCACCAAGCCCGTTGTGGCCTATGTCGCGGGTCTGACCGCGCCCAAGGGCCGGACGATGGGCCATGCAGGTGCAATCATCTCGGCCTTTGGCGAAAGCGCCAGCGAGAAGGTGGAAATCCTGTCGGCGGCGGGCGTGACCGTGGCCGAAAACCCGGCGGTGATCGGCGAAACCATCGCTCGTGTCATGGGAAAGGCTGCGTGATGGTCAAACCTTCGGTCCTTGTCACCCGTCGCTGGCCTGCCGCCGTCGAGGCGCAACTGGCCGAAAGCTATAACACCGTGCTGAATACCGGGGACATTCCGATGTCCCCGGCCGAGATCCGCGACGCGCTGAAAAAATACGACGCGGTTCTGCCCACTGTGACCGATACGCTCAGCGCCGAGGCGCTGGACGTGCCCGCCGCGCAAACCAAAATCCTCGCCAATTATGGCGTTGGCTACAGTCATATCAACGAACCGGCCGCCCGTGATCTGGGCATGACCGTGACCAACACGCCGGACGTCCTGTCCGAATGCACCGCCGATCTGGCCATGACGCTGTTGCTGATGGCCGCCCGTCGCGCGGGTGAAGGTGAGCGCGAGCTGCGCGCTGGTGGCTGGACCGGGTGGCGCCCGACCCATCTTGTGGGCACCAAGGTCAGCGGCAAGACGTTGGGCATTATCGGTTTTGGCCGCATCGGTCAGGAAATGGCCCGCCGGGCGCATCGCGGGTTCGGTATGAACATTCTGGTACAAAACCGCAGCACGGTCTCGCCCGACGTACTGAAGCAATTCAACGCCACGCAGGTCGACACGGTGGACGATTTGCTGCCGCAATGCGACTTCGTCTCGCTGCACTGCCCCGGTGGGGACGCGAACCGTCACCTGATCAACGGGCGCAGGCTGGACCTGATGAAGCCTGATGCCTTCCTGATCAACACTGCGCGCGGTGAGGTGGTAGACGAGCATGCTCTGGTGCAGTCGCTGATGTTCGAAACCATCGGCGGGGCCGCGCTGGATGTGTTCGATGGCGAGCCGCGCATTAGCCCGGACCTGCTGCAATGCGACAATCTGGTGATGCTGCCGCATCTGGGCAGCGCCACCCGTGAATCGCGCGAGGCCATGGGCTTTCGCGTGTTGGACAATCTGGGCGACTTCTTCGCAGGCCGCTCACCCCGAGACCGCGTGATCTAACGCACACTTCTTTCAAAGGACCAAACCCATGAGCTTTTATGCCATCGAACAGGCACCCGCGCGCCTGAACCGCAGCGAACTCGCCGTGCCGGGCAGCCAGCCCAGTATGTTCGAAAAAGCGGCCCAGTCGGATGTCGATGTGATCTTCCTTGATCTGGAAGACGCGGTCGCGCCCGACGAAAAGGAACAGGCCCGCAAGAACATCATTCAGGCTTTGAATGACATCGACTGGGGCAACAAGACCATGTCCGTGCGGATCAATGGTCTGGATACCCACTATATGTACCGCGACGTGGTCGATGTGGTCGAACAGGCGGGTGAACGTCTGGACCTGATCATGATCCCCAAGGTCGGCACCGCAGCAGATGTTTATGCGGTCGACATGATGGTCACTCAGATCGAAGACGCGATGGGGTACAAGAAACGCATCGGGTTCGAACATATCATCGAAACCGCCTTAGGCATGCAAAACGTCAGCGAAATCGCGGCGGCCTCGAAACGAAACGAAAGCCTTCATTTCGGTGTGGCTGACTATGCGGCCTCGACCCGCGCGCGCACCACGATCATTGGTGGTGTGAACCCGGACTATTCCGTACTGACCGATCCCGATGGTGACGCATCCCGCGCAACCCATTGGGGCGACATGTGGCACTATGCGCTGGCGCGTATGGTCGTGGCCGCGCGCGCCAACGGCCTGCGCCCGATTGACGGCCCGTTCGGCGATTTCCAGGACCCCGAAGGCTATAAGGCGGCTGCCAAACGCGCAGCCGTTCTGGGCTGCGAGGGTAAATGGGCCATCCACCCCAGCCAGATCGCGCTGGCCAACGAAGTCATGTCGCCCAGCGATGCTGAAGTCACCAAAGCACAGCGCATTCTGGTCGCCATGGCCGAGGCCGAGACTGCCGGCAAAGGGGCCGTATCGCTGGATGGTCGCCTGATTGACTATGCTTCGATCCGGCAGGCCGAAGTCATGGTCGAAAAAGCAAAGCAGATTGCAGCCGCTTGATCTGCTTGCCTCGCGCGGCGCTGCCTGATCCCAAACAGCGCCGCGCGTTTTAGTCCCTTTTCTGTGGGTTTGGACGGTCTGACTTGCCAATCCTGGTTCACATTTGCGCGCGCGTTCCGAAATCTGAACGATCTGTGCTGGATTTTGAACGGCTGAGTATGTGGTCTTGATCATCGTTGGGGATACTGGGCGCATCAGTCCAATCCAACGGAGATCCGTCATGAAAAGATTCCTCGCCACTTTCGCCATTTCGCTGGCTGTCGTAACCGCTGCTTCGGCGCAGGACGTTGCTGATATGAGCGACCTGGAATACGCGCATATCGCCTATACTGCTGACAACATTGACATTCGCTATGCGCATCTGGCCTTGGCGCTGTCGGAAAATCCCGACATCCACGAGTTTGCCAATACGATGATCCGGGATCATACCGCCGTTAACGCAGCGGCGCTGGGACTGCTGGACAAGTTGGGTGCATCGGCGCAGGACAATGCATTCAGCCAGACATTGAATTCCAACGCGGAAGAGATCATCAACAATCTGTCGCAGCTGCGTGGTGCCGAGTTCGACAAGGCCTATGCGGCCAATGAACTGGCGTATCATCAGGCCGTCAACGAGCTGGTTGAGAACACCATGATCCCGAATATCGACAATGCCGAGGTTAAGGCGCTGTTCGAGCAGGGCCTTGAGATTTTCAAGGCGCATGAAGGTCATGCGGAAATGATGGTCGAGTCTCTGAACTGATGTCCAAACCTGTGTCACGTCGATTCGTCGTGATCGGAGCGGCTGCTTCGGCAGCCGCTTTGGTATCGCGGGGAAGTGCAGAGAATGCCCCAATGACGCATGAAATCCAAATCCGTCGCTTCAAGTTCGAGCCCGATCAAATACAGGTTCGTCCGGGGGATAGGATCAAGTGGGTCAATCTGGATATCGCACCCCATACAGCGACCGCAGTTGATCGCAGTTGGGACACGTTTGAGCTTGTGAAAGACGCAAGCGGTGAAATTGAAGTCACGGAAGGGATGGAACAGTCCTATTTTTGCGAGTTTCATCCTCATATGAAGGGCCGGATCGAAATCCTTTGATCGGTCGATTTGGCTTTACATAAGCCTCATCAAGCGAACCGTCGTCCCAATCTTTTGGAGCGCGGAAACCTGTTCCATTCCAACAAAAACTTTAGAAAGAAATGGTGCGGGTGGAGGGACTTGAACCCCCACGCCTTGCGGCGCCAGAACCTAAATCTGGTGCGTCTACCAATTTCGCCACACCCGCATCGTGGCATCTCGTGCCAGACTGAGGGCCAAATAGCAAAGCTTGAACCCAAGTGCGAGAGGGAAATTTCGACTCAGGTCAATAAATTCGGCTGGTCGGATCACGTCGTAATCACGGGCCTGCAGCGTTCGCCGCTTGCTCGCGTGGACAGCTTGGTGGTTGAGTGCATTATTGTCGCCTGCGGTCGCACAAAAATTATCTCTAAGATATTGTATATAAACAATAAACATATTTGCGCCACATTTCAAACGCCAAAAAATCTTATTCGCGTCAAATTAAGACCCCCTTGCAGATGGTTGATGGGCGCTGGGACCAGATGAGTCTTTTTGCCTCCGGGCGTTGTTGAAGAGCTTTTGCTCAACTCCAGAAAAAGGGTCGAAAACGTGACCAACATGATGAATTCCGCTGTGACCGAGCAAGACGCCGTTGGCCTTGCACGGGAAAGTTTTCTGGGCGAACTGAAATCCCTGAACCGGGATCATCCTAATACGGGTTTTGGCATTTCGTTGCGCACACATTCGGGGGGCCATTATCTGTTGGCCAATTCCCGCATGCCGCTGCCCGAAACCAAAGCCGCAGGTTTCCCCACGGGCCGCCGTCTGGCCTGTCTGGAAAACAGTGACAGTTTCAGCTCGATCGAAGTGCTAGCCGATTCAGGGGCTTATGAAAAGATTTCGCCCTCGGCAGAGGCTGCGATTCTGGGCAATGCACTGAACCTGATCGCGCGGATCGACACGCTGACCAGCGTGCAGCACGACCAGATAGACCACCCCATCGCCGCTACAGGAACCGGAGGTTAACCATGGCGCGTAACGATCACCTTTTGTCCGTTGGCAACGAAGCTCTGACACCGATGACCTCGGCCATGACGGCTTTGACCACGCAGATCGACCAGCTGACAGAAGTGGCGGATGCGCGCTCCTCGGCGCGTCTTGCGACGCTGAAAACGCGGATGGAGAACTTCACTGCGAGTGTCACGCTTGTGGGGCAGGTCAAGGCAGGGAAATCGTCGATCGTGAATATCCTGGCCGGGCGCCCTGCCCTGTTGCCGTCGGATGTGAACCCGTGGACCTCGGTGGTGACAACGCTGAACATCAACACCCGGACCGAGGGTGACAAAAAGGCCAAGTTTACTTTCTTTGAACAGGAAGAATGGGACAACCTGATGGTCGGCGGTGGCCGGCTGGGCGAATTGGCCAATCGCGCCGGGGCCGATGACGAGATGGACGATATCCGCCGCCAAATCGGCGAGATGAAGGCCAAGTCGGAAGATCGTCTGGGCAAGCATTTCGACCTGATCCTGGGCCAGAGCCATCAATACGATTATTTCGACGAAGAACTGATCCAGCGCTATGTTTGCCTCGGGGATGAGGATGACCCGGATATCAATCCAAAGACTGGGCGATTTGCCGATGTGACGAAGTCTGCGGAACTGTTCATGGACATCCCGCAATACCCGATTTCGCTCAGACTGTGTGACACGCCCGGCGTCAACGATACCTTCATGGTGCGGGAGCAAATCACCTTGCGCAGTCTGCGCGGGTCCGAGGTTTGCGTGGTCGTACTGGCGGCAAGTCAGGCGCTGACCACGATGGATATGGCACTGATGCGCATCATCGCGCAGTTCGAGAACCGCCAAATCATCCTGTTCGTGAACCGAATTGATGAACTGGCCGATCCGGTCAATCAGGTGCCCGAAATCCGCGACCGTATTCAGGACACGCTGAAACAGAACAATATTGACGGCAATACCAGCGTCGTGTTTGGCAGCGCGCTTTGGGCCGAGGCCGCACTGACCGGTAATCCTGACATCATGAACGAGGAATCGCGGCAGGCGCTGAACACCTTCTATTTGGCTGCAGGGTTTGGCGATCAGGCCCCCTCGCTGGACAAGATCTGGGCGCTTTCAGGCCTGCCCGATCTGCTGTTGGCGATGAACGAACGGATCGCCGAAGGCGCAGGCACCCGCCTGTTGGACCGTGTGCGCCACAAAGCGCGCAACATTGCCAGCCAAATCCGCGCAACTGCCGTAGCCAAGAAACTGTCAGATGGTGATGGTGTGGTGCGTGACCTCGACGGTGTCTCTCCTGAGCAGGCCATTGCGACCGTTATTGCGGAATATGACAAAAAGGCCGCTGTGCTGACCACATCCCTGCGGGAAAAAGTGCTGGAGCGTCTGAACTCGGCCGAAAAGAACTTTGTCAAACGCGCGACGGATTCCTTGATTGCGCATCTGGAAGAGAATGGCGAAGAAGGCACTTGGCAATACGATCCCGCCGGACTGCGGACCTTGCAAAAGGCGGCCTATTTCAGCTTTGCCCGCGCGATGCGTAAAGAGGCTGGTGCGCTTTACAGTGCTGCTGCGGCGGATGTTGAAGCCCTCTATCATAAGCTGCTGGGTAATCATCTTGGCGAGTTCGCAATCGAAGCACCAATTGTGCCGCGTGTCCCGCCCCCGTTGGGCATCGGGCGCACGATTGCGCTGGATTTGCAAAGCACGTGGTGGCGCCGCTGGTGGCAACGCCGCAAAGGGTTCGAGGCTTACGCCGCAGACTACACCCGCCTGATTGCGTCCGAGGCAAGCTCGATCACGAAGGATATCGAAGAAAACCAGATCGCGGCGGTGTTGGAAAACGTGCGTGCTGTTCTGTCTGACTTCCTGCGCGAGCAGAAAGAGACATTGCTGAACATATCGGCCACCGCCGAGACCGACGCATCCCGGAATGCGCTGATGGCGGGCATGGCCCCGCAGAAATCGCCCGACGATATCCTGGGCGACATCCTGAAAGATCTAAGCAACGAGGCAGCATAAGTAGCGACATGGCAAAAGATTCACAAACCCGCTTCGTTTCAACCAAGGCTTGGGAGCGCATTGAAAACTGGTCCCGGCGCAAACCCGTTTTCGCGCTAATGGGAGAGTTCAGCGCAGGCAAATCGACGCTGATGAACTTCCTGCTGCGCTCGGACGCTTTGCCGACGCAGGTCACCGCCACCCAACTTCCGCCCGTGTGGTTTAGCTGGGGTAAGCAGTCCGCCTATGTCCAACGACCGGATGGGTCCCGGGACACAATCGGATTGGATCAGCTTGAATCGGTCGGGGTCAACGACGCTCAGTTCGTTCGGATTTTCCTGCAATCGGATATTCTGGAAGCTGTCGATCTGATCGACACGCCCGGTATCTCGGATCCGAAGATCTCGGACGATGTTTGGCGGCGCGCTGTGGGTCAGGCGAATGGCGTGTTGTGGTGTACCCATGCAACGCAAGCCTGGCGCGAGACTGAACGCGCGACATGGGTGTCTTTGCCAGAGCGGTTGCAGCACAATTCACTGTTGCTGGTCACGCGGGCAGATGTTTTGGACGCAAAGGACCGCCAGAAAGTTTTGCGCCGGGTCAACCGTGAGGCTGGGCATCTGTTCAACCGTTCCATTCTGTTCTCGGCCCGCGATGCGATTATGGCTCGTGACAAAAGCGGCGATGCCGAGCAATGGGCGCGCAGTGGCGGTGGCAAGATGGTGGACAGTTTTCTTGAGATCACCGAACAGATCATGGACAACCGGGCCCATCAGTTGGCCAGATACCAGATTGATGACAGCCTGACCGGCGCGCCTGACATGAACGCTTTGCGCCCCGATGCCAACGGTGCGCGCGCACCACTGAAGCTGGTAGACCCGGTTGATGTCTCGGATGCCGAGGATGTTGTGACATCCTTCCCGGTTCGCCCCGCCCGAGTGGAACTTCGCAAGGACGACGCGGATCGCGCGCCTCGGATCGACGCGGACGAAGCGGAACGGATGCGTGCGGAGATGACGAACTCGCCCGAGGACGCACAGGAGGAAGACCTGCGATCCTTCTTCCGGGACGCCGAAGAGCCCGAAGTGACGTTGACAGAAATGTCCGCTGGAGCAGAGAGCGACTACACCGAGGTTGATGCGTTCGAACAGGAAGTTGCTGCATTCGAAGCTCCAGTTGACTCGGACGAGGAAACATTTGTCGATGCGCTTGAGGAAAAACTGGTTTCAACTCCAGAACAGCCCGAGGTTGAGGATACTTCGGCTCCGGAAATTAGCGCAGAAGGTTCCGTTTCGTCCATTGCCGCGTTGATGGCCGAACAACCCGAAAGCGCCGAGGACGAGTTCGAGCCTGAGCCCGAAAGCAACAGCCTGATCGACATTCAGGTTGTTCCTCTCACCGGTGCCAAACGGACCGACAGCGACGCGCAGCCCGAAAAGCTGGAAGATCTGCTGAATGTGCCCGCCGGATCACCGCTGAGTGCGGCCGCGATGTGGCGCGACATTACCGAGGACGAGGACCTGCCTCAGGATGCGGACGGCCTGAAAGCTATGTTCCAGTCCTTCCTGGTCGAGTTTGACCAGATCGCGGCAGAACACAGCGCCCGCAAATCTAAGCAGGACATGTCTTCGCTTGCCAAAAGCAACAAATCCGGCGGGGCCGAGTGGCATGTTCTGTAACCGACCGGCAGGTAGAAAGTAGACGTTCAGATGCCTATCGAAGCCGCTTTGAATGCCGCCATGAGCACAATACCCGACTGCATCGCAGCCGGGTATGTCGATATGGAGACGGGGATGTTGTTGGGCTCGGTCACGCCGGACCCAAACGATGCAGAGATTCTGGATACGCTCGCGATCGCGGTTGCCAACCTGTTTCAGGGGCGTGGTGTAAAGGGGTTCGAAGCACTGCTGCGCGAGGCCGGCGAGGATGCGAATGAACCGACTGGATTTGGTGAAATTGCGGTGTTCTCGAAAGACCGTTTGAACATCTTCCTGCGTACCAAGGCCTATCCGGACCATGTGCTCTGCTACATCTGCCGCAGCAGCGCCAATCTGGGCCTTGCGCTAACGAAATCACACCTAACCCGCGGGCCGGTTGCGGCTGCGGTATAAGCGGGACCAGAGGGGGTCACGGCATGATCGACGCGAACATACTCGACATGCTCGAGAATATCGGGCGCAGCGTTGTCGCGCGGGTGAATCCAGCGGTAACCTTGACAGGAACAACGGCTCAGGATCGGCGTGATCAGGTTTTGCGCACTATTCGCGGAACCGTTTTGCCCCGCAGGTTGGAGTTTACGGCAGCCAATGGCGACTGCCTCGCGATTGAGGTCAACAGCTCGCGCGTCACAGATGTTTTCTGCGTGAGCGACGGGGTTGCCCCTAATTTTGAAACAACATCGAGGGAAGAGTTGGCTGACCGCCTGGCGCAGCTTGTCAGTGACATTGCCACTGCCCCTGCCCCGCTGGAGCTTGTGTCCTTGCAACCTGATACAACGCTGGATGCAGATGATGTCGGGATCACGTTCAGCGAGATTTCCAAATGCTGCAAAGCGATTGAATTGTCTGCTGAACCAGTGGTGTCGCTGGTGCCAGATGCGCCAAAGGCAGAGGAAACGCAGGGCTTGGCCGATCTGTTCTATGACGGGTCTGACCGGTTCGGATTGGGTCGCGTGTTGGCTTCGGCCAAGGACGGGACCCTCATGTCCACCGCGGGCGATTGTGCTGCCGACGGTTCCGTGCATGTAAGTCAGGACCTGATGCAGAGTTTCGCGCGTGATCTGGCGGGTTGGGACAAGGATACCCACGCAGATCTGGATTATCCGCAGCTAATCGTCATGCGTCCCTCAGGCGGCAAAGGCACCGGGCTGGCCGTTCTGCATGACGGTGAAAGGGTCTCGGTCGTGACCCACGAGGCGCGCAGGCTGGGTGCTGTTGTGGGAGTATGGGCTGCGTTAAAGGGGACGGACGAATGATCGCGCCCCAACCATTCAAATTTTCCAAGAATCCCATCAGTGAACAAGTGTGACCAGGGTAAGTGTTATGAGTGAGAGTAATCGCCGCGAGTTGATCCGCATCGCCGAAGACCTGAACGAGGTCAGCAATGACGAAACACGTCAGTTTATCTCGCGCATCGTGGGAGATCTGTCGAACCTCAAGCCCTCGATCGCCTTTGTGGGTCAGATCAAGGCCGGGAAATCGCGCCTGATCAATGGTTTCACCGGTCAGGCCGAGTATCTGCCGTCGGACGTCAACCCGTGGACGACCGTGATCACTGACATGCATTTCGGCCATCCTTCGGGACGGACAGAGGGCGCCGAGTTCCACTTTTTCGACAATCGCCAGTGGCAAGCCCTGATCGCCGAGGGTGAAGAGCTGCGCAACATGTTCCCCGATGACGAGGACAGCTATAAGCGCGAGATGATCGAAGAACAGGTCGAGGCGATGAAAACCCGCGCCAAGCTGCGTTTGGGCGAAAGCTATACGCAGCTTCTGGGCCAGCATCACGATCTGGATCATCTGACATCTGACGATCTGGCGCGCTATGTCTGCGCCGGTGATGAGCCGTCCGAGGATGGCACGCTTGATCCCGGTTCCGATCGAGGGCTTTACAGCGACATCACCCGCAAAGCCGAGGTCTATTTCGACATTGGCCATTTCCCGTTCCCGATCACCGTCACGGACACACCGGGCGTCAATGACCCGCTGCTGATCCGCGAGGAAATCTCACGCCAGTATCTCAAGGAAAGCGATTTCTTTGTAGTTGTCCTGTCGGCGCATCAGGCGCTGTCGCGGGCAGACCTCAAGCTGTTCCGCCTGATGCAGGCGTTGGAACTGGGCCAGATTGTGGTTTTCATCAACCGTGTCGATGAGTTGGGCGGGGGTGCAGATGACGCGACCAAAGTCCGCGCTGATGTAATGGACGGGTTGGAAAAAGCGCTTGGGAATTCGGATATCGACGTTCTCATGGGCAGTGCGCAATGGGCGCACTACGCATTGACCGGCGATGAAACCGGCGTGAACCATGACGATGTTCTGGCCTGGCTACGTGCCCACCCCGAGCAGATGAAGCAATATCTGGACGGTGTCGAAGAGATCAAGCAAGGCCCCGGCCCGATTAGCCGCGAGGGCGTTCTGCGTTTTGCGGCCATGATCGCCTCGGGCCTGCCGGATTTGCGTCGCCATGTGACCCGCGCCCTGGCAGATGGGCCTCGCAACGAGCAGATGCAAATGGCGTGGCAACACCTCAACAGCTTTGCGCAGGGTGAGCTTGACCGCACCAAGGCGCATCTGCGCGCGATCGAGGATCAGGGCGCAGACGGGGCGGATGACCCCAGCGAAAACGACAAGACTCTGGCCGACCTGCGCGCGCTGGTCCAAGACAAGACCGAGATGATCGTCAAGGATATGGATGACGTTTTGGCCAACCTGCGTGGTGTCATGGACGATACCGTGGCCGAGGCCGTATCGGACGTGGTGCGTGGCCCGAACGGAGATTCTCCGCTGTTGGCCAAAGGGGGCGAGACAGAGCTGAACTTTGGCCCCTTGCGTGATCGGATGAGAGAGCTGGTGCAAGGCGCAACCCAAGTTGTCCGCCAGCGTATGCTGAGCGAGCTTTATGCGGTTGACATGCAAAGCAATGCGGCGTTGCGATCCCTGCCGGGCTGGCAGGACTCCGGGGACAACCGGATGAACACCAGCGCGGTTCGCTGGTTCCGCCCTGATACGACGGCCTTGACCCGTGGCATCACCGTGGAACTGCGCGTGACATGGTTATCGCGACTGATTTCGCGCAAAAGCGTGGTCAATCGGGCGGAACGCATGATCGTTCAGGAATTCGAAATGATTGGCGACGATCTTGTCGATACGGCCCGTGAAAACCTGCTGGGGCGTTTGAATACAGTGCTCGACCACTATCTGGCCCTTCTGGCAGGACACCTTGAGCATCGCGCTGGAAGTGGTGAGACCAACGAACGGACCGAGGCGCAAACTGCCTTTAACACCGCGCAACGGATTGCGGATGAACTGGGTGCTGTCTACGGACCGGGCCAATCAGAAATTGAAATACCAAAGGCTGCGGAATGATCGAATTTCCAGGGACCGAAAAGGAAGTACGCCAACTCGAGCGTTTCCTGACCGCGACTGAAAAACTACCATCCGACGATTCTGTGGATGACATGCGCGCGCGTGCACTGAGCCATGCCGAGCGGCTGTCGAATGCGATCAACATTGGGTTTGTTGGGGAGTTTGGAGCTGGCAAGTCGAGCCTCGCCAATATGTTGGCAGGGGCCGATATCCTGCCAACCGGACCACAGCATCTTAAATTGCCCTTGGTGATCGTGGCCTATGCGGATGAGCCGGAAACTACGGTGGGCTGGTGGGACAAGGAACCCAAGGTCTATTCTGGCATCGCTTTGGAAAAGGCAGCGGCAGACAAGCCTGATTTCATCTCGGTTGGGCTAAATACCCCCGCTTTGAAGGAAATTTCCCTGTTTGACCTGCCTGGTACGGGGTCGCTTGATGACGCGTCGAAAACTACGCTGGATTTGTTGCAATATGTCGATTGCGCCATCTGGTGCACCAATGGCACCAGCGCCTGGCGCGAGTCAGAGCGGCATTTGTGGTCCAAAGTCCCACCCGAATTGCGTGCAAACAGCCTGCTGGCCATCACACATACGGACCTTCCGCCGGTTCATGACGCGCTGGATCGGGTCCTGGCCCGATTGAACAAGGAAAAAGGCGATATGTTCCGGGCGGTCGTGCCTATTGGAACGCCGGTTGCCGTCAAAGCCATGGCGCAAGAGCCCGAGCCCGATTTTGCCCTGTGGCAGAGCTGTGGTGGTCAGAACCTTGCTGAGCAAGTATTGCAAATCGCCTCAGACCGGCGGCTGGGAGATCTGAAGGCCGCGCGGGATGCGCTGGAACGCGAGTTTCTGCCCTTCCTCGACAGTTTGACCCTCGACCAGCCTGCACCTGTCGCGTCGCCCTCGGTTCAAGCCCCGCTTGAGGCTGCGTTGCCTCCGTTGGAAAACCCGATCCTCGAAGATTGGTTGGCTGCTATCGCCAGCATCTATGAGGACTTACGTGAATCCTCGGATATGGAGCCCAGCAGTTTTCTGAGCAGCTGTCAGGAGATTGTCGAAGATTTTGCCGAGCGTCTGGAACAGGGTGGTGAGATTGATCCGTCAGCCGATTGGATTCCAGCCGAGTTTGAAAAGGCGACCGACCTGCTGTTGTTGCTGCAATTCGAAACCGGGGCCGGGCCGCTTAGGGATGCCGTCAGTATCCTCACACAGCTGAGTGACTGCCTTGCCTGGGCCGGAAGTCGCGCCGAGTCCGCTCACACAAAAACCGGAACCTGAGGTCATATCGCATTTGAATCGCGCCGCAGGGCGCGATTCGAGTTGTCAAGAATCGCGCGCTTATTGTTTCGGAATCGCGCAACAATCATCCTAAATCCTGCGTTCAGTCCGCAATTTCTTGCGGGTGTCGGGCTATATATTGTGCCGCTAGTCGTTCGGGAAACAATATATGCGATTCGCGAAGTTTTGGTTCTCAGTGAAGCCATGAGGCGGCCCCAATAAAGTCAAATTTGAAACGTCTAACGTTCTTAAGTGTCCTGCGGTTGTGTTTGGTCGTGAGTTGACGGGCAGTTTACCCGAACACGAACCGCAAAATGTTTAGAACGGGCGGAAAGAAATGAGCCACAATCAGGCTGTCGATACGACGCATGACGAACCCAAAATTGAAGGCCTGGCACCCGGTGCAAAGTTGTTGCGCGGGCAGTATGAAATCCTGCGGTTTCTCAGCAATGGCGGTTTTGGCATCACCTATTTGGCGCGCGACAGTTTGGAACGCGACGTGGTTATCAAGGAATGCTTCCCCGGCGCCCTGTGTCATCGCAACGGCGATACGGTCGAACCAATCGATCCTTCCTACAAGGACGACCTGCGCTCGATCATTGACCTGTTTATTTTGGAAGCCCGCAACCATGCGCGGCTGGTGCACCCCAACATTGTCGACGTTCATCAGGTGTTTGAGGACAATGACACAGCCTATATCGCGATGGATTTCATCAAAGGCTGCGACCTGCTGGATTATGTTGAAAACCCCGAGAATGATGCCGGTCCCGATTTCATCGTGCAGGTCACCGAAAAGATGCTGTCGGCCGTGTCCTTCATCCATCAAAGCGGGATGCTGCACCGGGATATCTCGCCCGATAACATTCTGATCAACGAACATGGTGAGCCCGAACTGATTGACTTCGGTGCGGCGCGGGATCAGGCGGCCAATCAATCGGCGGCGCTGTTGACCCTGCGTGTGATCAAGGACGGGTATTCGCCGCATGAATTCTATGTGCGGGGGGCCGAGCAAGGCCCAAGCAGCGACCTCTATGTTCTGGCGGCAACGCTTTACCATGCCATCAGTGGCGAACGCCCCATTGATGGTCAGACGCGGCTGACTGCCTTCAATAACGGGCAGGATGATCCCTATCAGCCTCTGACAGGTCGGTATGATGGATACCCCGATGGGTTCCTTGAGGCGATTGACAAGGCGATGGAGGTGCACGCAACCGATCGTCTGCAAAGCGCGCTGGACTGGCTGCGGATGTTCCGTGGGCCTGGCGTAATGTTCGATACCTTCGCTCACCGTCCCATCTCGGTCATTGTCGGGATGGATCGCAAGGATGAAGAGGCCGAGAAAGCCCGGATCAAAGCAGAAAGCGAAAACGCCGAGGCAGTGGTGACCGCACTGCTGGCAGGCAACCCGGATATCGTTCTGGGTCATGAGGACAAGAAAGAAGAGGAACTGGCCACATTCACCGCGCCTGAGGAACCCCCGGTCGCCGTTGATACCGTGGTCAAAAGCGGCTCGGGTGGTAGTGGAAAACTGATTGCTGCTGCCGTAGTCGTCATCGCGGCCGCAGCCGCAGGTGGGTTTTTCGTGATGTCGGGTCAGGACGCGCCTGCAACTCAGGACCTAGCCCTTGACGAAACTCCTGCCGAGATTGAACCGGTCGAACCACCCGAGCTGGCCGTGCTGCAAGACACGGCCCCTGTTGAGTTGACCGCGGCCACCGAACCGCAAGACATCGCGCCAGAGCTGACCTCACCCGAGGTTGACACTGGCGAACCGACGTCACCCAAGCAGGCGGAAGCATTGCCAGAACCTGTCGAGCAGACCCTGGCCGAAACGGCTGCCACAGAAGGGCTAGAAGCCCCGGCAGCCGACCTTCCCGCAGAAGATGTGACCGAAACTGTCGCGGAAGACCCGGTTGAGCCTGCAACTCCGGTCACTTTGGCCGAACAACAGGTGGCGTTTTCCCATTGGGACGTTGAAATTCCGTTCCAGACCTCGAAACGGCGCGCATCGACCGGCAGCGTCATTGCTGTGACTGGTGTTGATCCGGCGCTGGACATGTCCGTGATCGGAGATTGGGTGCAGCGTGGGGCCGCGATCTACACCCTGAATGGCGAACCGATCGAGGCCGACACCAGCTTTGCGGCTCAGGTTCTCAATGATCTCAACGTGGATCCTGACGGCTATACCCGCATCACCGCGCGCTATCGCCCGCTGGGTCAGACCCGCGCGCAGAACGGCCTGTTGGCTCTGCCCACCATGCGCATGGTGGGGCTGGACAACGGCTATGGCTTCACAGTTCGCAACAGTGGCGGTACCGGATGGCAAACCGTGGTCAAAAGCGTTCCCGCCGCAACCGCTGGTGGCCTGCAGGCGGGCGATATCCTGATCTCAGAGGCGCAGACGGGGCTGGCCATCGACGGGCCGGAAAGCCTGGATGCCATGCTGGCTGATCTTGTGTCCGAAGGACAAGCTGAAGCCCAGTTGAACGTTCTACGGAACGGTACCGAAGCAGATGCCACTATGCAGTTGACGCAGGAGTAATCAGACCGGTTCGTTTGTAATCCGCCAGTGTGTGTTTGCTGAGGGTCACGACAGTGGAGTGACCCCGACGGGAACCGGCCCGTCGCGGAAAGTACCAGTGACGTTTGTTTTCCATCATCAGTGCCTCTGCGTGATCTGCGAAGGGGTGAGTAGAAGCCCAGCGGGGCATTGCCCCGTGCCAAGAAACAAAGGTGTCGTCACCATGTTCAAATATAAAAGCCCTCTCAGCCGGCTTCTCGAAGGTGCCGGCAAACCGAAAGAAGCCGAGGCGGAAGACATCGCTGAAACCAGCGAAGACAAGCCCGAGCCGATTGCAGACTTCAACGCACTGCGCGTGGCGCTTGCTGGAAACAACATGCCAGCGTCGGACAGCTACGATGAGGCTGAGGACCTGATCCCCGAAGCCGAGATGCCGGACTTTTCCGAGGCCGATGCCGAAGACAGCGCTGAAACCGATGATGCGGCAATCCTTGCGGATGTTGTGGACGTCCTTGAGCCGACCGAAGAGCCCGCCGCCGAGGAAGAGATGGCCGAAGAAGACCCGATTGTGACGTTGCACGTTGCATCGGACGAAGAGGTTGACGAGGCCGAAGAAGAAGACAGTAACCTGTTTGATACGACGCCGGCCGATCCTGTGATCGAAGTCGTCGCGGAAGATCCTGCGCCCGAGTCGGTGGCCGAGATCGTGGAGGCTGTGGACCTGCAACCTGAACCACTGCCCAATGCTCCGGCGGCGCAGATGGCGGAAACACCGTCCGCCGCGCAACCGGCCCAGTCGGATCGTCGTGGTCGTGTCAAAACCACCTTCCTGGGGTTTGAGCGAGCCGACACCCATGTTCAGGACCTGATGGAAACCGCCGAGCCCGTCGCCAAAACCGAGACTGCACAGCAGACCTTTCCGGTCGGTTGGCTGGTTGTAACAGGTGGCCCCGGTCGCGGCGCGTGCATTACTCTGACCGAAGGGCTGATGCAGATTGGTCGCAACGACGATCAGGCGATCCAGCTTGATTTTGGCGACACCGGCATTTCGCGCAGCAACCACGCTGTGATTGCCTATGACCCTGAAGATCGCAAATGCTATCTGGGTCACGGTGGCAAGGCCAATCTGGTACGTCTGAACGGTAAACCCGTTCTCAGCACCGTGGCGCTGGCCAGCGGCGATTTGATCCGCATCAGCGAAACCTCGATCCGGTTTGCAGAATTCTGCGGTGACAATTTCGACTGGCGGGATGCCTGATAGATGCTGGCGACCCCGGCATATGACATTGCGCTGATCCTCGATCAGGGTCGGCGCGACACGCAAGAAGACGCGGTCGCCGCGCGCATGTTCGATGTGGCGAATGCTGGGTATATCGTGGTTGCTGATGGCATGGGCGGGCATGCGGCAGGTGACATCGCATCCGAGCTTGTGATCAAAGCCTGGCGGGGTGCGCTGGACCCTGAACTGGAAACGGGTGCGCCATCGAAGCCCGCCCTGATCGACGCCCTGCCCTTGGCGGCAATGCAGGCAAATGCGCTGATCGCGCAGCATTCCGAAGAACAGGGTGATGGTTTCAACATGGGCTCGACCCTGTTGGGTACTCTTCTGATGGGGTCGGACGTCTATTGGATATCGATCGGGGACAGCCCTTTGTACCTGTTCCGCGACGGAGCGCTGCGCCAGATCAACGAAGATCATTCGATGGCGCCGATCATCGACGCGCAATGCGCCGAGGGCAAGCTGACGCAGGACGAAGCGCATACGCACCCGGATCGCAACCAACTGACCTCGGTCATCATGGGCGCGGCGATCCCAAAAGTGGATTGTCCCGAACACCCCGTCGCTTTGACTGCGTCGGATGTTCTGATCGCGGGCAGCGATGGGCTGCAATATCTCAGCGATGCTGAGATCGAGGCCATAGTTCAGGCCCAATCGGGTGACTTGGCACAGGATATAGCCGACGCGCTTTGGCAGGCGCTTCGGGATAAAGGCGACCCCGATCAGGACAACGCGTCCATTGCGGTCGTGAAATTGACAAGAAACGAATGAAGGCAAAGCGACAGGACACATGAGACCTCAACTGATCATCTCCAGCCTGGCTCTTGCGGCGGCAACAGGTGCCGCCTCGGCGCAAGAGGCGTGCTCGACCTACGAAATCAAGCGCGGCGACAGCCTGCGCGAGCTGGCCATTCAGGTCTATTCGACCGAAGACTTCAGCATCATCTTTGACGCCAACCGCGATGTGATCGGGAACAATCCCAACATCATTCGCGTGGGCGACGTTCTGACAATGCCCTGTCTGGAAGACGTGGGCCGCGCGCCGGAACCACCTGCGACCGAGGCCGAAGCCATGGCCGCCGAGATGGCGTCTGAACTGGTCAAAGCCGCTGAGGAACGTGCCGCAAAAGCCATAGCTGAGGCCGAAGCCCGCGTGGCCGCCGCTGAGGCCGAGGCCAAACAGGCCAGCGAAGACGCGGTGCTTGAGGCCAAAGCTGCCGCCAAGACAGAAATCGAAGCTGCCCGCGCCGAAGCCGCTGCGCTGATCCGCGACGCCGATACAAGCGGCCGTCCCGAGTTTCAGGATCGTCAGCTGCTGTTGATCACAGGCGGCAATTATGCGCCTTTCACCGATGAGGCCCTGCCCCACCGTGGCCTTTACACCAATCTGGTTGAGACCGCGATGCTGCGCGCCGCGCCCGAGCAAGGGTACAAGATCCAGTTCGTGAATGACTGGTCCTCGCATCTGGACCTGTTGATGCCGACGCTGGCCTTTGACGCAACCTTCCCTTGGTCGCGCCCGAATTGCGAAGAACCCGCCGCCCTGTCTGAAACTGACCGGAACCGGTGCGAGACCTACAACTTCTCGAACCCGTTCTACGAGGTTGTGGATACCTTCTTTGCCCGTGAAGGCTCGGGCTATGAGCAGACCCTGACCTATGCCGATTTCGCGGGTACCACGATCTGCCGCCCCGAAGGCTGGTCACTGTCGCATATGGATGCGGTGGGTCTGTATGAGCCAGCGATTTCGATGCTACGCCCGGTGTCGCCCGACGACTGCTTCCACGCCTTGATGGACGGCACGGCCGATATCGTCGCGGTCGAAGCGCATCTGGCAGTCGAAGCAATTGCGCGCCTTGGCTATGAACATCGCATTGTAGAAAACCCCAACCTTGCGGCGATCAAGTCGCTTAACATCATGACCCACAAAGATAATCCGGATGGGGAAGCGATCCTTGAGACGCTCAACCAGGGTCTGTCGATCATGCAGCAATCCGGAGAGTGGCGGGACATCGTCTCAACCGCTCTGCGCTATCAAATGGAAAATGGATAAGGCCCCAACTGGCCTGAAAACAACAAAAGTCTGGAGGACGAGACATGTTTAATTTCAATCTGAAGAAGGTGGCATTGTCGGCCACGGCTGTAACTGCCCTAAGCGCTGGTGCGGCAGCGGCTCAGGAAGCGTGTACCAACTACACCGTGCAGGATGGCGACACGATGGCGACCATTGCCATCGCGGCCTATGGCACCTCAAACTATCAGCCGATCTTCAACGCGAACCGCAATGACATCACCAACCCCAACGCGCTGGAGCCCGGTCTGGTTCTGGCACTGCCCTGTGACGATGGCAGCCTGCCGAACGGCCAGAGCGCGCAGGACATCATCGCCGCCGAAGAGCAGCGCGCCGCCAGTGTCAAACGTTCGAATGTCTACGCTCCGCCGATCAAGATGGTTGCCGGCAATGGCTGGGAACCTTTCACCAGCGAAGGTCTGGGCGGCGGCGGTATCATGACCCGTCTGGCGACCACCAGCCTCCAGCGTGCAGGAAACCAGCGTGAATATTCGGTCAGCTTTGTGGATGATTGGGCATCGCACCTGGATACGCTACTGCCGCTTGGCGCGTTCGATATCTCGATCGCCTGGACAGTTCCGGATTGCACCAACCGCACCTATGAATGGTCCGAAGAAACCGAAGCACGCTGCTCGCAATTTGTGGCTTCGGTTCCGGTCTATGACGTCGTAGGCGGCTTTTTCACCCTGCCCGAGAGCGAATATGTCGACGCAACCTCCTTCTCGGATTTCGAAGGCGCAACCATCTGCCGGATGGCCGGTTGGAGCATGGTCGTTCTGGAAGAGGTTGGCCTGAACCGCAGCAACACCACCGTGGTTCAACCCAACTCGGCCCGCGAATGCTTGGATGCGGTTCTGACTGGTACCGCCGATGTCGCAGCGTTCGAAGTTGAATTGTTTGCGGCCACGAAGAAAGACATGGGCCTTACGTCGGCTGACATCGTGGAAAACCCCTATGTTTCGACCCTGTCGTCCATGAGTTTCCTGGCGCACCGCACCAACCCGTTCGCACGCGAATACATCGCCATGATGAACAAGGGCCTGAACGAGATGCGCGAAAGTGGCGAATGGTATGCGATCATTTCGGACACGCTGCGCGAGCAGAATGAAAAGCTGAACGCAGCATCGAACTAAGAGACTGGGGCCGGTCACACGATCGGCCCCTTTTTTGCGACGACGCCGCATAGCAGGCGTTGCAGACCAAGAACCTCGATCGGGAAGGCGCAGTTCTTTCCTACTCACTCTAAAAAAAGGGCCGACTTTGGGGGTCGGCCCTTTTTTTTGATACTGTGCGCGAACGCGGTGTTTTATGCGTCGATCAACGCATTCAGCGTGGCGCTGGGGCGCATAACCTTGGCGGTCTTGGCCGGATCAGTGTGGTAATAGCCGCCCAGATCTGCCGCCCCACCCTGCGCCGAGGCCAGCTCGGACAGGATCGCTTCTTCGCTATCGGCCAGCGCTTTGGCCAAAGGCGCGAACTCGGCGGCCAGGTCGGCATCGTCCGATTGCGCCGCCAAAGCCTCGGCCCAGTAGCGCGCAAACCAATAGTGGCTGTCGCGGTTATCGGGCTGACCGACCTTGCGGCTGGGCGAGCGGTTGTTGTCCAGAATGCCCTGCGTCGCAGCCTCGGCTGCCGCGCCCAGAACGCCCGCCTTGGCATTACCTTTGCTGTCGGCCAGGAAGTTCAGCGACTCGCCCAACGCGCAGAATTCCCCCATCGAATCCCATCGCAGATGGCTTTCCTCGACCAGCTGCTGCACGTGCTTCGGGGCGGAACCACCCGCGCCGGTTTCGAACAGGCCACCGCCATTCATCAGCTTGACGATGGACAGCATCTTGGCCGAGGTGCCCAGTTCGAGAATCGGGAACAGATCGGTCAGATAGTCGCGCAGCACGTTGCCGGTAATCGCAATCGAGTCGTTGCCGGCCGTGATCGTCTCCAGCGATTGACGGGTCGCTTCGCGCGGGGCCAGGATCATGAACTTGTCAGCCACGCCTGCGGCCTCAAGCGCCGGTTTGACGTATTTGATCAACTCAGCGTCATGTGCGCGGTTTGCGTCCAGCCAGAAGATCGCCTCGGACCCGGTCAGGCGCTGACGGTCCATGGCCAGCTGAATCCAGTTCTCGATTGGGGCTTTCTTGACGGTGCAAGAACGCCAGATGTCACCCTTTTCGACGTCGTGCGAATGTAGCACGTCACCATTGGCCAGAACGATGCGAATGGTGCCGTCGGCGGGTGCCTGGAACGTCGTCGGGTGGCTGCCGTATTCTTCGGCCTTCTGCGCCATCAGGCCCACATTGGCTACCGCGCCGGCTGTGGCCGGGTTCAGAGCGCCATTGGCTTTGAAGAAGTTAATCGTTTCGTCATAGACGGACGCATAGCAACGGTCAGGAATCACGCAATTGGTGTCGCCCTTGGCACCGGTCTCGTCCCAGCCCTTACCACCCGCGCGGATCACGGCAGGCATCGAAGCGTCGATGATCACGTCCGAGGGCACGTGCAGGTTGGTGATGCCTTTATCGCTGTCCACCATATACATGGACGGGCGGTCGCCCTTGATCGCGTCGATGGCGGCCATGATATCTGCATTACCCTGAACGCGCTCCAACAGGTCGCCGAGCCCTGAGTTCGGGTTCACACCCAGCGCATCCAGTTCCGCGCCGAATTTGTCAAACACCGGGGCCAGCCACGTCTTTACCGCATAGCCAAAAATGATTGGGTCCGAGACCTTCATCATGGTGGCTTTCATGTGCAGCGAGAACATCGTGCCGTCTGCTTTGGTGTCCTCGATGGCCTCGGCCAGAAACGCGGACAGAGCTTTGACCGACATGAATGTCGCGTCGGCCACGGTGCCTTCCGCCAACGGCCAGCCGTCTTTCAAAACGGTGGTGCTGCCATCTTTGCCGACGAATTCAATCCTTGCGTCGCCTGCTTGGTCTGCGGAGATGGTGGCCGATTTCTCATTTGCGTAGAAATCGTTGCCGGGCATGGACGACACTTTGGTTTTGCTGTCCGAGACCCATTCGCCCATCGAATGCGGGTTCTTCTGGGCGTAGTTCTTCACGGCCTTTGCCGCGCGACGGTCGCTGTTGCCTTCGCGCAGAACCGGGTTCACGGCCGAGCCCTTGATGGCGTCATAGCGCGCGCGAATAGCCTTTTCTTCGTCACTCGAGGGTTCTTCGGGATAGTTCGGAATGTTGTAGCCCTGCGATTGCAGTTCTTCGACTGCGGCCACCAATTGCGGGACCGAGGCCGAGATGTTGGGCAGCTTGATCACATTCGCTTCGGGTGTCTTCACCAGTTCACCCAGGGCGGCCAGATCATCGGTGATGCGCTGCGCGTCAGTCAGGTTCTCGGGGAAGGTCGCCAGAATACGTCCGGCCAGCGAGATATCCTTGGTCCCAACGCTTACGCCTGCGGCGGATGCGAACTTGCGGATGATGGGAAGGAACGAGGCGCTGGCCAGCTCGGGCGCTTCGTCTACAATGGTATACAATATGTCGAAGTCTGATTTATCTGCCATATTCTTTTACCTTTTTTAAAGCCTTTCGGGGCGTGCGTTCCAAGAGTTGGCCACTTTCGAGTGGCATAGGCGGGGCACGGCTATCCTGGTGCCCCAACGGTGACTCTGATTTGACAGGGCCTCCCTTAAATCACGTTTGGCTTGGGATCAATCACATCTGACCGCGCATTTTGACACGGTTTGCGGAAAATCGCGTCAATCACCCCGTCGCGCTCAATTTTCAGACGCCCCAGGTGTCGCTCAGCTTGTAGCCGCCCGGCCAGGGATCGCTGGGGTCCAGCATGTGTTGATGAGTGCCGGTGATCCAGCCGCGACCGCTGATTTCGGGGATGATGGCGGGGTGTGACCCGACTGTTGCGGTGTCCAGAATTTTGCCGGTAAAGCGAGAGCCGATGATCGAGACGGCCTCGAACGTCTGCCCAACGGCCAGTTCACCCTTGGCGGCCATCAGGGCCATGCGCGCCGATACAGCAGTTCCTGTGGGCGAGCGGTCGATCTTGCCCGGTTGAATAGCGACGGCGGATTTGCCCCGCAGCCCGGTTTCTGTCTTCTCAACCGGGCCACAGAATGCGCAAAACGAGATATGGGTCCAGTCTGGGTTTTCGGGGTGCCGGAAACCGAGTTGTTCATTCGCAGCATTGGTGATTGCAACGCCAACACGCGCCAGTTCACGTGCCTCAGATTCGACGATGTCAAAGCCAAGCTGCGTCGCGTCGACCACGACGAAACTATCGCCGCCATAGGCGGTGTCCACTGTCAGGTGCCCGAGCCCCGGAACCTCCAACGATGCCGCAATCCGGTCGGCGAAGCTGTGTAGGTTCTGCACATAGATGCGCTCGGCCGTGCCATTGCGACAGTCGGCCCGCACGCGGACCAGCCCGCCGGGGGCCTCGAGCGTCAGATGCGTGACGGGTTCCTGCATGGGGATCATCCCGCTATCCAGCAGCACTGTCGCTACGCAGATGGAATTCGACCCGGACATAGGCGGCGTATCCTCGGGCTCCATGATGATAAACGCTGCATCCGCCTCGGGGTGTTTGGGCGGCACCAGAAGGTTCACATGCCGAAACACGCCGCCGCGCGGCTCATTGAGCACGAAGTTGCGCAGCGTCTGGTCCCGCGCGATGAAGGACCGCTGATCCCAGAGGGTCTCACCGGGCGGAGGCAAAACGCCCCCGACGATGACATCGCCCACCTCGCCTTCTGCGTGGGCGGAGATGATGTGGATGGTTTTCACGCTGCGCATCTGACCTCCCTAAAACCGAGTGGCGGAATAGGGGTTCATTGAGATGGACGGCTGTGTCCCGTCCAGCAACGCACCAACCAATTCGGCGGTGCCTGCGGATTGCGTCAGCCCCAGATGGCCATGTCCGAACGAATAGATCACATCGGGCGCGTTGGGGGACGGCCCGATGACCGGGATACTATCTGGCAGCGATGGTCGAAAGCCCATCCACTGTGTGCCCCCTTGCGTGTTCAGTCCAGGCATGAACTGCGCGGCCTTGTTCAGCAGAGTCTCGGCGCGTTTGAAATTGGGTGGCAGGGAGAGCCCTCCCAATTCGACCGCACCACCGATGCGCACGCCGCCGTTGATCCGACTGGCTACAAAGCCGTGGCCGGAAAACGTCAGATGCATCCGCAGATCGAAGGCGCCCGGCGGCAGGGTCGTATTGTAGCCGCGCTCGGTCTCAAGGGGGATGTGATCGCCCAGCGTTTGTGCCAGATGGTGCGACCACGCGCCCGCCGCGACGACGACCTTTGCCGCATCCAACGTTCCATCCTCAAGGGTGATGCGTGTCCCATGTTCCAGCGGGGTCAGGGCCCGGACGCCGCGCGTCTCGATCCGCCCTTGCCGGTCGCTGAATGCTTTGGCCAGATGTTGGACCCACGTCTTTGGATCGATTGTATTCATCCAGTTCGGCGTAAACCCTGCATGGGTGAAGCGGGGGCTGAGGCCCGGTTGTTTCTCGGCTATCGCTTCGCGCGTTTCAAGCAGTTCGAATTCAATCCCATGCGCGCGCCGCTGGTCCCAAGCGGGCAAACTGATGCGGAACTCAGCTTCGGATTCGTAAAGTTGCATCTGTCCATCGCGCTGCATCATCGTCTCGCCCTCGACGGCCGGTATCAAACGCTCTAACGCAGAGCTTGAGACCTGCATCAGTCGGGCCTGCGCGTCCAGCAGATCCGCATAGCGCGAAGGCCGACTTGCCCGCCAAAAGCGGTACATCCACGGTGCGATCTTCGGCGCGTATGAGGGCGGGATAGACAAAGGACCCAGCGGGTCCAGCAGCCATTTTGGCGCTTTGCGCATGATACCGGGCGTAGCCAGCGGCTCGACCTCGGGGAAAGCAAATGCCCCTGCATTCCCCGCCGAGGTTTGAGAGGCGACCCCGTCCCTGTCCAACACCAGAACCGAATGCCCTCGGCGCTGCAGTTCCAGCGCGGTCGTGATGCCAATTACCCCAGCCCCGATGATGACGACCTGCTCGCTCAAACTTGTATCCCTGTTCTGAACGGGTCAGATTCCGGGAAGATCAGCGTGGTTTCCGCCATGACATAAGCCTGCCCGGTGATGGAGGGGATCACGCCGCCATCCAGGCCGGGCTGATAAGACAGGCGATAGGTGCTGCCGATAACGCTCTGCTGCGTGATCTCATCGCCGGGGGCCAGCGCGCCATCGGCGGCCAAACAGGCCAACCGGGCCGAACAGCCGGTGCCGCAGGGCGAGCGGTCATAGTTATCGTCCGGGCACAGCACAAAATTGCGGCTGTGAATGGCTGGATCATCCGCCGCGCCCTGAAAGATCACATGGTCTATCGGCTCACCCTGTTCGCCGCCTATCCCCTGCGCAATCGAGGCCTCGCGAATAGCGACCGTCATATCGGTGAGCTTGCGAATATTGGCAGATTCAACGGCAATCGGGCTGGGATCTACTATAAAGAACCAGTTTCCGCCATATGCAACATCGCCGGTCACCTGGCCATGACCCGGCACGTCCAGTGTCACGTCGCGATGCACCCGGCGGCTTTCGATATTCTGGACGGTCACTGTGTTTGCGTCGTGCAAAGTGACCGTCACCACACCAGCGGGGGTTTCGATGCGATGTTCCCCGATGCCGATACGTCCCAGATGCGCCAGCGTCACCGCCAGCCCGATGGTGCCGTGGCCACACATACCCAGCACTGCGTCAACGTCGAAATAGATTACGCCGGTTACGCATGTTGCGTCGACCGGTTCAACCAGCAACGCCCCGACCATGGCGGGTTGACCGCGTGGCTCCAGCATGATCGAGCGGTAGAATTTTTCGTGATCGGTTGCCAGCCTGCGGGCGCGGTCGGCCAGCAACCCAGTACCCAGATCGGGTGCACCATCCAGAATAACCCGCGTGGGCTCGCCTCCGGTATGGCTGTCGATCACATGCATTCAGCGATCACTCCGCCCTGTTTCGACCAATTGGCGAACCACGCGCCGAACAAGGCATATTGCTGTTCGCAATAGTTACGCTGCGCGTCAGTCAGCTCGTCCGTTTCGTTGAAGTGCAACCGGTACTCCTCGTCCCCGTCCAGCACCAGAAGATGCTTGTAGTAAAGCACCAGATCCGGCCCTTCGTCAAAGCTGGACAGAACGTGAATCGCCTCGGTTAGTTCCTGCGCGCGCTGGCGGGCTTCGGCATCACCTTTGGCTGCCCTCTTGGACAGTTCGGCCAGCAACAGCGCCTCGCGCGGCAATGCGGTGCCGATGCCTGTAATCGAGCCGGTTGCGCCGCAATTGACGAACCCATGATAAACCTCGGTATCAACGCCAACCATCAGCGTGACCTGATCGTCCTGGCTGGTGATATTTTCCGCTGCATAGCGCAGGTCTTCTTTGCCGCCGAACTCTTTGAAGCCGATCAGGTTGGGATGCTCGGCTCGCAGTGCAAAAAACAAATCGGCCCTCGTGGCGAACCCGTAGTAGGGGCTGTTATAGATGATCGCAGGCACATCCGGTGCTGCGGTCAGGATTGCCTTGAAGTGGTTCTTCTGCGCGGTCGGCGAGCTGCCACGCGACAGAACACGTGGGATCACCATCAACCCAACGGCACCCACCTTTTGCGCATGCGCCGCATGGGCCACAGCGGATTTGGTATTGATCGCCCCGGTGCCCACGACAACGGGCAGCCCCGCGGCCACCAGACGTTCAACCCCTTCCATACGCTGGGCATCGGTCAGCAAAGGCCAATCCCCCATCGACCCGCAATAGACAACCGCAGACATGCCTGCGTCGATCATCTGTCGCCCCTTGCGCACCAACGCGTCGAAATCTGGTTGACGGTCCGCTGTGCAGGGGGTCATGAGCGCTGGCATTGTGCCGGTGAAAACATTGGTCGTCATACGGCGATCCTTCGACAAATCTGAGGTTGCGGCGCAGGAGATGCGCCGTTTCAACCGCGATATCGGATATTGGATACAAAATCCACAACAAAATTGCGCTTCAAAAGGCGCCGTGTCTCGTGGCCAACGCCCTTCTGCGATGGACTGGTCTGCGTTTACCGCAACCGTTCACCCGTTTCGGCGTCGAACATCATTGCACGGTTGGGCGAGAAGGTGACGCCAATACGTGCGCCTTGCCTGCTGCGCTCATCGTCCCGCTCTTCCACGATCAGCTTGTCGCCATTCGCGGTCAGCAGATACGAGTAACTGACTCCCCCCAAAGCTTCGGTCAGGTCCACGGTGCAACTGTCGCCAGAACGGTCCACCTGAAGGTGTTCGGGGCGAACGCCCAGCGTCACTTTCGTTGCGTTAGCAGGAACCGAAGACGTCACCGGCACTGGCTGGCTGAACGCGGGATGCGTCACATGGCCATCTGTCACGTCGCACTCCAAAAAGTTCATCGCAGGCGAACCGATGAAGCCCGCGACGAACCGGTTGTCCGGGTCGCGATAGAGGTCCATCGGCGCGCCCACTTGTTCGATCCGGCCATCGCGCAGAACCACGATCTTGTCCGCCATGGTCATCGCTTCGACCTGATCATGGGTCACATAGATCATGGTCGCGCCGATTTCATTGTGCAGGCGCGCGATCTCGACACGCATTTCGACGCGCAACTCGGCATCCAAGTTGGACAGAGGCTCATCGAACAGAAACACCTCGGGGCCGCGCACGATGGCTCGACCGATAGCAACACGTTGCCGCTGGCCACCGGACAGAGCTTTGGGCTTGCGCTTCAGATACTGATCGAGTTTCAGAATGCTCGACGCTTCTTGTACCTTCTTGTCGATTTCGGTCTTGGCGACGCCGTTCATACGAAGACCAAAACCCATATTCTCGGCCACTGTCATATGCGGGTAGAGCGCGTAGGTCTGGAACACCATTGCAACCCCCCGTTTGGCCGGGTCCAAATGGGTCACATCGCGCGACCCGATCCGGATCTCACCCTCTGTCGTTTCCTCAAGCCCCGCGATCATCCGAAGCAAAGTGGATTTGCCGCACCCAGATGGACCCACAAAGACGCAAAACTCGCCATCCTCGATCTGTAAATCGATTCCGTGAATAACCTGCGTCTCACCATATCGCTTGATCGCACTGTTCAGAGTGACGCCTGTCATGTCGCTTGCATCCTGTCCTTAGATCCGTTTGGACGGCTTTCGGGAAACCGCCACGCTTGCGCTTCAATTCCAATTTGATCAGCCACGCGGCGTACACGGGGTACCCATGCCTGCAACTGATCAAAGCTCATTCGTTCCGTCGATCCGGTGATCGAAATCGCACCCAAAATCCGCCCCCCTTCGGTCAGGACGGGACAGGCTACGCAGATAATGCCCGGTTCGTGTTCTTCATCATCCACGGCGTATCCCCGCGCACGGATGACATCGAGATCCGACCGCAAGAGTTGTTCTGACGCCAAGGTCTTGTCGGTAAACCGATGAAAGCTTTGCTGCGACAGAGCTTTATCCAGCGCGTCAGCGTCCAGATACGCCATCATGGCCTTTCCCACGCCTGTGCAATAAGCGGGGCCAACTTTACCCGCTTGCGAATACATTTCTACAGGTTGGGTCGCGTTGCGCTTGTCGACATACAGAACCTGACCTGAATCCAGTTGGGCAAGGTGTACAGTCTCGCCCGTTTCGCGGCTGAGCGCGTCCAGAAAAGGTCGTGCAATCGGGGCAAGCGAACTTTGGGTCCACGCCGCATGCGCCAAACGGACAAGGCGCAGCCCGGGCGCGTATGTCTGCCGGTCCGGGTCATAAGACAGCATGCCCTGGTTTGTCAGGCTTTGAAGAAAGCGATACAGGGTCGCCTTTGGAAAATCGCTGCTTTCCAAAAGTTCCGCGAATCGGACCGGGCGGGCAAACGCTGCCACCTGTTCCAATACGTCGCACGCTTTTCCTATAGTACCGTCGCCAGCCACGAGCGCCTTCCATCCTCCCATTGATCCACCGTCTTCGTCACGAGGGTCTTGACAAGATTAACCGATTCGATGTGTAGTTTTCAATATGTAAAACAAGGTTTCATTATTTGGAACCAAAATAACCAAAAAAATGGAATCTAAGGGAGGACACCATGAATTCCATCTTCAAGCGCACTGCGGCAGCTTTAGCGGCGAGTGTGGCACTTGCAGCGCCTGTAGCAGCTGAACTGACCGGCGAGCTGCGCATTTTCCTGGACACATCGAACCCGGCGCCTCGCGCAACGATGGAAGCGATGATCGACCGGTTTGCGGCGCAACACCCTGGTCTGGAGATCGAGACCACTGTGATCGACCGTGAAGCCTACAAGACTCAGATACGCAACTTTCTGACTGCCGATACTCCGGATGTTGCCACCTGGTATGCTGCCAACCGGATGAAGCCCTATGTCGAGGCTGGCCTGTTCGAAGACGTGTCGGACCTTTGGGCCGAAGCCGAGATTGGCGACAATCTGGCCTCGACCAAAGGCGCGATGACCATCGACGGAAAGCAATGGGGCGTGCCCTATACCTATTACCAGTGGGGTGTTTACTATCGCAAAGACATCTTCGATGAGCTGGGTCTGACCGAGCCGACCACATGGGAAGAAGAGCTGGCCAACTGTCAGAAGATCGTCGATTCCGGCCGCGCCTGCTATACGATCGGCACCAAATTCTTGTGGACCGCAGGCGGCTGGTTTGACTATCTGAACATGCGTACCAACGGCTTCGACTTCCACCAGCAGTTGGCCAATGGCGAAGTGAGCTGGGAAGACGACCGCGTCAAGCAGACCTTCGCCAATTGGAAACAGCTGATCGACATGGGCGCGTTCATCGACAACCACCAGACCTATAGCTGGCAAGAAGCCCTGCCCTTCATGGTCAATGGCGAAGCTGCAGCCTATCTGATGGGCAACTTCGCCGTGGCCCCGCTGCGCGAAGCCGGTCTGAGCGATGATCAGCTGGATTTCTATCAGTTTGTGTCGATCAACCCCGATGTCGAACTTGCCGAGGACGCGCCAACGGATACGTTCCACATCCCGTCGAACGCCTCGAACAAGGAAGCTGCGCGTGAATTCCTGCGCTTCGTTGTCTCGCCTGACGAACAGACCGAAATTAACAACGGCAAAAACCTGGGCCAGCTTCCTGTCAACGCAAAATCGGCCGTGGATGACGACAAATTCCTGAACCAGGGCTTCGAGATGCTGTCGTCCAACAGCCCCGGCGGTGTCGCCCAGTTCTGGGACCGCGACGCACCGGCAGAAATGGCCAAAGTGTCGATGGAAGGCTTCCAGGAATTCATGGTCAAGCCTGACAATGCCGACCGCATCCTGGCCAAGCTGGAACGCGCGCGTCAGCGCATCTACGACAACTGATCCGGTCAGACCGGGCCTCTGGCCCGGTTTGTACCAAGACCTGCGCAAGGCGGGTAAAGCCCGCCTTGCTCCTTTGATCCAATCCGAGTGTCCCCATGACCACTGCCGCAGAAGCTCCTGAACAGGAAAGCTGGTTTCACCGCAACCAGCAGCGCATCGCCCCGTGGCTGTTCCTTGCCCCTGGCCTGCTGTTCTTCATGGTCTACGTCATCATTCCAGTTTTTCAGTCCTTTAACCTCTCTCTTTATGAGTGGGATGGGCTGGGTGCTGCGGAATATGTAGGCTTTCGCAACTATGAGGACCTCTATTGGGAGTGGGTCGACCGGGATGCCTTTTTCATCTCACTCAAGAATAACCTGATCTGGCTAATACTGTATCTGGCCGCGATCCCTGCAGGGCTTTTCATTGCGCTGTTCCTGAACCAGACCGTTTGGGGTATTCGCCTCTACAAGTCGCTGTTTTTCTTTCCGTTCGTGATCTCACAGGTTGTTGTGGGCCTTGTTTTCACATGGTTTTACGACCCGACCTTTGGATTGCTGAACGAATTCCTTGCCTTCTTCGGTCCTGGCCCGCTCAACGTGCTGGGCGACGAGCGCTTTGTGACCTATGGCATCATCGTTGCCGGTCTCTGGCCGCAAACCGCTTATTGTATGATCCTGTATCTGACAGGTTTGAACGCCGTGGACCCGGAACAGATTGAAGCCGGCCGCTTGGATGGCGCAAAGGGCTGGCGGATGCTGTGGCACATCATCCTGCCGCAACTGCGCCCTGCCACATTCATTGCTTTCGTCGTTACAATCATCGGCGCCTTGCGCAGCTTTGACTTGATTTCGATCATGACCCAGGGCGGTCCTTTCGGTTCGTCTCGCGTGCTGGCCTACTACATGTTCGAAGTTGCCCTGTCCGAATATGGATTCCGCATGGGCTACGGTGCCGCCATTGCGGTTATCCTGTTCCTCATCATGCTGTGCTTCATCGCCTACTTCCTGTGGTCGATGTACCGCGAAGAAAGGGGACATTGAGATGTTTCCCAAACCTATCGAAAAACAGCCCCGCGCGGCGCAGATCACCTATCAGGCCATGCTACCCGTTGCCCTGCTGCTGTGGTTGGGACCATTGCTGGCGGTGGCGCTGTTCTCGGTCAAACCCGCGGCGGATTTCACCAACGCCAACTACTGGGGTATGCCGTCCAGTTTTGAAGGAGCATTCAACTATGGGCAGGTGTTCTTCAACTCGGACATGCCGCGATATCTGTTGAACTCGTTCCTAATCACCATTCCTACTGTGATTGGTGCCGTTGCGCTCAGCTGCATGACTGGATTTGCCCTTGGTATCTACAAGTTCAGGTCGAACCTGTGGATTTTCTTCCTCTTCGTGGCCGGCAACTTCGTGCCTTTCCAAATCCTGATGGTGCCGGTGCGCGATCTCACGCTGGAATTGGGCCTCTACAACACCAAAACCGGGCTGGTGTTGTTTCACATTGCCTTCCAGACTGGGTTCTGCACCCTCTTCATGCGCAACTTCATCCGGGCGCTTCCGTTTGAGCTGATCGAGGCCGCGCGGGTAGAAGGTATTAGCGAGGTGCGTATCTTTTGGTACGTCGTTCTGCCGCTGATGAAGCCGGCCATCGCTGCGTTGAGCGTGCTGATCTTCACCTTCATCTGGAACGACTATTTCTGGGCGGTGGTGTTGACCCAAGGGGCTGAAAGCCAGCCTGTTACCGCCGGGATCACCAGCTTTAACGCCCAATTCCGCGCCGCTTATCAACTGATGAGTGCCGGTTCCATCGTCGCGGCACTGCCGCCCGTGGCGATGTTCTTCCTGATGCAGAAACACTTCATCGCGGGTCTGACCCTCGGTGCCGTAAAATAACGTCAAACCAAAGGTTTGCAAAATGACAAAGATTGCCTTCGTCGGAGCGGGCTCCACGATCTTCATGCAGAATATCGTCGGCGATGCCCTGCTGACCCCTGCACTTGCAGACAGCCATTTCGCGTTGATGGATATAGACGCGAACCGCTTGGCAGAAAGTGAAACCGTTGCCCGCGCCATGATCCGCTCGGTCGGGACCGGCGCAACCGTCACGACCCATTCAGACCGCCGCGCGGCGCTTGATGGGGCGGATTTCGTGGTAACAGCGTTTCAGGTGGGGGGCTACAAACCCTGCACGGTCACGGATTTCGATATCCCCAAGCAATACGGGCTGCGCCAGACCATCGCCGATACATTGGGCGTCGGCGGCATCATGCGGGGCCTGCGCACCGTTCCGGTTCTTTGGGATATCGCGCATGAAATGCTGAAGCTTTGTCCAAATGCAACGATGTTGCAATACGTCAACCCCATGGCGATCAACACCTGGGCTCTGGCCGAACGTTTCCCGACGCTCAAACATGTCGGGCTGTGTCACTCGGTCCAGAACACCGTCGAAGAACTGGCCCATGATCTGGACCTTCCAAAAAGCGATATTCGCTACAAGGTAGCGGGCGTAAACCACGTCGCCTTTTTCCTGCGGTTGGAGCATGAAGGACACGATCTTTATCCCGCGCTGCGTCAGGGCTATGCCGGTGGGCGGTTCCCGAAGCCGCCTTTGTTGATGCCCCGCTGTCCCAACAAAGTGCGGTACGAGGTGATGGACCACCTTGGCTATTTTTGCACCGAGAGTTCCGAGCATCTGGCCGAGTATGTTCCATGGTTCATCAAGGACGGTCGTGAGGACCTGATCGAGCAGTTTTCGATTCCGCTGGATGAATATCCCACCCGCTGCGAGGAACAAATCGTCAGTTGGAAAGAACAGGCAAAGACCCTGACGGATGGGCGCGACATCGCAGTGACGCGCAGCCACGAATTTGCGGCCGATCTGATGAATGCTATCGTAACCGACACGCCTTATGTGGCTTATGGCAACTTGCCCAACACCGGCCAAATCCCGCAATTGCCTTTGGGCGCGGCGGTTGAAACGCCCTGTCTGGTGGATAGTAACGGGGTACAGCCCTCGGTCGTGACAGATATCCCTCCGCAACTGATCGCGCTGATGCGCAGCCAGATCAATGTGCAGGAGTTGACCGTGCGTGCGCTTGTCGACCAAAACCCTGAATATATCTATCACGCCGCGATGGTGGACCCGCATACAGCTGCGGAACTGGACTTGCGGCAAATTCGCAATCTGGTCACCGATCTCCTGACCGCGCATTCCGAATGGCTGCCCGATTGGTGTCAGCCTGCCAGGGCCGCCTGAGAGGCCCGACAAATTATTTTTCCAAACGGGCCAAACTACGCGCCCCGTAAGCAGAAAGAGCCGCTGATGAGCCAACCCGCCACATTCCACGACCTAAACGGTGCCTCGGTTTATATCACCGGTGGAGGCTCAGGCGTTGGCGCTGCGCTAACCGACGGGTTCATGGCGCAGGGGGCCAATGTCGCGTTCATCGGCCGGTCTGATGCCAGTGCTTTTGTTGAAGAGATGCGCGAAAAACACGGTCGTGCGCCGCTGTTCCTGCAAGGGGATATGACGGATACCGAACTGCTACGCGCCACGATGACCAAAGCGGCCGAGGCGCACGGACCGCTCAACGTGTTGGTCAACAACGCAGCCAATGACAAGCGCCACTCACTCGAAGAAACAACGCCCGAATTCTGGGATTGGATGATCGAGGTGAACCTCAAGGCGTATTTCTTTGCCTCACAGGAAGCCGCACGTCAGATGACTGAAGGCGGCGCGATCATCAATTTCAGTTCGATCAGTTACATGATGGGCAATGCCGGCTATCCGGTCTACACCACTTCGAATGCAGGGATAACCGGCATGACCCGCTCATTAGCACGTGAACTTGGCCCCAGGAATATCCGTGTCAACGCGCTGGCCCCCGGCTGGGTGCTGACGCAGAAACAACTGGACATGTGGGCCACGCCCGAAGATCTGGCCTCGCATCTGCACCGGCAATGCCTGAAGGAACATCTGACCCCAGAAGACATGATTGCGCCTACGCTTTTTCTGGCCTCGCAGGCCAGCCGAGCGATGACTGGTCAGTGCATGGCGGTCGATGGCGGTGTCGTGGTGACGGGATGAGACCATGAGTATCGAATGGATCGCAGCAGATTGGGGAACATCTCATTTACGAGTTTGGGCGATGCAGGGCAGCCATGTTCTGGATCAGGCGGACTCGGATAAGGGTATGGGAAGTCTGACCCGGGGCGCGTTTCAGGATGCATTGCTGGAATTGATCGAGGATTGGCTTGGTGCCGAGCCGGTCGATGTCATCGCCTGTGGTATGGTAGGCGCGCGTCAGGGCTGGGTCGAGGCCCCTTACTCTGCTGTGCCTTCAGCGCCAGTGCCACGCGCTCCGATCAGGGTGCCGGGCACGGACCCGCGCTTCCGCGCTTTTGTGGTGCCCGGTTTGAAACAGGCCAACCCGCCAGACGTCATGCGGGGTGAGGAAACTCAGATCGCAGGCTATCTGGCAGGATACAAGAATTGGGACGGCGTGATCTGCTTGCCGGGGACCCATACTAAGTGGGTGCAAGTCAGCGCGGGCGAAGTGGTCAGCTTTCGCACCTTCATGACCGGTGAGATGTTCAGCCTTCTCAGCGGGCATTCGGTGCTGCGTCACTCGGTCGGAGAAGGATGGGACGATGCGGCTTTTGCTGAAGCCGCGGCAGATGCTTTGTCCAAACCTGAACAGATGGCGGCGCGCCTGTTTGGACTGCGCGCAGCTGATTTGCTGAATGGGCAGGATGCTTCTGTTGCCCGCGCCCGTCTGTCAGGATTTCTAATCGGGGCAGAACTGGCTGCCACGCGACCCTATTGGCTAGGTCAGCAGATCGCGATCATCGGGGCTGAGGGGCTGTCGGATGTCTATGGTCACGCCCTGAAACAGCAAGGCGCTTTTTTTGAAATCGCCGATAGTACGAACACCACTCTGGCGGGTCTGCATCAGGCCCGAAACCTGACGAGGCAGACCGCATGAGCCGTCCCATTATTGCAATCCTCAGAGGTCTTCACCCGACCGAAGCGGCCGATGTTGGCCAGGCTCTGATTGATGCCGGTATCGACCAGATCGAAGTGCCGCTGAACTCGCCCGAGCCGTTGAAAAGCATCGGCATACTGGCCGAAAAATTTGGTGACACGGCGTTGATTGGTGCGGGCACGGTGTTGACCGTGGAACAAGTGGATGCCGTGGCCAAGGTTGGCGGCAAGCTGATCGTTTCGCCCAATTGCGACACGGATGTCATCCAGCGCACGGTCGCGCTGAACATGCAAAGCTGGCCCGGCGTCTACACCCCAACCGAGGCGTTTGCCGCCCTCAAAGCAGGCGCAACGGGGCTCAAGTTGTTTCCCGGTGTGATGGCGGGACCGACCGGATTGGCCGCTATGCGCCCAGTATTGCCGGAAGGGGCAAAAGTCTACGCCGTTGGTGGTGCTGGGCCCGATAATTTCGATGTGTGGATCAATGCGGGGGCGGACGGTTTCGGCATTGGATCGGCCCTTTTCAAGCCAGGCTTTTCAGTAGCCGAGATCTCGGAACGTGCACGCGGAATCGTCGCGGCCTACAACGAGGCCGCCGGATGAGCACCGTCTTTGACGACCGCCCTTGCGCATTGGGCGAGGGGCCGCTGTGGCATCCCCAACGGAAGCAGCTTTTCTGGTTCGACATTCTTGGCAAACGTTTGATGACGCAGGTCGATAGCGCGCCCGTTGAATGGCAGTTCGACGAACATGTCTCGGCCGCCGGGTGGGTCGACACTGAGACGCTGCTGATCGCGTCCGAAACCGGGTTGTGGCACTTCAATCTTGAAAGCCGCAAAAAGACCCTGATCACTGCGCTTGAGGCAGAAAACTCTGTCACACGCTCGAATGATGGCCGCGCTGATCCGTGGGGCGGGTTCTGGATCGGAACGATGGGGAAAAATGCTGAGCGTGGAGCAGGCGCGATTTATCGGTTTTGGCGCGGGGAACTGCGCCGTTTGGTGCCTGACGTCACGATCTCGAACGCGATCTGTTTCGCGCCCGACCGATCCTGCGCCTATTTCAGCGATACAGCGACCCAGCAGGTGATGCGCTGGACTTTGAATTCATCGGATGGCTGGCCCGAGGGCGCCAGCACCGTCTTTCTTGATTTGCGCGCAGATGATCTGAACCCTGATGGTGCAGTGGTGGATGCCCAAGGCAACATTTGGATTGCCCAATGGGGCGCAAATCGTGTTGCAGCCTATTCGCCGGACGGTCAGTTCCTGCAGTCGGTGGAATTCGATGCGGCACATACCTCATGTCCCTGCTTTGGCGGGGCCGATCTGACAACCTTGTTCTGTACTTCGGCCCGGCAGGGGCTGGATGCGGATATCCTTGCAAAACAGCCTTCAAACGGCATGACCTTTGCGGCACACAGCGCGGGAAAAGGTCAGCCAGAATACAGAGTTATCCTATGAAACCGGAACTTGGCGTCTGCTATTATCCTGAACATTGGCCAGAAGTGATATGGGCCGAAGATGCCGCACGCATGGTCGAAAACGGCCTGTCCTGGGTGCGCATCGGCGAATTCGCTTGGAGCCGGATGGAACCAACTCCGGGTGATCTGCAATTCGACTGGTTTGACCGGGCCATCGACACTTTGGGCGCGGCGGGTTTGAAAGTGGTTCTGGGGACACCAACCGCCACGCCACCGCGCTGGATGCTTGAGAAATACCCGGACATGCTGGCAGTTGACGCGGACGGGAACCCACGCAAATTCGGATCGCGCCGGCATTACTGCTTTAGCCATCAGGGCTATATTGAGGAATGCGCCCGGATCACGCAGATCATGGGTAAGCGATATGGAAGGAACCCCCACATTGCAGCGTGGCAGATCGACAATGAATATGGCTGCCACGATACCACCATCAGCTATAGCCCTGTCGCCCTTGCCGCGTTTCAGAATTGGCTTGAGGATCAATACGGCTCGATTGATGCATTGAATACGGCTTGGGGGAATGTGTTCTGGTCGATGGAATATGATGGGTTCGACCAGATTGACCTGCCCAACCTGACCGTGACTGAACCCAACCCCGCCCATGTTCTGGCTTTCCGCCGGTTCAGCTCGGATCAGGTGGTGATGTTCAACAAGGCGCAAGTGGATGTGCTGCGCAAGCTGACCGACGCGCCGCTGCTGCACAACTACATGGGCCGAGTATTGGAATTCGACCATTTCAAGGTCGGCGCTGACCTGGATATCGCGACGTGGGACAGCTATCCGATCGGCTTCTTGTCTGACCGGCTTGAGGTGGAAGAGGCGCATAAAGCCGCCTTTTTGCAACAGGGTGATCCTGACATGCAGGCATTCCACCACGACCTCTACCGCGCCGTGGGGCGGGGCCGCTGGTGGGTGATGGAGCAGCAGCCTGGCCCGGTGAATTGGGCGCCCTACAACCCGGCACCGTTGCCGGGTATGGTCCGGCTCTGGTCGCTAGAGGCTGTCGCCCACGGGGCCGAGGTGGTCAGCTATTTCCGCTGGCGGCAAGCCCCCTTCGCGCAAGAGCAGATGCATGCAGGACTACTGACACCAGACAATCGCCCTGCCCCAGCCTTGGCCGAGGTGCGAGAAACAGCGGATACCCTTGACCAAATCGGTTCTGTGACGCAGCGCAAGGCGGATGTCGCCATTCTGTTCGACTACGCCTCAGACTGGGCGTGGGCGACGCAACCGCAGGGGGCCGGGTTTGACTATTTCCGGCTGGTCTTCTCGACCTATCGCGCGTTGCGACGGGCGGGCTTGTCGGTGGACTTCCTGTCGACCGACAGCATTCCGGCGGATGGCTACAAAATCATACTGGCACCTGGTCTGGCCACGATCGATAAGGACTTGGAGCGGAGTATTTCAAACGGCTGTGATCTGGCCATTCTGGGACCGCGTAGCGGGGCGATTACCCGCGATTTTCAGATTCCTCAGGCTGGTCGACCGGGCCTGGTCGGTGTGGACAGCCATGTTGACTTGGTCGAAACCCTGCCGCCCACGTCTAAACGCGATGTCTCAGGCGGAGGAGCTGCCTGTCACTGGGTCGAGCGTTTATCTGGGACCGCCCCAACACTGTTGACCCATGAAAACGGTACGCCAGCACTGACGGGCACCGAATCCATGTGGTATCTGGCCAGTTTCCCGGACGACACTCTTTGGGATCGTGTCGTTCGGATGGCCGCTCAGCATACGGGGTTGAGTGTGTATCCCATGTTGAGCGGCCTCAGGCGTCGTGAGACAGGCGAACATACATTCCTGATCAACTACAACGCCGCGCCGGTCACGTGGAACGGGCATGTGATTGATGCCTGTGATGCGCTTGTTCTGGAAAAAGGCGCGCCCGCCGAGGGGTAATCCCGGCGGGCGCAGATTGCGCTATTCGTCCGTTTTCAGACTGTTGGGGTCAAACGCTCCGCCGAACCCGCCATTGGTCGAAGGTTGCGGCTCGGCGTTGGATTCATCTTCGTCACCACTCAAAGCATTTGGCGCGAAGACATTGCCAAACCCGCTATTGTTCGACGGTTTCGGAGCGGATTGCGCCTCGCCTTGTTCTGCCTCGTCAGCTTCGCGCTGTTTGCGGCGTTCTTCGCGCTGCTTACGCAGCTCTTGGATACGCTGGTCGGCTTCAAGCTGCTTTTGCTCTTTCACGTTGGCGATGCATTGGTCCGGGCTGTAGGCGGTTGCCGTGCCCACAACTGTGATCGTAGCGGCCGCGAAGATAACCACGAGCAAGGCGGCGACATTGCCTGCAAAGAAACTGGGCAGTTTGATCTTGCCCGCCAGTTCTTCGACCGTGGCATTCTTGCGCGCGGCGGCGACCAGTTCCTGTCGCTTCAACTTCGCCTCGTTCAGCAGGGCAAAAAACACCGTCAGCGCCACGATGATAAAGGCCAGGGCCGAGATCGACGGCGTTATGCCATAGCGTACTTTCTGTGCCAGTTCGATGGTCAGTGTCGGGTATTCGCCGAAGGTGAAGGTGGTCGTGTTGTAGTTTTCGAACGACGCGAGGAACGCCAGCACTGCGGCGCTTGCAATCGCGGGCCGCATAAACGGCAGCAGGATTTTGCGGAACGCCTGCGCATGGGTCGCGCCAAGGTCCAGTGCGGCCTCGGTCAAGGCCACGTCATACCGCTGCAGCCGTGCCACCAGAACCAACATGCAATAGCTGGCGATAAAGGTGGACTGGCCAATCACCGTCAGGAAAATGCCGTTCGACAGGACACTATCCGCGCCCAGCCCCAGCATCCGGTTGATCCGGTCCCAGAACACCAGGGTTGAAATCCCCAGAACAACCCCGGGGATCAGGATAGGCGCGATGATGATTGTGTAATAGGTTGCGCGCAGCTTCGGCCAGATCTGGGTCAGCATCAGCGCCCCCGCCAGCCCCATCGCCACCGACAGAACCACCGTACCGGCCCCGATGATCAGCGAGTTCTTGATGCCGTTCAGGATGCGCTGATCCTGAAACAGCTCTCCGAACCACTGGAAGGTCAGGCATTCCCACGGGGTCATCCGCGGGAAGGCAGACGAGTTGAAGGCCGTGACCGACATGATCACCAGCGGGCCCAACAGATACAGGAAGAAGATTGCCAGATAGACCCAGATACTTACACGAAGGAAGGACAGGTTCATTTGCCGATATCCCCCATATTCACCTTGAACAGGCGCATTACGGCCAACACAAACAGGATACAGGTCACCAGCAGCACGATCGCGTAAGCGGCCCCCTGCGGCCAGTCATTGTTGTCGTTGAATTGCTGATAGATCAGCTGCGTGAACCACAAGCTGGACGGCCCACCCAGAATTTGCGGCGCAGCCAGCGCTCCTGCCGACAGCATGAACACCATCGTACAGCCCGAGCTGATCCCCGGCTTGGCATAGGGGATGACGACCCGCCAGTGAATCCGCCACCACGGGGCACCCAGATCCCGTGCGGCCTCGATCTGGTTGCCGTCGAGGCTTTCAATCACGTTATACATCGGGAAAATCATCAGCAGGATGTAGGCGTAGCCAAGCCCTGCATAGAGCGCGATGTCGTTGCGGATGAAGTCGAACGGCGTGTCAAAGACGCCAAGGCCGACGAACAGGGTATTCAGCACGCCTGTCTCACCGAAGATGATGCGCAAGGCAAAGGCGCGCAGGATTTCGTTGATCCAGTAAGGGATGATCAGCATGATCGCAAAGATGCGAATATGACTGCCCTTGGACTGGCCCAGATAGTAAGCGATTGGGTAGCAGAGGATTAGGTTGAAGATCGTTACGCAGACCGCCGCAACCAGAGTGCGGAAGAACACGCGCAGGTCGACCGCGTTGTAATCCTGACTGCCGCCCTCGGGGCCGTAGATCAGATATTTGTAATTCTCCAGCGTGTAGACATCCTTGGGCCCGCCAATCTCAGGCGGGGGCAGGTTAGGCCGGAATGAGAAATCCAGCATCGACAGCTGCGGCAGGATGATCAGGCCGATGGTCCAGAAGATCACCAGACCCAGAATCGCTAGCCCCATACCGGTACCGTTGCGGTTAAAGAACTCTTTCAGGAAGCGGGGCATTTCAGTTCCCCCTATTCCGCGGCCAGTTCACCGGCCGGAACCAGAACCGCATTCTGCGCCTCATATTCCAGCGTGATGTTCTGTCCGGTGTGATCCTGGAAGGATTGACCATGGTTCGGGATCGAGACCTTGATCTCCTTCCCGCCCTCACCCTCAGTGAAGATGTTGAAGACGTTCCCCTCGAATTCCTCGTGGTTAACGCGGGCGGTGACGAAATGGTCGCCCGTCGCCCCATCGGGGGCGATGGCAAACGCCTCGGGGCGGATGAACATCATGGCGTCATCCCCCTCTTTCAACTTGCCTTGGTTGGCGGTGGAAATTCGCGCCACTAGATCACCAGAGCGATTGGTCGCGATCATCGCCTCATTGCCCATGACCTGCTTGATCTTGCCCCGGAACACATTGTTTTCCCCAACGAATGAGGCCGCGAAGGCTGTGTTGGGATCATTGTAGATGGTCTTGCCATCCGCTATCTGGTCGATCACGCCCGCACGCATCACGGCGATGTTGTCGGACATGGTCAACGCCTCGCCCTGGTCGTGGGTGATGTAGATGAAGGTGATGCCAACACGCTGCTGAATCTCGCGCAGCTCGGTGCGCATATGCTGGCGCAGCTTCAGGTCCAGTGCCGACAGGGGCTCATCCAACAACAGCACATCGGGTTCGGCGCAGAGCGCACGGGCAATGGCGACCCGCTGGCGCTGACCACCCGACAGCTCGCTGGGCAGTTTGTCGCCCTGCCCCGGCAGCGCGATCATGTCCAAAAGCTCATCGGCGCGCTTGCGGCGTTCCTTGGCGCTGGCGCCCTTGATCTCCATGGAAAAGGTGATGTTCTCCCACACTTTCATCAGTGGAAACAGCGCGAGGTTCTGGAAGATCAGAGCTGTAGGGCGTTTGTTCGGTCCAATCCCGCGCATGTCGTTGCCGCCGATCAGAACCTTGCCCTCGCTGGGGTCCAGAAAGCCCGAAACCGCACGCAGGATCGTGGTCTTGCCACAGCCCGAAGGGCCAAGGAACGAAAAGAAATCGCCCCCGTTGATGTTCACATTGGCATCCCGCACGGCGACGAAATCGCCGAACCGAATCCACAGGTTTTCCAGATCTACACCGACCCCTGCACTCATTTTAGGTATCTCCGTCTGGTGCGGATGGGGACCACACCGATATAGGGTCCGTCACGCCAAAGCGCACGGATGGATGGCCCCCCGCGACATCGCGGAGGGCGTCGTTTCAAAGCGATCAGGCGCTTTTGAACTTGTTGACGAATTCGGTCCGGGTTTCAGCGTACCACGGTGCTTCGGCCGGCCACGGGTTGAGGTTGGCCAGCGAGTCGCCCGGATAGGCCTCGGCAAAGTTCTTCTTATAGGTGTCGCCCGAGTATTGATCGGCACCCAGAACCGGCGAGTTATAGCCATGGCTATCAATCGCCACACCAGCCGGCTTCGCCTGATAAGCGAAGTCGATGAAGGCGTAGATCTGGTCGATATTTGCCGCACCGGTCGGAATCGACATACCGTCAACCCAGGCCATCGCACCTTCGACAGGAGCTTGGTAGTGCACCGGCTCGCCCGCCGATTTCAGCGCTAGCGGCGGACCATCCCAGGTCTGGCCGACAACAACACCTTCGTTCAGCAGGCCGTTTTTCTGAGTATCCGCGTCGTTCCAGATCAGTTTGATCCGGTTCTTGCGTTCGATGCACCAGTCGGTGATCTGACCCCAAACCTTGCGCATGGTGTCCTCGTCACCATAAGCGGCCCAGACCGAGCCCGGCTCCATCTCACCCGAACGTTCCATGTAAAGACCTGCGCCCAGCATCATCGAATGCGCGCGGCCCATGGTTTTGCCCGCATTCTCCTCGGACCAAACATCGCCATAAGACGGCGCATCGCCCTCGGGCAGCCACAGATCGGTGCGATAGGCAATGCCCTCGGTGCCCCAGATATGCGGCAGCCAGTGCACGCCCGCATCGCCAAAGTTCCACGCATCTGTGCCAATTGCGGCCATCGCCGGGTTCACCAGATCAATCGGCACCTTGTTCATGTCGAAGGGCTGCAACAGCTCCAGAGGTTCCCACTGCAACGACCGGTTGTTGGTGGGCGAGACGATGTCAAAGCCCTGGCCCTTGGTCGCCTTCATCTTGTTGATGATCTCTTCGTTCGACCCGATGCCGGTATAGTTGACCTTGATTCCGGTCAGAGTTTCAAACTCTTGCAGGAAACTGGGTGGCAGATAATCCGACCACATCAGAATGTTGATCTCACCTGAAGAGGCCAGTGCGCTTTTGCTGTAAAGAGGGGCCGCCAGAGCCGCGGCGCCTGCGCTTTTCAGCACCGTCCGCCTGGACAGGTTTGTTAGTTTAGTCATTGTTAGATCTCCCGTTGTAAATCCGTTTTTTTGTTTTTGTGGATACAGGTTAGACCTTTGCGATCCAGCTGTCAGTCCAAAAGTGACAGTTGGCAGTTTCCATAAGTCCAGTTTGAATTGACTTGACGCCTTTGCGACCGCGTAACACCGCTGGTCGACGTGTCGGAAGATTTAACCAACCGGTGCGTTCACAAGCTAAAAAACACGTTCCATTATCCGATTAAGGCACGTTGGAATACCTGGCGGCGTGGCCGACAGGTACAATCGAAATGATCAACGCTGATGATTAAATTGGACTTCACCAATTCGCAGAAAAGTCAGGACCTGCAGCGCATAGATTTTCCGTCGTGAAACAAATGCACCTTTTCAGGACGGGCTGAGACACCAACAGTTTGTCCCCGCATATTGCGCTGGATACCTTGCAACTTGGCAATCACAGATTCAGCCCCGGTGCGGTTTTCAAAGTACAGCAGTGTGACTTCGCCTAGTGCCTCGGTGAAGTCCACCACCCCTTGAAAGGCCGCGTCCGCGTCAGCTGGAACAAAATCTTCTGGCCGGATGCCGACATTCACTTGTTTGCCCATGTCCTCCGCCTGGGTCGCGATAGCGCTCGTGATCGTTCCACCGGCCTCTAGCGTGACAACTGTCGTTTCGCCCGTTTGTGTGATGATACCGGGCAGCAGGTTCATCGAGGGCGAGCCGATGAATTGCGCGACAAATTCGTTATCCGGCGTCTCGTACAATTCCAGTGGTGTCCCAACTTGCGCGATCCCCTTATTGGCAAGCACCACGATGCGACTGGCCAAAGTCATCGCCTCGACCTGATCATGGGTCACGTAGATCATGGTGCTGTCAGGCATCGCCTCTTTCAGGCGCGCGATTTCGATCCGGGTGGCAACTCGCAGGGCGGCGTCGAGATTCGAGAGCGGTTCGTCGAACAGATAGACCTTGGGATCGCGGACAATGGCCCGCCCAATGGCAACCCGCTGACGTTGTCCGCCCGAAAGTGCCTTGGGGAGCCGATCCAGAAATGGTTCAAGCTGAAGGATACGCGCGGCACGTTCGACAGCGGCATCCACATCCGCCGCAGGCATCTTTGCGATCTTGAGAGCAAAGGCCATATTCTCGCGCACGGTCATGTGGGGATAAAGCGCATAGCTTTGGAACACCATCGCAATGCCGCGCTGCGCCGGGGGCACATCGTTCATCACCTGCCCTTCGATCTCAAGCGTTCCGCCCGAGATCTTCTCCAACCCTGCAATCATACGTAGCAAGGTGGATTTACCGCAGCCCGAAGGACCGACGAACACGATCAGCTCGCCCCGGTCAATGTCCAGATTGATGTTCTTCAGAACATCTACATGACCATATGTCTTGGCCACGTCCGTGAGTTTGAGTTCAGACATAACCTACCCCTTGTCCCGCGCCAGCAGACAGAATTGCGCAGCGTCGAGGGACAATGCCCCTTCCCCGTCGACACTGCCCAACTCCTCCCCGATTACATACCAGTTCCCCTCCGGCAGAGTGATTTGGGTCGGATCCGAGCCCAGATTGAAGGCACAGAAAACCTGCTCGGTCGGGGCGTCCCGCAGGAAAGTCAGAACAGGGCCGGTCTGGGCCATCTGCTTCTGCTCCCCGGACATCAGTGCCGGATGCGCATGTCGCAGCGCAATCGCGCGGCGATAGTGATGCAACATCGAATTGGGGTCCTGTTCCAACCTGTCGACGGCGCGTTCGGCTTGCAGCGGGCTGACGGGCAGCCACGGTCGGCCAGCACTAAAACCCGATTGCTCGTCCTGCGCGGCCCAGACCATCGGTGTGCGGCACCCGTCGCGTCCTTTGAATTCGGGCCAGAATTCGATGCCGTAGGGATCTTGCAGATCTTCGAACGCCACATCGGCCTCGGGCAGACCCAGTTCCTCACCCTGATACAGGCAGGCAGAGCCGCGAAGGCACATCATCAGAACCGCATGCTGTCGAACGGCCTCGTCGCTTAATCCCCAACGCGTCGCGTGTCGCGATACGTCATGGTTCGAGAAGGCCCAGCAAGGCCACGCATCACCGGCCTTGTCCTCTAACTGATCGAAAACCTGTTTGGCATAAGTCGCCGTTAGCGCGCGTTTTTCCAGAAACTCGAAAGCATAGCACATGTGCATCCGCTTATCGCCGGTGGTGTATTCGCCCATGATCTCAAGCCCGCGCTGCGCGTCGCCGACCTCACCCAGACAGGCGCGGCCTTCGTATTCGTCGGTCAACGCACGCAACCGTTCGAGGAAGGCGATATTCTCAGGCTGGCTCTTGGAGAAAAGGTGATCTTGATGGTTATACGGGTTCACCATGGGCGCGATTGAGGCGTTGCGCTGCTCCATCGGCAGGCCGGGGTTGTCGCGCAGCTGCTTGTCATGGAAGTAGAAGTTGATCGTATCCAACCGGAATCCGTCGACACCCAAATCCAACCAGAATCGGGCCACATCCAGCAAGGCGTCCTGAACCGCCGGGCAATGAAAATTCAAGTCGGGCTGCGAAGTCAGGAAGTTGTGCAGATAATACTGCAACCGGCGCGAATCCCACTGCCAGGCCGAGCCTCCGAAGATCGACAACCAGTTGTTTGGCGGCGTTCCGTCCGGTTTCGGGTCCGCCCAGACATACCAATCGGACTTTTCGTTTTCGCGGTTGGACCTGCTCTCGCTAAACCACGGGTGCTGATCCGAGGTATGCGACAACACAAGATCGATCATCACTTTCAGCCCAAGCCCATGCGCCTGATCCAGAAGCTCTTTGAAATCCGCCATCGTTCCGAACATCGGATCGACATCGCGGTAATCGCTGACATCATATCCGAAGTCCTTCATCGGAGATTTGAAGAACGGCGATATCCAGATCGCATCGACCCCAAGCGAGGCGATATAGCCCAGACGCTGAGTAATCCCTTTCAGGTCGCCAATTCCGTCGCCGTTGCTGTCCTGAAAGCTGCGGGGATAGATCTGATAGATCACACCGCCGCGCCACCAATCGGACGCTGCTTGGGTTACCTTGGTTGTGTCCACAGTGTTCTGCACGTTCATCAGAAGCCTCTATTTGACGGATCCGGCCAGCAAGCCCCGGACCAGATATTTTTGCATTGCGAAGAAAACGATCAGCGGTACCGCGATCGATACGAACGCCGCCGTGGCCAGAATTTCCCAGTTGCCGCCCCGCGTGCCCAGCAGTTCGACAATCTGGTTGGTCATGACGGTGGTCTGACCAGACGCGTCGATCAAAAAGACCTTGGCAACCAGCAGATCATTCCAAGTCCAAAGGAACTGGAAGATCGCGAAAGAGGCCAGCGCCGGGAAACTTAGCGGCAGGATCAGTTTGGTGAAGATCTGAAACTCGGTCGCTCCGTCGACCCGCGCGTTTTCGATCAGGTCTCGGGGAAGGCCAGCCATGTAGTTGCGCAGCAGGTAGATTGCCAGCGGCATCCCGAACCCGGTATGGGCCATCCAAACGCCAAGATAGCCTTTCCCGATCCCGATATTGAGGTGGAATTTCAGCAATGGGATCAGCGCCAACTGTAGGGGAACCACCAACAACCCAACAACGGCGGCGATCAGCAAGGCGCGGCCGGGGAAATCCATCCACGCCAACGCATAGGCCGCAAAGGCGGCCACCAAGATCGGAATGATTGTCGCCGGGATGGTCACAGTCAAAGTATTGAAGAACGCCCGCCCCATGCTGTCAGAGGAATCTTCAGCCAACAAAACCTTGTGGTAATTGGCCAACGTAAACTCGGGCGGCAATTCTGCGGTCGCGAATACACGGGCACCTCGGCTGCCGGTAAATTCTTCCGAATTCTCCATCCTGTAGTTGCCCTGCGCGTCCACAGTGATCGTACCCCCCCGACGCAGCTCAGCAGTATCACCCGGAACAAACGCATCCACGGCCCGAGAGCTGACACCCCATTGAGAGATCGTAGCCGTCGTGCCCGCGTCAAACAGGTTGCCTTCGATCACGTAAACCCCGTTTTCCAGAACCTGTGTGTCCGGCGCTGCAGACCGCAAAGTCAGATTCTGTTCGGACGGGAAGAGAGATTTCCACCAGCCGCTTGTGGCAATCTGATCGGCCGTGCGAAAAGACGAGATCAACAGCCCCAGTGTTGGCACCACCCAAAGCACGACCAGAAATATGACCGAGGCATGGACGACCCAGCGCAGCGCCGGTTTGGTTCCTGCAATATCGCTCATCGCCTCACTCCATCTCTTTGCGCGCGTTGCGCACGTTCCAGATCAAGATCGGTGTTACCAGCAGCATAATCACCATGGCTGAAGCCGACCCCACACCCCAGTCATTGGCGCGGAACAGCTTGTCATACATGTAGTTGGCCAGAACCTGTGTCTCCCACTGGCCGTTGGTCATGGCAAAGACGATGTCAAAGACCTTGAGCACGGTGATCGTGATCGTGGTCCATACGACTAGAATTGTGGTCTTGATCTGCGGCACCTTGATGCGGAAGAAAATCTGGAACGGGTTGGCGCCGTCCAGAATGGCGGCCTCGATGGTTTCCTCGGGGATGCCACGCAAGGCCGCGGACAGGATCACCATGGCAAAGCCGGTCTGAATCCAAATCAGCACGACCATCAGGAAGAAACTGTTCCAGAACGGGATGGTCAGCCAAGTTTGCGGCTCGGTCCCGCCAAAGAAGATATAAAGGGCGTTCAGCATCCCGATCTGATCCTGTTCGGCCGGGCGAGTGTCATAGACCAGCTTCCAGATCACCGATGCACCCACAAAAGAAATCGCCATCGGCATGAAGATCAGCGACTTGGCGATATTGCCCCAACGAATGTGGTCGGTCAGTTGCGCAACCAAAAGACCCAAAGCGGTGGACATCGCCGGCACGATGATCAACCAGAACATGTTGTTGCGCATGGCTTCCCAGAATTTGGGCTCATTCGCCATCTGGATGTAGTTTTCCAGGCCCACCCATTCATAGCCCCCACCGGGTACCCGATCCGTAAGGGACAAGCGCAGCGTTTCGACCACCGGATAAGCCAGATACAGACCCAACGCCGCCAACGCCGGGAACAGAAACAACCACGGACGGATCATGTTGGCGCGGTTGATATTGCGCCCTACATTCGGGCCGCGCGCCGGGAACAGCACTTTGTCCAGAAATTGGTTGGAGAGGTAGAAATAGCCCACACACCCTGACACGCCGATGGCGATGGTCAGCAGGCCCTGTAATGCCGGATGCATGCCGCGTCTCCCTTGCGACGGTGGCAGGCAACCCGAACTGGCGGGTTGCCCTATCAGGAACGCTTAGTCCAGCGCGTCCCAGGAGGATTGGATTTCGTTGGCAACCTCTTCCGCCGAGGCCCCGCCAGCATAGTCGACCATGCCGGTCCAGAACGTCCCTGCGCCAACACCGCCGGGCATTAGGTCAGACCCGTCAAACCGGAAAGTGGTCGCACCCAGAAGGATGTCGTTCATCTTCTTCAACGTCGGGTCCGAGAACAGCGAGGTATCAACGCCCTTATGCGGTGTCAGGAACCCGGTTAGCTGCATCCATGTCTCGTGCGCTTCGGGGGTTTGCAGATACTCGATCAAAGCATGAGCGCCGGGGCTGTCATTGGTGATCGCCCAAAGTGTGCCGGCACCCAGAACCGGGCTGCCCAAGTCTTTGCTTTCATAGGCTGGGAAATAGAAGAAATCCGCATCCTCACCCACGACCGTGCCTTCCGGGAAGAAAGCCGGAATGAACGATGCCTGACGGTGCAGATAGCATTGCGGCGGAGAGCTGAACATGCCTTTGGGACTGTCGCGGAAATCGGTTGTGGCTACGGCCCCTGCCCCACCAGCGACATAGTCGTCATTGCGGGCGAAGGCTCCGAATTCTTCGATGGCCGCGATGACCTTTGGGTCATTGAACTTCATCTCATTTGCGACCCAGGCGTCATAATCCGCGGGCGATTGTGTGCGCAGCATCATGTCCTCGACCCAGTCGGTCGCGGGCCAGCCGGTCGCTCCGCCAGACCCCAGACCGATACACCAAGGCGTCTCGCCGTCCGCCACGATCTGGTCCGTCAGAGCTTTGAGTTCTTCCATCGTGGTCGGCACTTCGTACCCGGCGTCTTCGAAGTTCTCGGGAACATACCAGACCAGCGATTTCACATCGACCTTGTAGAAAAATCCGTAAAGATTGTCTGCGCCGTCCGGACCTGCGTAAGTCCCCAGATCGACCCAGGATTGACCCGCAGCGTAATTGTCGCGAATCCAATCGGATGTGCCATCTGCCAAAGGCGTCAGAAAGCCGGATTTGGCCATATCCGCCGCCAGACCGGGCTGCGGGAACACCGCAACGTTAGGGGCAGATCCTGCTTCCGCATCGATGCGGATCTGCTGTTCGAAACTATCCGAGCCGACATAGGCGTACTCATGCCCGGTCGCGGCAGCAAAGCCGTCCAGCACCTTTTCGACATTTTCCTGATCCGGTCCCAACCAGGGGCCAAACACCGTGACCTTGTCGGCATGCGCCGCGCCCGCCATCAGGGCGAACGTTGCCGCGCCTGCGTAAAGCGAGTGTTTCATGAATTCTCCTCCCAACTCTGTTGCGCCCATGAGACTCAGTTTTCAAAGCGCTTTGAATGACGGGTTTTATCCGCTAACATTCAAGTTCTGTCAATATTAGGTTTGAAATTCGCCTAAAAATTAATAAAACACACGGTGAGTAGAAACAGGTTGACCCAATAGGAAAACCCACTCACAACAGTTTTGCCACCAATTTGAAGGCGCTTTGAAGCGAAATGAACCTAAAGCAGCTCTCAGAAATCCTCGGTCTTTCGCAAACAACGGTCAGTCGCGCGCTGAACGGATACCCCGAGGTGAACGAGGCCACGCGAGAGCGGGTTCAGGCTGCGGCGACCAAACACGGCTATCGCCCGAACAGCCGCGCTAAGGGACTGGCCACGGGGCGTTCTATGGTGATCGGGCACGTGATCCCCAGTTCCTCGCAACATGAAATGGTCAACCCGATCTTCGGGGATTTTGTCGCCGGGGCCGCTCGAACCTATGGCGCGCATGGCTATGACATGATGTTCACCAATGCCGACGATACCTCGATCGAACGCACCTATCGGGACCTCTTCCAACGCGGCGCAGTCGATGGGGTCGTTCTGCAAGGCCCCAAGGTCAACGAACACCGGATCGAGGTTTTGACCCGCATGGCGGTTCCGTTCATTGTACATGGCCGCTCGACCGGGATCGAGGTGCCGTATGACTGGGTCGATGTGAACAACAAAAGCTCATTCCTGAGGGCAACCCGGTTTCTGATTGATCTGGGGCACAAACGTATCGCGCTGATCAATGGGTTAGAGGATATGGACTTCGCCCAACGTCGGCGCGAAGGATATCTGCAGGCTCTGCAAGAAGCCAATCTGACGCCCGAACCCGCTCTGATGCGCAGTGCCGAGATGACCGAGGTTTACGGCCATCACGAAGCCCGCGACATGCTGCACCTGGACAACCCCCCGACGGCCATATTGGTCTCGTCAATGATTTCTGCCATCGGGGTGCGGCGCGCTTTGAATGAAGCAGGGCTGAAAATGGGTCGCGATGTATCGGTCATCGCACATGATGACGACCTGTCCTATCTCAAGAATGGACAGGATGTGCCGATCTTTACGGCAACGCGATCCTCGGTCCGGCAGGCTGGGGAAATCGCCGCCGAAATGTTGATCGACCGGATCAAATCACCGGACGACCCGGTTAAAACTAGATTGCTGGAGGCCGAACTGGTAGTTGGCGGCTCGACCGGCCCCGCTCCTGACAGGTTCTGAACATGAAATATACCCGCGCTGATTTCCCCAAAGATTTCCTCTTTGGTGTCGCAACATCTGCCTATCAGATCGAAGGCCACGCGCAGGGTGGCGCAGGTCAGACCCATTGGGACACCTTTGCCCGCACGCCCGGCAATGTGGTGCGGGGCGAAAACGGAGATCTCGCTTGCGATCACCTCAACCGTTTCGATCAGGACTTTGATCTGGTGCGCGATGCCGGGTTTGATTGCTATCGCTTTTCAACCAGCTGGGCCCGGGTTCTGCCCGAAGGACGAGGGGCCGTGAACCAAGCCGGATTGGACTATTACGACCGACTGGCCGATGCGCTGCTGGAACGCGGCATTCGCCCCTGTGCGACGCTCTATCATTGGGAACTGCCCTCGCCGCTAGCGGATCTGGGCGGCTGGCGAAATCGGGATATCGCTGGGTGGTTCGCCGACTTCACTGAGGTCATTATGGGCCGCATCGGCGACCGGATGTTCAGTGTTGCCCCCATCAACGAACCCTGGTGCGTAAGCTGGCTGAGCCACTTCGACGGTCACCACGCCCCGGGCCTGCGCGATATCCGCGCGACGGCTCGCGCGATGCATCATGTTCTGCTGGCGCATGGCCGCGCGATCGAGGCGATGCGTGGTCTGGGCATGTCCAACTTGGGAGCGGTGTTCAATCTGGAATGGGCCGAACCCGCCGATGACAGCGCCGAAGCGCGCAAAGCCGCTGACTTGTATGACGGTATCTACAACCGCTTCTTTCTGGGCGGCGTATTCAACAAAGCCTATCCGCAAAATGTTCTGGACGGGTTGGAACCCTATCTACCCGCTGGCTGGCAGGATGATTTCGACACGATCGGCGCGCCCGTGGACTGGTGCGGGCTGAACTACTACACCCGCAAACTGATCGCGCCCGCCGACACCGCCTGGCCCAGCCTGCAAGAGGTCCCTGGCCCCCTGCCCAAAACGCAAATGGGGTGGGAAATTGAGCCTTCCGCCCTGACACGTTTCCTGACCCGGGCCGCTCGTGAATATACCAGCGATCTGCCGATCTATGTGACCGAAAATGGCATGGCCAGCTCTGAGCGCCAGCAAGATGAGGACCGGATCGACTACCTCAACCAGCATTGGGCCGCTGTGAAAGACGCGTTGGATCAGGATGTGCCCGTCAAAGGCTATTTTATCTGGTCGCTGCTGGACAACTACGAATGGGCCCTTGGCTACGAGAAGCGCTTTGGTCTGGTTGATGTGGATTTCGACACGATGGGGCGGACGCCCAAAGCGTCCTTTGAGGCGGTGAAAACTGCCCTCGCCGGTGCACAAGTCTCTGTCCCCTTAGCACAACCCGCCGGAGCCATGCATGAACACTGGAATCTGGTGGCCGATATCGGCGGGACCAACACCCGATTGGGGGTTATCTCAAACGGGAGACTCACCGATCTGCGCAAATACCCAACGGGACAGCTGCCGCAACTGCTCGAGGCGTTTCACAGCCTGCGCGACGAAGTTGGCACCGACCCCCGCGCGGTTGTCGCCGCCGGGGCGGGCCCTGTGCGGGATGGTACGATCCGACTGACCAACGCGCAGCTTGATTTGTCCGAGGATGACATCGGACGCGCGACCGGCGCGCAACATACTTTTGTGATCAATGACTTCACCGCAGCCGCGTGGTCTGTGGCTGAAATCAGGGCCGGTGATGTCGAGGTTTTGCAAGGTGCGGAAACCCCGCCGGTCGGCACTCGCTTGGTCGTTGGGCCGGGCACCGGGCTTGGGGTTGGGTCGCTGCTCTATTCCGAGGGGCACTACCATACGGCATCTGGCGAAGGCGGCCATGTAGGTCTGTCCCCGCGCCACGCTGACGAGGTTGAAGTATTTCGCGCCGCCCGCGAGGTCGCGACCGAGTGTTTCTTTGACGACTCGCTGACCCTTGAGGCCGAGATGTTCCTGAGCGGCACCGGCCTGCCCATCCTCTACCAAGCCATCCAACTCGCAGCCGGTCAAACCAACGCGGAAACCCGTCCCGCAAAGGATATCCTGCAAGACGCGCTGGCCCAAACCGACCCTCATGCGGTACGCGCGGCCCATATGTTCACCACTCATCTGGGGGCTGTCATGGGCGATATGGCTGTGACCATGATGCCAGCGGGCGGTGTTTTTCTGGTGGGCGGCGTGGCCGAAAAGAACCGTTGGCTGTTCAAGGACACCTTCCGCGACGCTTTCAACGCCGGGGGTCGGTTCAGTGAGCTACGCCGGTCGATGAACCTCTATGTCTCGGAACAGGATGAATTTGGCATTGTTGGCGCTAACAATTTCTGCAAAAGTGCGCTCGCGCGTCGGATGGCCTGACGCGGCCAAACTGGAAAGGTCCCGGCATGATCCTGTGCTGCGGTGAAGCGCTGATCGACATGATCCCCACCCCAACCACCGACGGGGCACAGGGCTTTGTCCCCCATTCAGGCGGAGCGATCTTCAACACCGCCATAGCGCTTGGTCGTCTGGGCGCGTCGGTTGGGATGCTGACTGGCTTGTCCAGCGACATGTTCGGGGCACAACTGTCCGACGCGCTGACCGACAGCCACGTGGATCAGACTCATGTCATCCGCTCGGACCGTCCATCGACACTGGCCTTTGTGCAGTTGAAGGACGGACAGGCCAGCTACAGCTTTCTAGATGAAAACTCGGCCGGGCGGATGCTGCGGCCCGAGGATATGCCCGCGCAGTTGCCCGGCACCACAGCGCTCTATTTCGGTGGTATCAGCCTGGCCTGCGAACCTTGTGCGGATGCGTATGCGGCCTTGTTGGACCAACATGCCGACGCGTGCGCTGTGATGCTCGACCCCAATATCCGCCCCGGCTTTATCGCGGATGAGACCCGGTACCGCACCCGCCTGAACCGCATGATCGAACAGGCCGACATCGTAAAAGTATCTGACGAAGACTTGAATTGGATCGTCCCCGGACCTGAATCCCTGACCGAGAAAGTCCCTGCCCTGCTGGAAGCCGGACCGTCTGTTGTCATTATTACCAAGGGCAGCGAGGGCGCCTCGGCCTATCTACACGACGGGTCCGAGACCTCGGTGTCGGTCAAACAGGTGCAGGTGGTCGACACAGTCGGAGCGGGCGACACGTTCAATGCGGGCGTTCTGGCCCAGCTTGACGCGGACGGCTTGTTGACCAAATCCGGTCTACGCTCGGTGGACGTCAGTGCCATACGATCCGCTCTAAGCAAAGGGGCCGAGGTTGCCGCCGTCACCGTATCCCGCGCCGGGGCGAATCCGCCCTGGGCACACGAACTCTGACCACGAAGGCCAAACCGATGAAACGTTCCGAAATCAACGAGATCAAATCCGCAGCCGAGGCGTTCATTCATTCCTTTGGTGCGGTTCTGCCTCCTTTCGCAACATGGTCGCCTGAACAGATGCGCAGCGCTCGGGCCGATGGCATTCGCGCGCGGGGATTGGGCTGGGATATCACCGATTACGGTCAGGGCCGATTTGATGAGCTTGGATTGTTCTTGTTTACACTGCGCAACGGCGATGTCACTGACCTGAGCAAAGGGCGCGGTATGCTTTATGCGGAAAAACTGCTGGTCTCGCGGGACAAACAACTCTCACCAATGCACCGCCATATCGTGAAGGCCGAAGACATCATCAACCGGGGCGGCGGTGATCTGGTGATGGAGATCTATGCCTCGGACACGGATGGCGGCATCGACCGCGACAACCCGGTCATTGTGCCAAGCGACAACTGCCCGGTCACGATCCAACCCGGTGAACTGTTGCGCCTGAAGCCCGGTGAAAGCGTGACATTGATGCCGGGTATCTGGCATGCCTTTTGGGCGGAGAAAGGCGATTGCCTGATAGGCGAAGTCTCAACCGTCAACGATGACCGAACCGACAATGTGTTCGAGGACCCAATTCCGCGCTTTGCCACGATCGAGGAAGATGCCGCGCCCGATTTCCTGCTGGTGGCCGATTACTGAAAATCTCAATGCGTGCCGCGGGGCACGAAGTGAGGTTTAATCAGAATTGTTTCGCTGGCTTTCAAAGGGTTCTTCAGCCGTTTCTCCAAAAGTTGGATGACGTGCTCGACAGCTTCGTCGATCGGGTTGCAAACCGTTGACAGATCGAATGTTGGCCAGCCAGCCATCTCAATATCATCGAACCCCACAACTGACAGGGTTTCTGGAACTGATACTCCCAAGTCTCGGGCCGCTGTCAAAGCCCCAATCGCGGTTGCATCATTGGCACAAATCAATGCATCCAGTGAATGCGTGGTCAGCAGGCGGGTGGCCGCCCTGTGGCCGGCGTCGACAGTGAAGTCGCCGTCGGTTTCGGCAACCAGCGAAAGCCCAGCCTCAGCCAAACTGTCCAGTACCCCAGCCCGGCGACCGCTAGAAGAGGAGAAAGCCTCGGGGCCACCGATATAGCCGAATTTCTTTCTTCCCTTTTCGATCAGAACCCGAGTGGCAATCCGGGTGCCCTCGGCGTTTCGACAACAAACATTGTCAACACCCTGGGCCTCGACGACGCGCCCAGCGGAAATCATTGGAACCCCGATCTTGCTGCATTGCGTGACGACTTCGGCCTGCATACTTCCACCACGCAGGATCAACGCGTCCAACGGGTAGCGCAAGACTTGCTGAATTGCCTTTTCCGCAGACTGATCGCCGCCGTCGATCAGGATCGGCCATTTGTTCAGCGCGTTCAATTGCCCAACCAAAGCCATTACGAACTCGGTGTCATAAGCGCTGCGCATATTTCCGACAAAAACAGCGACAAGATGCGAGCGGCCATCTTTCAGCCCTGCCGCCAGCGCATTGGGCTGATACCCCATCTGCGCCGCGACCTCATGTATCTTTTTCCGCTTATCTGCATCCAGATAGGCGCCAGGTGTGAACGCGCGTGACACAGACGACCGCGATACACCTGCCGCTTCGGCCACAATCTGGGCAGTCACCCGCCGGGGTCGCGGGGTGTTATATTCATTGTCACTGCTCACGCACTAGCTGTCCTCTGTTTCTGAATAATTTGTCAATAATGCTAAAAATCTTTCACCGAACTGTCACATGCAAAGCGTATGTGACCACGTGTGCACAAGATGTGCATCACGAATGGGATTCGCCCTATTTGTGCAGATTTTTGACGCTGCCTGGGGCTTCGGCCCCGCAACCTGGTGCGCTGACCAAAACCTTGGTCCGCGGCCAAACCGGAGAGAGACATGACCAAGCTGACCTTCAGCGCTACCGCCGCCGCACTCGCCTTTACTGCGACCGCAACTTTTGCCGAAACCGAGATCACATGGTGGCACGCAATGGGCGGCCAACTGGGTGAAACCGTCAACAAGATTGCCGAAGATTTCAACGCCTCGCAGGACGATTACAAGATCACTCCGGTCTACAAGGGCAGCTATGAGGAAACACTGACCGCAGGTATCGCCGCCTTCCGTGCGGGCGAGCAGCCCAACGTCATGCAGGTCTTCGACGCCGGTGCCGCCACCGTGATCGGAGCCAAGGGAGCAACTATCCCCGTTCAGGATCTGCTGGCCGATAATGGCGTGAATTTCGACATCAACGACTACATCGCCGGTGTGCGGTATTTCTATGCCGACAGCGACGGCAAGATGATCGGCATGCCCTTCAACTCGTCCACGCCAATCCTGTATTTCAACGTGGACGCGCTGGAAGCTGCAGGTGTCACTCCGCCGAAAACCTGGGAAGAGTTCCAGACAACCACTGCTCCTGCGCTGAAAGACGCGGGCTACATCGCGCTCAGCCAGTCGCACCTGCCCTGGATTTTCACCGAAAACTTCATGTCGCGCCACAACCTGCCGTTTGCCACCAACAACAATGGCTATGACGGCATCGACACGCAGATCCTGGTGAACAATGACGCCATCAAGGCCCACTTCACCGCCGTGACCGATTGGAAAGACGAAGGTCTGTTCGAATGGTATGGTACCGGCTGGGGCGACAACGCCAAGCCGTTCGAAGAAGGCAAAGTCGCCATGTGGCTGGGTTCGTCGGGCTCTTTTGGTGGCCTCCTGCAAAAAGACCTGCCGTTCGAATTCAGTGCGACCGAGCTGCCCTATTGGGAAGCCGTGACCGCCGAGCCTACCCAAACCTTCATCGGTGGCGCCGCTTTGTTCGCAATGTCCGGCAAATCGGACGACGAGAACAAGGCCACGGCTGAGTTCTTCCGCTTCCTGACCGCGCCTGAAACCCAGTACTTCTGGCACCAGGAAACCGGATACGTACCGATCACCGAAGCCGCATATGAGGTTGCCAAGAAAGACGGCCATTATGACCGCTTCCCGGCCGCCGAAGTTGGTGTGAACCAGTTGCAGGCTAAGGCGGGCGACAACACCAAGGGCTACCGCATGGGCTTTTACGTCCAGATCCGCGACATCATGAACCGCGAATATGGACGTATCCTGACTGGTGAAACCGACGTCGAGACCGCCTTCAAGACAATCGAAAAAGAAGCCAACGAACTGCTGGCACGCTTTGGTAAGACCCAGGGTTAATCCCCGTTATCACCCCCTGGATGGTCGCGCCTCCGGGTGCGACCATCGCTCATTATTCGCACGGAACCATTCATGAAACGCGCGGGCTTTGACACGATCTGGCTTCCTGTGGCGCTGCTGATGCCGCAACTGCTGATCATTGCCATCTTCTTCTACTGGCCTGCGGGCTGGGCTTTGCAATCCTCGTTCTACTTGCAGGACCCGTTTGGGTTCGGCTCGACCTTTGTAGGGGGGGAAAACTATACCTCGCTGCTGGGCAATGATCAGTACAAGCGCGTGGCAGGGTTCACGATCCTTTATTCGGTGCTTGTGACGTTCTTTTCGCTCGCCATCGCGCTGCTGCTAGCGGTCAAGGCGGACAAGGTAATCCGAGGGGCAAAGACCTATCGCACGCTTCTGATGTGGGTCTATGCCATCGCACCACCTGTGGCCGGGTTTCTGGGCATCCTATTCTTTGATCAAAGCACTGGGCCGCTGACCAAGTTTTTCCAGATGTTCGGTTGGGATTTCAAACTGGGCGTGGACTATAACGCCACGGCCACCGCTATGGTCATCGTGGCCGTGTGGAAGCAGATCCCGGTCAATTTCATCTTTTTTCTCTCGGGCCTGCAATCCATTCCGCGATCCGTGCGCGAGGCAGCGATGATCGACAACCGCTCGGCTACCGGACGGTTCTGGCAGGTGACTTTCCCGCTGCTGGCCCCCACCGCGTTCTTCCTGCTAATCATCAACATCACCTACGCGCTGTTCGACACCTTTGGCGTGATCGACGCGCTGATGAAGGGTGAGCCGGGCAACAACCCGATGACGCTGGTCTACAAGGTCTATCTGGACGGGTTCCGGGGCAATGACCTTGGCGGCTCATCCGCGCAATCGGTGATCCTGATGGTGCTGGTGCTGATCCTGACCGTGTTTCAGTTCCGCCTGGTGGAACGCCGGATTCACTATACGTAAGGGCTTTGGACATGGCTGAGACAACACTCGAAACTCCCGTTGAAACCCATCGTCCCCGCCGCATCAAATGGGGCGCGATCGGCGATCACACCGTCCTGATCCTAGGCGCTTTGCTGATGATGATACCACCGCTGCTGGCGCTGACCACGGCCAGCCATGACGCGGTGACGATCCACCGCGAGGGGTTGCAGCTGACGCTGGGCGACAATCTGGGTAAGAACTTCCATGCCGCCATGTTCGAAAAGGGTGGGTTCACCCAGACGGTGGATGGCACGCTGATGCTGATGAATTCCTTCATCCTTGGCATCGGCTTTGCGATGGGCAAGATTATCATCTCGATGATGGCGGCCTATGCCATCGTCTATTTTCGCCTGCGCTTTGCCACGCTGGCCTTCTGGGTGATCTTCACCACCCTGTTGCTGCCGCTGGAGGTGCGCATCCTGCCCTCATACGAGGCGATCCAGAAACTGGGCCTGACAAACACCTATACCGGTCTGATCGTACCGCTGATCGCATCCGCAACCGGCACGTTCTTTTTCCGTCAGTTCTTCATGTCCGTCCCTGAGGAGCTGGCCGAGGCCGCCCGGATTGACGGCGCAGGCCCATGGAAGTTCTTTGTCGATATCCTTGTACCGCTTAGCCGGACGATGATCGCTGCGATCTTCATCATCATGTTTGTCTTTGGCTGGAACCAATATCTGTGGCCGACACTGATCACGACGGATGAGAGCTTTTTCACCCTGGTCCGGGGCATCAAACAGATCGTGCTGTCCTACACAGATAGTCAGATCCCAGAACACGGGCAGGCATTGGCGCTGGCCATTGTCGCGATGATCCCACCCGTGGCGATCGTCGTCTTTTTCCAAAACTGGTTCGTTAAGGGCCTTACAGAATCCGACAAATAAGGAATACGCGCATGGCTCAGGTTTCATTAGAGGGCATCCGCAAGGTCTATCCCAACGGCTTTCAGGCGGTTCAGACCACCAGCTTCACCATTCAGGACGGCGAGTTTGTCGTGCTGGTCGGCCCCTCGGGCTGTGGCAAATCCACCCTGCTGCGGATGATCGCGGGGTTGGAAGAGATCACCGAAGGTACACTGAAGATCGGCGACCGGGTGGTCAATGACGTGGATCCGGCGGACCGGGACATCGCGATGGTGTTCCAGAACTATGCGCTCTACCCGCATATGACCGTCCGAAAAAATATCGGCTATGGCCTCAAGAATCGCGGCAACCCGGCCTCCGAGATCGCGGCCAAGGTCGAAGACGCGGCCAAGATGCTGAACCTGACCGAATATCTGGACCGCAAACCAGCGCAGCTGTCGGGTGGTCAACGTCAGCGCGTCGCCATGGGCCGCGCCGTAGTGCGTGATCCGGCGCTGTTCTTGTTTGATGAACCGTTGTCGAACCTCGACGCCAAGCTGCGCAACCAGATGCGGATCGAGATTAAGGCCCTGCAACGCCGCCTTGGCACCACAGCCGTCTACGTGACCCATGATCAGGTCGAGGCGATGACGATGGCCGACCGGATCATCGTCCTGAACGCTGGCCGGATCGAACAGATCGGCACGCCGTCGGAAATCTACCACAACCCAGCCTCGACCTTTGTGGCCTCATTCATGGGAGCACCGCCGATGAACCTGATCCGGGCTCAGGTCGAGCAAGGCGAGGTGCGCATCAATGGCTATGACGGTCTGATGCCAGCACCTGCTTCGCAAAACGGGCCGGTGACTTTGGGCATTCGCCCCGAGGATGTGGTACTGGACGATCACGGCAACATCCCGTTCCGTGTGGACATTCTGGAAGAGCTCGGCGCCCATCGCCTGTTGCATGGCGTGGTGGGGGAACAACCTTTTTCGGTGATGACCGGCAAGGATGATGCAGCCTCCATCGGGACCGCGACATTGAATTTGAAGCCCGAGGCCCTGCGACTGTTTGATCCTGAAACGGGGCGCAAACTGTGACGGGGCAAACGTTTGAGACATTGCCCGCCGTGACGCTGGAACAGCGTAACGCGATCTTGGCTGCGCCGCGCACGGCTGAAGCGCATCGCGATTTGCTGTCCAGCCTGCCTGCCATGAATGCCGTGCAAGTTGGAGGCCGTGCTACGTCCACTCATTTGCAAAGCGATTTCACAGTGGCTGCCTGGAATGTGGAACGGTGTCTTTTCCCCGAAGAAACCGCCGCACATCTTGGCAAGGTCTGCCCCGATATCGTCTTGTTGTCCGAGGTCGATCACGGCATGGCCCGCACTGCACAGCGGCATACCACTGAAGTGATGGCCGCCGCGCTTGGCATGACCTACGCCTTCGGTGTCGAGTTTCACGAACTTGATCTCGGCGGCGCGACCGAGCGGGGCTTTTGCACGGATGACTTCAACAGTCTTGGCTGGCATGGGAACGCAATCCTGTCCTCGGTGCCGTTTGAACGCACGTCACTGATCCGACTGGACGATCACGGCCATTGGTTTGCCTCAGACACTGGCGCGACGGACCCGGATCAACCGCGGGTCGGCGGTCGCAATGCCATCGCCGCCATTATCCCGGCCACGCAGGGTTCGCTTTGCGTTGTGTCCACTCATCTGGAAAGCAACGCAGATGCAGCGCACCGCCATCAACAGTTCCAACGGTTGTTAGATGAAATCGACGCGTTTGCGCCCGGACTGCCCGTTCTGATCGGTGGGGACCTGAACACCGGCAACCATCTGCCCCCCGATTTTGACTGGCGACGTGAAACCTTGTTTGGGTTGGCCGAACGCGAAGGCTACTCATGGTCTTTCACCGCAGAAGGTCCTACAATCCGACCCAGCCTGATCACTCCGCATCCTGAGCGGGTCATGAAACTGGATTGGCTGGCCGGACGGGGTCTGAAGTGTCTAGACAAAGGCATTCTGACTTCAATCTCGGACGAAGGTACGCCGCTTTCGGATCATGATTGCGTCTGGTGTCGCACAGGCTAAGCACTGGCCCGCTCAACTATCTGGATAAGTCCCTTTTACCGAAACAGAAAAACCGTCTAACATGCGGTTCATCGCGGTAGAGGGACGCAACCATGGTAACAAAAGCAGAATTGGAAGCAGAGGTCGCCGAACTGCGCCGCCAGTTGGCCGAACACGCCAACCCCGAGCCACCCAAGGCCCCGGAACCAGCCGATGCATTCGTCGACAACCTCGGCCATTGGACTGCCCAAATTGATGAAGTTCTGACAGAATTCGAGGATTTGCCGCATAAAAAGCCCATCCTATTCGCCCTTGGCGTCTTTGCGCTTGGGTACATGATCGGTCGATCCCGGTAGGAGTCTGACATGAGCCGCATTTCCCGAAATATCTCGATCATTTTGCGCGCTGAACGGCTGATTGCACAGCGTCAAGTCGCAGTTGCCGCAAAGCGCACAGGCATCTATGCCGCAGTAGGTCTTGCCGTGGGTCTTGCCGCCGTGATGCTGAACGTGGCCGGGTTTTTCTGGCTGTCAGAGACTCTGTCGACGACCTCGGCCGCGCTGATTGTGGCCGGGATTGATCTGGTGGTGGCCGTTCTGCTTGCGGTAGTTGCGAATTCCATGACGGCACAGACAGACACGTCGGATGCCGTCGAACTGCGCGACATGGCTTTGCGAGATATTGAAACCGAAATCCGAGAAAACTTCGCGGATGCGCGCAACGCCGTAACCGGCATTAGGCGCGATCCGCTTGGCACGCTGACACCTGAAATTGTCAGTGCACTTCTTGGGGTCCTGCTGAAATACGCCAAGACCCGTAAAAAGCCGCAGGACTAGGTCACTCCATTAGGTTCGCAGCCGCGCGGGCGATCACCATTTCCTCATTCGTCGGAATCGACAGAATCCGCACGCGGCTGAAATCGGTTGAAAGAACCGTGCCACCATCGGCATTCCGGGCGTGATCCATCTCGATCCCGATCCAGCGCATGCCGTCACACACCATCTGCCGGATTGCGGCCGAGTTCTCGCCAACACCACCCGTAAAGACCAGCGCGTCGATCCCTTCCAGTGCGGCTGACAATGCGCCCAATTCGCGGCGTATGCGGAAGACGTAATAGTCAATGGCCTTACGCGCCTCGGACGTGTCAGCGGACAGAAGGGTGCGCATGTCCGACGATATCCCCGACAGACCCAGCAGACCGGATTTGCGATACAGAATCTCGGCAATCTCATCCGCCGACAGGCCTTCCTGCTGCATCATGTAAAGCACAACACCAGGGTCAAGCTGCCCGCTACGCGTTCCCATTGGCAACCCGTCCAGCGCCGAGAACCCCATAGTCGAGGCCACCGCCCGACCACCCGAAACCGCACACATCGAGGCCCCGTTACCCAGATGCGCAATAACCACGCGCCCGTCGTACAAGCCCGGCGCGATCTCTTTCAGCTTTTGCGTTATGTAGTCGTAGCTGAGCCCGTGAAACCCGTACCGTCGTACGCCTTTGTTATAGTAGCTCTGCGGCAGGGCGAAGGTGTCGTTGACCCAAGGGTGTGTCCGATGGAACGCCGTGTCAAAGCAGGCGATCTGCGCCGTGTCCGAGAAGGCCGCGCTGGCTGCGCGTATCCCTGCAAGACTATAGGGCTGATGCAGCGGCGCGAAAGGTATGAACCCAGACAACGTCTCGACAACCGAGGCGTCAATGCGCACCGGCTCGGAATAAACAGTGCCCCCGTGGACGACGCGGTGCCCGATGGCACGTACATGGATGTCCGGCAGGTATTCCCGCGCCATTTCCAGAAAGGCGTGGATCGCCTCGTCATGGCTTTTGGTGTTGGTCAAAGGACGGTCGATCGAGCGTCCTCCAGCGGATTGGGCCAGCAAACGTGGTGCGTCGCCCAAACGTTCGATCTGGCCACGCCAGCGCATACTGGGGCGATTGCCCTCAACCAGCTCATAAAGCGCGAATTTCAGGGAAGAAGACCCGGCGTTCAGCGCCACAACATGATCAGCCATGGATTTTACCCTTGTTTGCATGCGCATGAAGCGCGGCTACAGCACAGGATGCCAATCGCGAGGCATCATCATCGGATCGTGACGTCAAAATGATGGGAACGGCCGCACCGATCACGACCCCTGCCGCCTCGGCATGAGAGATGAAGGTCAACTGTTTTGCCACCATATTCCCGGCCTCAATATTAGGCGCGACCAGAATATCGGCAGCACCGGCAACCTCTGACGTGATCCCTTTGGTACGGGCGGCGTTCAGATCAACCGCATTGTCCATCGCCAGCGGCCCATCGACCAACCCGCCGGTGATCTGACCGCGCTCGGCCATTTTCGACAGCAAGGCCGCATCGACCGATGACGGCATATGCGGGTTGATCGTCTCAACCGCCGACAACACGCCGACCTTGGGCTGTTCGATTCCCAAAGAATGTGCCAGGTGAATCGCGTTTTGCACGATATCCGCCTTGGTTTCCAAATCAGGCGCAATATTCACCGCCGCATCCGTCACCATGATCGGGCGCGACATGCCCGGAACATCCATTACGAACACATGTGACAGTCGCCGCCCTGTGCGCAGCCCTTTTTCACGACGCAAAACCGCGTGCAGCAACTCATCGGTATGCAGATACCCCTTCATCAGGGTCTGCGCGCGTCCGTCGACTACAAGATCCACGGCACGGTGCGCGGCGATGCCGTGGCTGCGGGCCTCGACAATTTCGATGCCAGACAAGTCGGCCCCCAGCTCAGCGGCAGCAGCGGCGATTTTATCGGGGTCCCCGACGAGGATCGGCGAAATAATATGATTGGCATGTCCCAGCAACGCGCCGCTCAGAGAGTTGGGCTCTTCTGGCGCAACAACGGCGGTTGGCATCGGCTCTAGTGGGCGCGCTTTTTCCAACAGCGCGTCGAAATGGCGGTGCCGCTGCACGATCAGGCCAGGGACCTCGACCGAGTCGAACTCCATATGCGTCGAAGGCGGTGTGACCTGAACGGTGCCGCTGAGAACCAGAGCATTGTCAACGACCCGTCGCACTTCGGCTGAGCAGAGCAGATCACCATCGTCGCGCTTTTCCTCAACAGCGACAAAGGCAGTCAGTTCTTCACCCGCAAGCACCGGGAGGTGGAAGGCCAAATCCGCGCGGCGAGTCTGCGTTCCGGCGCCGGGCATGTAGTTTCCCAGCACGGCTGCGACCAGACCGGCGGGCCACAGCGCGGGTGCGACGGCTTCGGCAAGGCCGTCGCCATCCCCGTCATAGGTTGCCAGATGCAGCGGATTGTGATCGCCCGAGGCCGAGGCAAAAGCATAAAGGTCGTCAACCGTGCACAAGCGGGTCAGTTGTGCCGCGTCGCCAACCTTGAGCTGCTCGAAGGTTTTATTTTCCTGGATTTTCATAGCGTGCCAACTTTGGTTTTTCGGACGTCTTACCGACTTGGGTCGCGGGTTTAATTGATGCAGGTCAGTTCGGGGTCACAATAGTACGTCCAGCACCCTTGAGCCCGCAAAACGTAGCCTCGGCTTTCAAATTTTGCTGCGTCGCAGCATAACTGATTGCCCACTGAGCAGCAATATCCTTTGCGCTGTCTTCACCGGAACGTTGCGGAATCCATATTGACCCATGCTCTGATCTGAGGCAGTGACGCTACGATGGTTCCCGATGCTGCACGCGCGGGATGAAAAGGGAATACGGTAAGGTGCAGACCAAATCCGTAACTGCCCCCGCAACTGTAGGCGGTGAGCGACGCCAATATCCCACTGGCCGGATCAGGTCGGGAAGGGTGGCCAAGCACAGACCCGCGAGTCAGGAGACCTGCCATCTCAAACGCAACCAAACCGGGGCGGGGTGTCCTGGAAAGAGGCTCAATGTCACATCGACTCGATGTCATCAGAACCGTTCCTCTCCCTGCCCGTCTGGCATGCAGGTGGGGCGGAGCATGACGGATCATGTGGTGCTGATCTGCACGACCTGCCAAGGGGCAGAGGCGGCGCTATCGATTGCCGAGGCCCTGCGCGAGCGCCTGCCCGAGGGCTACGGCACACGGATGATCGAGTGTATGGCCGGTTGCGATCACCCGCTGACCGTTGGATTTCAGGCGGGTGCGAAGGCACAATATCTGTTTGGCGAAATTCAAACCTCGGCCGATATCGACGCTTTGGCCGCTTTCGCGCGGCAATACCAAAACAGTTCCACAGGTTGGACCAAGGCAACGGATCGCCCCGAGGCGCTGTTGCACAAGACCTTGTCGCGGATGCCGCCCTTGGCTACGGGGGCCACATGACCGAACATGCGTTCCTTCAGGTCAACGGCGTCGGTTATCACGCCTATCACGGCGAAGTTCTGCTTCAGGACATCACCTTTGCGCTTCACGAAGGCGCGGTTCTGGCCATCGCTGGGCCCAACGGCGCAGGCAAGACAACGCTGATGAACCTTCTATGCGGGTCCGAGCATCCTTCGGACGGCAATGTACTGTTCAAGGGGCGAAATTTGCGCAGCATGTCAGCGACCGAGCGTGCGCGGATGATCGCTGTTGTCAGCCAGCAGGAATATCCCGACGGGCGGCTCTCCTTGCGCGAGTATGTAGCGCTGGGACAGATCCCGATCCGGTCCGACCGCTCGGCCGAGGCCCATGCCGCCGATCTTGCGCGAATTTTGGACCTGACCAGCCTGAACGATCTGGCCGACAAGCGCATGGCGGTTCTGTCGGGCGGGGAACGGCAGCGCGCCCATATCGCGCGGGCATTGGCACAAAACCCGGCACTGCTGTTTCTGGACGAGCCCACCAACCATCTGGACCCGGACGCCAAGGGGCGGATGTTGTCACTGGTGGCCGGGCTGGGGATCACAGTGGTGATGATCGTCCACGATCTGGTCATGATCCCGGAATTTGCGACGCATGTCGCGCTGATGAAATCCACCCGTCTTACCGGGTTCGGACCTGTGGCCGACGTGCTCACCACCGACCGCGTGCGTGACACGTTCGGCGTAGATTACCTGTTTTTCCAGCACGAGGGCCGCTTGATCCCGGCGCTGGACATCCGAAAAACCTCAGTTTCCAATCCTGTTAGGAGCATTTCCGAATGAAACACATCTTGTCCGTGGCGCTGGTTACAGCCATGGCGGGCGGTGCCGCCGCGCATGAAGTTACCGTCGACAATTGCGGCGAACCGCTGGTGTTTGAAACCCAGCCCGAGCGTCTGGTCGTGCATGACATGAACATGACCGACATGGCCTTTGCACTGGGTCTACAAGACAAGATCGTCGGCCTGACCGGGATTACCGGCTGGTACAAAACCAGCCCCGAGTTCGACTCGCTGCGCGGCGATATCCCGGAACTGGCCCCGAAATATCCGACGGTCGAGAACCTGGTGGCCGTTGAACCCGACCTGTTCTTTGCCGGTTGGTACTACGGAATGCGGCCCGGTGGTGATGTGACACCGGAAACGCTGGCGCCCTTCGGGATCAAGACTATGATCCTGTCGGAAAGCTGCGTTCACCTGCATAAGGACCGCCCAAAGGCCAGCATGGACCTGCTGTTTGACGATGTCCTGCGTCTGGGCAAGGTCATGCATGTTGAAGACAAGGCCGAAGCGTTGGTTTCAGGCTGGAAAGACGAGCTGGCCGCGATTGAGGCGAAAACCGCCGATCTGCCGAAACCGCGCGTGTTCCTGCTGGACGGGCCCGCTGATGCGCCCTTCACCGCCGGAAAATACGCCATCCCAGATGCGATGATTGCCGCTGCGGGCGGTCAGAACGTGACCCATGACATGGATACAAGCTGGGGCCGTAGCTCTTGGGAGGCCGTCGCCGCCGCGAACCCCGAGTTCCTGGTGCTGTTGGACTATCAAACCGGAAATGGCGCGGCGGATACGTTCAAATTCCTGCAAGAGCACCCGGTGATGTCGCAAACCGATGCGGTCAAAAACGAGCGCTGGATCGGTCTGCGGTACGAAGAACTGACGCCGGGACCCGCGAACATTCAGGCGATCTCGAAAATGGCACAGGCCATGCATAAGGGCCTGAACTAATTTGGGCCGTCTGGGGCTGACACTTTTGGTGGGGGCGGTCATTCTGGCCGCCCTTCTTCTGGTTTCAACAATCTACGGAACCACATCCATCCCTCTGTCCGATACATTCAAGGCCATATTGCTGGGCACAGGCCTTGTGGATGGAGACGTGTCGCCCCTGCACCGTATCGTCTTTGACCTGCGCCTGCCCCGCGCGCTGTTTGCGGCCGTGATCGGCGCTGGTTTGGGGATTGTCGGCGTTGTCTTGCAGACAACCACGCGGAACGATCTGGCCGACCCGTTTCTGTTCGGGCTGTCTTCGGGCGCTGCAGCGGGTGCTGTGTTCGTCATCACCGTAACCGGGGACATTCTGGGGTTCTGGACCTTGCCGCTGGCGGCGTTTTGCGGAGGGCTGGTGGCCTCTGGCATCGTGCTGGCTTTAGTACACGGATTGCGGACGAGCGCGCCTGAGAAATTGATCCTAGCCGGGCTTGCGGTGTCCTTCCTGTTCTCAGCCCTAACCAATTACCTGATTTTCGCAGGCGACAACCGTGCTGCCCATTCCGTCATCTTCTGGATGCTTGGCGGTTTGGGTCTGGCGCGATGGGAAACCTTCCCGCTGGTCTGCGCCGGGCTGGCGCTTATTCTGGCCTATGCCCTCTATCGTAGCCGCTGGCTGGATGCGCTGCTGACCGGAGATGTCACGGCAACAACACTGGGCGTTCCGGTTCAGTCGCTACGATTCAAAATGTTCTTTGTTGCTGCGCTCGCGACCGCCGTTTTTGTGTCGGTCGCCGGTGTGATCGGCTTTGTTGGCCTGATGGTTCCACATATTGCGCGCGGCATCGCTGGTCCTTTGCACAATCACCTTGTCCCGACGGCAGCCGTGGTTGGCGCGGTACTGCTGACCGGGTCCGATATCCTCAGCCGCCTGATGCTTGCCCCGCAAGAACTGCCGGTCGGAATTGTGACGACCTCACTGGGGTCAATTTTCGTTTTCATTCTGCTGCTCAGAACGGCGAAGCCCAAAAGATAAATTGGCTTGTCTTTGTCAGTCCCGACGCTTGCCGAGCTGTCAGCGCACCTGCAACAATTTGACAAAACAGATTTTTTGCATGCATATTTTTTTTAAGTTCCATGCAAAAACTGCCAAGAAATTGATCAATATCAAATCCGGCGCTGAACGAAGCCGTTAATCGGGAATAGCGACGAACAGAATCTAGCAAAGCCAGGTCTTTGAGAATGGGCCAAGTGACTACCCGGCGCGCCTTCCTGAGCGCGAGATTTCACGATGAGGACGGTGTGACAGCCAGACCTCCGGGATCGGTCGGGCCTGACTTTCTGAAGCACTGCACGAAATGCGGCGATTGCGCCTCGGCTTGTCCTGAGGACGTGATTGCAATCGCTGCGGACGGCTTTCCTGTTTTTCAACCCTCAGACAATCCCTGCACTTTTTGCGGCGAATGCGCCATTGCCTGCCCAACCCCTGCTTTGGATATCGACCTTGTGTCCAACTGGCCCTGGCGTGCCGCGCTAAAGCTGGACTCCTGCCTGTCGATGAATGGCGTCAGTTGCCGCCTCTGTCAGGACAATTGCGAAGAAAGCGCGATCCGGTTCTCGCTGCAAACCGGTGGTCGGGCCAAACCGACACTGGATGTGGCGGCCTGCACCGGCTGCGGGCTCTGCCCTACCGTTTGCCCGGCGGATGCCATCTCGCTGGACCACACCCCTCAACCCAAAATGGAAGCTGTGCAATGAACATCTGCGGTTGCCTTGCCCATGTCGCGCCCGACTACGCTACGGCTGCGGCGCAATCCCTGAGCGATACACCGGGTGTGGAAATCCACGCCCAGACCGAAGACGGCCGTTTCGTCGTCGTGGTCGAAGATACCCCTGAACGCCTTGCGTCCGAGACCATCATGGATCTGCACCAGATCCCCGGGGTCGTGTCTCTGACGTTGACCTATCACCATTTCGAGGACCTTGCAGAGACCCGCCCGCGTCCCGATGCCCTAAGCCAAACCACCAGCCGGAGGCTCACGCTATGACACATTCTGAATCACGCCGGACATTCCTCAAGGCCACTGCTGCCACAGCCACGGCCTCGGCCGCCGGTATTCCGCTGGCCACAGGCACGGCCGACGCTCAGGCGGCGACGCCGGATATCCGCTGGGACAAGGCCGCGTGCCGGTTCTGCGGAACGGGCTGTTCCGTTCTGGTTGGCACCAAGGAAGGTCGCGTCGTGGCCACTCAGGGCGACCCGGACGCGCCGGTGAACCGCGGCCTGAACTGTATCAAGGGCTATTTCCTGTCCAAGATCATGTATGGCAAAGACCGCCTGACCACTCCGTTGCTGCGCAAGACCAATGGCGAATACGACAAGAATGGCGAGTTCGAACCGGTCAGCTGGGACGAAGCCTTTGATGTCATGGCCGCTAAGTGGAAAGAGGCGCTGGCCAAGAAAGGCCCGACCAGCGTGGGCATGTTCGGCTCGGGTCAGTGGACGGTCTGGGAAGGCTATGCCGCCGCCAAGCTGATGAAAGCGGGCTTCCGCTCCAACAACATCGACCCCAACGCGCGCCATTGTATGGCTTCGGCTGTTGTTGGGTTCATGCGGACCTTCGGCATAGATGAGCCGATGGGCTGCTACGACGATTTCGAGCACGCAGACACATTCGTTCTGTGGGGTTCCAATATGGCCGAAATGCACCCCATCCTGTGGTCGCGCCTGACAGACACGCGTCTGACCAAACCGGGCAGCGAAGTTCATGTTCTGTCAACATTTGAACATCGTTCTTTCGAATTGGCGGACAATGGCATCGTGTTCAACCCACAGACCGATTTGGCGATCCTGAACTATATCGCCAACTACATCATTCAGAATGGCGCGGTGAACGAAGACTTCGTCAAAAAGCACGTAAACATCACCAAGACGGCAACCGATATCGGTTACGGCCTGCGCGACGAAAACCAACTTCAGCAAGACGCGGAAAACCCGAACTCGGGCAAAATGGAACCCATCAGCTTCGAAGAATATGCCAAAGCTGTTGAGCCTTACACTTTGGAATATGTATCTGAACTCTCAGGTGTTCCCGCTGACAAGCTTGAGAAACTTGCGAAACAATATGCGGATCCGAACCGGAAAGTCATGAGCCTTTGGACCATGGGTTTCAACCAGCATACGCGCGGTTCGTGGGTGAACTCGCTGATGTACAACGTCCACCTTTTGGTTGGCAAGATTTCCGAACCCGGCAACTCGCCCTTCTCGCTGACCGGCCAACCATCTGCCTGCGGCACCGCCCGAGAGGTTGGCACATTCGCCCACCGCCTGCCCGCGGACATGGTTGTCGCAAATGACGAGCACCGCGAGATTTGTGAAACCGCATGGAAAATTCCCGAAGGTACAATCCCGCCAAAACCGGGCTTCCACGCTGTTTTACAACACCGAATGCTGAAAGACGGTGTGCTGAACGCGTATTGGGTTCAGTGCAACAACAACATGCAAGCCGCCCCGAATATCAATGAGGAAGGGTATCCCGGTTATCGCAATCCTGAAAACTTCATCACAGTTTCAGATCCCTATCCAACCGTCACCGCAGTTTCAGCTGACCTGATCCTGCCAACGGCTATGTGGGTCGAGAAAGAAGGCGCATATGGCAACGCCGAGCGCCGCACTCAGTTCTGGCATCAACAGGTTAAAGCGCCGGGCGAGGCTAAATCCGACCTTTGGCAGCTAATGGAATTCTCGAAACGCTTCACCGTAGAAGAAGTCTGGGGCGAAGAGCTGCTGGCCAAGATGCCAGAGCATCGCGGCAAGACGATGTTCGAGGTTCTGTTCCAGAACGGGAATGTGGACAAATACCCGCTTTCTGAAACTGCCGAAGGTTTCGACAATGACGAAGCACAGCATTTTGGGTTTTACGTGCAGAAAGGATTGTTCGAAGAATACGCCGAATTCGGGCGCGGTCATGGGCACGATCTGGCACCGTTCGAAATGTACCATCAGGCACGCGGTATGCGTTGGCCGGTCGTGGACGGCAAAGAAACGCTTTATCGTTTCCGCGAAGGCTATGACCCCTATGTACCCGAAGGGGCCGACGTGAAATTCTATGGCCACAAGGACGGCAAGGCCAAAATTATCTTCGCGCCTTACGAACCTGCTGCTGAAGAGCCGGACAATGAATACGATTTGTGGCTCTGTACTGGTCGGGTTCTTGAACACTGGCATTCGGGTTCGATGACCCGCCGGGTTCCGGAATTGCACCGCGCCTTCCCGTCAGCTGTTGTTTTCATGCACCCCGACGACGCCCGGGATCGCGGTCTGCGGCGCGGTCAGGAAATTGTTTTGTCCACCCGCAGGGGCGAAGTGACCAGCCGGGTCGAAACCCGTGGGCGCAACAAGGTGCCACGTGGGCTGGTCTTCATGCCTTGGTTTGACGAGCACCAGCTGACTAACAAACTGACGCTGGATGCAACCTGCCCGCTGTCGAAGGAAACCGACTACAAGAAATGCGCCTGTAAGGTCGAGCGCGCATAAGAAACTGGCAAGGCAAAGGTAAGACCCATGTCTGGTGTTGGCACTCCCCTCTCGCCGCAGCGGCGCCGGTTCCTGCAGGACTCGGCGCGCGCCGCTGGCGGCTGCGTGGCGGCCGGGTCCTTGTTGGCCTGGCTGGCGCACGACGCGCGGGCTTTGCCAGCCGAGGCCTTGCGTCCCCCCGGTGCCTTGCCGGAACAAGACTTCCTGTCCGCCTGTATCCGTTGCGGTCTGTGCGTGCGGGATTGCCCCTATAACACTCTGAAGCTGGCCGAGCTTGGCGTCGATGCCGTCGCCACCGGCACACCCTATTTCACCGCGCGCGACGTGCCCTGTGAGATGTGCGACGACATTCCCTGTGTCGCCGCCTGCCCCACCGGGGCGCTGGACCCTGCGCTTGACAATATCGACGACGCCGATATGGGCGTGGCCGTTCTGGTCGATCAGGAAAACTGCCTGAACTTTCAGGGCCTGCGCTGCGATGTTTGCTACCGGGTCTGCCCGGTGATTGACGAAGCGATCACGCTTGAAACCGCGCACAACACCCGTTCTGGCCACCATGCGCTGTTCATCCCCACCGTTCATGCCAATCGCTGCACCGGCTGTGGCATGTGCGAGAAAAGCTGCGTTCTGCCAGTGGCAGCGATCAAGGTTCTGCCCGCCCGGCTGGCGCGCGGTTCCGGCGCCGATCACTATCGCAAAGGCTGGGAAGAGAAAGAGGCCAAGGGCGCACCAGTGGTCGAAGGCATCATCGACCTGCCCGACCGCCTGCCCGGTCCGGGTACCGACAATCTGGTCACGCCGGGCGGCTTTGCGCCGGAATACAATTTGCCGGGGGCTGGACAATGAGTGCACGCACACATCTCCCCGTCGGCCAAGAGGCAATCGAAGCCAAAGGCTGGTTAGGTGCGCACAAATACCTGTTGCTGCGCCGAGCCTCACAGTTGTTCTTTCTAGTCCTGTTCTTGCTGGGCCCATGGTTCGGCATCTGGATCGTTCAAGGCACGCTGGCCGGGTCGCTGACCCTTGGCGTGTTGCCGCTGACCGACCCATTTGTTCTGCTGCAAAGCGTGATTGCCGGGCACTGGCCCGAACTGACCGCCCTGATCGGAGGCCTGATTGTTCTGGTCGCCTACGCGCTGATCGGCGGGCGCGTCTATTGCTCCTGGGTCTGCCCGATCAACCCGGTAACCGATGCCGCCCATTGGCTGCACCGCAAGCTAGGCCTGCCCAAAGGCTGGCAACCCAAACGCGGTACGCGGCTGTGGATATTGGCCACGGTACTGATCGTCTCGGGTCTGTCCGGGGTCATCGCGTGGGAACTGATCAACCCGATCACCATGCTGCATCGTGGCCTGATCTTTGGCGCGGGCTTTGTCTGGGCGATGATCGTTGCAATCTTCTTCTTCGACCTGTTCGTGTCTCGCCACGGATGGTGCGGGCACCTGTGCCCGGTCGGAGCATTCTATGGCCTAATCGGCACCAAAGCGATGTTGCGTGTCAGCGCGCCCAATCGCGCAGCCTGTGACGACTGCATGGATTGCTTTGCCGTCTGCCCGGAAAACCACGTCATCTCACCCGCGTTGCGCGGCAAAACCGGCACCACACCGCTGATCCTGTCGCCCGACTGCACGAATTGCGGCCGCTGTATCGATGTTTGCGCGGTTGATGTTTTCAAGTTTACTCACCGGTTCGACGACCACGTCGCCGCACCTTCCGATCCCGTTCCCGCGCCCATTCAGCGCGCAGCCAGACCCACCTAAGGGAGTGCCAAGATGAACAAGCTAATCCTGACCGGCGTCACAGCCCTGATCCCCGTCATACTCCTGAGCGGTTTCGCCCTTGCCCAATCCGCGCAAGTCGAAGCCCTGCGCGGGGCCGAGGTTGATGAACCCGTTCCACTCGATCAGGTCCACCGCACTATCGAAGGGCGTATGCAGAGGAATTACCGGCAGCAACCCCCGCTGATCCCGCATTCAATCGAACAATACCAAATCGATCTGCGGACCAACCAATGCCTGTCCTGCCACGACTGGACAAAGGCGGGTGAGCGCAACGCACCCACTTTATCGATGACGCACTATCTGGACCGCGAAGGACGTGAACTGGATCAAATCGCCGGTACTCGGTACTTCTGCAACCAGTGTCATGTCCCACAGGCAGACACGCCGGCGCTTGTCGATAACGTTTTTGAACCTTCTTCCGGAAACTGATCCAACGCTTGACTGAAAGGAGCACCGAAATGGCAGACTCCCCCGAAAAACGCGGCTGGATCGGCCGCATCTGGAATGCGATCTGGACACCGACCGTTCTGTTCAGCTCGGGCTTTCTGGTGCTGGCAGGGTTTCTGGCCGGTATCCTGTTCTGGGGTGGGTTCCACTGGACCCTGGAACTGACCAATACCGAAGAGTTCTGCACCTCGTGCCACACGATGGAAACGAACCTCGGCGAATACCGCGAGACGATCCACTACAACAACCACTCGGGCGTGCGGGCTATATGTTCGGATTGCCACGTGCCGCATGAGTGGAACCACAAGATCAAAGCCAAGATCATGGCGGTCAAGGATGTCTATCACGAGCTGGCCGGCACCATCGGCACGCCCGAGAAATACGAAGAACATCGACTGAGCATGGCCACCGCTGTGTGGAAAAAGATGAAAGCTTCAGACAGTCGTGAATGCCGCAACTGTCACAACTTCGACTATATGGATTTCACCCTTCAGGAAAATCGTGCGGCGTCCGAGCATCAGCGTGCCATCGACACCGGCATGACCTGCATCGACTGCCACCAGGGGATCGCGCACAGCCTGCCACCTGGACATCTGCAGCGGTATCAGGAAATCACCGAAGAGCTGGCTGCTGACGCACCGACACCGCTGGGTCAACAGGTGGCGGACGGAAGTGAAGAAATCCGGTCATTCCTGACCAATCGGTCCGAGTAAAAAGGAGGCAGATATGCTGGAACTTCTGGGAACAATCGGAGCCAACATAATCAGCCTACCCGGTATATTGGGCCTGGCACTGGGTATGATGACCCGCAACCCCTTGCTTGGCGCGGTGATGGGAGGCGTTGTTGGAGTCGCTGAAACGCTAATCTTTGCGCATTGGTCATTCGCCAATTTCGGAACAGGCGAACTGCTTATCGCAGTGGTCGTCGGGATGTGCGCAGGGGCCTTGGGTTCGGCAATTCGCATCAAGGGCGCTACTGTTTGATGTTTTGACAAACAGGTTTGCCGTAGCAAACTTTGCATTTAACAGTTGAAGGCGGTGCTAAATTGGCGCCGCCTTCTCTTTTCGCGCAAAAGTTGCGCTCGACGAAAACCGCCCACAAACATAGAAAACATCAAACAATCTGACTCATTTTAGCGGATTGTTGAAACACCAGGGCACATAGATACTTCAAAAATTGGTGTCCATTGGGGTGCAACAAGGTTCGGTTTTTGCACAAACGCGCTGAATTTTCATTTCAACGTTTTCCAACGCTTGTTGACCAGAAGATACGATGGGCATCTTGAAGTCGCAATACGAAGACCGCTGTTGCAAAATTGCAATCTGAAAAAATTTTCCAACCAAACACTTTCCACCATTTACGCCCCCAACTCGCATTGGCTACTAATGTTAACATATCGTTAACGAGTTCATCTTTGGGGTATGCAATGAATAGTTGCGCAAAGCAGCACACGCCGGCACGTGTGGCAAGAGGCGGTCGTGTTGTGAAGTGGAAGGGCCGGGTGGCCAGTGTTGCGCCTTCGGTATTCCTGGCCTCGATAGCGGTAAGCGCTTGCGCAACTGTTGCTTCTGCGGATGTTGTCATTTCTGCACCGCAGACGACGCCGGCGGACTTTCTCATCGACGAGGACATAACGATCACCGAAACCGGGGCTGTTAATCTGACCGCGGATTCTGGCCCCGCCGTGCAGATCAACACCGATTACACCAGTGTCTTTACCAATGACGGAACGATCTCGGGCCCCGCCCCCGGAGAACAACTTGGGTTCGGCCTGGAGCTAAATGGAGATCTGGGTGAAACCGGACAGGTTATCAACAACGGGTCGATCGACATTGATATCGACGCCAATGGGTCCGCACTTGGCCTTGGTGTCCTGTTTGACGACGATCTTGCCGGAACATATCAGAACAACGGGACAATCGACGTCAATGTCAGCAGCGACAATGCCGTCGCATTGGCGATTGGAACTGTGGTCGACGGTGTTGCTCAATCAACCGCGACGATCGAAAACAACGGGGACATACTGGTACAGTCCTCGTCGGTTCCGACTGAAAACGTGGCTGCGGCCGGGTTTCTGTTCGTGAACCCCGCCGAAACAGACATCGACAATGCCGGTACGATCCAAGTCACAGCCCAGACGGGCGAGCAGGCCTCGGCCTTCGGCTTTCAGTTTGAAGGAAGCCTGAACGGCAATCTGACCAACTCGGGCACGATCAGCGCTACGGCCACGGACGGGGTGGACGATGTCTATGCCATCGGGGTTGAGGTGATCACCGATGTAAACGGCGACATCAACAACACCGGCACTATCTCAGTTCTGGCCAATGGTTCAGCGGATGACGCGATTGCCTGGGGTATCCATGTCGAAGGCGACCAGAACGGTGCCCTGATCAACTCGGGCACCATCGTCGCAACGGCGCAAACGACCTCGGGCAGCGCTGATGGCGCGGCTGTCTATGTTGAGGGCAACACGGTTGGCAACATCACCAACAGCGGGACGATTGATGCACGCGGCACCGGGACGGCATCTGCCAGCGGAGCGGCTTATTATCTAGGCGGCGATTTCGACGGCGATTTCGAAAACTCGGGCACCATTCTGCTGGCCTCTGACTCCACCGCGTCCGAGGCAGAGACTTTTGGCCTGTTTGTCAGCGGACAAATGGACGGTGATTTCACCAATGGTGGCACGATCACCATAAGCGCCACGGGTAGTTCGGCCGAAGCCCGGGCCCTGACGATCAATGGCGGCTTGATCGGGGAAATTCGCAACACTGGCACGCTTATGATCCAGGTCAACGCTTCCTCCGAGGGATCTGGCACCGGCTTTTACATCCGCAACGGGCTGACCGGGAATTTCGCCAACACCGGCACGCTTCAGATCAATGTGACAAGCGATACCTCCGAGGCTACGGCCTCTGGCCTGCGCGTCTTTGGTGGAATGGACGGTGACATCATCAATGACGGCACAATCACAGTCGAAGCCGAGGGCGATTTCTCGGCCTTTGCGGCTGCTGCCGATATCCGCAACACCCTGACCGGATCAATCACCAACACTGGCACTCTGCGTATTCAGGCCGAAGCGTTTTCGACCGCAACTGCCGGGGGCTATACGATCACTAACGGGATGGTTGGCAGTTTCAGCAACAGCGGTACCCTAATGGTGTCGGCCATTGGCAGCACGAACGAGGCCCGCGCCTTCGGCCTGCGCGCCTTTGGCGGGGTCGATGGGGACATCACGAACTCTGGCACGATTGCCGCTCAAACCAGTGCGGCGCAAACATCGGTGGCTACAGGCTTTATTGTCGGCGGGCCGTTTGACGGTAACTTCCTGAACACCCAGACAATTACGGCAATGGCCGAAGCCAGCACCGGGTCGGCCCGCGCCCATGCCCTGGACATCACTAGCACCTCGACAGGACAGATCGAAAACAATGGCACACTGAACGTGCGGGCCGAAGGATCGACCAACGCCTTTGCATCCGCCATCGACATCAGCGGCGGCTTGAATGGCGACTTTGTCAATTCCGGCACCGTCCGCGCCGAAGCGGACAATCTGTCCGGTGGCTCCTCGGCCTCTGCTTTCGGGGCGTTTATTGCCAACGGCATGACCGGAAATATTGAAAACTCGGGCACGCTTACTGTTGAAACCAACGGACAAACTCTGGGTGTCGCTGCCGGGGTTTTCGTGACCAATAATGGGTTGGACGGAGATTTCACCAACTCAGGCACAATCATGGCCAATGGATCAGCCGAAACCGGCGACGGTCGCGCCTTTGGTCTGCTTGTGAATGGCGGCATTGATGGCGTGCTGACCAACAACGGCACCCTGATTGCCGAAGCCTCGGCCCTTTCTTCGGCCCGTGCAACTGGCATTGTCGCGAATGGTGGACTGACGGGAAGTTTTGCCAATTCGGGTACGATCTCGACCACGGCGATTTCAGAAACCGATGAAGCGCTGTCGCAGGGTATTTTCACGGGCAACAGCAGCGATGCAGCCGCAAGTAATACCGGCAATGTCTCTGCGTCTGCCACCGGCGCATTGGGTGCAACGGCGCAGGCGTTGTCTCTGGGCGGGGTCTACAATGACGCAGTCACCAACTCGGGCCAGTTGACGGCAGTCGCCGCTATCGCAAACGGAACCGGTGATGCCGACGCCAGTGGTGTGTTTATTGCCGATTTGCAGGGCACATTCGCCAATACTGGCGTGATCAATGTCGCTGCTTCGGGCGGCGACACGTCCGAGGCCTTTGGTCTGAACATCCAAAATTTCGACGGCGAGATTACCGAGGTTGGCTCTATCTCGGCGCGTTCGGACACAGATGATGCCTATGCCATCTTCTTGGGCTCGGGAACCGGGACGCTGAATCTGGACACTCAGGACAATGTCGACGGCTTGATCCGTGTTCAGGATCATCAGGTCAATCTGTTCGCCCAAGGCGGCAGTTCGGTGTTCTTTTTCGAAGATGCCGCGCCAGGAACAGAGGATTTCAACACGATTATCTCGGACGGCCGGTCGGGATGGTTCGTGCAGGATGAAGGTGGCCCGGCACCGGTCTATGCCGCTGTCGATCCGGCCGAAATTCTGACATCGGCCGATATCGTAGCCTATTACGGCACTCTCATCGGCAGCTCGAACGGAGCGCTGCGCTATGAGGCTGCACAGGTCACACGCAATGCTGAAACCGGCAATGTCTCGGGTCTGAGTATTGGTGGCTTCCGTCCTTATGTGCATCTCGACGCGGCCTCACGCCGGTTCGAAAATGTGCCGGGCATTGATACGGATGTCACGGCGATCAACGGTAGCGTCGGCTTTTCGGGACAGTTGGACAATGGCACCGCGCTGGCCTTTGGGCTGGGCGTGTTCCGCACGGATGGCGACACCGACACCACCGATTTTGACACGGACGGCTTTTATATCGACGCTTCGATCGGACGTCAGGTCGGCGCCTATACGGTTGAGGCCGGGCTGGGCTATGGCTGGCTGTCCACCGACCGCACGCGCGAGATTTCGGGCAGTGCTGATGCGGATGCCGATTTCGACAGCACCTTGCTGACGGTCTACGCCGGTGTCGAGCGGGATTTCGAGACCACAGGCACCATCGGCCTGACCGGTTTTGGCGACCTCCGCTATACCCGGCAAGAGGATGACAGCTACACCGAAACCGGCTCATCTGCGAACGCGACCGTGGACGACGCCACAACTGACGTGATTGAGGTCCGCTTGGGTGTCGAAGCCTCCAAGGCTCTGAACACAGGCGGCGTGTTGGTCGGTCAGCTTTCCGGCGTTGTCCGGCAGGGTCTGGGCGACTCGGATGCGGATGTCACTGTCTTTGGCTCAACCCAAAGCCTCAGCTTTGCGGCCACCGACTTCTCGGGCGGGAGTGTTCTGATTGGATATGAGCATGAGTTCATCCCCAACATGCAGTTCGAGGCCAACGCCTCGCACGAGGTTGGCAGCGATGCGCAGGGACCGAATTTCCTTGCGGGCATTCGCTGGTCGTTCTGAGGAACCGATCTTAAAGAACAAGGGCCGAAGTGGTTGAACACTTCGGCCCTTGCTTTAGCGGCGGCCTTTCTTCCTGTTCATCCAGAAAGGCGGCACATCACCTGCCATGATACAGCCGTAGGGGTCGATATAATCCTCGATTTCGGCCAGATCATAGGATTTGATCTGCGCTACAACACTGTCCGCACTTTTGTAGCTGGACGGCAGTTCCGAGGCGTCCACACCGCCGGCATGGAAGCGAATATCCAGACCTTCGGTTTCCGCCTTCAACATCTCATCCGGCGTAACAGACCCCATCCGGCGCTTATGTTCGGAACGCGAGAAATTCCGCCCCGCCCCATGTGGGCTGAAGCCCAGACCGTGACCCGCATCCTTGCCGCGCACGACCAGAACCGGCTCGGACATGTTCAGCGGGATCAGGGTCAGCCCGGTCGCATCAGCGGCATAGTCACCCCACGCCGGGGTTGCGCCCTTGCCGTGATAGAACAGATCGCCCCGTTTGAAGACGAAGTTATGTTCGTTCCAATACCGGTCCCCGACATCGCCCACTCGCGCGGCCTCAACCGTTGCCTGATGGATCGCGTTGTGGTTGGCCTTGGTCCATTTGCGGATCAGTTGCAGTGCATCCCAATAGTCGCGCCCTTCCTGCGTGTCAGCTGGAATCCAGGCGTTTTGCTTCGGCGTACCCGGCGACAGCTCCTTGCGGAAGCGATGCGCGACGGTCATGCCGTTCTTATACAGAACAGCCCCCGGCCCGCGCGAACCGTGATGGGTCACAATCGCCGTCCGCCCGGTTTTGCGCGACCGGCCGACAAACAGGAAATGGTTCCCGTCGCCTTGCGTCCCCATATGCTCTTGCGCCATACGTAGCGATTTCAGTTTGTCCAGAAACGGATTTTCACGGAACGCGTCCAGCAGTTTCAGCGAGGTTGTGAAGCGCTTGCCCTGCGGCCGACCACCCGGTCCGAAATGCGTCACCGACTGCGCCGCATCCAGCACGGCCTTTGGGTCGGCATTCCCCAGATCGGTGATCATGACCGAGCAGCAAATGTCGGCCGAATGCATCCCAGGATGGATCGCATTACGCGCCGCCGCGACGCCACCAACCGGGATCGTGCCGACCGGACCGGCCGGACAGGCATCGGGCATAATCGCCCCGGCTTCAATCGTCGGGGTCCGCATCAGCGCGGTCATCGTTTCGCGGACTTTCTCGACGTTGTCCTCCTCATCCGGATCGCTGGCGTCGATATTTTCGTGAAACGGCACCTCACCGGGCGCGCGCAGATCCAGCGTAGGCGGAGTCGGAAGGATCTCACCCTCCAGCTCCTGCCGGATGCGCACCAGACCGAAGCCTTCGGCCCGCATCTCATTCGCGCGCGCCAGCAGGGCGGGGAATTGCTTGCCAGGGCGATGCCCCCAGTCTTTCAGATGTTCACCTGTTACGGGATCAAATGTGTTTTCCATCATCATATTCACTCAAATTCAGGCCCCGGCGACAAGTGGGGAAGAAACAGTTCGGGAGGCCCGCCCCGCATCTGAATGGGCAGATGCGTTTGCCGTCCGGGCGCCGGCACGGAGGGGAGTTGAACCCGCTCGACCTGTCCCTGAGGTGCCATGTAGTTCCTTCGGCATTCGCCGGGGGTGTCCTTTCGTTTTGGGTCTCGACGACAAGAGTTTGGTGAAACGCCCTGCTCTACCCAACTGAGCTACCGTCCGTCCCCCGTGGGGCTCGGACGAGCGGGATTCGAACCCGCGACCTGGAGATTAACAATCTGTAGTTCCACCGGCATTCGCCGAGACATGTCCTTTCGTTCGGGTCAGGCAGACAAGGGGTGATGAGACCACGCCCTGGTCAGGGCGCGGATCGGTAACAGCGATGTAGTCCCACCGGCATTCTGCTTGATGTTGTTCTGATGGCCGGGGCAGCGCACTGCCCGAGCCTTGTTTATACATCGATCTTCTCGATCTCGCCGACCCAATGATCCGGGCCGGTTTGACCGCTGGCAAATGCCGCGATCTGGTCAAAGACCGCATCCGAGAACCCGCCGACATTCAACACATCGGCACGCGTCTGCGCCTGAGTGGTCCCGTATGGGGCGATGTCAATGCAGACCAGCTTGGCCTGCGGATTGCGACGCTTGATCACCTCCCACTCCTTCAACATCGCTGTGCCCTGACCACCATTCCGGGCATCCACCCACGACTGGTTGTCAGACACGAACACCACCAGATCCGGTGCGCGGCCGCGCTTGTTCAACCAGGCCAGCGGCGCGGAACAGTTCGTCCCGCCACCGGCCAGTGCGGCCAGACGCTCGGCATTGGTCAGGATCGTGTCGCGCGGTTCCAGACGCACATCGCGCACATCGAAATCGAACGGCAACACCTGACACCCACGGTTCACCCGTTGGAAGGACGCCGCCACCAGCGCCGCCACATCCACATGCCGCACGGCCGAGGTCGCCCCCGGACGATACCCGGTCACGGACCACGTCATCGACCCCGACACGTCTGGGCACACAACCACCTGCCCCGCAACCTGCGGTACGTTCTGCGCGGCGATCTCCATCGCGTCGTGCAGCGCGTCCACGATCAGGCGCGGCATATCCGGCACCACGTTTTGCGCAGCCACCATCAACTGGTACGGAAAGGCCCGAGCCTTGGCGATGGCTTTTGGGTCGCGCAGCGAAGCAGCCACGTGATCCACGTTGGGGGTCACGTCGAAAACGCCGTGACGCTGGAAGGTGTTCAGGTTCTGACGAACCATCTGCCACGAGCCCTTGCGCGCAATCCGCGCCCATTGGACCTGCGTCAGTTCCAGTTGCGTCAGCATCTGGAACGGCACGTCCGGCAACGGACCCTTGCCGGTTTCCCGAAACGCGATCCAATCCCTCAGGGCCTGCGGCAGCCGTGCCAGATTGCACGGCCGCCCGACGATCCATGCAAACAGCGCCTCCCGCTCGGCCGAGGCCGGTTTCGGGTGCACCATCTTGATCACGTCCGCCAAAGACGGGTCATTCCCGATATTGGCATTCAGCAGCGCACGGTCAGAGGCGGTGTTCAACCAGGTCTGGACCATCGCTTTCGGTGCCGACCCCAGAGACTTACGCCCCGTTTGACCCGACCGGATAACCTGCACGAACGTGCGCAGCATCTTGCCGTTATCGACCACACGGGCGAAAGCCGCCCGAAACAGGACCGGATCACGCCGGGCCAAAACAGCCAACAAGACAGCAGGCATGTCCTTCATGTACCCCGACTGGCGGGCATAGATCGCAGCCTGCGCCAAGTACTTTGGCTCAACGGTCTCAGCCACATCCAGAACGTATTCCAACTCTTCCTGCGGCGACTGATAGAACATGCCGCCAAACGTTCCCGTCACGGCGACCTGCGCCAGAGCATGGGCATCTGAATATGCAAAAGCCGGCGCGCCATGGGCGTTCTTCGCAGTTGCTTTCGGCAGCAACCGGCCTTTCAACGATGCAAACACGGATTTGTTCGCCATTTTCCTATCCTCGTTTTGTCTTGAGGATGTTTTCTCATGGTCCAGCCAAAGCGCAGAGAAAAAAGTGAAAATAGTGTAAGCTGTTGTTTATAATATAGTAATCGGCGATTTGCGATACGCGTAAACTCGCGATATTATACTTTTGTATCTTATATTATAGAATTGGATATATCGTGAAGAATGTGGTCATCGGGTTTCTTGGCACGCAGCTGGATATGGGCAAAAAACGGCGCTGGAAGCCGACGCCCAGCCTGACATCGCACGATCATTTTCCTGTGCATCGGCTCGAATTGTTGCACGACCGCAAGTTCAACCGGCTCGCCCATCAGGTCAAACATGAGATCGCCGAGATATCGCCCGAGACCGAGGTCTTGCTGCAACAGATGGATCTGGATGACCCCTGGGACTTCCAAGAGGTCTACGGCAAGCTGTTTGACTTTGCCCGCGCCTATGGCTTTGACGAAGATCGCGAGCAGTATCATGTGCACCTGACCACCGGGACGCATGTGGCGCAAATCTGCTGGTTCCTACTGACAGAAAGTCGCCATGTCCCGGCGCGGCTGATCCAGACCGGCCCGCCCGGCCCGGAGGATCCAACCCCGAAATTCGATGTCATTGATCTGGACCTGAGCCGCTACAATGCCCTTCAACAACGGTTCGACCAGCTTTCGCGTGAATATAGCGATCAGTTAAAAGGCGGGATCGAAACACGAAACGCGCAATATAACACCTTGATCGACCGGATTGAGTTGGTTGCGAGCAATTCCGACGAACCGATCCTGCTGCTGGGCGAGACCGGGACCGGCAAGACGGAATTGGCGCAGCGGATTTACAACCTCAAACTGGATCGGCGCAGGGTCAAGGGACGACTAGTCCATGTCAATTGTGCCACGCTCAACGGCCCCGATGCGCTGGCCACCCTGTTCGGCCAGCGACGCAGCTATCTGGGGCAGGCCGGGACCGAACGTGGCGGGCTGCTGCGTGAAGCAGATGGCGGCGTCCTGTTTCTGGACGAAGTTGATGAATTAGGCTGGTCCGAGCAATCCATCTTGCTCAGCGCGATAGAGACCGGACGGTTTTACCCACTTGGATCGGATCACGAGGTGTCCAGCCGGTTTCAGGTCATCGCAGGTGCCAGCCACGATCTGCGCGCGTTGACGGCCGAGGGACGTTTTCGCCCCGACTTGCTTGCCCGCTTGAACATGTGGAACTTCAGATTGCCCGCGCTACGCGACCGGCGTGAGGATATCGAGGCCAACCTTCACTATGAACTCGCACGATCCGAGCGCAGCCTGGGCATTCAAGTCGGCTTCAACATCGACGCGCGCGAGAAGTTCATACAGTTCGCCACCAACCCATCGACCCATTGGCCAGGCAATTTCCGCGACTTCAGCGGATTGGTGAAACGCCTCTGCACACTGGCCCCGCGGGGCCGGATCACCCGAACAATGGTCGAGGATGAGACAGCCGCGCTGCAACAAGATTGGGCATCCTCCACCTCAGACAGCGACGAGACGCTGGTGCGCGGTATTTTGGGATCAGCCACGCGTGACATTGATCCTTTCGACCTGGTGCAATTGGCGAATGTCATCCGAACATGTCAACGCACGCCCAATCTCAGCGCGGCGGGTCGGGCGTTGTTTTCGGTCTCACGGGAAAAGCGCAGCACGCAGAACGATGCGGATAGGCTGCGGAAATACCTGCAGAAATTCAACCTCGACTGGCACAAACTAACCGTCCCCAGCCAATAGTCAGCCAGTATTTTTTCATTGGAGCAATCACGGAACGGTGAGAGATTTCTAAATTGGAAAAAAAATATTACCAATTCCTAAAGTCTCCTCTATGCTCTCTAGCTATCAGCATGTTTTCTGCGAAAGCATGGTGATGATCTATGGGAGGATCAAATGACCAATAAACTGATTACACGCCGCAGCGCGTTTCGCACCCTTGCCGGTGCCGGGGCGGCAACTTTGGTTGCACCGCATATCGCCACCGCAGCAGGTGAGACCACTACCTGGAAGATCCAGACATCCTGGCCCGGCGGAATCGGGTTGCAGACCTTCAAGGACTGGTGCGCCACGATCGAAGAAAAAACCGGCGGTGAGCTGGCCTTCCAGGCCTTTGGTGCCAATGACGTGGTTGGGGATTTCCAATTGGCAGATGCGGTGAAAAATGGCGTGCTTGATGCCATCAACCCGTTCACCATCTACTATCAGGGCATCATTCCCGCCGCAGTGTTCCTCAGCTCGTACCCGCTGGGTCTGCGCCAACCGCATGAATACGACACGTTCTACTATGGCCTGGGCGGGATCGATATCGCGCGCGAGCTGCTAGGCCGTCAGGGTCTGCACTTTGTCGGACCGGTGCATCACGGGCCGAACATCATCCACTCGAAAGTTCCAATCCGGTCGGTTGACGACTTCGCGGGCCGTAAAATGCGCCTGCCGGGCGGTATGGTGGCCGAGGTATTCTCGGAGCTGGGCGCTGAAACAACCGTTCTGCCGGGTTCGGAAATCTTCCCGGCGCTGGAAAAAGGCACTATCGACGTGGCAGACTTTGTGGGTCCGGCCGTGAACCACGCCTTGGGCTTCAGTCAGGTGACGGACTATATTGTGATGGGTCCTCCGGGCTTCATGTCGGTCTATCAGCCGGTCGACATCATGGACATCACCGTGGGCAAGGCCGCATGGGACAAACTGAGCCCGCAGATGCAGGAATTCGTGGAAATGGAAACTCACGTCTATTCCGATCTGCATCACGCCGCCATTCAGGCCGCCGACCAGGAAGCCTGGAAAAAGTTCGAAGCCGAAGGTACCGAAATCACACGCTTGTCTCAGGACGATGTCGAGCTGATGACCGAAGTCGCCGTGCCAATCTGGTTCAAATATGCCAACCGCGACAAAGACGCGGCGCGTGTCTTCAAGATCCAACTTGACTACATGATGTCGGGTTCCTTGGGCTATGTGACGCCTGAAATGATCGAAGGCTATACACTGGACCTGTAATCCGCTGAAGCCTAATCAAAAGTCCGCGCGAACTTCGCGCGGACGTGCCTTTTCTTTGGAATTCGGAACGTAATATGCCGAGCGTCGATTTCACGCTGCCGCACTGGCTATACTGGGTCGGGCTAATCGCTTTCCCGGCCCTGGCCATGGTGCTGGCGCGCAAAGCCCAACCTGAACAGCGCACCTATGGGTTGCCGCTGGGCTATCTGATCCTTGTCACTGGGGGAATGCTGGGTCTGCACCGCTTCTACCTGCGCAGCCTGCTGGGGTTGGTCTATCTACCGGTCTTCCTGCTGATCCTGTTCGCCAATGGCGAAGAGCGTACGGCCCGCAACGAATTCTCGAACGCGGTCAATATCGTCCGTCAGGCCGAACGCACGATCTCGCGCGAAACCGAACGGGTCGCCACTGCCGAAGAAGGGCTGGAAAATCTGCGCGCCGCCGCTGAGGCCGCCCAAAATGGCACCGCTCTGCAAAAACGCCGGGCAGAACGCGCTTTGGATCGTGCAGAAAAGGCTATTGAGACCGGGCGCGAACGGCTCGCGGAATCCGAGGCAGCGCTGGCTGAGGCGCAACCGCTGGCCGAAATTGCCGGTGCTGATCGTGCCTTCTGGAGCTCGGTAGCGCGCTATGCGTTCTTCACGATCCTCGCCTTCTTGGCGATTGATGCGCTGATGCTGCCGCGCCTTGTGGCCAGTGCGCGCGTCAAGGCGGCTGCGGATCCACATGAGCCCGAGATGGAGATCGACGAAGAAACCGCAGCCCGCGCGGCGGAAATGGACCCCGGTGCCCGTAAGGCTGATCAGGATTATGCCGAGAACTGGATTGACCGCCTGTCTCTCTATGCAGGTGAGTTCGTCAGCTATTGGGCCGTGATTGCCGTATTCGTCTATTACTACGAAGTGATCGTCCGCTACGTGTTCAACGCCCCTACCAACTGGGCGCATGAATCCATGTATCTGATGTTCGGGATGCAGTACCTGATCGCCGGGTCCTATGCGATGCTGACCGAAAGCCATGTGCGTGTGGACATCTTCTATGCACCGCTGACCAAGCCGAAGCGCGCGTGGGCGGACCTGTTCACTTCGATTTTCTTCTTCATCTTCGCCGGAACCCTCCTGGTGACATCCTACATCTTCGCGATGGACGCGATTGCCGTTCCGACCGGTAACTCCGTCGTCTCAGACTGGGCGCGGGGCGAGATGAGCTTCTTCCAGATGTTCGGCGCACTGACCTTCGGCGACTGGACCGATCCGAACATCCGCTGGGGCGAAATCAGCTTTAACGAATGGGAAATCCCGCTTTGGCCAATGAAATGGATGATGGTCGTGGGCGCGGTTCTGTTGATTTTGCAAGGGGTGTCGAAACTATCCAAAGACATCCGAACGATTGCACGGGGGTACTGACCGATGGGTCTTGATATGTCCATCGAGCTGTTGACGCTCGTAATGTTCGGCTCGCTGCTGGTTCTGCTAATGGCAGGCCTCCCGCTGGCCTTTGTGACCGGAGGCCTGGCCTGTGTGTTTCTGTTCGTTCTGGGGGATGCGCGTGCGCTGAATATCGTACCCAGCCGGATTTTCCCGCTGATGACGAACTATCAGCTATCCGCCATTCCCTTGTTCATCTTCATGGCGTCGATGCTGGAACGGGCCGGGATCATCAACGATATGTTCGATGTGATCTACAAGGTGCTTGGCGGTCTGAAAGGCGGCCTTGCTGCGGCGACGATTATTGCGTCGACCGTTCTGGCGGCTATGGTCGGTGTGATCGGCGCAGCTGTGGTGACAATGGGGATCATTGCCCTGCCCGCCATGTTGAAACGCGGCTATGACACCAAGATCGCTATGGGTTCGATCATGGCCGGGGGGACATTGGGCATCCTGATCCCACCTTCCATTCTGGCCATCATCTACGCGGTTGTTGCCGAACAATCGGTTGGGGAGCTTTTCATCGGCGCGGTCATTCCCGGCCTGATGTTGTCGGGCATGTACATCATCTACGTGGTGGTTCGGTCCTATATCAATCCGGTCCTTGGCCCGCCAATCCCGGTTGACGAGCGCATCTCGAACCGAGAAAAAATGCGCCTGCTGGGCAAAATGTCCGCTCCGATTGCGCTGATCGTGATTGTTCTGGGCGTGATCTTCTCGGGCGTTGCAACCCCGGTTGAGGCGGCGGGTATCGGCACCTTTGGTGCCTTCATCGTAGCGGCGATCCACAACAAGCTGGACTGGCCCACCGTGCGCGAGGCCTGCCTGACCACGCTGAAAGCCTCGGCCATGGTAATCTGGATCATGTTCGGCGCCACGATCTTTGTGGGTCTCTACGTGTTGGAGGGTGGACAGCAGTTCGTGCAGGAAACCATGCAAGGCGCAGGTCTGGGGCCCTGGGGTATCCTGATCGTCATGCAAATCCTGCTGGTGGTGCTGGGGATGTTCCTGGACTGGGTCGGCATCCTGTTGCTGTGCGTTCCGATCTTTGTGCCGATCATCAAGGCGCTGGGGGCTGCGGCCTTTGGCTTTGATGACCCTAACGATCTCGTGCTGTGGTTTGGCGTGCTCTATCTGGTAAACATGCAGATGAGCTTCCTGTCGCCGCCCTTCGGGTATGCGCTGTTCTATCTGCGCGGCGTGGCCCCACCGTCGATTCCGATGACGGATATCTTCAAGGCGGCGCTGCCCTTCCTGTTCCTGCAGATTGTCGGATTGGTCATCTGTATGATGTTCCCGTGGGTTGTGACGTGGTTACCCAATATCGTCTACGGGTAGACAAAATAACGGGCGGGGAATTCTCCCGCCCGTTTTCGTTTGACCGTTCTGTCGGTCTCTGCCGCCATTTTCTATTGGTTCAGTTCGTGAAGTCCGGCTTACGCTTTTCCTCAAACGCACGGATGCCTTCCAGCGCTTCGTCCCGGCCCAGAGCAAGGCCCATCTCCCGGCGTTCGCGTAGCAGATGTGCCTCAAACTCGGCCGTATAGGGGGCAGAGAGCAGCGCCTTGATCGCCGCCTGCGCCTCTGGCGGTCCCGAGACCAGATCCCGTGCTAGCTCCAATGCCTGTTTCAACGCCGAACCGGGTACAACCACCCGGTTCACGACACCTACGTCATACATGCGCGGGGCAAGAACTGGCCTGCCGGTCAGGCACATCTCGGTTGCAAGTTGACGTGGCAAGTTCATGGTCAGGAATCCCGAACCACCCCCATCAGGCACTAGCCCCGCTTTGACATAGGCCAGCGTGAACTTTGCATCTTCCGCGGCAACGATCATGTCGCAGGCAAATGCCAATGAAGCACCCGCCCCTGCAGCCCCCCCTTCCACAGCCGCAATCACCGGGACAGGGCACGCTCGGATGGCCCGGATCATGCGGTGCAGGTATTCAATCTGTGCCTCACGCTCCGGCAGGGTCATTTCGCGACGGGACTTGAGCATCCGCAAATCGCCACCGGCAGAAAAAAACCCGCCGGCACCCGTAATCACCACGGCGCGGACGCCGGATTCAGCTGCGGTAGCGTCGCGCAGTGCTGACTCAACCGGTTCATAGACCAGACGCGACAAAACATTGCGCCGGGCCGGTTCATTGATGGTGATAATCAGCACCGCATCGCGAGTTTCGAACAAAACAGCCTCGCTCATGGATCAGCTCTCCATGACACGGTGCAATTGCGCATAGTGATCGCCCAATTGGTGGTCGATCATCGTCAATCGTTTGGCGTAGTGCGAGCCGGGATATTCCCAGGTCATTCCGATCCCTCCGTGAAGCTGAATGCACTCTTCTGCAATCATCGTACCTGCGCGTCCGATCAGGTTCTTGGCCATTGCGATATACTTCGCCTCGGCATCGGAGCCCAGTTTACTTGCTGCCAGAATAGTGATCGAGCGGCATTGCTCCATCTCGATGGCCATATCGACCGTACGATGCTGCAACGCCTGAAAACTGGCGATCGGTCGCCCGAACTGCGTGCGCTGCTTGAGGTAATCGACCGTCATGTTGACCAACACCTCCATCACGCCCACAGCCTCGGCACACAGCGCCAACCGACCCGCGTTCAGGGCGGATTCAATGATGTCACCAGCATTCTCACTCAGGCAAATGGCGGTTGCGCTGTCGAGGATCAACTCCCCTGCTCCACCGCCGTCAATCATCGCATAGTCGACGGTTTCAGGATTTTCGACCAGAAACAGGCCAAGCCCCTCATCAAGGCGTGCTGCGGCCAGCACGCCATCTGCCCCAGGCAATCCATAGACCACCGATTTACGACCATTCAGCACCCAGTGATCGCCGGATTTGTCTGCGCTGGTGCGGATCAACGCCAGACTGTCCGCATCCGGTTCAAACACAGCCAAAGCAATCCGCTTTCCACCTGTGACCAACTCTTCAACCAAGGCTGTAGCACCACAATCGGCGGCGGCGCGAGTCGACATCAACGCGGCCAGCATCGGCTCGGGGCACAGACCACGGCCCAGCTCCTCAAATATGGTTGTGATGTCGAAACCTGTGCCGCCAAAGCCGCCTTGCTGTTCGGGGACAAAGGCACCGATCAGGCCCAATTCGGAGAGTTCAGCCCATTTGACCGGGGAATGAAACGGCGCAGCGTCCAGCACGCCGTAGCGGGTGTCGAAATCATACTGATCCGCCAGATAGCGCCTCACCGTGTCCGACAACATCTGCCTGTCTTCGGTTAAGTTGAAATCCATAGGTCAGCCTCCAAACAGGTCTTTGGCAATGATGTTGCGCTGAATTTCGTTCGATCCACCGAAGATCGAGAGTTTTCGATTGTTGAAATAGCTCGCCGCCGCACGCCGGGCGTCTTCGGGCACCGTCACCGCGTTTTCGGGCAGATCTTCAACGGGGAACGGCGCGGCGGCTGCCCCCAGGGCAGTGCGCGTCAAGCTGAGTATCCGCTGCCGGATCACCGTGCCTTTGATCTTCAGCATCGAACTTTGCGTACCCGAAGCCGCGCCTTCCTTGGCTGCCGACAACATCCGCAGGTTCGTCACGCGCAACGCCTCCAAATCAATCTCGACCTCGGCCATTTCGGCGGCGAACAACGGATCCTGCGCCAAGGGCCTGCCCGCGCGCACCAGCATCTGCGACAAGTCCTTGAGCTTTTCCAGATCGCGGGTCGAGAACCCGACACCCGCGATATTGGTCCGCTCATGCGTCAGCAGATATTTGGCGATGGTCCAACCTTTGTTCTCTTCACCGACCAGATTTTCCACCGGCACCCGTACTTCGGTGAAAAAGACCTCGTTCACCTCATGCCCGCCTTCCAACAGTTTGATCGGGCGCAGCTCAACGCCGGGGGCGTCCATATCGACCAAAACAAAGCTGATGCCTTCCTGCGGCTTGCCCTCGGTCGACGTGCGCACAAGGCAGAAGATCTTGTTGGCGTGTTGACCCAGCGTGGTCCAGGTTTTTTGACCGTTGATGACGTAGTCACCCCCGTCCCGCACCGCGCGAGTTTTCAGGCTGGCCAGATCCGAGCCAGCGCCCGGCTCTGAATAGCCCTGACACCACCAGTCTGAGCCATCCAGAATACGTGGCAGAATCTCAGCCCTTTGCTTATTGGTGCCGAATTTGATCAGCACCGGCCCCAGCATATTGAGGCCAAAGGGCACGATGCGCGGGGCGTTGGCGAGGGCGCATTCTTCGTCAAAAATATGCCGCTCAACCGCGCCCCAGCCGGGGCCGCCATATTCGGTGGGCCAGGTCACAGCAAGCCAGCCCCGCGCGTTCAGCCGGGCGTGCCAACCTTCCATTTCCTCTTTGGTCAGACTTTCCGAGTTACGGCCTTTTCGGACCAGCTTCGGGCTCAGGTTTTCCGACAGAAAGGCGCGGACTTCAGCGCGAAAAGCCTCTTCTTCGGGGGTGAAACTCAGGTCCATGCTCAGCCCTCTTTGTTGAGGTCGTTGAAGGTTTTGCCCGCCTCGACCAGTTCGCGCAGCAGGGCGGGCACCTGCCAATAATAGGGGTCTTCCTGCGCATATTGTTCGATCCGCTGCACGATGACAGCCAACCCGGTGATGTCAGCATATTGCAGCGGACCGCCCCAGTGGCGCGGGAAACCGTAACCAAACAGAAAGACCGCATCCACGTCGATCGGGCGCAGGGCGATCTTGTCTTCGACCACCCGCGCGGCCTCGGACACCATCGCGGCCATATAACGATCCACAATTTCGGCATCGGTAAAACTGCGGGCAGTGATACCCTTAGCCTCCCGCTCGGCCTGTGCGAATTCCGCCACGGCCGGGTTCACGCTGCGATTTTTGCCGTCGTAGATATAGAAACCCTTGCCGCTTTTGCGCCCGAACCAACCCTGTTCACACACTCGGTCGGCAATCTCGACATAGCGCTCTTCGTCCGGACGGAACTCGGCCTGACGTTTGCGCGTGGCCCATCCGATGTCCTGCCCCGCCAGATCGGACACGGCGAACGGCCCCATGGCAAAGCCGAAATCTTCGAGTGCAGCGTCGATCTGTTCGAACGGTGCTCCGTCCAGCTGCATATAGGCCGAGGACTTGCGATAATGTGCCAGAATGCGGTTTCCTATGAAGCCATCACACACCGCAGATCGGACCGCGACCTTGCGCAATTTCTTCGCCAGCCTGAAGCTGGTCGCCACGATCTCGGGGGCCGTGTCTTTGCCGACGACAACCTCCAGCAATCGCATCACATGCGCGGGCGAGAAGAAATGCAACCCGATCACGTCCTGCGGTCGGTTGGTCGAGGCCGCAATTTCATTCACATCCAGATACGAGGTGTTGGTCGCCAGAATAGCACCTTGTTTGCAAATATGATCCAGCTTGCCAAAGACCTCGCGCTTGACATCCATGGATTCAAATACCGCTTCGATCACCACATCTACATCGGCAAGCGCGGACATATCGGTGGTGCAAGTCAGTTTCGCCAGCGTCGCATCGCGCTGTTCCGCGTTCAGCTTGCCGCGTTTCACAGCACCCTCGAGGTTCTTGGTGATCGTATCGCGCGCGAAGGCCACGCGGTCCTCTTCCATCTCGATGAGAGTGACCGGCATCCCGGCCAGAAGCATCGCAGTGGCAATGCCCGACCCCATGGTACCGCCGCCGATCACCCCACCGGTTTGCAAATCGCGCGCCTCGGCCTTGGATTCGGGGATATGAGAAACGGCCCGTTCGGCAAAAAAGGCATGTTTCAGGCCCTTGTGGGCATTGCTCGCCATAGCCTCGGTGAATAGACGCCGCTCTTCTTTTAGTCCATCAGACAGCGGCAAATTGCTGGCCTCGGCCGCTTTCAAGGCGCGTTCCGCGACCTCGCCCCTTGTCTTTGCGCGGAAGGCGTCCAGATCGTCAGTGGTTATGCGGTTATCCAGATGCGCCGTTACTCGGGGTGTAAGCGCGCCGTCCAAAACCTGTCGACCGGCGGCCAGAGCGACCTTGGCCGGGTCGCCATCTTGCAGATCATCCAACAGTCCGGCCTCTAAGGCGGTCTCGGCGGAAATCGGTTTCCCCGAGGTGATCATGGTCAGCGCGGTCATCCCTTCGACCAGCCGCGGCAGGCGCTGCGTGCCGCCAGCACCGGGCAGAAGACCCAGATTGACCTCTGGCAGACCCAACTTAAGACCCTTGATCCCGACCCGTGCCTGACAGCTCAGCGCGATTTCAAGACCGCCGCCCAAAGTCGTGCCGTGCAATACGCAAACAATGGGCTTGGCGCTGCCCTCAAGGATTTCGCAAACTTCAGGCAGCATAGGCTGTTTCGGAGGTTGGCCGAATTCCCGAATGTCGGCGCCCGCGACAAAGGTGCGGCCCGCCGCATAAAGCGCGATGACCTTGACGCGTTCATCCCCCTCCAGCGCGCGCACCGCATTCACCAACCCGATGCGCACATCAATCCCCGCCGCATTGACTGGCGGGTTGTCGATTTTCACCAGCGCAACCTGACCTTCGAGTTTTGTTTCAACCGCTGCCATAAAAACCTCCTGTCCTCAACCACATATGCCTAGGCTGCGCCCAAGCGTTTGTACCGTGTCGCGCAGTTTCGGCCCCACGATCTGTTCCAGTTTCTCGCGATCCAATTCAGACGTGTTGGCCCCGCAAAGAAACGCAAAGGGCGGCGCACCGGGGGCGGGGCTGAAGGGAACCGCACAGGCGTTGACGGCCCGGTTCCACCCTCCCAGAGACGACACATAGCCCATGCTTTCCAACTGTTCGCGATCCGTGCGCACCTGATCTGTTTCCTGCGCTTGCGCGGGTTCCACGGCCAGAATGGCCCGGCCCGCCGCGCTTTGTTCCATCGGAATGCGATGCCCTTCACTCAACCACAGTGACGACGCGTTTCGCGGTCGCCAGCAGCGCGTCAGCATCGCCGCGTCGCCGTTGCGCATGGTCAGGGCGACCAGAACGCCGGTGTCATCGGCCAACTGCTGCATGATGTTTTCGGCCATTGGCAAAAAGGACAATCCCGCCCGCGCCGTGTACCCCAGCGCCATGACCGAGGGCCCAAGCCGGTACGCCTCGGACGGGTGCAACTGTTCCAAAAACCCCATCGAGGCCAGCGTGAACGTCATCCGCGCCACGGTCGAGGGCGGCATGCCTGTACGCCGGGCCAGTTCGCGGTTGCCCAGCGACGCATCGTCGGGCTTGAACGCCTGCATAATGCGCAATCCCTTGGCCAGGGTCGCGGCGAAGCGGCGGTCTCGTTCCGCGTCCGGCATCCGGCTTAGACGCGCTCGAGGATCAGCGCGATCCCCTGCCCTACGCCAATGCACATGGACAGACAGGCATAGCGCCCGCCGGTTTTCTCAAGATAGCGCATAGCGGTTAGGATGATCCGCGCGCCCGACGCGCCCAGCGGATGCCCAACCGCAATCGCGCCTCCGTTCGGGTTCAGGCGGCTGTCAGCGGGGTCCAGGTCCAGATGTTTGCAGCAGGCCAGAACCTGCGCGGCGAATGCCTCGTTAATTTCGATCAGGTCCATGTCGTTCATGGTCAGTCCCGCGCGGTCCAAGGCCTTTGGGATGGCCAGCGCCGGCCCGATCCCCATGATCCGGGGCGGCACGCCTGCGATAGCACCGGCCACGATACGGGCGCGTGGCTTGGCACGGTCGGTCTTGGCGCCGATCATCAGCATCGCCGCGCCGTCATTGACGCCCGAGGCGTTGGCCGCCGTCGTCACACCTTCGGGAAAGATCGTGCGCAGCGATGCCATTTTCTCAAGCTGTACATCCGGGCGAGGATGTTCGTCCTGCGTCACCTCATGGGTCGCGCCTTTACGGCCTTTGATCGTGATCGGAGTGATCTCGGCATCAAAGAACCCCCGCGCGCGGGCGGTTTCGAACCGGACCTGAGAGGCGTATCCAAACTGATCCGAGGCTTCGCGGGTGATCTGGTAATCCTGCGCCAGATTGTCGGCGGTCTGGGGCATTGGATATTCGCCATGCATCTGGGCAATGCGCGGATTGGGAAACCGCGCACCAATGGCACTGTCGTAGATTTGGGTCTGACGGGCATAGGGAGTTTCAGATTTGGCTATTGTGAAGGGTGCGCGGGTCATGCTTTCGACACCGCCCGCCACATACAAAGGCGCCTCGCCCACCGTGACCGACCGCGCCGCGTCCAGCGCCGCCGACATGCCCGAACCACACAGGCGGTTGACGGTTTGCCCCCCGACCTCGACCGGCAGACCGGCCAGCAGAGCGCTGTAGCGGGCGACATTGCGGCTGTCTTCGCCCGACTGGCAGACATTGCCCAGAATGACATCCTCAATCTCAGCAGCATCAAAAGCACTGCGCTGAACCAGCGCCTCCAGCACCTGTGCGGCCAGATCGTCGGGCCGAACCGAGGCCAGCGCACCGCCATGGCGGCCAAAAGGGCTGCGCAGCCCGTCATATATGTAAGCGTCAAGCATTCTTGGCCTCTAGATCCAGTTGTGCCAGTTCGGGCGCAAAGGCCCGAACCAACTTGTGTTTCAGAATTTTCCCCGTCGCGGCTTCTGGCAACGCGTCGGTGACAACAATGTGATGGGGGATTTTGTAGCGGACCAGAGTTTCCCCCAGATGAGCCTTCAACTCGGCCACGGTCGCTGGAACGCGTAGGGTCACAAAGGCCAGCACGTCTTCATTCCCATCCCGCGCGCGGCCCACAACGGCGGCTTGCGTGACGGATGGATGGGCGTTCAGCGCGGCTTCGATCTCGGGCGGGTAAACGTTGAAGCCGGAATGGATGATGACCTCTTTGCAGCGCCCTACGATGTAGATGCGCCCGTCTTCCTCTATTCGCGCCAGATCACCAGTGCGCAGGAAGCCGTCCGGGGTAAAGGCCTGCGCGGTTGCTTCCGGATTACGGTAATATCCCTTCATGATGTTACGTCCGCGCGCCAGCAACTCGCCGACTCCGTCCGCGCCGGGATTGTCCAACCGCACGTCGATCCCCGGCAAAGCAGGACCTACCGAGTCGTCCTGCGGCGGGTTCTCGGGCTGCGTGGTGGCAATGCCCGGAGACCCCTCAGTCAGACCATAGCCGTTATGGATCGGACAACCGAATATCCGCTCGACCCGGCGCTTCCAGCTTGGGTCCAGAGGCGAGCCCCCCGAAGACAGATAGCGCAATCCACTGTCCACGCGGTCTATGCCGTTGTCTTTGCAATGTTTGAGGATCAACGCAAACATCTGCGGCACGCCCGACAACATCGTTGCACCGCTGTGCAGCCCAGCGATCACCTGCACCGGGTCGAACCGGGGTTGAAACCGCAGGCAGCCGCCCGCCAGAAACGTGGTCAGGATGATCGAGGAAAACCCGAAAATATGTGTCCCCGGCAGAACCACCAGCGACTGATCGGCCGCCGTTGCCTGCCGACGTTGTTTCGAGGCGTTGGCCGTGAACAGCAAATTATCATGGGTCAGCATCACCCCTTTGGGTGCGCCGCTGGTGCCAGAGGTATAGAGGATCGCCGCCACCTGCCCCGCACCGGCTTCGACCGGTTCGGGCGTTTCATCCCGCAAAGGTGAGACCACAAGAGACCCGCAGCACAACTGCCCCGATGAAACGGCCCCCAACCGTTGCGCATGAGCCCGCGCAGCATCGGACACATCCGATGTGCAAATCACGCAACGCGCGCCGGAATGGGCGATGACCGTGTCGACCTCTTGTTCGGTCGCACGCGCATTCAGCGGGACGATCCACGCGTCCAAGTCACTGAGCGCGAGAACAACTGCCGCATAAGTGGCGCAGTTCTCGGCCAGTACAGCAACCCGGTCGCCCGGACGCACGCCATGTGCCCGCAGCATCCGGGCGGCCTCCCTTACCGCACCCCGCAACTCCTCATAGCTGAGCCGCGTTTCATCATGGTCGATGATCGCCAGCGTTGCCGGGTCCTTGCCGTCGATCAAGTGGTGAATTCGGTGCAACGCATTCTCCTCAGATGCGGTGCGACTGTTCTAGCAATCCGTCAGAAAGGCGTCAATAATCGGCACTGCGTTCCGCAATGCAGAACACAAACTCGTCAGAATACCTCAAAAAGGCCCGCCGCGCCCATTCCGCCACCGATACACATGGTTGCAACGGCATATTTCGCCCCGCGGCGTCGGCCCTCGATCAGCAGATGGCCCGCCATCCTCGCGCCGGTCATCCCAAACGGATGCCCGATCGAGATCGAGCCGCCATTCACATTACAAATCTCTGGATCAATCCCCAGCGTCTGACGGCAATACAGCGCTTGCGAGGCGAAAGCCTCGTTCAACTCCCACAAGTCGATATCATCCACCGTCAATCCATGACGTTTCAGCAGGCGCGGCACGGCAAAAACCGGGCCAATTCCCATCTCATCTGGCTCACAACCGGCAACGGCAAACCCCATGAACGCACCCAACGGCTCCAGCCCTTCTCGCGCCGCGAAATCCGAGTCCACCACCACACAGGCTGACGACCCATCGGACAGTTGCGACGCGTTCCCCGCCGTCACGAATTGGTCCGCACCGCGCACCGGCTCTAGCCCGGCCAGACCTTCGAGCGTCGTGTTCGGGCGATTGCAATCGTCCCGATCAATAGTCACGGCTTTTTCAGAGATTTCGCCCGTTTCCTTGTCTTTGACCCGTTGCACCGCCTGCATCGGCACGATCTCGTCGTCGAACTTACCGGCGGCCTGGGCAGCGGCGGTTCGCTTCTGGCTTTCCAACGCCAGTTCGTCCTGCGCTTCACGGGTGACACCATAGCGCGCGGCCACGATATCAGCGGTTTCGATCATAGTTAGATAAACGTCGGGCTTATGTTCCAACAGCCACGGGTCGCGGTCAAAAGGCCCCGGTGTCTGATCCCTTAGCGTGATGGATTCCACCCCACCCGCAATCGCGGCAGGCACCCCGTCCTGCACCACTGCATGCGCTGCCATGGCAATCGCCTGCAAGCCCGAGGAACAGAACCGGTTGATGGTCGTCGCGCCCACGGTCACGGGCAACCCTGCGCGCAGCACCGACTGGCGGCCGATATTTGCGCCGGTCGTGCCTTCGGGAAACCCGCACCCGATGAAGGCGTCTTCGATCAAGGCAGGATCTACGCCGGCGCGGTCAACCGCGTGTTGGATCGAATGCCCCATCAAAGAGGCCCCAAACGTGTTGTTGAACCCACCTCGGAAGGACTTGGCCAAACCCGTGCGGGCGGTTGAAACCAGAACGGCTCGTTTCATCTGTTGGGTTCTCCTTTTGCTCTACGTGTTTGGCGACACCCTCGCTTTGTAGCAAGATTTGCATTCCGCTCGGATCAATCCCGGCTAAAAGCGGCCAAGCGATCTGTGATGATCTCGTTGGCATCCGACATGATCCGATCAATCAGTTCCTGACAGGTAGGGATGTCATGGATTAACCCCGCAACCATCCCGCAGGACCACGCGCCTGCATCCATCTCACCATCTTGCATGACGCGCGGATAGACACCTGCGACTTCATTCATGATGTCCTCGAATTGTAGCTCCGTACCCTTGGCACGCTCCGTTTCCAAAACACGTTCGACGGCTGTGTTGGTCAGAACGCGCTCAGTGTTGCGCAAGGGGCGCATGACAAGGCGTGTGTCCAGTTCCGAGGCCGCGACGATGGCATCCTTGACGTTCTGATGCACCGGGGCTTCTTTCGTGGCGATGAACCGCGTACCCAGATTGATCCCGTCCGCCCCCATCGAAAGCGAAGCCACAAGACTGCGCCCATCCGCCTGCCCGCCCGATGCGACAAAGGGGATCTCCAGTTCATCCGCTGCGCGCGGCAACAGGATCATGTTCGGGATATCATCCTCGCCCGGATGACCGCCGCATTCAAACCCGTCGACCGACACCGCATCGCAGCCGATCTCTTGCGCTTTCAGCGAATGGCGAACCGACGTGCATTTGTGGATGACCTTGATCCCGGCCTCTTTGAGGTAGGGCATCACCTGCACAGGATTGCGTCCGGCCGTTTCGACAATCTGCACCCCGCCATCGATGATTGTTTTGATGATGGCCGGGTAGTCGGGCGCATTTACCGTTGGCAGAAAGGTGACATTGACCGCGATAGGCTTGTCGGTCATGTCCTTGCAGCGCGCGATCTCATTGGCCAAATCTTTGGGTGTCTTCTGTGTCAGTGCAGTGATCGTCCCCAACCCGCCCGCGTTTGAGACCGCAGCCGCCAGTTCTGCAAAACCCACGTAGTGCATTCCCCCCTGCATGATGGGGTGTTGGATGTCGAACAGCTCGGTAATTCGGGTTTTCATACTCTGCCCTTCAAATTTAATCTTCGATCGTTCAATCTGCCATCTATGCCAAAGAACCGTCTTGGGAACAGGTTCTGCCTCAAGACTGTATGATCAGTCTATTTCCTTCATTCTGTCCTTGGGAATGCGCGCGCCGAAATGCCGGATAACTTCGCCCGCCGTCCTCTGCCCCCAATGAACTGCCTTTTCCTGATCACAGCCTTTGAACCGAGCGGAAAGATATCCAGCGTTGAATGCGTCTCCGGCACCCGATGTGTCGCGAACACCATCCACGTATTGGGTCGGAACTTCGCTCAGATGATCGTCGCAAAACGCCGTCAGAGCCGCCGCGCCATTTTTGACGGCAATTTCAACGACGCCAGCGCGACGCAAACGTTCAACTGTCTGAACCGGCGACTCGTCGCCCCACAGGGCGCTTTCATCGTCAAAGCTGGGGAGCGCGATATCGGTGAGCGTATTGATCCTGGCCAGAACAGCCCGCGTTTCTTCAGCAGACCTCCATAGTCGCGGGCGCACGTTAGGGTCGAATGACACGATCGCTCCCTGCGCCCGCGCCTTGGTTAAAACTTCAAACAGAGTTTCACGGGCGGGCTCAGACAAAATGGCCAGTGTAATACCCGACAGATGGATCAACCCTGCACCGGTCACGGCCTGTTCCAGCCATTCCAGATCGTCAGCCAACAACCTCGCCGCTGACGTATCCCGCCAATACTGGAAACTGCGCTCAACCCCATCAAGCTCAATCATGTAAAGACCCATCGTACGAGCCTCTGATCGACCAACACCCGAGACATCCAGCCCGTCCTGCTGCGACTGCTCGACAAAAGCATCTGAAACGGAATCCATGCCAACTTTGGTAACAAACCCGACCTCGGCCGCATCCCCAAGTAGTTGTGCCATGTGCCAAGCGGTGTTGAACGTATCGCCGGCAAAGCCCCGGCGATAGGTTTCGTTGCCTATATCCGCCATTTCGATCATCGCTTCGCCGATAGCGAGCGCCTTTCGGGATCCAAACGCTAACACTGGGCAACCTCCAATTCGGGCTTTCCGCCGGGCGGCCGCGCGCAGCAGATTTTATCTGGCAAAAGAAACGCCTTCGCGATGCGAGAACGGGCCAAAAAATACTCAGCGATTCCGCCACTCACATGCGGGTTCATCATTCAAAATTCCAACGGATTGATGGCGATAACAACCTTGTATCGTCAATGTATCGCAATCGACAACGGTTTCTTGTAGCGCGCCCTTTCAGACCCATCGACCATGGGCCCTGGACCACGAGAAATCCAGACCCGTCAGCATGGCCATTTTTTAGAAGACGTTGTGGTCCTGTTTGATCATATCTGCAGCCTTTTCACCGATCATGATCGACGGCGCGTTTGTGTTTGATGAGTTGACAGCTGGCATGATCGACGCATCTGCGACCCGCAGCCCCTCGATCCCATTGAAGCGCAAACGCGGGTTCAGAACAGCTCCGGTATCGCCGCCCATCCGGCAAGTGCCGGCGCAATGGTGTGAGGTTTTGGAATGTTCGCAGATGAAATTGAAATAGTCTTCGTCCGTGCGTACATCCGGCCCCGGAAGGCGTTCGGCCAGAATGTAGGGTTTCAGCGCCTCCTGTGCCAGAATTTGCTGCACCAATTTCAGCCCGCGAACGGACATCTCACGATCATAAGGATCTGACAGGTAATTCGGATCGATCAGAGGCATTTCGGCGGGATTGTCACTGCGCAACCGAACCGATCCCCGTGACCGTGGCCGCAAATGACAGGCGTTCAGCGTCACACCGCCATTTGGCATTGCCGCGACACCGGCTTCGATCCCGGTGCCAAGGCCCAGATGCATCTGGATATCGGGTGAGCGGGCGTTTTCATCTGCATACCAGAACCCACCCGTCTCAAACAGGCTGGAGGCAACCGGGCCCTTGCGCGTGAGCAGGTATTGCAAAGCCGCCAGCGCTGACAGATGCGGCTTGGCATAGCGGTCATAGGTATGTGGGCCCGTAACCTCGCATATCGCATAGAGGTCCAGATGATCCTGCAAATTCGTCCCTACATTGGGTTGGTCATAGACGACATCAATTCCCAAAGCTCTCAGCGTGTCTGCCGGACCAATACCCGAAAGCTGCAACAACCGGGGCGAGCCGATGGCTCCCGAGGACAGGATCACCTCAGCCTCAGCGACGATTTTGCAGCCGTCCAGTAATTCGACGCCCGTTGCCCGCCTGTTTTCAACCGTGATCCGGCGCACCTGCGCGTGTGTCTGAATGGTCAGGTTGGGCCGCGATTGCGCAGGCGCAAGGAAGGCCATCGCGGCAGAGGACCGACGTGCACTGCGCTGGGTCAGTTGATAATACCCTGCCCCGTCTTGCTTGGTCCCATTCACATCCGTTGTCTTTGGTATACCCAACTGACCGGCGGCCTCGATAAACGCATCGCAGATCGGCAGAGGGGCTGCGGGCATGGAAACCCCCAACGGGCCGCCTTGGCCGTGGAACTCTCCCCCATATGTGTCATTGTCTTCGGATTTCTTGAAATAAGGCAGAACGTCCGCGTAACCCCAACCCTCGCAGCCCATCTGACGCCAGTCATCATAGTCCTGTGCCGCTCCGCGGGTGTAGATTTGGGCATTGATGGCCGAACCACCACCGATCACCTTGGCCTGTGTATAGGTGAACACCTTGCCCTGCATGTGCTGCTGCGGCACGGTGCTCCACCCCCATGACCCAATGCCTTTAGTCATCTTGGCGAAGCCTGCGGGCAGATGGAACAAGGGGTGACGGTCGCCGCCTCCGGCCTCAAGCAGCAGAACCCTCAGATCAGGGTTTTCCGAAAGGCGTGCGGCGATGACGGACCCGGCAGACCCCCCGCCCACGACGACAAAGTCGTAGCCGGTTGTCATGCGTTTAGCCCCTTCATCACAGTGAATTAGCCCTGAATGCGGTTTTCGGTTTCAGGATCGAAGGCCACCGCTTTTTCCATGTTGACCGCAAAGGTGAAGTCCTGCCCAGGCGAAACCTCGGCATCCGACCGCATGCGTGCAATCACATCCCGACCACCCAGCGTCATGGACACAAATGTGTCGGACCCCGCCGGTTCTGTCACGACGATCCGATTGGTCATCTGCGCGATATTCGACGATTTCCGATCTGCCCCGTCTACATCCGTGATCGTCTCGGGTCGGATACCAAGCAGGATGTCGCGCCCGTCCCAATGGGATAGGTTGTCCTGGCTGAACGGCAGTTGCGCCATCGCGCCGTCATGCAAGGCAACCTCGGCATGGGGGCACCCATCCACCATCACCACCTTGGCAGGCACCACATTCATCGCGGGCGACCCCATGAAGGTGGCGACGAAGATATTGGCGGGGGTGTCATAGATCTCTTGAGGAGTGCCCAGTTGTTGCACGTAGCCACCGTTCATGACGGCAATCCGGCTGGACAGGGTCATCGCCTCGATCTGGTCATGGGTCACGTAGACAATGGTCGTGCCAAGGTTCTGGTGCAGTTTCTTGATCTCGGTCCGCATGTCGACGCGCAGCTTGGCGTCCAGATTGGACAGAGGCTCGTCGAACAGGAACACATCAGGGTTGCGCACCAAAGCCCGCCCCATGGCCACGCGCTGACGCTGACCGCCCGACAATTGGCCCGGCTTACGATCCAGTAACTGCTCAATCTGCAACAGCTTGGCAACCTCGGCCATGGCCTTTTCACGTTCGGGTTTCGGCACGCCGTGCATTTCAAGTCCGAAGGTGATGTTCTGCCCCACGGTCATGTTGGGGTACAATGCGTAGCTCTGGAACACCATGGCGATGTTGCGGTTTGAGGGATGAACCCCGTTCATCACCTGATCCTTGATGCGGATCTCACCGCTGGTGATCTCTTCCAGCCCCGCGATCATGTTCAGAAGGGTGGACTTGCCGCAGCCCGAGGGCCCGACGAGCACCAGAAACTCGCCCTCCTGCACCGAGATGTCCACCTTGTGCAACACCTCGACCGCACCGTAGGACTTGGTTGCGTTGTCGATATCAAGAAATCCCATGGTCCGTTATCCTTTCACTGAACCCGCCATCAGGCCGCGGACGAAGTAACGACCGGCCACGATATAAACGAGCAGCGTTGGCAGCGCGGCCAGAATGGCGCCTGCAAAATGTACGTTGTATTCCTTTACCCCCGTCGACGACTGCACAAGATTGTTGAGCGCGACCGTCATTGGCTGGCTGTTGGCATCGGCAAATGACGCTCCAAACAGGAAGTCATTCCAGATATTGGTGAACTGCCAGATGATCGACACCACCGCGATAGGGCCTGAACTGGGCAGCAGGATGCGCCAGAATATCTGGAAGAACCCCGCCCCGTCGATCTGTGCCGCCCGGATCAGTTCGGTAGGGAAAACGGCATAGTAATTTCGGAAGTAAAGCGTGGTGAAGCCAATGCCGTAAACCACATGCACCAGTGCCAGACCCCATGTGGTGCCCGCTAGGCCCATCAGGCCCAGCATCCGCGCCATCGGGATCAGAACGATCTGGAATGGGATGAAACAGGCAAACAGCATCAGCCCGAACAGGATGGTGTCATACTTGAAGCGCCACTTGGTCAGTACGTATCCATTTAGCGCGCCCAAAATGGTCGAGACGATAACGGCGGGCACAACCATCTTGATCGAATTCCAGAAATACGGGCGCAAGCCCGTCGGTTCGACCCCGATCTGGGCCGAGGACCAGGCTTGCAGCCACGGCTCGAGCGTGAAGACCTCTGGCAGGTTCATCATGCCGCCGCCAGTGATTTCCTCCAAGGGTTTGACCGAATTCGCCAGCATCACGTAAAGCGGCAAGAGGTAAAACAGGGCAAACAGCAGCAAAACCAGATAGATCAGCGTGCGCGTGACGCGGCCCGTGCGGATTGCGGTATCTTGAGAGGCCTGAGACATCAGCGTTTCTCCCGCAATTCAGCGTAGAGATAAGGGATCATGATCGCGGCTATGGTCATCAGCATGATCGTGGCCGAGGCGGCGCCGATCCCCATCTGATTCCGCGTGAACGTGTAGGAATACATGAAGGTTGCGGGCAGCTCGGTCGCGCGGCCCGGACCGCCGCCGGTCAACGCGATTACAAGGTCAAAGGTCTTGATCGCAAGGTGGCTGAGGATCACGAAAGCCGACAGGAAAGCGGGCCTCAGCTGCGGGATGATGATCCGACGATAGAGGTTCCAGTTCGACGCCCCGTCCATTTGTGCCGCGCGCAGGATTTCATTGTCGATACCCCGCAGACCGGCCAGAAACATCGCCATGACAAAGCCCGAGGTCTGCCAGACCGCCGCTAACACGACGGTGTAAATCGCAAAGTCGCGGTTCTTGATCCAATCGAACTCAAAACTGGTCCAACCCCAAGTATGCATCACGTTTTCCAGCCCGATGCCGGGATCGAGGAACCATTTCCACGCCGTTCCGGTCACGATGAAGCTGAGCGCCATCGGATACAGGTAAATTGGACGCAGCAGGCCTTCACCGCGAATTTTCTGATCGAGGAAGATCGCCAATCCCAAGCCGATACAGGTGCAGATCACGATATAAAGCCCCGCGAAAATCCCCATATTGATGAGCGAGGTTTCCCAATGGCTCAATCGCCAGAGCTTGTCGTAATTCTCCCAGCCGACCCAGCCGAAGCTGGGCAGAATACGACTGTCGGTGAAGGACAGGTAGACCGAGAACAGGATGAACCCGTAGACGAAGACCAGAACCATCGCCAGTGAAGGCGACAGGACCAGTTTGGGAATCCAGTTCTGAAGGCGTGTCTTGAAATCCGCGTCGGCTGAAGCAGCCATGGCGCGCCCTCCTCGTTCCAGAGTTGGTGTTTTGGGGCTTATCCTGCCCCTTTCAAGACAGGGCGGCCAGGCAGCCGCCCCGTCAGAAGGTTCAAGTCGGGATTACTTGGCGATGGAAACCGCGTCGACCAGTTCGGTCACAGCTGTTTCACTGTCATACTCGCCGTTGAAATGCGCCGTCACGACGTCATAGACCGCGTTTTTCACCGAAGCCGGCGCCGCGTGGCCGTGCGCCATAGAACCGAACAAGTTGCCCGACGATGCAGCGGCGGCCAGATCCTTCATGCCTTGCTGACCACAAGCGTCTAGGTCGCTGCCATCCACGTCGGTCCGGGCCGGAACGGAACCCTTCACCTTGTTGAATGCAATCTGGAAGCTTGGCGACAGAATGGCGCTGGCCAACGCGGCCTGCTCGGCTGAAACCGAACCGCCTTGGTCGAACATCATGAACTGGTCGGCGTTGAAGGTGACCTGGTCCTGCGTGCCGGGGAAGCGGAAGCACAGGAAGTCCTGACCCGGAACTTTGCCCGCGTTCAGGAATTCACCCTTGGCCCAGTCACCCATCATCTGGAAACCGGCCTCGCCATTGATCACCATCGCGGTGGCAAGGTTCCAGTCGCGGCCCGAGAAGTTCTCGTCCACATTGGCGGCGATGAAGGACATGCGATCGAACGCTTCTTTCATAGCATCACTGCCCAGCGTTTCTTCGTCCAAATCAATGAACGCCGCCTTGTAACCGTCCGCCCCCAAGGTTGACATCGCGATTGCGTCAAACACGGTTGCGTCTTGCCAGGCCTGACCGCCATGGGCGATCGGGGTGATCCCGGCGGCTTTCAGCGCTTCGACAGCCGCGACGAACTCGTCCCAGTTGGTGGGCTGGGCGATACCGTTTACATCCAGGACCGCCTTGTTTGCCCACACCCAGTTGGTCGAATGCACATTGACCGGAGCCGAAACCCACTTGCCGTCATGCTTGGCAAAAGCCTTCAATGCGTCTGGCACCACATCGTCCCAACCTTCTTTGGCTGCAACTTCGTTCAGGTCCGCCAATGCGCCCTGATCGGCCCAGTCCAGAATGTCGAAACCCAGTGCCTGAACGGCAGTCGGGGCATTCCCGGCTGTGACACGGGCACGCAAAACGGTCATCGCCTGCTCACCACCGCCACCGGCGACAGGCATGTCGGTCCAGCCGATACCCTGCCCGGACAGGTCGTCTTTCAGAACATTCAGTGCGGCGGCTTCACCACCGGACGTCCACCAGTGCAGAACCTCAACCTCTTCCGCCTGCGCCAGGCTGGTGGTGCACAACAGCCCTGCCACAATCAGAGATTTTGTTTTCAGTAAGTTACGCATTTTCTTTCCTCCCAATATGCGATCTTTTTTGCACGGCCCCTTTTCGGGGTCCCTTTCTTCCGTCTTGCGGCCATCCTCCAACCGCACATTCACCCGAAACGTTTATTGCGTTTTCTCGGCGAAATACTCCCAAACACTTAAGTTCATTCTTACCGAAGTCCCGGCCAAAGTGAATGTCAGCGCTATCATTGATCAAGGAACCGGCTTCGTCCAGTGTTTTGAACGCCAAAGTCAAAAGAAGGGTTTCAAATACCCGAGTCTTTTCGATCGGTTCGTTCGGGCACATGGCAGGGCCGCCAGACCGAAACGTCGCTCGGCTTGATCCGTGGGCCAATAGCCCGCATGATCACGAAATGAGTTTTGAAGTCACGTTATGGTTGAAAGACCTTGGAATGGAGCAATATGCTGACACGTTCCTGCAAAATGACGTCGATGCACGTGCCTTACCGCTGCTCTCCAATGAGGACCTCAAAGAACTTGGCTTGTCCCTTGGCCACAGGAAGATCGTCCTTGCCGCCATAGCAAAGTTGGATGGCAACCCCGGATTGCCCATCACGAACGCCCCACCAGATGGAAACAATCCCGGTGAAACCGAAACCCGAGCACCTGCTGCCGAGCGACGCCATCTGACCGTGTTTTTTGCCGATCTTGTCGGATCGACCGAATTGACAAACAAGTTCGATCCCGAAGATATGCGCGCCTTGTTGCAAAGTTATCAAGACAGTGTCGCTGGGGCAGTGACGCGTTTTGGTGGCTATGTCGCCAAGTATCTGGGTGATGGGTTGCTGGTCTTTTTTGGTTGGCCACAGGCCTATGAAGACCACGCCATCCGTGCGGTGAAAGCGGGATTGGATTCAGTTGCGCACGTGAAAATCCTGAAAACCCCTGACGGCGAGCCTTTGTCCGTTCGGATCGGTATCGCAAGCGGTGACGTGGTCGTAGGCGACGCCGTTGGTGAAAATACCTTCGAAGAGGGCGCAATGACCGGTCCGGTTCTGAACCTGGCGGCGCGGTTGCAGGAAAACGCGCAGCCAAACTCGGTCGTGACTACAAGCGAGGATTCTGATGCCAGCCTGCGACGGGTCTTTTCGATTTCCTCACTTGGCCCTGTTTCGCTAAAGGGCTTTGAAACCCCGCGTACCTTGCTGCAGGTCACGGCCGAGCGCAGCGCCGACAGCCGTTTTCAGGCGTTGCATCGTGAAAGTGAAAGCACGGAAATGATCGGGCGGGACTTCGAAAAAGGTATCCTGCATCAAACTTGGCAACGGGCCTCTGCCGGGCATGGTGAGGTCGTTTTGCTGTCTGGCGAAGCCGGGATCGGCAAATCCCGCCTGACGGAAGAGTTTCTGAGCGGCGACGACATCGCTGCGACGGCAGACGTCATACGACTGAATTGCTCGCCCTATCTGACCAGCAGCCCCTTTCACCCGGTGACCGAGCGCATCTCGCAGGATGCAGGTGTCGGACCGGATCTGGATGACGATCGGGTGGTAGAGCTGGTCCGCGCCATGCTTGAGAAACGCGAGGGGATCGAACTGGATCACGTCCTGCCGGTTTTTGCGGCGCTGGTCGCCCCGCACAGTGATGTGGCCGAAAAGATTCTTGACCTGTCACCACAGGAACAGCGGGATTTGACCATCCAGACGTTGATCGACACGGTCAAGGCCCGCTCAACCGTGCGACCGGTTGTTTTGTGTGTTGAGGACGCGCATTGGATCGACCCCTCGACAAACGCCTTGCTGGAAAGGTTCAAGTCCATCTGTTCGGACCTGCCATTGATGATGTTGATCACCCACCGCCCCGGCTGGGATCTTGCGCGGGACGAAGGGGAAGCACACACTCAAACCCTACACCTGCGCCGCTTTGATCCAGACCATGTGGCGAACTTGATCCGCAATGTCTCGGGTAAAACCCCTGACACCGATCTGGTTCAGCTGATCATAGAAAAGACGGACGGCGTCCCACTATTCGTCGAAGAACTGACCCGCGCCTATCTAACCACAGGTGGGCAGGGTGCAGTGGCTGTTCCTTCGTCACTAAAAGGCGCGTTGATGGCGCGGTTGGATGCGGTTTCATCAGACGCGAAACAGGTGGCACTGACAGGCTCGGTGATCGGGCGCGAGTTTGAACCTGGCCTGCTACGTGCAGCACTGACGGATGCCACGGTCGACACCGCAAAGGGCCTGGACGAACTGTGCAAAACCGGACTGGTTTTCGAAAGCGGCAACTCCAGAGGTCACTTCGTTTTCCGTCACGCACTGATCCGCGACACTGCCTATCAATCCATGCTCAGCACAACTCGGCGGGCGCAGCATGCCCATGTTGCCAAGGCGTTGGCAGCGTTGCGGTCCGCCGAGATTGAACGTCGACCTGAACTTGTCGCCCGACACCTGACCGAGGCCGAAGACTGGAGTGCGGCGTTCAAAAAATGGCAGGCGGCAACCGAAATGGCGCTGGCTCGTTCCGCCAGTCACGAGGCAATGACTAACGCGCACGAGGCGCTGAATGCAGCACGGAACCTTGAGGGCGACAATCAGTCCGAAACAATCCGGGCAACTGTTCTTGTCGGGCGCAGCTTTGATAGTTTGGGACAGCTACCCGAAGGCATTGCGGAACTCAAAAGCGCCTCGGACGCGGCAAATGCCCTTGGGGATGTCGAATTGGCCGCCGATGTAGCCCTGCATTTTTCGGATTCCTGCATGATGGCTGGGCAACGACATGGCGAAGTGATTTCCCTGTGCGAGGCCGCTTTGAAAAACCTGCCCGCGCAAGACGAAAGACGCCAGTGCCAGCTAAAAAGTCAGCTTGCCCGCGCCTGTCTGTTCCTTGGTCAAGCCTCAGAGGGTGCCCGATACGCCCAGGAATCGATGGAGCTTGCCGCCAAGCTGGGAGACAACAAATCCCAGTTCTCGGTCATGATGATGCAATACGGCGCGCCATTTATCGCAAGACCCGCCGACGAAAGGCACAAATGGCGGGAACATCTGGACAAGATGCACGAAGTAGCGCAGCATCTTGGCTCGATTGATCAGGGTCGGGACCGCACACTCAGCCTGTTTGTTGGGGCCGAAATGGCTGACCGGGCTCTGCTGGACCGGTCATTGAAACTGCTGACCGAGGTGTCCCAGAAAGACAATCACTTGCAGCTCTATTGGGTTCAGACCCATGCCCGGGCAATGATAGCGATCATGGAGGGCGACTTTGGCAAGGCCGAAAAGCTAGCTACCGAGGCGGTGAAAATCGGCCGCAAAACCCACGGGAAACATATCGAGGGCGTGTTTGGCGTTCAGATGTTCACCCTGCGCCGAGAACAAAGCCGTTTGCACGAAGTGGCTCCGGTCATAAAAAAACTGATGGATGAAAACGCTGACGACATGACCTGGAAGCCCGGTTTTGGCGTCATCGCAGCTGAACTGGGGTTTCATGACCCCGCTGAACGCATCCTGAACGAGGTCGCCGAGAGCGGATTTTATCTGCCGTCAGACGCCATGTATTCGACCACATTGTCCTATCTGTCCGATATTTGCGTCGCAGTCGGTCATACCACGCACGCGCAAACGCTGTTCGAGATGTTGGCCCCTTACGAAGACCTCACCATTACCGCTGGGGCAACGACAGTATGTACTGGCGCGGGTGCGCGGCGGTTGGGAAATCTGGCTGCATTGCTTGAAGATTGGCCAACTGCAGAACGGATGTTTACCAAGGCAATCCAGATTGACACGGACATGGATTGCCCGCCCTGGGTGGCACACAGCAAAGCCGCCTATGCGGCGGCTCTGCGCAGGCTTGGCGGCAAGGACAACCTTGAACAGGCCATCCATCTCGAGGCCGAGGCGTTGGCAACAGCTCAGAAATTGAGTATGGTTTCCCTTAGGGAAAGGCTTGAAGGAACTGCAAGCTGAACCCTGTTTTCATTTCCTGGGGGGGAAATATGCCAAGGTATATTATTGAACGCCAATTCGCCGAACAGGTAAACCTGACCGAAGGCGACAAAGCACATATTAAAGAAATAAATGACGAAGAAGGGATCGAATGGATCTTTTCTTTCCTCAGCGCGGACAAGCGCAAGACTTATTGCCTTTACGAGGCCCCTGACGAAGAAAGCCTGAGACAGGCCGCCAAACGGCTGAATATTCCGGCAGATGTGATTACTCCGGTAGATCGCATCGACCCCGGCGTTTTTGCCTGAGTTTTCGCAAACGACGAAAGGCGCGTACCCGCCGGACAACAGGCGGGGCACAGGGGCAAGAAACCTTCCTTGAACCAGGAAGGAATTTAAGATGTTTGACGTCAAGACATTGGACGGCAGCGCCGCTCGGATCGAGCGCGCTGCCTTGGACACTTTGGACGCAACGCTGCGCGGCGGCGTCCATTTGCCCGGCAGTCCCGAGTATGATCAGGCCCGCACAACCTGGAATAGCATCGTGGAGCGGCACCCAAGTTTCGTGATCCGCGCGCTTGGGTCCAGTGATGTGCAAAAAGCGGTGAATTTCGTGCGCGAGGCCGGGTTGACCATGTCCATTCGGTCGGGTGGTCACCAGATCGCGGGCCATGCTGTCGCCGACGATGCGGTTATGTTGGACCTGTCGCAGATGCGTTCGGTACATGTGGACCCGGTCAACCGAACTGCGCGCGTAGAACCCGGCGCCGTATTGGGCGATGTCGACCGCGAGACACAAGCCCATGCGCTGGTGGTCCCATTGGGCATCAACTCGACCACCGGAACGGCTGGTTTGACACTGGGTGGCGGCTTTGGCTGGATCACCCGGAAATTCGGGATGACCATCGACAACCTGATCTCTGCCCAGGTTGTAACCGCCGACGGCGAAATCGTCACCGCATCTGCCAAAAGTCACCCTGACCTGTTTTGGGCCCTGCGGGGCGGAGGTGGCAACTTTGGCGTCGTCACATCGTTCGAATTCCAACTGCATCCGCTGGGCCCCGATGTCTTGTCAGGTTTGGTCGTTCACCCGATCGAAGCGGCCCCCGACCTACTGCCGGAATACGTGACAATCGCGGATTCCGCGCCAGATGAACTGACGGTCTGGACCGTGATGCGCAAGGCCCCGCCTCTGCCCTTCTTGCCCGAGGAATGGCATGGGCGCGAGGTCTTAATCTTTGCCGCGTGTTATGCCGGACCAATGGCCGACGGCGAAAAAGCTATGGCCGGCTTGCGCGGTCTTGGTGATCCGATTGCAGATGTCATCTCGCCCCATGCATTCGTGGACTGGCAAGCGGCCTTTGATGGGCTTCTGACGCCCGGCGCGCGCAATTACTGGAAAAGCCACGATTTCAGCACGCTGACATCCCACGCGACATCCGACCTGCTTGCCGCAATCGCCACGCTACCTGATCCGGCTTGCGAAGTGTTCATCGCACATGTAGGCGGTGCCATGGCGCGGGTACCCGCGGATGCAACGGCCTATCCCGAGCGCAGCGCTCATTTCATCATGAACGTTCACACCCGATGGGAAGATCCCTCAAAAGACGCTACCTGCATCAGTTGGGCGCGGGCGTTGTACGATCAGATGGCACCTCACGCCACAGGCAGCGCCTATGTGAACTTCATGCCCGAAGATGAGGCCAATCACATGGCTGGAGCCTATGGTTCCAATGGCGCAAAACTGGGTCAGATCAAAGGACAATACGACCCGCAGAACCTGTTTCGGATCAACCACAATATCGTGCCAACCTGAGCGCAGATTTCAGAGCGACAAGGCCGAGCGCGCCAGCCACGCGCTCAGGTCCTTTTCAGCAGCGACGATGGCTTCGTTGTTCAAAATCTGCGAGGTCATCGCCTTGGACACGGCGCGCACGCGTTTGTTGATCGCAATATCTCCGGCTTCGATCAGCAAGTCGTTGACGTCCAGTTTTTCGTAGATCGACAGCAAACGGTTCTGGATAGTGCGCAGCGCCAGTTTTCTGCGCACGGCAATGGCCTTGTCTGGAAGACCTAGCGCAAGATCGGTCAGGATCGCCAGTTCGACCTCGGTCAGCGCCTCGCCCGACCGGCTTTGATCCCGCTGAATTTGGTGAATCTCACGGTCGACCATGATCTGGGCTTCCAGCAGGACTGCCCTTAACGCCAAATGCATGCGCGATGGACTGGCGGTTTTCAGAACATAGCCATACGCGGCCTCTTTCGGGACGATCCGGGCGATGCCGCGCAGATACGCTTCGTCTGAATAGTTCGACCAGAACAAGATGCGCGTTTCCGGTCGCTCGGACCAAATGGTGCGGGCCGCCTCGATCCCGTTGCGCTCTTTCATGCGCAGGTCCATGACGATGGCGTCGACACCATCTTCTCGGGCCTTGACCTCACCCTCGCGCCCGTTAGAGGCTAGGCTGATTTCCGACGCTTCGGGCAAAGCCTCCAGTACCAACTCTTTGAGGTAGTTGGCGTGCATGGCATCATCTTCGACCAGAAGAACCTTCATGCCACTTCCTCTCTGCCGCGGCACTCCGACACCGGCAGCCTGACACTAATCTCAGTCCCTTCGGCGTAGCGGATGTCAAATTGTGCCGCGATCAACCGGGCACGCGTTCGCATATGGGTCAAACCGCCCGAGACTTTCCCAGTTTCGATCGCTGCTGAGCTGGCCCCATCGTCACGCACTGATAGATGCAGCCCATCCCGGCATTCGATCTCAACCAAAATGGACGAGGCCTGAGCGTGGCGTACTGCATTATTGATTGCCTCCTGCGCGATACGAAAGAGCGCAATCCGTTTGGTCTGTGGCAGATCATCGATCAGCCCGTCGGACAGGTCGCGCACGTCAATGTCGATCTCCTGATCCGTTCCGACCGCGCGCTCAAGATGCGTGCGCACGGCGTGTTGAAATCCAAAAAGTTCCAAAAGGGACGGGATAGAGGTGTCGATAATCTCGCGCAATCCCTGGATGCAGGTTTGCATCGACCCGCGCACAGCTTCGACATCTTTCTGAGTTTTGCAGCGCTCAAGCTCTCGGCTGATCCGGGTCATATCGGCCAGCGTCTGGTCGTGCAGATCCATGCCGATCCTCTGCCGCTCAAGCTCAAGCGCGTCGGTCAGGCTTAGTGCGCCCAGACGTAACCCTTCTTCGCGCGCCTGCAATTCCGCGCGCATGATCGCTTCGCGCCGCGATTGTTCATTGGCCCGTAACGCATAGAAATAGGGGGCAAGAATATCGGCAATGTTGCGAACCTGTTCGACCGCCTGATCGTCATAGAAATCCAGCTTCTGCGACGAGCAGTTCAAGGCACCGATCGTGCGACCCAGCACTTTCATCGCCACGTTAACGCGACTGCGCATCTGATGTTTGATGATCGGCTCGCAATCGGCCCCTTCGAACACATATCGCGGGTCTTCCAGCGCGTTGCCGGTCAACATGCTGTCGCATTCCCCCCGCAGGATATCGCGCACCGGAGAAACCTCGACAGGCGCGCGCGTGCGGCTCCAACTGGTGCGCAGACCGACCTCGTAGCTGGTGTTCCAGTTTCCTTTGTCGTCAACCAGGCACACGTCAAGGTGATCAACCTGCAAAATGCGGTCGATCTCGGACTTGACCGAGCGCAAAGCGGACTTGATGTCGAGGTTGCCTGCCAGGTGATTGGAAATCCGCAGGTAATAGGCAAGATCGGCCATGGACGCACTTTCGAAAAACCGGTCCGCGGCGACCGGCACAACACAGTATAGAAGTCCGACCCCACCCTGTCATGCGGATCACCGTAATAGTTTTGCGGGAACCCGCAATCTTTGCGCGCATCCTACTCTTACACTTTTGCCCATTGCGCGGAATCCTCTCGCTGCCTGCCGGATTGAGCGGGCCCGATGAACGTGCGGCGGAGGGGCCGCCCAGGGAGGAAACTATGACACTCAAGGCAATCATGCTCGGCGCTGTCGCCGGCATTACCGTATTGGCGGCCACCGGTGCCACCGCAGACACATCCGACAAACGCATCGCGCTGTCCAACAACTATGCCGGAAACTCATGGCGTCAGGCCATGCTGGAAAGCTGGCAGAAAAATGGGGATGCAGCCGTGGCCGAAGGCTTGGTTGCCGCAGCGGACGCCTTCACCACCTCTGAAAATCAGGCGACCGAACAGGCTGCCCAGATTCAGAACATGATCCTGCAGGGCTATGACGCCATCGTCATCAACGCGGCCTCGCCCACGGCAATCAACGGCGCGGTCAAAGCCGCTTGCGACGCGGGCATCACCGTTGTCTCATTTGACGGGATCGTGCAGGAGCCCTGCGCATGGCGCATCGCCGTCGACTTCCAACAGATGGGCCGCGAACAAGTGAAATACCTGGCACAGCGCTATCCCGATGGTGGCAACCTTTTGGAAATCCGTGGACTGGCCGGTGTCTTCGTCGATGATGAAATCAGCGCGGGTATTCATGACGAGGTAAAGGACTCCAACTTTGAGATCGTAGGTTCGGTTCATGGCGACTGGGCGCAGGACGTTGCGCAAAAGGCCGTTGCGGGCATTCTGCCAAGCCTGCCGGAAATCGTCGGTGTCGTGACCCAAGGTGGTGACGGCTATGGCGCCGCACAGGCCATTGGAGCCACCGACCGCTCGATGCCAACCATCGTCATGGGCAACCGTCAGGACGAATTGCAGTGGTGGGCCGACGAAAAAGCCGCCAACGGGTATGAAACCACGTCGCTGTCGATTGCTCCGGGCGTCAGCACGCTTGCTTTCTGGGTCGCGCAGCAGATTCTGGACGGAAACGACGTGCCCAAGGACCTGACCGTGCCTTTCCTGACCATCACCCAGGACGAATTGGAAGAGTCGCTGAAAACCACGCCCAAAGGGTCGGTTGCCAACGTTGAATATACGTTGGAACAGGCCAAAAACGTGATTTCGTCGGCTCAGTAGTCAATGAGCGATTTACACACGATACCCGGCGCAGTTTCTGCGCCGGTTGTCTCTCTGGACGCGGCCCATATGTCTTTTGGGCCCGTTCACGCGTTGCGCGCAGCGACGCTGGAAATTGCCGCGGGCGAGTGTATCGGATTGGTCGGCCACAATGGCGCGGGCAAGTCGACACTGGCCAATGTAATCAACGGGCGGCTGTCCCCCACTCAGGGCGCTGTGACCTACCGCGCCGGGGATGCCACGTTGACCAATGGACAAAAAGCGCAGGCATCCGGCGTGCGCAGCGTGTTTCAGGAATTGTCGCTTTGCCCGAACCTGACCGTGCTGGAAAACCTACGCATTCCATTTCGCACCATGCCACGCAAGAATTGGCGACGCGTGGCGCGGCAGAAAATGCAGGACGCGCTGGATCTGGTTTTTCCCGGCCACGGCATCAAACCAAGTGCCACTGTCGGCAACCTGACCATTGCCGAACGCCAGATGGTCGAAATTGCCATTGCCTTCGCAGACCGCGACAGCGAACCCAGCCTTGTTATTTTGGATGAGCCGACCTCATCACTTGATGCGGCCATCGCGCAGCAGTTGCTGGATCATATCAAACGTTTTTGCACCGAGGGTGGCGCGGTTCTGTTCATCTCGCACATGATGGGTGAGATTTTCGATGTGTCGACCCGGATCGTGATCATGAAGGATGGTCAGATCGTGGATGACCAACCGGCCCGAAATTTCACCCGCGAAAGCATTGTGGACGCTATGGGCCACGTGGCACCAGACGACACCGATACCAGCGAAACCCGCGCCACCAAAACGCTGGGTGCCGAGGTTGTGCGCGCCGAGAATGGCCTGAACGCCCGTCAAGGTGAGATCGTTGGCTTGGCCGGTCTGGCCGGTCATGGGCAGGCCGAAGCGCTGGCGCAAATCTTTTTCGACCATTCTTCGGTCTGGAAATCCTCGGGTAATCCCGAAGTGGTCTTCGTCGCGGGTGACCGTACGCGAGATGGGGTTATGCCGCTTTGGTCGATCCTCAGAAACCTGTCTTTGACCACCCTGTCCGAATTCAGCAACCGCATTTTGGTGGATCGCGGAAAGGAATCCGATCTGGTTCAGAACTGGAAACAGAGGATTGGAATTCGCACCGACAACGTATCGAACCCCATCCTTTCTCTCTCTGGGGGGAACCAGCAAAAAGTTCTGTTCGCACGGGCCTTGGCCTCGTGCGCGCCGATTGTAGTGATGGACGACCCCATGCGCGGTGTCGATGTGGGCACCAAGAAGGAAGTCTATCAAATGATCCGCGACGAAGCCGCCAAGGGGCGCAGTTTCTTGTGGTATTCCACCGAGACGGACGAGATTCTGGAGTGCGACCGGGTGTTTGTCTTCCGCACCGGGCATATTGCAGCGGAACTCAGCGGGGATGAGATCACCGAAGAGAACATTCTTGCCGCCTCATTCGAAATGCAGGAGGCCGCAGAATGACCGGGGATCGTCTGCGTCTCGCCCTGCCCGTTTTGTCGCTGGCCGTGCTTTTGGGGGCTGTCTTCTACCTGCAACCGCGCGCCATGAGTTATTTCGGTCTGAACCTGCTGTTCAATTTGGCGATTCCGGTCGCCTTAGCGACCATCGCCCAGATGATGATCATCATGGTCAACGATATCGACCTGTCGATTGGTACATTTGTCAGCTTCTGCGCCTGCGTGACTGCTACGTTCGTTCACGACACACCACTGATCGGCTATGCCATCCTGGCGGCGGCCATTCTGGCTTATGCCGGTTTGGGCGCTCTGATCCAGTTCAGGGGGTTGCCTGCCATCGTCGTAACTTTGGGTATGTCTTTTGTCTGGGGCGGGCTGGCAGTTTTGATCCTACCTTCTCCCGGCGGCGCATCGCCGGAATGGCTCAAGACGTTGATGAGTTACAAGACACCTCTGGTCCCCATTGCTGTGGTCGCACCTTTAGTTATCGCATTGGTGGTACACCTGCTGATCAAACGATCCTGGGTCGGCGTGATCCTGCAAGGGGTCGGCGGCAATGACCGCGCGATGGAGCGCGCCGGGTGGTCTCTGGTCAAACTGCGCGCGTCCGCATACGGGCTGGCCGGGTTGTTCGGCGTTCTGGCCGGAATGTGCCTTGTCGGTCTGACAACGGCAGCGGATGCCAACATTGCGCTGAGATATACTCTGCTGTCCATTGCCGGTGTCATTTTGGGCGGGGGCGAGTTTGTCGGTGGACGCATCTCTCCGTTTGGAGCGGTGATCGGCGCTCTGACCTTGACCCTTGCAGCCAGTTTCCTGTCCTTCTTGCGCCTGTCGCCTGACTGGCAGATCGGAGCGCAAGGGGCGATCCTGATCCTTGTTCTGGCGGTGCGGCTGCTCTTCGTTCGGAAGGAGGCTGCGGCGTGACCGATAATACCTCGTCCACCGAAGAGCCCTTGAATCCTGTGCGGATCTTGTTCTCAAAACCCTGGATCTGGGCCTTTGTGGCCGCCGCCCTGACTTTTGCGGCAACCAGTCTGATCGCCGGTTCCGGTGCTGGGTCGCTGTTCTATGCCGCCCTGACATTTGCTGCTTTTTCCGCCATCGTCGGGATCGGGCAGATGCTGGTGATCACCTTGGGTCCCGGCAATGTCGACCTTTCGATCCCCGCATCAATGACATTGTCGGCGACGCTGGCCCTGAAGTTCATGGACTCGGAAACCGCGCTGATCATACCCGGTCTATTGGTTGCAATCGGCGTCGGCATTGGCTGCGGCCTGGTGAATTTCGCCTTGATCCTGTTGCTGCGTATTCCACCGATCATCGCGACCCTGTCTGCCTCTTTCCTCTATCAATCACTGGCCATCTGGTCGAACCGAGGGCTGCGTATCAAACCGCCTGAGCCGCTGGCCGATTTCGCAACCGGTGGCGCGATTGGAATTCCCAACGTCGCCGTGATCGGTATCCTTCTGGCGATTTGCGCTTGGGTACTTTTGGAACGGTCGATCGCGGGACGGTGGATATCGGCCATCGGCCAGAACCTGCGCGCTGCCCGACTCAGCGGAGTTCCTGTCAACGCGGTCCGCTTTGGCGTCTATGTCAATTCGGCTGTCTGTGCTGCGCTGGCGGGGTTTCTTCTGGCCAGCTTTTCGGGGGGTGCAAACCTGAATATGGGGACTGAATACATGTTGATGTCCATTGCGGTCGTCGTGATCGGCGGATCTTCCATTGGTGGCGGCTATTCCAACGTGCCCGGTATCTGGGGCGCCGCTTTGTTTATGTTTCTCATCGTCTCAATGCTGAACTCCTACGGTTTGGGGGCTGGCGTCCGGCTTATTTTGACCGGGCTTGTCATCGTCGGAGTCGTCGCATTGGCCAGCCGTAAAGGATATGACGTATGATTTTTTCGCAGACCTACGACATCATCCGGCCCGAGTTCCGCGATCTGATCCATAGCAATATGGGCCTTGCGCGCCTCTCATCGGGGCACCGCTGGACAGAAGGGCCGGTCTGGTTTCCCGCACATAACCTGTTGCTGTTTTCAGATATACCCCATGCCCGCATCTACCAATGGACCGAAGGTGGTGGGGCAAGTGTGTATCGTCAGCAGTCCGAATATTCTAATGGCAACACCCGCGATCCAAACGGTCGCCTTGTTACTTGCCACCATGGAAGCCGCTCGGTTGTGCGCACGGAACATGACGGCACACGGCAGGTGATTGCCGAAAGTTACATGGGCAAGCGCCTGAATTCTCCTAACGACGTGGTGGTTCGCTCGGACGGGTCCATCTGGTTCACGGACCCGACCTATGGCATTCTGTCCGATCTGGAAGGGCATCAGGCCACCCCGGAACAAGAGGGCAGCTTTGTCTATCGCGCCAGCCCGGATGGGCAGGCACTTTCGGCGGTTGTCACCGATTTCGTTCAGCCCAACGGACTTGCCTTTTCGGTCGACGAAAACCGGCTCTATATTGCGGAGTCAGGCAGCAGCCACGACCCTGAAGTTCCTTCAGTGCTACGAGCGTTCGACGTAGACACGGATGGCAGTCTGAGCGGCGGTCAGGAGTTTGCAACCATCGACAACGGATTGCCGGATGGGTTGCGGGTGGATCGCTACGACAATATCTGGTGCTCGGCAGCAGACGGGGTGCATGTCTTTTCGAAGGCAGGAGATTTGCTGGGTAAGATCCTAGTGCCCGAAACGGTTGCGAACCTAACATTCGGGGGCACGCGCGGGAACATGCTGTTCATCACGGCCTCGACCTCTGTCTATTCGATCTTCGTCAATTCCGCCGCGGCCTGACGGGCTCAAGGCCCTATAGGCTATGAAGCTTCAACAGTTTCTTTGCAAACTTACCGGTCTTTCCGCCAGCTTTGATCGCCGCCAAAGCTGCTGTAGACTTTGGTGCTGTCAAACCAGACCCTGACAGCACACAAAGCTCATGGAGCAGTTCCAGAATTCCGCCCAAATCGCGCGGAAGCGTGTCGGGCAAGTCATACAGCATCGCTGACAAAGCTTTTTGAATCTCATGCGCGTGCATTTTGGATAGCTCAGAGACTTGCGCCATGCGTTTGGTCCAACGCCGCAGGGGGAGCGCTCCGAAAAAGACCAACTCGCGCGCGGCGTCGGCAAATTCTTCGGATTGAAATCTGCCCTGCGCAATCAAGGTTACGATTGAGTCACTGGTGGTCATTCCGATACCTTCATCCGCACTTGCCAGATACCACGCCAACATCGCATGGGCCATTTTACCCGGCTGCAATCCGGGGCGAAAAAACGGGTCCAGATAGGTCAGGCAATGGTGCCGCGCCAGCTTTTGATCCAGTTCCAGATCGAAAATACCGGCAACGAAATACAACTCTGGCTGCGTTGGGTTCATCAATACTGCCCACGGGTTCAATCCTAGCAGCCAGCTGGCACCAGGATCGCGTCCATAGCTGTGTTCGAATTTCGCAGGCAGGACAAAACCCAAACTCGGATCAACATCACCTGGCATTTTCGGTAAAATAGAGACGCTGGGCTGCGGCCAGAAATATTCGTCGATACGCCGGATTTTGGCCGTGAAACGATACTCTGCAGGAGTACCCAGACCGGGAATAATACCCCCAACCAAACGCTGGATATTGGGGTCGGCCTCAATCGGTCGGCGCCCCTGCCAGGCCATAGCCCAGAGTTGGCAATCTGTTTCAGGCCTGAACTCACCGCCCAAGGCATATCCCAACGCACGCTCTGCTTCGGTCTGCGGGTTTAGAGCCGCCAACGCCTTTTCGCGCCCTTCCGATCCCAGCCGCAGGATCGCAAGTCTGAAATCCATGGCCCCCGGCCGAACACTCAGGCCACGGTAATGTTCCAGCCTGTCAATCAAACGCAATGGGTCAACACATCCGCTATTGTCGGAAGGGGCCGAGAGCATCGGAACCGAATGGCCCGCCTGAACGAAAGACAACAGCTCTTTGGCGCGCGCCGCGAATATCCCTTCGAAACTATGGGGCGAAATACCCAAGGGTTGGTGACCGGAATATCGTGGCTCTAGATAGGGTTGCAGTTCGGCATCGAAATCGGACCCGTTGGCCCAGCTCAATCCCGCAACCGAAATAGGTCGCTGAAAATACTTACCCGGACTAAAACCGCCCTCGAGATCGCGCGTTCTGATCTGATTTGCCCGCTTTTTTAGAGGGCCAAGTAGCGGGGCAGCCTCGGCTCCGAACCGCGCTATTCCATCAAATGCCTGCTCGATCAGGAAGGGGTCATGGCAATCCTCCAGGAGGGCCAGATATGCCGCAACCGCCTCATCTACGGAGGAAACAGGCTCAAACGGCTTAGGTCTAGGAACGGGAAAATCGGTGATTTCCGCTTTGGCCAAAGGTGCGGTGTCAGCAAGCCGCGCGCGGACCGTCGGCGTCACCACATCCAGATAGTCCGCCATCGCCGTCTGAACCCCGGCATTATGCATCTGACCGAGGCTTTCTATCAGATCCACCGCCCGCGTTTGCACATCCCCAACCTCTGATATCAAAGACGAGGTGGCGGTTTCGGCAATTTCGGCCACCCTATCCGGAGTGCGTTTGGCGCAGGATTTCAATAGACCTAACGCATTCAAAGCCGTCGATTTCTGGCGGCTTTGCAAAGCAGGTTCAATCGCGTCGAGCAGGGCTTTGGCGTCAAGTTCACCACAATTGTCGGCGCGCTTCAGCGCCTTGACCGCAATCGCCACTGTCGGGGGAACCGCACTATTGAGGAGGCCGAGGTACTGATCCACGCGCTCAACGATTTCAGCATCGCTCGGTTCTAGCGCTGTATGAAACCGCGAGTACCAACCCGCGCGAAACTGCGCAAAATCCCGCTTCAGGGCCTCTAGTGAGCTATCCAACAAGCGCTGTCGGTCCAGGTCACCGTTTTCGCTCAGGGCTCGCAAAACATCCGCCCATCCTGCGCGGGGTCCTGAATATTTGTCATGCGCAGCAAGGCTGAGATCACCACCGCCTTCAACCTCGAAGAACCGCCAGACATCCTGAGACAAAAACTGATCCCGCGCGTTGTCGGGAACGCCCGCCTGAATGGCGTAGTAGCCAAGAATATAGGCGTCCGTCTGAGGGATTGAGCACAACCCTTTTCGGTTCAACAAATGTACCGCGTCGATCAGGCGGGGATTGTCTTCAACCGCAGCCTCGGCCCAGGCGTCGATCCAACTGAGCTTAAGCTGCGCAAACACTTCGTCCAAAGGAAGGGATTGCGGCAAGAAACGCCAATCCCCACAGGCATATTCCGAGGGTCTGGCGGTGGCAATCACGGCGATCCCCAATGCTTCGCCGTCTTTGGCAAATGCTTTGAGCGGCTTTTGGCCTTTCATCTGCGCTTCCCACCAGACCTTTTCATAAGCTTTTTGCGTCTTCAGCGCATGCCGGGCAAATGGCCTTCGATCCGCCTCCGACATCTTTGCGAGGGCCTTTAGAACATAGCGCGCAGTGCGCGTTGTAATCAGGGTCAGAAACTCCTGTTCAGTCACGCTTGGCGCTCCATCATCAGTTCGACGGCTAAAATGTGTTTGCAGGGACCACGCGTATGGCCATTGGCAGCAAACCACGGGCATGTGCAGCTGTGCCCGTCCTCGGCAAAGCGAACCCGATGCGTAACATCGCCACTTTTCACATCCGCATAGTTTTGGGACAATGCGACCGCTCCGTTGTCCGCCAGGTTTGCGGCGGCTTTCAGCCTTGGATTCAAAGATCTGACGCGCTCGAAGCCAAAGAGGAGTTCTCGGTGAAACCAGGTTTGCGACCAAAGATCATAACCTACACGACCCAACGCAGCCAATTGGCACAGCGCGATGTGCACCTCGTGCGGTGAGGCGTTGATGAGGGGTGCCAGGATATTGGGATCAAGCCGGTCCTGCCAGTTCAATTGCGCGGTTACTGCAGCCGTTTTCTCAGCCTCGGTCGTGAGGTCAGAGAGCAACTGCCCGTCGCCTGAAAACCCGCGCCAAGGATCTGCATTCAAGACCAGACACAAACGCTGCCCAGCAAAATCCAAAACCCAGGCCGAACTTTTCAGACCTTCGTTGACAAAAACACGCAGTGTCTTCGCCTTGGGAGCCAGAGACACCAACACGTTTAACCGATGACCACCGCGCAACGGCACGCTACCCAGCGAAGCTCGGGTTGTTGCTCTGACCCGTTGCCCCTGAGCCGATACCCAAACCAGATGATCCGATTTCGATCGCGGCAAACTGCGCAAAAATTTCTGTGCTGGTGTCGGGGCCAATGAAAAAGCGGGTACCATACCAGCCATATGGCTCTGCACCTCGGCAAATCCCTTCAACCAGCGCAAGGGAAGCGGTACTTTTCGTTCGACGAGTCGGTTTTCATCATGTGTCAGGGCCACGGCTTTGGGCCCAATCGAGATCTGCAACTGGCTGTCGGGCGAAACCTGGGCCAGCATAGCCCTCAAGTTGGGGCCAAAATCCACATTGGTTGTCCCTGTGCGACGCTGTTCGGCGTCTAGCGCGGCCTCATCTATGTCCAGACGGGCATAGGTGCTGCAACAAGCTGAAAACCCCTCAAACCGCACGGTTTCGTGCCCTACTGTGACCACTGGGTCCGCTTCGCGCAGAATCCGGGCCAGCATCGCGGGTGGGACGTAAAAGCGGCTGCCGACGATATCGGAAACCGCGCGCAAAGACCTAGCCGTGATCAGAGGGTGTTTGGCGTGTGCGATCAGGAAATCCTGAGAAGCATCTGGATCGGACTGATCAGCCACCAGACTCAGCTTCTGCTGAGATGACATTCCGGTCAGAGATGACCGGCCCGCATAGTGATACGTGTAGTCGAGTTCTCTCATCTCCGTATACCGGAACTTAAAAACTAATCAATTTGTTCCGATTCATCGTAGACGCCGATTGCACCGCTATTCAACTGACCGAAACGGCCCGAGGGCGTCGTGAGACATTATCGCCGCAATTCCGGAATTGTCAGGGGAGCAACGGCGTCTGATCCGCGGCGGTCCGATCATTCCCATCACTGTGTGTTTGATGTAGCTTTTGCGGCAGTGTTCCGCTCTATCTCGCAACCCATGCATTTTAACTGCCTTTGTGGTGCGTTAGAGTCAAAACAGCATTGTCGTCGAAAGTCCTATTCGTGAAGCCAGCAAGCCGTTTCTCTCAACCTCCACAACACGAGTTGCGCAAAGTTCGCAATCAGGGATCAGCCTTTCTGACGCTCGCCTTCCTGTTCAGCATCTTCGTGAATCTGCTGATGCTGACCGGACCGTTGTTCATGCTGCAGGTTTACGACCGCGTTCTGGGGTCGCGCGCGGTCGAAACATTGACTGCTCTTTTCCTGTTAGTGGCGCTTTTGTACGGGTTGATGGCAATGCTAGACTATGCCAGGGGCCGTATCGTGGCCCGTTTTGGTGCCCGGTTCCAGTCAACCCTGGACGAACGTGTGTTCGAGGCGACGTTACAACGATCTTTGAATCCTCAGGTCCGGGCTGCGCCTTCAACAGGTTTGCGGGATTTGGAAGCCATTCAAAACCTCTGCTCATCGCCGGTATTGTTGGCTGTGATGGACATTCCGTGGACACCGGTTTTCATGGCTGCCATCTTCCTGTTCCACCCGATGCTGGGATGGCTTGCCGTAGGCGGCGGAGCATTTCTGGTGACTATAGCATTGCTGAACCAGGCGCTGACACGGCGCAAGGTGGCCACGGCGCAATCGGCTTCGGCACAGGCGAATTCCTTTTCCGAACACGCGCGGAAAGCGGCGGAAATTGTACGCTCTCAAGGGATGCAGAAGGACATCATTCAGCGTTGGCAAAAACAACGCACCAATGCATTGCACCAGACAATCGCAGCCAGCGACTGGACTGGCAGTTTTACCTCACTGACCAAATCACTGCGACTGTTCCTGCAATCCGCTATGCTGGCCTTGGGAGCCTGGCTGGTTCTGCGCAACGAGTTGACACCGGGCGCGATGATTGCTGGCTCTATTCTGCTGGGTCGCGCGCTTGCTCCGATCGAGCAGACAATTGGCCAATGGGCGATGATCGAACGTGCCCGAACAGCCTGGGGGTCTCTGAACGAGTTTCTGGATTCAACTCCACCTGAAACGCCTCGTACCAAGCTGCCTGTTCCCGAGGCCCGGTTGACGGCCAAGGGACTAACCGTCATTCCACCGGGTGCGGAAAAACCAACTTTGCGCAACATTTCCCTAAACCTGGCACCGGGCAGCGCTCTGGGCGTGATCGGGCGCAGTGGTTCGGGCAAATCGACACTAGCCAAAGCCTTGCTGGGATTGTGGCATCCGGCGGTCGGCGAAATCCGCTTGGGCGGTGCGACGTTGGATCAATACGACCCGACCGATCTGGGCCAGCATATCGGCTATCTGCCGCAGACCGTGACCCTGTTCAATGGCACTGTTGCGGAAAACATCGCACGAATGTCGGAAAACCCGGACGCCGAGGCCGTGGTTGAAGCTGCCCGAAAAGCGAACGCGCATGAGCTGATCCTGACGCTGCCAAAAGGCTATGACACGTTTCTTGAAGGCAACGATAGCCAGCTTTCAGGTGGTCAAAAACAGCGGATCGCTCTGGCGCGCGCCCTCTACGGAGACCCGGTACTTTTGATTTTGGACGAACCGAACTCGGCCTTGGACGCCGATGGGACAGAGGCACTGAACACTGCAGTGCGCGGCTTCAAGGCAGCTGGGAAATCCGCGATAATCATGACGCATCGTCCGCAGGCAATTTCGGAATGTGAAAACCTGATCGTTGTCGAACGTGGACAGATCATCAAGTCCGGTGCTCGCGACGAGGTGCTGGGAGCCACGGTCCAAAACGCGGGTGCGATCAAACGCGGCCTCAGTCAGGCGGGGGAATGATGCAAAAAAGCAGCTCTGATACTCGTCCTGTTTGGCGCATCACATTTCCGGCGATGGTGGGATTTGTCGCCTTAGCCATTCTGGTTGGCGGTTTGGGGATCTGGGCCGTTCAAACCCGACTTGCAGGCGCTATCATTTCGCAGGGGACGATCGAAGTTCAAAGCAACCGGCAGGTCGTTCAGCACCCCGACGGCGGCGTGGTCGGAGAGATTTTCGTGCGCGACGGTGACGAGGTTCAGCAGGGCGATCTGTTAATCCGGTTGGACGGTACTTTTCTGAAATCTGAGAAAATCATCGTAGAAACTCAACTATTCGAGCTTTTGGCCCGCAAAGCCCGACTGGAAGCGGAACGTGACGGCATCCCGGCACAGGAGTTGCGCGCACGTCTGGACGAATTGGAACGGCAAGAGGCCATCGAACCCGAACTAGTCGGCGGCCAGCAACGTTTGTTCGAGGCCCGGTTGGACACATTAAGTCAACAAGCCGAGCAGCTCGGGAAGCAACGCATTCAGACGGAAAGCGAGATTGAAGGTACGGAGGCTCAGCTTATCTCTCTGCGCCGTCAAGTCGAGTTGATCCGGGAGGAGCTGGAAGATCAGCAGAGCTTGTTCGATCGGGGCCTGACACAGGCCAGCAGGGTCTCGGCGCTGTTGCGGGAAGAGGCCAGCCTGACCGGGGATATCGGCCGGTTAGAGGCCAATATCGCCCGTTTGCGCGGGCAGATCGCGGCAACCGAGATCCAGATTGTCGAGCTGAAAGCTGCCCGCCGAGAAGAGGCGATATCGACCCTGCGCGATGTTCAAGCACAGATCGCTGAACTGGCCGAGCGACGCCTGTCCCTGATCGTGCGTCTGTCAAGGCTGGATATTCGCGCACCGGTGACAGGGGTCGTCTATGGCAGTCAGGTTTTCGCGTTGCAATCCGTGGTCCAACCCGCCGAGCCTATGATGTATGTGGTGCCCTTGGACACACCTTTGCTGGTAGCCTCGCGCGTGGACGCCATTCATGTCGATCAGCTGCACGTGGGACAGCCTGTCCTGCTGCGATTCACCGCGTTCAATCAGCGTGAAACACCAGAAATCGAAGGGCAAGTCATCAACGTTTCGGCTGATGCTTTTACCGATGACAACACCGGGCTGACCTTTTATCGCGCCGAAGTTGTACCAAATGAAGGACAGCTTGGCCGTCTGAACGGTCAGGAACTGCTCCCCGGAATGCCCGTCGAAACCATGATTAAAACAGATGAGCGTACGCCTCTGTCCTACCTGGTCAAACCATTGTCGGACTATTTCAACAGGGCGTTCCGGGAATAGAGCGGCTAGGCCTGTTCAATATTGCCAAGCAGGATAGTGGTCATATCTGCGGTGATCACGTTGTCTACGGCAACGATATCGACCCCTGTTTCGTAGGACACATTGTTCGGCGTGATGCCGCTGAGATCCGCATCATCGTCCAAGAACACCCATTCCGGCGAATGTGGGGTAGATTGCCCAACAGAAACCTGCAAAATCGCCAGCGCGTCCAACGCATTTACAGTGCCGTCTTGCGTGATGTCGGCCGCAATCAGATTCTCGGCCGAGGCCGGTCCCCATGTTGGTTCAAGCCCGACGGAAATACGCAAAACCTGAAGCGCGTCTAGAGCATTGATATCGGCACTTGCCGTTGAATAGCCCTTGATCACGTCAAACTCACCCGAGAACATCCCAGGAGGGAGGTCAAAGTCGAATACACCATTCTCGTCCGCGCGCACGGTCAAAATGCCCCCGCCTTCGAGCGCTAACTGGATTTCTGCATTCGCCAAAGCCGGATTCTGCGTTTGGGAATCGATCGAGATATCGCCCAGAACACCATCCGAGCTACCGGGGTCCAGGCCCCCCAAAGTCCCCAGGTCCACGGGTATATGATCGGGGCCACCAAAGCCCGCGCCGAATACCTGTTGCTCGGACAATGGACCTCCCGCAGCGGATATGAGTTCGACCGTAGTGTCCAGAAACTCTATCAAGGCCCCCTGACCTGTAGCCGTGAATGTAAGTTGATCCGGCGTGCGCAGCAGTGGGAAATCGAACATGTCCAGACGGTCTGTACCCGCCTCGAAATCAGTAATGATCACAGGGGCGCTGCCATGCTGCATGACGAAAATATCCGCTCCGGCCCCACCGGTCATCTCCGTGGCTCCGGCACCGGCGATCAGGATGTCATCTCCCGCCCCACCCGACAAATTCGTGTCGAGGATACCTCCGCTAAGCATGTCGTTTTGATTTGTGCCAGTGATCGTGCCAAACCCTTCCTGCACGATCCCCAGATCAGAGAGGTCGACTGTCAATTGCGTCAGACCACCATCCTGTTGTGAGGCGGCAAATATTTGCAGCTCATCCCCGACATGAGCCGTGATCACCGTCTCAACATTCTGTAGTCCGGTGTCCAACGTGTCGGCAAAACTGTCCAGGTAAACCAGTTGCCCGCCCGGTGTCATCGTGAAAAGTGTGACCCCGTCATCGCCTCCCCCAGCCACTAAGAACACATGGCCGTCCACCTCGATGACGGACATGTCCTGAAGGGTTTCGAACCGCGTGTGCAACGAATCCAACACGTGATCCGTGGGTACAAGCGAACCCGAGGCATCCAGCTTCATCAAGCTGATGGAATTGCTCTGCGCCCCGGCGACGACGACCCATGACTGACCGTACGCTTGCACCACGTCAACCGCGGTAGGCACTGCAATGCCCAGTTGGTTCAGCGCATCGCTGTTATCAACTTCTGACAGTCCCCCCGTGGCGGAATCCACTGTGTAAATCGCGATGAAATCCGTCTCTGCATCAGAGGCCACCACGACATTCTCACTGCCAAATTGAATGACCTCCATCGAGTCGGCGCGACCGGCGATGGATCCCGACACCGTCAGACTTCCGTCCGGATTCACTAGATAGGTCGAGATTTGACCCGTATCTTCATGGGCCAAGGCCAGCACTCCACCCGTCTCAACCGAGTATTGCACAAGCGCGGAAACATCTCCGCCCCCGATCAGACTGTCGGTGGTCTGTAACGTTCCGACAGTTCCATCTGGATTAAGTGTGTATCCTACCAATCCCGTGGCCAAATCGACATCCAGAATCAGTTGGTCACTACCGGCAAGCGTCACGAGCTCGGCACTATTGCCTATTTGTTGCGAAATCGTCCCGCTGTAATATTGAATGTCTTGCTGTTGCGGAACAATGCCTTCTAGCAGCTTCCAAACCGCGATGCCGCCTCCAGGGCCCGTCACGCTGTAAAGAAACGTGTCCCCGTTAAACGTTTTTAAAGCCGTATCGCTGATACCTGAATCGAGCGCTACGCTTCCCGTTGCAACCACACCTTCGAACTGAAGCATCATGTCAAATCACCCCGTGCCACACTTGGCTTCAATGACAGGATGATCTGATGCCCGGTCCGAAACCAAAGCACAAATGTGGTGAAAACGCGAAGTTCGGCATCAGTTTAACTCAATTTTTCTGGTCCGACCGCATGAGTCACTGGAGGGCAAGACAGATGAACAAGAGCTGGACCCCTTGGGCGGACGCGGACACCACATGTGAGGGTAAGATGACCAAAGACCACGATTCCAATCACCACGCGAACAACCCCGTGACCGGGGTCGAGGACAAAGCGCAGATTCGTCGTTGGCTTAATGACAAAATGCGCCGCTGGGCAGGTCGGGGTCTTGCAGGTGGGTTGGGCTCAACGCTGATGGCGCTGCCTGCTCTGGGGCAAGCCACGATCGAAGAGCTTTACGCCTTTCAATTCGCCGAAACCATCCCGGGTGTCAGATCGGTCAAACTGCTGAAAGATGGCGATGTCCTGGTTAAATTGGCGAACGGGAAATCGATGATCGTGGCGTCAGAGAACATCCAGATTCTCGATAGTGGTGCAATCATGATCGCGGAAGATATCGTGGCTGAGATTGCGCAGTTCAGCCTGGCCGCAGAAGCGGGCGGCGCGGCTGCCGCAAGTGGCATCAGTGGGGTTGGCGCTGCCGCACTAGGTGGACTTGGTTTGGCCGGGGCGGCCGCTGCTGCAGGCGGCGGGGGCGGAGGCGGGGGCGATGATCCCGCTCCGGCACCAACATATCCCCACCTGAATTTGGCAGGAGCCCAATCCAACGCGCTGAGCAGCACCGCACTAAATTCGGTCACGCCCGATGGGACAACAGATATCGAAGTGTCGATCGGATCCGTTTCCGTATCGGTGGTGCCCGAACCAGACGGAAGCTGGAACGTTGCACTGACACCCGACCAAGCGGCAAACCTTCCCCAAGGTGTCAACACCGTTACGATCCGTCATCTTGACGGCGACGGGAACGAACTGGCGGTCGAAAACGTGACCTTCAATGTCGATACAATTGCTCCGACGCTGGCAATAACCGATTTCTCGCACGGCGCGGTTGTGAACGCCATTGAGCAAGGAAACGACCTTACCGTATCCGGAACTTCGGACGCTGAAAACGGGCAAACCATCACGGTGTCCGTCAACGGACAAGTCTATTCAGCCACGGTGAACGCAGGCCTATGGACAGCGACAATACCAGCGGCAGACCTGTCAGCTTTGCCAGATGGAACAACTATTTCGGTAACAGCAGATGTGACAGACGCTGCGGGCAACCCTGCGCCACAGGCAACAGGCAGCTTTGAAACGGATTTCACCGCGCCCACGTTGACCCTCAATCCGGTAGCTGGCGGATCCATCGACCTGATTGACGTAGGGAGTGACCTTAATATTACCGGGACGACCACGGCTGCGGATGGCGAAATAGTCTCGCTTGACTTCAATGGGCAGGTCTACACGGGCACCGCATCCGGAGGAAACTGGACTGTCACAATCCCCGCCGCGGACCTAAGCGGACTGTCGACCGGCACACCTGTCGCAATTGGCGTTTCAGTAGCAGATGCGGCCGGCAACATTTCTACCTTGGTCAACGCATCTATTCCGGTCGACTTGACCGGGCCATCGATCTCGATCGCAACCCTCCCCGTTGGCGACGCACTGAACACGGCGGAAGTGACATCAGACCTGACAATTTCCGGGACGACGGCAAATGTTCAGGATGGTCAAACCGTAACCGTCACACTGGACGGCCAGACCTATACAGGTACGGTCACAAGTGGAGTATGGAACGTTACTATCCCTGCATCCGATCTCGGCGCATTGACCGATGGCGAAACATTTTCCATCACAGCAGATGTGTCTGACACGGATGGATTGATAGCACCGCAAGCCAGCACGGCCATCGTCAAGGACGTCACCGCGCCGACCCTTAGCATCGACAGTTTTTCGGCTGGCGCCGTCATGAATGCATCCGAGAGGGGTACGGATCTGACAATCACTGGCTCCACCAACGCCGAAGACGGGCAAACGGTCACCGTCAATCTCGGAGGCCAATCCTACACCGCTACGGTATCTGGCGGCGCATGGACAGCAACTGCTCCTGCGAGTGACGTAGCCGCCCTATCGGACGGCGCAACCATCGCCGTCACCGCTGATGTTTCCGACGAGGCCGGAAACCCAGCTGTACGAGCCACAAGCAGCTTTGACACCGACTTTTCCGCACCCTCAATCAACGTGACTTCACTTTCGGACGGGCCTGTTCTGAACTTCGCAGAACTTAGTACCAACCTCGTGGTTTCCGGCACCTCCGATGCGGGCGACGGAGCTGTCGTTTCCGTCCAAATTGTCCGGGGGGATGGCACCGTAGACGTCGCAGGGACCGCCACTGTGAATTCGGGAAGCTGGTCGTTTACCGCGACACCTTCTGACCTGACTGAATTACAAGACACGGAATCCTACACCGTATCCGCCTCTGTTTCCGACACGGCAGGCAATACCGCATCCGACATCAGCACTTTCGATACCGATTTTTCAGCGCCTGTCATAGCGATTGACCCATTAGCTGTCGGATCTACGCTGGACATCGCGGAAAGGGGCTCGGACCTGACGGTATACGGCACCACGACCGCTGAGGATGGGCAAACTGTTACGGTCTCTCTGAACGGTCAGGACTATGTCGCCACGGTTGCTTCGGGAAGTTGGAGCGCGACCATCCCTTCTGGAGATCTCGGCAGCCTGGCAGACACAACAGCCTTCACCATAAGCGCAAATGTCGCTGATTTGGCAGGCAATCCGGCGACACCGGCGACGGCAGCGATAACGACGGATTTCCGCCCGATACTATCCTTGAATTCCACGGGTACCAACGGAGCGGTCTTGCTCGCAGACGCGCAGAGTACGGGACTCACAGTCTCTGGAAGTTCGATAGGTCTTACAGCAGGACAGACTGTTAGTGTAACCCTGAACGGAACACCTGTGGGGACAGCCTCGGTTGGCGCAGACGGGACATGGTCTTTGCCGGTCTCTTCAAGCGACTTTGCTGGTCTAAACGCTGGTGACGACCTCACTTTTCAAGTTCAGGCAACAGTTACGGGTGGGCCGGATCCCGCACCTACAACGGATACAACAACCGCGTATTTACCCGCCGCATACACAATCTCGGAAGTCAGCAACGATGGTTCTTCAGTGATATTCCAAATTCACGCCGACCCGAACCGCGATATCTCGGGCGGGCTGGCCGTCACAGCAGAAATCGGATTGGATCCGGCCGTTGTCACAATCAACCCTACCTCCATTTCCGAGAACAGTGATTTCGGGCTTTTCCTGACCAATCCAGTCGGAGCATCAGCTGTCAACATCGCGGGGGTCGCAACGACCTATTCGGACCTGTCACAACCCGTTGTGACATTTACCGCGGCTGTCGTTGATCCTTCCAAACCAATCATTCTGACCATAGACACGCCCGACGGTGGTCCTTCGGTCTACCAATTGGGCAGTGGAGGAGACGATACGCTCACCGCAAACGCCGTCGAAAATTTCCTGCAAGGTTTCGGAGGAAACGACACCATAGACGTATCGAACGCAGGGCGGGATGTCGTGGTCTTCGAAGCTACGCCAGCAGCCAACGGCGTGGACACCATTACGGGCTTTACGCTCGGCGCAAAGGCTGAGGTCACAGATGCGATTATGTTCAATGGGTTCGACAGTACCACACTGCGGGGAGACGGAACTAATTTCGAAACCCTGGAACTGGGAGACGCCGTTGGCACAAATACTGGTTTCGTGGGTCTTACGACCGTTTTGGTAGATTTGAGCGCAGGCACAATTGAAAACGCTGTCGAGAGTTTGAGCGATCTGCAAGCGGGTGACGAAATCTATGTCATGGCGACAGATGGCGATGACAGCGTGTTGGTCCATGTCGAATACAGCGCACCAAATGCAGCATCGGTTGAAACAGTTGCAGAATTCACAGGGCTGGACGACCTAAGCGGTTTGTCCCCCGACAATATCCTGCACACCGACCCAACTGGCGCATCCGCCTGATCCAACGACACCGCCGAATTTGAAAATCGGCGGTGTCTTATATCCGCATGAGGTGAATATGGCACAGAACGGTCAGTTTCCACTGACGTTTTCGAGGTACCAAGGAAAATACTGGAAACGTTTTACCTCTTTTCGCTTTGCGCAAAACCTCACGGAATGTCCGATCGTCGAGAAAGAGATTCGTCAGGTTGCGGCGGCTTTTCCGATCGTGTTTCGGCGCGCGGGCACTGAAATTCACCCCTTTGCTTTGCTGAGTCTAAGCGGCGCCCGCACCCCTTTCGTCTCAGATGATGGGCGATGGTTGGCAGGCTATGTTCCATCCGATTTGCGCTGTCCTCCTTTTCGCTGGCGCGCCAGTCAAGATCCAGCCAAGCAGGACTTGAACGCAGAGGGGCTTTTGGTCGACGAGTCACTGGGATTTGTAGGTCAGGAAGGAGAACCCTTCTTCAATGCCAGCGGTGATCTAACGCCTGAACTGCGCCAGGTCTTTGGCTTCTTAAAAATGCGGGCTCAAAACGAACAGAAAACCGCAGCGATTTGCAATAAATTGGATACGTTTGACTTGCTGCAATCCGCCGGAATGCACGAAGGAATCGAATTTCCCGAAGGTATTCTTATCGTAGATTCTGGAAAGCTGGCAGCCCTGACCGACAAAGACAAACTGGCGCTGATCAATGATGGAACGCTGCGGCTGGTTCACGCCCATCAAGTGTCGTTGTCTCATTGCGCTTGGCTGGCAAGCGCCGAGCGAAATCTGACAACTTGTCAAGTCCAAACCTCGTACACCGAAAATTCAGATCTATCGGGTTTCCTCGGCGCAATGGCCCTCGCCCAATGGAACGAAATTCAACAAAACGGTAGTTATTAAATGCGGCTATCCCCTAGAAGACTGGTCCTTTACTTCATCCTCTCAGGCTGGCTTACCGCTTGCGCTTTCGGACCGAATTTATCTTATGTCGACTCGTCTCTTTCCGCTGGTGCAGTCGGTCGCGGGGCCACTGCTCCTTCACTGACCCTGCTTCGAACGTCTTTTGGGCAACGCGTTAAGCAGGCGGTCGAGGACAACCCGAGCCTTGCGGAAAGTGAAAGCCGCTATAAAAGAGCTACCGCAACCGAAGAAGCGGCACGTGGAGCTTTTCTTCCCCAAGTAAATCTCGGTCTCAGCGCTCGATCGCAACGGTCCGATTCCGACCTTGCGAATTTCACGCCCTACGTTCGTATTTCCCAACTCGTCTATGATGGCGGGGTCGCCTCCAGTGAGCTAATCGCAGCAAAAGCGCGCGTCCTTGAAAGCAGGGGAGACCAACTGCAAACAGGGTCCGCAATAGCTCTTGCAGCAATCGAAGCATACGTTTCGGTTCTCAGCCGTCGTGAGATTTTCGACATTTCAGTTCGAAACGTCGAAGTTCACGAAGATATCCTGCACCAGATCACTGAAAGGTCCTCTCTTGGTGCCGGATCAACGGCGGATGTCATGGCGGCGCGATCTCGAATGGCGGATGCGCAGACACGCCTCGCAGATGCACGCGCCAGAATCGACCGTGCCGAAGCGCAATTCCGCGACATCTTCGGCCAACAGGCCGGGGATCTATCGAAGCCGGCAAAGGCGCCGAAGCTGACGCGAACAGACACGGAAATTGTAGTGAACAGCCCTCAGGTCAGACGAGCAGACGCGGCCTTATTGGCCGCTAAGGCAGATTTGACAGCGGCTTTGGCACGCCGTCGTCCGGGCGTTGAATTGGCTGCCTTTGCAGACCGCGACGATGACGATGATACAGATTTCGGAATTGACCTGTCCGTGAACTATGAGCTGGATAGCACCGGCCAGCGCCGCGCTTCGATTTCTGCCGCTGAAGCCAGAGTAAGCGAAGCCGAATTCGCGCGCGAGACGCTGATACGAGATATCCGGCGCGAGCTTGACTTTATTCGCTCTGACCAGCAAGCCGGCGCCAAGCGACTGCAAGCTGCCAAGATCGCCGCGAAGGCAAACGAAGACAGCGTGGAGGCAGCGCAGGCGCAATTCACCATAGGTCGGCGTAGTCTCATCGAAATTCTCGACGCCCAACGTGACTATGTAAACGCTCAGGAAAGGCTGATCCTGGCAGATCAGAATTTCTTTTTGACGAACTATGCTGCGCTCAGTTTGACAGGTGACATTTTGGACCTTCTCGGCCTTGAGGTCGTGACCCAGGGGGCAAGACAATGACACAACAACAAATTCTGATTGGGCCGTCCAAAACGTCTGGGCTTGAAACGTGTTTTTTGCATGTTGCAGCTCATCTCGATCGTCCACTTACAAGCGCTGCATTGAATGCCGCACTAACCGGAGACGGCGGCGGGCTGACCATTCACGACCTGCTCGAGGTGGCTCAGAATGCTGGGTTGCAAGCCGGTTATGGGCGTTGGGCGCTCGGGGATTTGGACAGTAGTTTTACGCCCGCAATTTTACTTCTGACAGATCAACACGCCGTCGTCTTTCACGGTTTTTCGGAAAACGGCGATCTCCTGATTTTTGACCCAAAGATGGGAAACGAAATAACCGAGATCGAAGGGGCTAAGTTGGCAACGATCTACACTGGCTACGCGATATTGTTTCGGCGCGTGCACAACGAAGATCACAACAGGACATTCAGACCCGAGACCGGTCATTGGTTTTGGTCGGCCATTGGTTCAAACCGCTGGTCCTACGCGCAAGTTGCGCTTGCGGCTGCGGTGGCAAATTTGCTCGGGCTTTCCACATCTGTCTTTATCATGGTGGTCTATGATCGAGTGCTACCCAATGAAGCAACTGAATCGCTGATCGCATTGACCCTTGGTGTCGGTCTAGCACTGGTATTCGACTTCTTCCTGAAACTGTTGCGCGCCGGGTTTATCGACCGAGCAGGTCAAAAATCGGACAGGATGATGGGACGACGCATTTTCGACCACCTTCTCAACATTCAGATGAAATCCAGAACCGGATCGACGGGCGCTATGGCCAGCACAGTTCGCGAGTTTGAAACGCTGCGCGAGTTTTTCACCTCGGCAACCTTGGTTGCTGTCGTTGATCTGCCTTTTGTCGCTTTGTTCGTATTCGCCATCCACCTTGTTGGTGGCCCTCTTGCCATAATACCAGCCATGGCAGTGCCAATCGTGTTGCTTTCGGGGCTGGCCGTGCAACCGTTTTTGTCCCGGTTGGCCGAACAAAACTTTTCCGGAGGGCAATCCAAACAATCCGTTTTGGTCGAAACGGTTTCGGGACTTGAAACCATCAAAACGACGGCCGCTGCCAATCAGATGCGTTGCCGTTGGGAAGGTGCGGTCGAACGGCAGGCATCACACAGTGTAAAAAGTCGAGCTATTACTCAATTGGCTCTTAACCTGACAGGGTTCACTCAGCAAGCAGCCCAGGTCTTGATCGTGTTCTATGGTGTCTTTCTGATCACCGAAGGGGCGACCAGTATGGGTGCCCTTGTCGCCTCGGTCATGTTAACCGGTCGGGCTCTCGCCCCTTTGGGGCAACTCGCGCAAACGTTGACACGCGCAAATCAGGCGCGCAGCGCGTACCGCAATCTGAACGCGCTGATGGAAGCAGAAAGCGAGCGTCCCCAAGGGAGGACATGGATCACCCGTGGCACTATTGAAGGACGTATCGCATTTAAGAACGTCTCGTTTTCTTACCCTGGTCAAACCCGTGACACCCTCAGCGATGTGTCCTTCGAAATTGAAGCTGGCGAAAAAGTCGCAATTCTAGGCCCCATCGGGTCGGGCAAAAGCACTATCTCGCGGCTATTGCTGGGTCTCTACCAGCCCCGCGCAGGGTCAGTGATGCTGGATGGTGTAGACATCCGACAAATTGATCCAGGCGACCTGCGGCGCAACATTGGTTCAGTGCTTCAGGACATATGGCTGTTTTCGGGAACGATCCGTGAGAACATTGCCAGTGGCACGATCAGGCCGCAAGATCAGGACCTAATTGACGCAGGGCAAGTTGCCGGAGTGGAAGATTTCATCGCCGACCATCCTGGCGGTTATGACCAGCCTCTTGCCGAACGTGGCGAGGGATTGTCCGGCGGGCAACGCCAAGCCATTGCCTTGGCACGGGCTTTGATTGGCCGTCCTCCGGTACTTTTACTGGACGAACCCACGAGCGCGATGGATGTGAAAACCGAGGCTGAGGTCATAAAGCGCCTGTATAGCGCTACCAAACGCGACACGATGATTATCGTGACCTATCGCACCAGCCTTCTGGCGCTTGTTGACCGGATTATCGTGATCGAAAACGGACAGGTTGCCGCAGATGGGCCAAAATCGATTTTGACACGGCAGCCACGCCCCAATGGGAGGCATCTGAATGTCGCAGCATCCTGACTTTGCATCATTGGCCAATGAAATAAGGGGGCAATCTCCTTGGCGCGGTTCTGTGTTGTTGTTTGCAATTCTGGCTTGCCTGCTGACAGTAGGGTTCTGGGCGTATTTTACTGAGTTGGACGACGTCACACGCGTGGACGGGCGCATCGTTCCATCAGCCAATGTTCAACTCATCGACGCCACAGAATCCGGCGTATTGCGATCGCTGCACGTCAAAGAAGGCCAAATCGTGGATGAGGGCACTTTGTTGATGGAGTTCGACACCACGCAAATAGACAGCCAACTCAATCAGGAACAACAAAGGGCTTTTGGCTTGATGGCCAGAGTCCACCGGTTGCAGGCGGAAATAAACGAAACCGAATTGCGATTTGCGCCAAGGCTGGTCGAAGGCGCGCCGGAAGTCGTCAGATCGGAAGCGGCCCTATTTGACGCCCGGCAATCCGAGTTGAGATCTGAGATCGCGATCCTGGAGCGACAACGACAACAACGTCACCGGGAATACGAGGAAAGCTTGGTTGATCAGGTAACTGCCGACGAAACCTTGCAAATCCTGGCAGAGGAACGCGCCATCATGACACCATTGGTCGAACAGCGCATGGAACCCGCGACGACACTGCTGACGTTGCGACGAAATGAGGCCGAATGGGAGGGGCGGCTTACACGGGCTGTTGCGATCACGCATCGCTTGAAAACCGGGCTGGATGAAATTGACGATCGGATTTTAGCAGCGCAAAGCCGGTTTCGAAGCGCAGCATTGACCGATTTGGCGATCACTACGGCAGAACTTGCGACCCTACAACCTCTTTTACCGGCCCTTAAGGATCGTGCCGAACGTGCCCAAGTCAAATCCCCAATGCGCGGCGTGGTTAATCGGATCTACCGTACTACGATCGGAGGGCTGGCCAGAAGCGGAGAAGAGTTGATCGAGATTATCCCTCTCGACGATCGCTTGCTGGTCGAAGCCTATGTAAAACCGGAAGATATCGCCTTTCTGCGCGCAGGGCAGCCGGTCAAAGTAAAGATTACGGCCTACGACTTTGCCCGTTATGGTGCATTGGATGGCCAGATCACGCGGATTGGAGCCAACACCATCACCCGGTCCGAGCGAAATGACGAAGAGGTTTTTGTCGTCGAAATTCAGACCAAACACTCGATTTTGGATGCCAATGGTGTAGAAGTGGAAATCATCCCAGGCATGATCGCAGAAGTGGATATTTTGTCGGGCAAGAAAACCGTGCTGGACTACGTTTTGCGTCCCGTCGTCAAAGTCAAAGACCAAGCGTTTCGCGAATAGTCCCGTCTGAAAGCCTCCGCATCTCATGTACAAACTGGGTAGCGGGGTCTCGACGACTATGAGACCGTCCGATCAGGCCCACTCAACATCCCCCAGAAAAATATAGCCTGCGCCATAAATCGTCTTGATCAGACGCGGATTTTTAGGGTCTTCACCCAGCTTCGTCCGCAGCCGAGATATGCGCACATCCATGGCCCTGTCAAAACTGTCACCGGCTCCCCCACCCAGCGCCTCTTGCATCTGAGCGCGGCTGATCAAGCGTTTAGGACTTTCAAGAAACAGTCGTAGAACTTCGCCTTCCGCATGGCTGAACGAAGTTTCTGCACCATCCTCGTTCTCAAGGATGTAGCGATCGAAATAAGCCGACCAGCCGTTAAAGCGGGCCGTATCCGACTGCACGGCCTGTACCCGCGGCGATCGCAATCGGGCGCGGATACGCGCAACAACTTCGGCAGGATCAAAGGGTTTGGTGATATAGTCATCGGCCCCCAATTCAAGCCCTGTGACGCGGTCCTGAACTTGCGCTCGGCCGGAAATGATGATGACTGCCGCGCCTTGCTCCAACGCCAACCGGTGCACCAGCGCCAAGCCGTCCGTGTCGGGCAGAGACAGATCCACAAGGCAGACATCGGGTGTGGCGCGTTTTAGCGACGCCTCGAATTCGCGGGCTCGGGCGAAGCTTTGAGTCCGGAACCCGGCATCTTCCAGGGCATCGGTCAGGATGCGGCGGATTTCAGGTTCGTCATCGACGATGGTGACCAATGGCTGTGTCATCAAGCGACCTCGGATCGGAGAAGGGCGGAAAGTTGTGCCCGCGTAAAGGGTTTGCGCAGAACAGGGGCGCGCGTCAGAGCTTCGCGGTGTAACGGGTCGGAATATGGCAGGGATGTCATCAGGATTGTTGGTAAACGTGACCGCATCCGTGTCAGCAAGTCCAAACCGGTTGCATCCCCTTCAAGCCGAATATCTGACAAAACCAACGCGATGTCGTTCAGGTCACTGGTCAAAGCCAGCGCTTCATCGGCAGAGGTGGCTTCGATTACAGTGAACCCCAGATCAATCAGCATATCGCGAAAGTTCTGGCGCAAGGCATCGCTATCTTCGACCAACAAGACCAACCCTTCCTGCACCGGCGGCGCGGGACGATAGGGCAGGCGCAGGACGACGGATGCACCGGACGGCGTGTTGCGCAGGCTCAGATCGCCGCCTGCCAGTTTCACCGTGTCATAGACCATTGGCAGCCCCAGGCCCGATCCTTTGTCGCCCTTGGTGGTAAAGAACGGGTTCAGCGCCTTGTCCAGCGCCTCGGGCGAGAAACCGGGGCCTGTATCGGACACCGCAATTTCGATCCAGATCGTCCCGATCGTATGTGCGCTGATCGTCACCTGCCCCGAGCCGCCACAGGCATCGCGCGCATTCAGAACCAAGTTCAACAATGCGTCCTGCACCATGCCCGGATCCAGCATCAGCGCCTCATCGGGCAAAGTATTCACCACCGAAAGACCCACGCCGCGTGGCAGGGAGGGTGAGGCAAGGATACGCAAATCCTCTAATAAACCTCGCATATCGGTTGCCTTGGGCTGCGGAGTTCTGCTGCCGGTCATGTCAGCGATCCGGTTTAGAAGCTGGCCGCCCCGGCGCGCCGTCTGTTGCGTAGCAGCCACAAGTTCTCGGGCGCTTTCGGGCAGATCCATCTTTTGCAACCGCGACTGTATGCCCAGAATGATCGTCAACAGGTTCGAGAAATCATGCGCCAGCCCGCTGGTCATCTGCGCGGCCATCGCCCGACGACGTGTTTGTTGCAGCGCGACTCTGGCCTGCGTTTCTTCGGTTATGTCCACCGACATGACATAGACGCCTCCTTCGCCATCTGGCGTGAACGAGACCCGAATGCGACGAGAATCCTGATCCTCGTTAAACTCAAAAACCGAAGGTTCTCCGCCATAGGCATTTTGCAAATGCGCTTCGACCCGGAGATATGTGGCCGATCCCAACGCTTGCGAAATATGCATCCCAAGTATATCGGACGGCCGGCCAGGCAGTACGGTGCTCAGACGGCGGTTCGAGTAGTCATAGCGTCCCTCAGAATCCAGATGCGCGATATGGGCTGGCATCATTTCTGTCGTCATCCGGGTACGGGCTTCGATCTCGGTCAACTGTCGCTTGGCTTCCTCTAGCGCCGAGATCGTCGCAGCCAGTTTCCGGTTTGTTGCTGTCAATTCTTCGGCCCGGTCCAGAAGTTGTTCGGACAATTCCTCGGATCGGGCACGCAACAGGGCCTCAGCCTGTTTGGTGTTGGTTATGTCGGTATAAACGGCGACCCAGCCACCTTTAGGAAGCGGTGCCCCCTCGACCGAGATCACCTGCCCATTGGCCCGCACGCGTTCCATATAGTGGGGTTCGAAAGCAAGTGCCTGTTGGACACGCTGTTCAACGATTGTATCGACATCGGCTACGTCGCCATATTCGCCAAGTTCGGCAAGATATCGGATCGTGTCATGAAAGAACGCGCCTGGCTGGACCAAGCGATCCGGCAAATCGAACATTTCCTGAAACGGACGATTACTGACGACCATCCGCAACTGGCTGTCATAGATCGACAGCCCCTGACCAATCAGGTTTAGGCCTGCGGTCGTCATGGCCTTTATGTTCTTGTCAGTTAAGTCCAAACCCGTCCTCCCCGACATATGCGTAGCACCGGATCTTTCACAGGTGTAGAGGGCACAGGCGCGACATTCGCGCCGGTGCGCGTCAATAGCGGGTTTGCACCTTCGGTCCATCCGAGGTGATGGAGTGCAAGGACAGCGTATGATCCGTATTGCGCATCCGGTGACGTAGCATCTGCCGCCCCAAACGGGCCAGATCGATCGCAAATGCGGGGTCGTTGGCTACGTTTTGCATTTCACCGGACTGTTGGTGATCGAATAGAATGGGCGGCAGGTCGGCGGCAAATTCGACCAAAGTAAACCGCGCGTCGCGCAAGATGGACAGGTTCGAGTCGCTATGGCCGGTTCCAAGCCGCTGTTGCCATAGAGTTTTTGCTTGCGGATCTCCGAAATCCAGTTCGCTGTAGGTGTAATTGCGCCAATCTTCGGGCGCGTCCCCCGTCAGCAAGGGCAGCAATGACCGTCCGTCCATCGCATTGGGCGGCGTCCGGCCAACCCAGTCGAGGATGGTGGGCGCGATATCAATGGACTCGGTCGGAACGGTCACAACCTGACCGGCCTGTGCCTGATTGCCCGGCACCCGAATGATCAGTGGCGTATGATAGGCGGCGTCAAACACCGTCATTTTGCCCCAGCTATGATGATCGCCCAGCATCTCGCCATGGTCTGCGGTCACTACGATAAGCGTCTGCTCATACTGGCCACTGTCTTTCAAAAACTGGATAACTCGCCCAATATGGTGATCGACCTCTGTGGTCAGGCCCAGATAGACGGACCGCAATGTCTGAATATTCTGATCACTCGGTTCGACTTCATCGAACCCCAACACAACGTCACCTACGCTATGGCGATCTATGGTCGGCTCAAAGAACGGGTGCATGGCGCGATCTTTCGCCTCGTCTGCGTGCCGGATCGGCAAAGGCAACGCGTCGGGATCATACATGTCGTTATAGGGCGCCGGGGCCACCAGCGGCGGATGCGGCCGAATATAGGTCAAATGCGCAAACCAGCCCTGACCGGCCATCGGCGCCATATGGTTCAGGAAGCTGTCCGTCAGAAAGGCTGTGTCGCTGTCCTCGGCCCAATAAGGTGCGGGATCGTTCAGCCTTGGCGCGCCACCGTCGGGTGCGGTTGGCTTGTGAAGATCCCAATAGTCCTGAAACGCATAGCCCTTTTGCATCAGATGGGCGCGCCAAGGATAGGACTCCTCCAACCGCATCTCTAGCACTTCATCAAATCCAGGCATCGGATGCTCATAAGATTTGAGGATCGGGTCTGACGCATCATAGGCCCTTGGGTCCGCCGAAGTATCGGTATAGCCGAACAACATCGGGCGATACCCCGCCTTTCGCATTTCCGATGCGATGCTGGGCGTGTCATGCCGCAGGGGCGTTCCGTTGCGCACAGACCGGTGGTTCATCGCATATTGCCCAGTCAGGATAGATGCCCGCGACGGCCCACAGGGATTGGTGACTGAAAAATGGCGGTCAAAGCGGACGGCATCAGCTATCAACGCCCTGAGATTCGGCAGCTCGATACAATCCGCCAGAGCGCCGCTCAGACAATCTGCCCGAAGCTGATCAATAACAATGAAAAGGACATTCCCCGACTGCGGCATGTCAATTCTCTCAAACCCAAATTTAACCTGCGGCCACACTGTCCTGAACAGGTGAATTGAGCAATAGGTATAGACCATGCGCAATCAGGCTTTGGGGCTTGTCGCATTCACGACATGATGCAGGGACAAAATTGCTTCTTCCCAAAAAATTACATTGCAGCCCCACACTGTTTTACATCACATACAGCCATGACGCGACCTAGCCTGAATTCGGAAACAAGCGCCGACGGCGTTTACCTTCGGGTGTCCGGAGACTTGCTGACTCAGACACTCAGTAGCGTCGAACAGAGCTTTGCTGCGTATAAGCCTGACGATAGCAATCTGATCATTGATCTGTCTGGAATCCAGGCGCTGGACACCAGTGGGGCTTGGGTGGTTGCCGACCTTGCGCATAGGGCGAAACTGGCCGGAGCCGAGGTGCGGTTTCAAGGGGCGTTGCCCGCGTATTCCGACCTGATCGAGACGGTCACACGCAACATCCCCGAGGATCCGGAATCAGAAGACACTAGTCGCAGTTTCGCAGATTGGATCGAAAGTCTGGGCAAGCGGACTGCAGGAGGGTGGAAAGACACGCTGTCGATGCTGGAATTCCTTGGGATGACCCTGCACCGGTTGATGCGCACCCTAATGATGCCTCGACGACTGCGCGGTGCCGCGCTTGTGTCGCAAATGGAGGAAACCGGCTTTCGCGCCATTCCAATAGTCGCGCTGATGGGCTTTCTGATCGGGGTGGTTCTGGCGTTTCAGGGCGCAACCCAGCTGAAGCAATTCGGAGCCGAGATCTTCGTGGTCGAGTTGATCTCGATCTCGGTCCTTCGGGAACTGGGCATTTTGCTCACGGCCATCATCGTGGCCGGCCGCTCTGGCTCGGCCTTTACGGCCTCGATCGGGTCGATGAAAGTGCAAGAAGAGATTGACGCGATGAGGACCCTCGGCCTGGATCCGATCGAAGTTCTGGTCATACCCCGCGTCATGGCATTGCTGGTCATGCTGCCCATTCTGGGGTTCATTGCCAATATGGCGGCCCTGATCGGCGGCGGATTGATGAGCTGGATTGATCTGGGCGTCAGCCCCGGCATGTTCGCCACGCGTCTGAAAGAAAACACCGGCATCTGGCAATTTGCCATCGGCATGATCAAGGCCCCTTTCTTTGCGCTTGTGATCGGGGTGATTGCCTGCTGGCAGGCGTTACAGGTCAAGGGCTCGGCCCAAAGCGTTGGGCAGCGTACAACGGCGTCTGTGGTTCAATCCATTTTTATGGTGATCGCGTTGGACGCCTTGTTTTCCATCTTCTTTTCGGTGATGGGTGTCTGACATGGACGGGACTTTGCCGCAGCACAGCCAAAAGACGGACACACAGCGCGAAGCTGTTATCCGCGTGCGCAACCTGACCAACCAATTCGGCCCTCAGATCGTGCATCAAAATCTGGATTTAGATGTCTGGCGTGGTGAAGTTCTGGGCATCGTTGGCGGATCAGGCACCGGGAAATCCGTTCTGCTGCGCACGATCGTCGGGCTAAACAAACCGGCCGCTGGCAGTATCGAGGTTTTGGGCGTCGATGTTGTGAACGGCCCCGAACAGGAACGCCGCCGGATTGAACAGCGCTGGGGCGTTGCGTTTCAGGATGGCGCGCTGTTTTCCTCTCTGACCGTGTTGCAAAACATCATGGCGCCGCTTCGCGAACACACGGGCCTTAGTGAAAGTCTGATGTGCGCATTAGGAAACCTCAAGATCAGCCTTGTCGGCCTGCCACAATTTAGCTGCAGCAAGTTTCCGTCCGAATTGTCCGGAGGGATGCGTAAACGCGCCGCCCTTGCACGTGCGCTGGCGCTGGACCCCGAGATTGTCTTTCTGGACGAACCCACCGCCGGTTTGGACCCGATCGGGGCCGCCGCCTATGACGATCTGATCGGCGAGTTGCAACACGCGCTTGGGCTGACCGTTTTCATGGTAACTCATGATCTGGACAGCCTTTATGCCATCTGTGACCGGATTGCCGTACTTGCAGAAAAACGCGTCCTGGTTGAAGGTCCGATTGAAGAAATGACCAAAGTCGATCATCCTTGGGTGCAAGAATATTTCACCGGCCCAAGGGCACGCGCGGCACAAGAAAAAGGGCTAGGCAGGTAAAGGCAATGGAGACCCGAGCAAATTATATCCTGATCGGTGCCTTCACGCTTGCGGGCATTCTTGGTGCGTTCGGGTTCTTCCTTTGGCTCGCCAAATTCGAAATCTCGCGCCAATACGCGTATTATGAGGTGCTGTTCGACAATGTCTCGGGCCTCTCCGCCGCCGGTGGGGTCAGCTATAACGGGTTGCCCGTCGGACAGGTCATTTCGCTGGAGCTGGATGAGGACGATCCTTCGAAAGTACGAGTCCGTCTTGAGGTGGACGCGGAAATCCCGGTGACATCCGAAACTATTGCGCAATTGCAATCACTTGGGGTGACCGGCGTTAGTTTCGTGGAACTGACCGGTGGATCGTCAACCGCAGAACGCCTACCGCAGAACAGCCTGATCCAAAGCAAACGCAGCGCCATTCAGTCCCTCTTCGAAGGCGCGCCTTTGTTGATGGAGAAAGCCATCACCCTGCTTGAAGACATCAACGAGGTTGTAGACGATAAAAACCGGCAGGCCGTGTCCGATATTCTGGCCAACGTCGCCTCGGCCACCGGGCGGCTAGACAAGACTCTGTCAGATTTCGAATCCCTCTCGGCCGATCTGGGCGGCGCTGCCCGAGAGATTTCGGACTTCTCCAAACGCCTGGATCAGCTCGCCGATACGGCCGAGACCACTCTGACCACCGGAACCGACACACTGAATAGCGTCAAGACGGCCTCTGAATCCGCTGCCGCCGCGCTGGATAGCGCCAAGACGACTTTTGAGACCGCAGACCAGGTTATCCAGCAGGATCTGAGGCCGTTTATTGACCGCGCCTCATCTCTGGCAGAAAATCTGTCCGGCCTGTCAGATGAAGGCAGCGTGGCGCTTGCGACTGCCACGGAAACCTTCCTGAATGCCAACGAAACACTGGGCTCTATCACCGGTGCAATGGACACCGCAAAAGGCACGCTGACATCTGCCGAGAGCGCCTTTGATTCAGCCAATCGCGTGATCAACGAAGACGTGGGCGCTGTCATGGCCGACATCCGCAACGCCGCCAATCAGGTAGCAACCACTGTCACTAGCGTCACCGACAGGCTGGACGAGATTTCCAAGGATATCCTCAGCGCGTCGGAATCGGCCTCGAACCTGTTGGGAACGATTGACGGAATCGTCCAGGAAAATCGTCGTCAGATTTCGGATTTCATGCGCGTTGGCCTGCCCCAATTCACCCGGTTCATCGAACAATCCCAACGATTGGTGGTCACTTTGGATCGGCTGGTCGATAAGGTTGAACGTGACCCAGCGCGGTTTCTGCTGGGCACTCAAGCATCGGAGTTTCGCCAATGATCAGGTTTCTTCCTTTCGTTCTGGCGGCAGTGGTTCTTGCTGGATGCACCGGGCTGGGTACGTTGCAACAGGCGTCAAAGCCCAACGACCTGTATCTGCTGACGCCTAAAAGCACGTTTTCATCGTCGCTGCCACGCGTACAGAAACAGATCGTTGTAGAAGAGCCGACCGCAACGGCGGCGGTCAATACGGATCAGATTGCGATCCAGCCTTCGCATCTGCAAGTACAGTACCTGTCCCGCGCGCGTTGGGTCGACCGAGCTCCCCTGATCGTGCAGGCGCTAATGGTTGAAAGCTATGAAAACAGCGGCAAAGTGGCCGCGGTTGGACGGTCCACTGTTGGCCTTCGAGCAGATTATGTCATCGTCCCCGATCTGCGCGAGTTTCAGGGCATAGTCGTCAGCGGCACCGATGGCGAGTCGACCGTTCGCATAGAAGTGCGCATGAACATCAAGATAATCGACGAGTTCGAAGACAAGATCATAGCGTCGGGTTCGTTTCAAGAAGCCGTGATTGCCGAAAGTGAACAAACCCCGGATCTGGTCAACGCTTTCGATATCGCCCTGGGCAAAACCATGCGCGACGCGGTCGAGTGGAGCGTTCGAAGAATACACACACACTCGACCAATAACCCAAGGTCGTTCTAATCGGCCAAGGACTGGGCCAGGCGCATCAACATGATTGCCTCGGCCCTGTATCCAAACGGATCGTCCCCCCGTGCCGCCGTGGCCATATCGATGGCTTGCGGATAAGACCAATTGCCCAGATATTCACCGCCCCGCAGCGCCTGGGCGTATCCCGCAATCGCGTGGGAAAACGCGACATCGTCCGTCACAACGCCCTGGTCGAAACGAATAGGGTTTTCGATCAACTGGCTGCGGTCCGATCCGGGTTGCTTGTAGCGCAATTTGAAATATCCGATCTCCTCGTCCGTATCCGCGACCACCTGAGACGCGCCATAGCGCAAGGGACCATTGCGGATCGCGTCGGAGCCGACAGGTGTGACTTCGTAAATCGCAGTCACACTGTGCCCTGCCCCGATATCGCCTGCATCGATTGCATCATTGTCAAAGTCCTGACGCCGAAGTGCCCGCGTCTCATAGCCAATCAGGCGATATTCGGCGATTTGCGCGGGGTTGAACTCGACCTGAATTTTGACATCATTGGCAATCGGAAACAGCGCGCCGGTCAGTTGATCGACCAGCACTTTGCGCGCCTCACCCAGCGTGTCGATATAGGCCGCCTGCCCGTTCCCGTTCTGCGCCAGCGCCTGCATCGTGGCATCATCCAGATTGCCGCGTCCAAAGCCCAAAACGCTCAGATAAGTTCCGCTGTCGCGTTTCCGAGCGATGAAGTCCTTCAAAGCCTCCGGATCCGACAGCCCCACATTGAAATCACCGTCTGTTGCCAGAACGACCCGCGTCACCTCGCCATCCGACGCAATCTCCTCGGCCACCTGATAGGCCTGTTGCAACCCGGCTTGTCCGGCGGTCCCGCCTCCAGCCTCGAGCTTATCCAGCGCCGCCAAAATCTTACTCCGCTCGGTGGCCCGGGTCGGTTCCAGCACCTGCCCTGTATTGCCCGCATAGGTCACGATTGAGACCTGATCTTCAGGCCCAAGTTCCGACAGCAACAGCCGGAAAGACTGTTTAAGAAGCGGCAGCTTGTTTGCATCCTGCATCGAGCCTGAACTGTCGATCAAAAACACAAGATTCAGGGGCGGACGTTCGGCAATCTGGGGCAGCGCGCCCTGAATACCGATATGCACAAGCTGCGTTCCCGCGTTCCAAGGCGTCGGGCTGACCGTGATCGTCGGACGAAACGGGGCCTCACCATCGGGTGCCGGATAGGCGTAGGGGAAGTAATTCAACATCTCTTCCACCCGCACCGCGTCTTTCGGCGGCATCTGACCATTCAACAACGAGGACCGGACAATTGCATAGGATGCCGTGTCCACGTCGATCGAGAAGGTCGAAACTGGGTTCTCGGCCGTGACTTTCAGTGGATTGATATCGGCGTTTGCGAAGGCTTCTGTGTTCGGAGTTGATGCGACTACGACGTCGGGTGCAGCCGGGGCGATCCGGGCAACCTCGGCGACATTATCTCGACCGAGGCGAACCGTCGGCTCGCTGTTTGCACCTTCCGCGCGCTTGCTCAGCGCCTGCGGGGCAGCGGCGATAGCGTCGGCAAATTTTTCCTCGGCTTGTGGCAACGGCTGAGGGATAGTTGCCGGTTCAACAACCCGGCTTTCGATCTGGTCCGTCACGCGCAGCGGGCCAGTTTGCATCTGCGGGACAATAAGCACCAATGCGATAGCCCCAAGGGCTGTTGTAGCGGTCAGAACACCACGGGAAGTCAGGGAATTCAGCATGAAAATCGCTCCTTCTGTCAGGCGGGCTACTGGGCCACGCTTGACAGTGGGACGTGCGCCGACGCGAGATCCTTGGGCACGCGCAAAAGATTTTCGTGCCCGGTCCAGATTATTCGCCCGGCGTGCGCTGTCGGGGGCGGGTGTTGCCGCATCCATCAGCGATTTGAGATGGTCAAGATCGTCGGTCATTGGTCCAATTCCTCTTGCCGCATGGCCCGCAAGCGCTTTCGGATGTCCGACATACGCCACGAGACCGTCCCTTCAGACACGCCCAGAACCTCAGCCGCCTGCGCGTGGGTCATCTCTTCCTCAAGGGTCAGGGCAAGCGTCTCCTGCAAATCCTGCGGCAGGCTGCGCATTGCCCTTTGCAACCAATCCACGGCCTCGGCGGCCTCGGTCGCTTCGGCCCGACGCATCTGTTCGACGTCGCCCCACCCTGCTGCGGCGCGACTGTGAGAAGTGGCGCGGCGACGCGCATCCTCGGCTGCATTGACCACCACACGATAAAGCCATGTGGTGAACTTGGCCCGCGCCTGAAAGGCCTGGACTTTCAAAGGAAGCGCCGCGCAGATATCCTGCGTCAGGTCCTCAGCCTGATCCGCCCGCCCGGTCAGCCGGAAACACAGCCGGAAAATCCGGTCATAGTGGCGCCGCAAAAGAGAAGCGAACGCGTCCGCGTCGCCTTTTGCCGCCGCCCGGGCCAGATCCTCATCCGATGTTTCCATACGCATCACGATGAGTAAGACGGATGGAAAAGGTCAATCCTTGGCGCGCGCGTGAAAAAAATCAGAAATGCTGGGCCGAGGCGATTTTCCAATCGGCTGCGAACTCATCCGGGACGGCATCGCCCAGGAACGCGCCCTCTTCCACGATATCGTACAGTTCTGCGTAAGAGTGCTCTCGCTCATCCGCTGTACGACGCCGGATATCCGAGGGGTTAAGTTCGGACACTTTCTCTTTGCCCATCGCCCCCAGAATTTCGCGGAAACTTTCCAGCGTGGCGTCGTGATAGCGATGAACCCGCTGTCGTTTCTGCGGCACGTTCACGGCGCGACCACGAACCGGGTCCTGCGTGGCGACGCCGGATGGGCAGCGGTTGGTGTTGCAATGCAGCGCCTGAATACAACCAATGGCAAACATCATCGCCCTTGCCGCGTTACACATATCCGCACCAAGCGCGAATTTCTCGATCATGTCATAACCGGTGGCCACTTTGCCCGAACAAATCACCCGGATCTTGTCGCGCAACCCTGCGCCACGCAGGCAATTGTTCACAAAGATCAATGCCTCGTTCAGAGGCATGCCCAGACGGTTGGTGAACTCGACCGGAGCCGCGCCAGTGCCCCCTTCGGACCCGTCAATAGTGATGAAATCCGGCAGAATGCCTGTCTCAAGCATCGCTTTGCAGATTGCCATGAATTCCGACGGGCGACCGATGCATAGCTTGAAGCCAACCGGCTTACCACCCGACATCTCACGCAGATGCTGAACGAACTGCATCAATCCGGTCGGACCCTCAAAGGCGGAGTGCGTGGGGGGCGAAATGACGTCCTGGTGCACCGGAACGCCACGAATTTCAGCAATCTCCTCATCAACCTTGGCGGCAGGCAACACCCCCCCATGCGAGGGCTTGGCCCCCTGCGACAGTTTGATCTCAATTGCCTTTACAACGTCCTTTTTGGCCTTTTCGGCGAATTTGTCCTTGTCGAACCCGCCATCCGCTGAGCGGCATCCAAAATAGCCGGTTCCGATCTGCCAGATGATATCCCCACCCTCGGCCAGATGATGCGGAGACAAACCGCCCTCGCCAGTGTTATGAGCAAATCCTCCATCCTTGGCACCGCCGTTCAGAGCCCTGATCGCATTTGCACTAAGCGCGCCAAAGCTCATCGCCGACACGTTCAGGCGCGAAGCATTGTAAGGCTGGGAGCATTGCGGACCGCCAAGCAAAACGCGCTCTTCGCTTTCGTCCACATGTTTGGGGGCGAGTGAGTGATTGGTGCGGTGATAACCCACGGAATTGATATCGTACTGCGTCCCAAAAGCCTGCGTGTCCACCTGACCTTTCGCGCGGGAATAGACCAACCCGCGAACAATTCGGTTATAGGGGCGGCCACTTTCGTTCGTTTCTACGAAATACTGGCGGATTTCGGGGCTGACAAACTCCAGCATATAGCGAAAATGCCCAAGCACCGGGTAATTGTTCAGAACATTGTGCTTCGTCGTCAGCATGTCGTACAGACCGATCACTGCGTAGGGGATCAGCAAGATCAACAGCCAATGGATCGGAGACCAGACAAACCCAAGGATCAGGGTCAGCGGCAGGCAAACACAGCTTAGAAAGTAATAGAGTCGGCGGACTATCATTGGGGCTCTCCTGAACTGGCCTGCGTTACATCGGAAGTTGGGCAATTCGATCTTTTGTTGCAAGCGTTTATGCCATTTGTCACCTGTTCCAGCGGATTCGTGATAGTGGCGGTCGATGGTTGATCCGTCCCCAGCCAGTGGGTATGCCGAAAGGCACAAAGAACTGGGCAGGGTCTGTGACTGATAGCAAACTTCAACCCAACATTGGGCGCATGTTCCTTGCCGTTTTTGTCGGCGGCGCGGCAGGTTCGCTGCTGCGTGAAGGGTTGTCGGTCCCGCTGCCCAGTATCTTGGCCGTAACGACGACCTTCGGGATCAATGTTCTTGCCTGTTTCGTTCTAGGCTGGCTCTATTCCATCCGGCACCGGGTTCATGCGCATGTATTGCATCTGGGAGCTGTGGGGTTTTGCGGCGGGCTGTCCACCTTTTCCTCTTTCGTGGCCGATCTGGCCGCGATCGCCTCAACTAGCCCATGGGGCGCGGTCTATGCTGCCACGTCCGAGATTGTCTTAGGCCTTGCCGCAGCCCTGTTGGGTGAGGCAGTCGGGCGGCGCGTTCACGGCGTGAAGGGGGCCAGATGACCGAAGCCTATCTGCACGCCATCTTTGGCCTCGGCGGAGGGTTGGGAGCGGTTCTGCGCCATTGGATCGCCTTGCGGCTGCGGCACGATCTGCCGATTGCAACGCTGTTTGTGAACGTGCTGGGCAGCCTGTTGCTGGGGCTTTGGATAGGGGTTCTCGGCGGGCCAGTCGAGATGGGGGAGGAGGCGCGGCGACTGGTATTCGGATTCTGCGGCGGCTTCACCACGTTTTCTAGCTTTGCCTATCAAACGCTGGACCTGAAACGAGAACGCACCCTTGTGTTGGCCGCTGGCAACATCGCGTTCAGCCTTGCCCTGTGCTGGGGGGCGGTAGTACTGGGAATGTGGCTGACGCAGTGACTGATCGCGGCCCCCGCGGGCTACATCGGATAGGTATGCATCCGCACCGACAGATTGCCCATGATCCAGACCGTGCCCACGATGATGATCAACAGGACAAGCGTTGAAAACAGCACGAGGTCCAAATCCTCGCGGCTGCTGCGGCGGCGATCAATATGCAGGAAATACACCAGTTGCACGATCAGTTGGGCCAGGCCCAACAGACCAATCGTCAGGTAGACGCCCGTGGTTTTAATGCCGAACACATAGGCAATGATGAAAACGATCAGCGTCAGCACCAATGAACCGCCGTAACCGACAACATAGCGTCTGCGTTCGCGCCGGTGCATCTCGGTGAGGTTATCCATAGGTCAGCCCTCCGAAGTAGACGATAGTGATGATGCCGATCCAGATCAGGTCGAGAAAGTGCCAGAACAGCGCCAGACGCACAACGCGGGACATCAGCACATCAGTCAGGCCAAAGACGCGCAGCTGTATGCCCAGCACGATCAACCACAGGCACCCCGCCGCAACATGCAGCCCGTGTAGCGGGACTAACCCGTAGAATGCCGACAGGAAGCCGCTGCGCTGGGGTACTCCGCCCTTCTCTGCCATGGCCATAAAGTCGCGCAGTTCCAGCACCAGAAAGCTGAGGCCAAGGACCAGCGTTATCCCGAACCACATCACGATGCGGGATCGGGGCAGGTTGTATTTCAGCGCCAGCATTGCCAGCCCGACCGTCAGGCTGCTGGTCAGCAGGATCAGCGTCTGGGCGAAAATACTGGTCAGATCGAACAGCTCACGCGGACCGGGGCCACCGGCCTGAGCGTCGATCATGGTGATGTAGATGGCGAACATCAGGCCAAAATAAACCAGATCGCTCATCAGAAAGACCCAGAACCCGAACGAGACGACCTCACTGGCCTTGTCCGCGCCGGGGTGGCGGCGACCAAGATTCAGGCCCGGATAGCTGTGAGTGGGCGCGCGTTTCAAGTCGCCACCTCCAGATCGGGGCGAGCGAGACCGCGGTTTTCCGACGCATATTCGTGATCGCGGTCAACGGGGGTCGCTGCCCGGACCAGATCCAGCCAGGCCTCGTGTTCCTTGCGCACCTGTTCGGCTGAGATAACTTCTTCGGTATCGGTTCTGAACGTCCAGGCGATAAAGGACAAGAGCATCAGAACGGTAGTCAGCGCCGCCAGCCACCAGATCCACCAGACAAGTGCGAACATCCACACCCCGCTGAGCACGCAGAGGATGAAACCGATGCTTGTGTTGCGCGGCAGCAGGATATCCTCGTAGGCATCCGGCGTTGGATAGGCCGCGCCGCGCTCTTTCGCTTCGGCAAAGTCGTCACGGTCTGTCACCTGCGGGATAACGGCGAAATTATAGGGCGGCGGCGGGGCCGGGATGGACCATTCCAACGTGCGCGCGTCCCATGGGTCCCCGACAGGAACGCGTGTGGTTTCACGCTGTTTGATACTGACCCACAACTGCGCGACAACCGACAAAAGTGCGGCCAGAATGACCAGCGAGCCCAGTGCAGCCACTATCATATAAGGGTGAAAGCTGGGATCTTCCCAACTGAACGACCGGCGCGGCATCCCCATGAGCCCCACGAAATATAGCGGCAGGAAGGTCAGCATGAACCCAACCGTCCACAGGGCCACCGAAATCCGGCCCCATGTTTCGTTCAGGCGAAATCCGAAGGCCTTGGGGAACCAATAGTTATACCCGGCCAACAGCCCGAACAGCACCCCCGGCAGTAGCACATTGTGGAAATGCGCCACCAAGAACAGAGTATTGTGCACCTGGTAGTCGATGGTCGGATTGGCAAGGGTGACACCCGACAGCCCTCCGATCACAAAGAGCATCAGGAAGGCCAGACCGTAAAGCATCGGCACCGAAAACCGGATACGCCCGCGAAACAGCGTCGCCATCCAGTCATAGACTTTCACGCCGGTCGGGATGGCGATCAACATCGTGGCGATGCCGAAAACCGCATTGATCAGCGCGCTTTGCCCCATGGTAAAGAAGTGGTGCAGCCAGACGGTAAAGGACAGGATCGCAATCGACATGGTCGCAATGACCAGCGAGTTGTACCCATAAAGCCGTTTGGCCGAAAAAGTGGCAAAAATCTCGGAATAGATCCCGTAGGCGGGCAGAACCAACAGATAGACCTCGGGGTGGCCGAACAGCCAGAACAGGTTGGCGTAGTTCATCATGTTGCCGCCAAGGTCATTGGTGAAAAAGTGGAAATCCAGATACCGGTCGGCAGCCAGCATTAAAGCGGCCACGCCCAAAGGCGGCATCGCAAAGATGATCAGGATCGAGCTGCAAATGATCGTCCAGCAATACATCGGCAGCCGCATGAAAGTCATACCCGGCGCCCGCAGCTTGTAGATCGTCACCGCAAAGTTGATTCCTGTCAGGGTGGTGCCGATCCCCGATACGACAATCGCCCAAATCCAGTAATCCGGCCCGACCCCTGGGTTGAACGCGGCGCCGGTATAGGGCGGATAGGCCGTCCACCCTCCGGTCGAGAAAGCGCCCACCACCAGCGAAATCATCAACATCATCCCGGCAGAAACCGTCAGGCCCAAGCCGATCTGGTTCATGACCGGAAAGGCAACATCACGCGCGCCGATCATCAGGGGGATCAGAAAGTTCGCGACCCCAAACACAAAGGGCACCGCCACAAAGAACACCATGATCGTGCCATGGGTGCTGAAAAGCTCGGCGAAATGTTCGGCTTCAAGGAACCCGTCCCCAGGCCCCGCAGCCTGCTGGGCCCGCATAACGACGCCCTCCAACACTCCGCGAGCCAGCATGACGATGGCAAAGACGATGTACATGATGCCGATTTTCTTATGATCCGCACTGGTCAGCCAATCGCGCCACAATGGCCCCCACAGGCGGAACCATGTCAGCAGCCCTACAACGGCAACCACCCCGACCAGCACGACGGCTGCGGCCGCATTGGCCACGATCTCATTGGCGTTTGGCGTCTGGATCAGACCTACGATCGGGAACGCATCCCAGCTTAACCGCCCGATCAGCCCTCCTGCTTCCGACGTCATTGCGCACCCTCCTGCCCATAGGTTGCAGTTCCGGGTTGCTGATCTGTCGGTAGCGGTTGCCCACCGTGATATCGGTGCAGGATCGAGTGGAACAAATCCCCCTCCTCAATCGTGAAATACAGCGCGTTGAGCGGCATGAGCGGCGTACCCAACGCGGCCTGTACCTCATCGCGGTCGGTGCGCATGGCCAATGTTTGATAGGTCTCATCGGTCAGCGGAATGCCATGGGTGCGGACGCTGTTGACCCAGGCCTCAAAATCGCCCGGTTGCATCGCTTGCGTCACGAATTTCTGCTTGGTGAACCCACGGCCGTTATATTGGGTGTTTTCGCCCTGCATGGTCCGGGGGGTGTCGGCCACCAGATGCAATTTGGTTGTCATGCCGGGCATCGCGTAAATCTGCCCTGCCAGCGCCGGGATCATGAAGGATTGCATGACCGTATCGGTCGTCAAGGTCAGGGCCACCTGCTGGTTCACGGGTATGCCGAACTCTCCCACGCTGGCGATGCCATGATCGGGGTAGATGAACAGCCATTTCCAGTCGAGCCCCACAACCTGCACGTTCAGGGCGGGTTGGTCTCCAAACGGGGCGGCATAGGGATCAAGCCGATGCGTCGCTTTCCACAAGTAGAACGACAGGATGGCCACGATCAGTACCGGCACACCCCACATAGCAAATTCCAGAGGCCCCGAGAAATCCCATTTGGGTCGGTAAGTGGCAGAGGTGTCGGGGCGACGGCGATAGCGGTAGGCGATCAGGGGTACCAGCACCAACACCGGGATCACCGCAATCAGGATCAGAGCCGTTGCGCGCAGCAGATGGGTCTTCTGCACGGCCGCAATCGGCCCCTGCGGGTCCAGAAAACTGTCGCTGGCAAAAACGGATTGCGCGGACACAAGTGCAAGCACAACCAGCACGAGCACCCGCGACCAACTGAAATACCTCACACCCAAAAGCCCTTATACCGATATCAGGGTCAACTATCGGCAGAACCACACGATTACTCAAGGCTTTTTAGGGTCGCGTTTTCGCCCGAACCAAGTGGGCGGTGTCAGCCGCGCCCGCGATAGGGCGGCACGCCCTGATCGGGGATCCAGACATGTTCAGGCATGGCCCCCGTCTGCCAGAAAACATCAATCGGAATACCGCCCCGCGGATACCAGTACCCGCCGATCCGTAGCCAGCGCGGGTCAAGAAAATCGACCAGACGGCGCGCGATGGACACGGTGCAATCTTCGTGAAACGCGCCGTGATTGCGGAACGAGCCCAGAAACAGCTTGAGCGACTTCGATTCCACCAACCATTCGCCGGGCACATAGTCGATCACCAGATGTGCAAAATCCGGCTGCCCCGTCATCGGGCACAGCGAGGTGAACTCGGGCGCGGTGAACCGCACGCAATAGTCGATATCGGCCTGCGGGTTTTGCACCCGTTCCAGCTCGGCGGTTTCGGGAGAGGTGGGCAGTTCGGTTTTGCCGCCCAATTGGGTCAGGTCGCTGTAGATGGTTTCCATTGTCTTCTCCTGATGGGGTTTTAGACCCCGCGTTTGTTGCCCCACAATAGGACATGCAGTTGCGGCAACACCCGAGGGGTGAACCAGCCATCTGCGGTGACTTTCTCGACCAGCCATAGCAGCCGATCCGACAGGGTTTGCGGATCGACGGGCTGCGTGGGGTCGACCGTCTCATTACCCGGCTGTAGATACAGTGGCAGCGCCGGATAGCGATCCGCCGCGGCACGGGCCCAAGCGTAGTCACGCTCATCAAAGATCACGATTTTCATCACCGTTTTGGGGCCGTTTCCAGCAGCCGTCAGACAGGCGTCGAACGCGACCCAATCCACCGTCTCCCCGCTCGAGAGCGGTTTGGGGCTCAGAACCAGCGTATCCAGATCGTTGAACCACGGCTTTGCGATGGAGCCCTGCGTTTCGCAGGCGAACCGATAACCCTCTGTCCGTCCCAACGCGACCAGGGGCGCAAAGTCCTGAATGGCAGGATTGCCACCCGACAGCGACACGGTCAAAGGCCGCCCGCCTGACAGGTCGCGCACTCGGCTCCAAACCGCATCCGTGGTCATCGCCGCCCAGTCATGACGATAGGCAGTATCAACCGCGTGCAGGCTGTCGCACCAGCTGCACCGGTAATCACATCCGCCGGTGCGCACGAATACAGTAGGTTCCCCGATCAGCGCGCCTTCGCCCTGAATCGTGGGGCCGAAAATCTCGGCAATGCGCAGGCGGGTCATGAGCGATACTCGGCCCATGTTTTAGGAGTTTCGCTGACCCGCACGGCAGCGGTTTCCGGCCAACGGGCAGCACACCAGTCATAGAAATGACGCGCCATATTCTCGGCCGTGGTCAGGATGTTCATCACATCGTTCAGATGGCGATGATCAAACGTCTCGTCGATATAGGGCTTGAGCGGCTTCAGCTCGCCATAATCGCGGACAAACCCGTCAGCGTTCAGGTCCTTGGCGGCCAGTTCGACCTCGACCACATAATTATGCCCGTGCATCCGCGCGCATTGGTGATCGTCAGGCAGATGGGTCAGTTGGTGCGAGGCAGAAAAGTGGAATTCCTTGGTGATCCGATACATCAGGCGCTTTCCTTCTGTGTCGTGGCTGCCACCCAGAAATCAGGGTCGTCATAGGTTGTAGGGTCAGGGATACCGGCCAGATGGAAGGCCTCTCGCCGCTCGACACAGGTACCGCAGCGCCCGCAATGGTTGTCTCCGCCTTTGTAGCAGGACCATGTTTGGGCAAAGGGGGTGTTCACACGCGCGCCCTCGGTCACGATATCGGCTTTGCTGCGATGCACGAACGGCGTGAACAGCGAGACGTCGGCATAGCCGTCCAGCGCCAGCTTCTGCATTGCCTCAAAGGCTTCGGTGAAGGCAGGGCGGCAATCGGGATAGATGAAGTGATCCCCACCATGCACGGCGGTGGCCACCGCATCTGCCCCACGGGCGGCGGCGGCACCGAATGCAACTGTCAGCATGATGGCGTTGCGGTTGGGCACCACGGTCACTTTCATGCTGTCTTCGGCATAGTGCCCATCGGGCACATCCACATCATCGGTCAGGGCCGAGCCGGTCAGAACCGCTCCAACCGAACGCAGGTCGATGATGTCATGGGGCACACCAAGGCGCAGCGCGCAAAGCGCAGCATAGTCCAGCTCTTTGCGGTGACGCTGGCCATAGTCGAAAGAGATCAGGCCCGCCAATTCGTGATTCTGCGCAACCATATGCGCCAAAGATACCGAATCCAGCCCGCCCGAGCAGATTACGATCGTTTTCATATTTTGAACCCTTGTTTTGATACCCGGGTAGGCTGCGACCGGGATGCGCCCTGTTATACTCTGTCGTGCGCGGTGCCAAGGCCCAAGCGCCTGATTGCCGGATCACAAGACGGACAGAGGGATTCAGGAGCGATTCGCATTTTTGGATCAGGTGACGTGAGGGAAACACAAAGACTTCAGGTCAAGTCCAAGCCTCATGCTTCACGAAAGTGTCAAGAACACGTCAAGTTTCGCCATTTTATTGCCTGCGACCTCTCGGTTTCATTCACAATCCACCTAAGGTTGCCTAATTTGCAGGCAAAGGCTTTAACCTTTTTTGAAATAATGCCAACGTCTGCCCCAGTGAAAGGCGACTTTCGCAACAACATTCCTGACTGCAAACCGAAACCCAGTGACGCGGTGTTCATTGCGATCTGACAAAGCAAAATCTGAACCTGTTCCGGGCCGCTTTCTGGTCGGGCAATCAAGGTGGCAACGGGCCACCCTGATCGGCTGCGTGCGCCTTGCCTTCAAAAAACGGGAGTTAACAATATGAACAAGTATATTCGGACATCTCTAGCAGGCCTGCTGACCTCTACTATGATCACCGGCGCGGCTTTTGCCGCCGGAACCCACCCAACCACGGGCGAAGCGCTGGCCGATGACCAGACGTTCACCTATCGCATTCTGGACGAGCACAGCTCGGTCGATCCGCAGGTAGTTGAGGATGTTTCGGGCGCCGAGATCGTCCGCGATCTGTTCGAAGGTCTGATGAACCAGGACGAAGACGGTAATCTGGTGCCGGGTGTTGCCACCAGCTTCACCACCAATGATGCCAAGGACGTCTATACCTTCACCCTGCGCGACAATGCCAAGTGGTCCAATGGAGATCCGGTTACAGCTGGCGATTTCGTTTACGCCTGGAAACGTGCCGTCGATCCCGCGCTGTCTTCGCCCTATGCGTGGTACATGGAGTTGATGTCGATCGAGAACGCGTCTGAAATTATCGCAGGCGAAAAGCCGGTTGACGATCTGGCCGTCAAAGCCATCGACGACCACACGCTGGAAGTAAAGCTTAGCGCGCCGCTGTCCTATTTCCCGCAGATGACCACGCATGCGACCACCTTCCCTGCCCCGCAGAAAGTGATTGAGGAGTTCGGCGACGCCTGGACCAAGCCCGGCAACATCGTGTCGAACGGTGCTTATGTTCTGACCGAGCATCTGCCGCAGGAACGCTCGGTTCGCGAGCGCAACGAGATGTACTGGGACAACGACAACACGATTATCGAAAAAGTCGTGGCCTTGGTCATTAACGACGAAAACGTGGCCCTGACCCGCTATCTGGCCGGTGAACTGGACCGCACCGAAGTGCCCGCAGGCCAGTTCCCGCGCCTGCAAAAAGAGCACCCGGAAGAGGCGATCAGCTTCCCGCGTCTGTGCAACTATTATTACACGTTCAACCTGTCCGAAGGTGGTCCGGAAGCGTTCAAAGACCCGAATGTCCGTCAGGCCCTGTCGCTTGCTGTCGATCGTAAGATCATCACCGAGAACATCATGGCAGGCGGTCAGCCGCAGGCATATACTTTCGCACCCGAAGCAACCGCAGGCTTCACCGTTCCGGACGTCGAAATGGCGTCGATGTCGCAAGCCGAACGGGACGAACTGGCCAAAGAACTGCTGGCCGAGGCTGGTTATGGCGCAGACAATCCGCTGAGCTTCGAGATGGTCTACAACACGTCAGAAGCGCACAAGAAAGTTGCCGTGGCGCTGAGCCAGATGTGGAAACAGAAACTGGGCGTGAACGCCGAGCTGGCCAACATGGAATGGAAAGTGTTCCTGGAAGAGCGTGGCAACCAGAACTTCGATCTGGCCCGTGGCGCATGGTGTGGCGACTATAACGAAGCCTCGACCTTCTTGGACCTGTTGCAGTCCGATTCGGGCTATAACGACGGCAAGTACAACAACGCCAAAGTTGATGAACTGCTGGCCTCTGCCAAAACCGCAGACGATGCCGCGCCGCTTTATACCGAGGTCGAGCGTATCATCGCGCAAGAGACCCCCGTCATCCCGATCTATCACTATGCTGGCGTCTATATGATGGACAGCGATGTGGGGAACTGGCCGGTCAATAACGTAGAGCAGAACTGGTACTCCAAAAACCTCTACAAAACAGCCGAGTAATCACCTTTAGATCCCGCTGTGCCCCAAGGACCGCTTTGGGGCACAGCCAATAATTGGGGGCATGAAATGCTTGCCTATATTATCCGGCGGCTATTGGTCGCCGTTCCGACGATCCTTTTGCTGATCGTCGCCAGTTTCTTTCTGATGCACTTCGCGCCCGGTGGGCCCTTTACCTCGGAACGGCCTCTGCCGCCCGCGGTTCTGGCCAATATCGAGGCACGCTATGGGCTGGACCAGCCGCTGTGGAAGCAGCTTTGGGACTATCTGTATAACATCGTGGTGCATTTCGATTTCGGGCCATCCTTCAAGTTCAAGGATCGCGATGTGAATGATATCATCGCCCAAGGTTTCCCGATCTCACTGACCTATGGGTCCCTGTCGTTCCTGTTTGCCACCACGATTGGTGTGGGGCTGGGGATTGCGGCGGCCATCAAGCACAATAGCTGGATCGACTATTTCGCTGTCGGTCTGGGCATTGCAGCTCAGGCGCTGCCGAACTTCATCATGGGCCCGATCCTGATCCTGACCTTCACCCTTTGGCTGGGTTGGCTGCCGGGCGGTGGCTGGAACGGAGGGCAATGGCCATATCTGATCATGCCCGTTATCGCGCTCGCGACCTCATATATCGGCTCGATCGCGCGGATCACGCGATCGTCTATGCTCGAGGTTCTGAACTCGAACTTCATCCGCACCGCGCGGGCCAAAGGACTGCCGACCAGAACCGTGATCTGGCGCCATGCGCTGAAACCGACGCTTTTGCCGGTGGTGTCCTATCTGGGACCGGTCTTCGTCTATGTTCTGACGGGTTCGGTCTTCGTTGACATCTATTTCTCGACCGGCGGTCTGGGGCAAGCCTATGTCGGCTCGGCCCTCTCGCGTGACTATGCGGTGCTCTTGGGGGTCACGATCCTCTATGGCGCGCTGACCGTAATCGTGAACCTTTTGACCGACCTAGCCTATGCCTGGTTCGATCCGAAAATCCGGTACTAAGGGGCGAAACATGCTTGGAAAATCTCAAAAAGCCGCCCATCTGGCCGAAGATATCACCGATTACACGGTCATTCAGGGGCGTTCACTGTGGCAAGACGCACGGATGCGTTTTGTGCGCAACAAGGCCGCGATGGCCAGCGTAATCATTCTGGCGCTGATCGTTCTGTTCACCCTTGTCGGGCCCTACTTCGCGGTCTGGAACAATGAAGAGATCGACTGGAACGTTATGGGTGACGTGCAGGGCATGGGTATGCCCTCAGTCGAAACCGGCCATTTCTTTGGCGTCGATGACTTGGGGCGCGATCTGTACAGCCGCGTCATTCAGGCCACCACCACATCGCTGCTGGTCGGTCTGATCGGTGCAGCGACAGCGCTGATCGTTGGCACCTGCTATGGCATCGCCGCCGGCTATATCGGTGGCCGGACCGACAGCGTCATGATGCGCTTTGTCGACATCTTGCTGGCGATCCCGGCAACTCTGGTGATTATTCTGCTGCTTGTCGTGGCGGGTCGATCCTTCTTCATGCTGTTCATCGCCCTTGGCGCGGTTGGTTGGCTGACCATGGCGCGGATCGTACGGGGTCAGACCCTGACCCTGAAGAACCGCGAGTTTATCGAGGCCGCCCGCGCCGCAGGTGTCAGCGAATTTACCATCATGTACCGCCATATCCTGCCCAACTTGCTGGGCGTTGTGATCGTCTATGCCTCGCTTCTGGTGCCCGAAATGATCCTGACCGAGAGCTTTATCTCGTTCCTTGGGCTGGGGATTTCAGAACCGTACACCTCGCTGGGTCGTCTCATCGCGGAAGGGGCGGGAACCATGGGGTATGGCACCCTGTGGCAATTGATGTTCCCGCTGACTTTCTACGTCGCCATCATCATCACGATGTTCTTCATCGGGGATGGTCTGCGTGACGCTCTGGACCCGAAGGATCGCTGATATGAGCCTGTTTTCCGTAAAAGACCTGAAGGTCCAGTTCGACACCCCCGATGGCGTGGTCGAGGCCGTCAAAGGCATCAGCTTCGACATCAACCCCGGCGAATGCCTTGGCATCGTGGGCGAAAGCGGGTCGGGCAAAAGCCAGACCTTCATGGCCGCGATGGGCTTGCTACCACCCGCAGGACGGGCGCTGGGGTCGGCCACTCTGAACGGCACCGAAATCCTGAACCTGCCGATCAACCGCCTGAACAAGATCCGTGGCTCTGACGTGGGCATGATCTTTCAGGACCCGTTGACGGCACTTACTCCGCATCTTCGGATAGGCCAGCAAATGCGCGAGGTTCTGCAGGTGCATGAAGGGTTGCAAGGCGCGAAGGCGCGGGCCCGCTGCCTGGACTGGCTGAACCGCGTCCGTATCCCTGAGGCCGCGCGGCGACTGGACCAGTTCCCCCACGAACTGTCCGGCGGGATGCGCCAACGCGTGATGATCGCCATGTCGATGCTGTGCAATCCCAAGCTGCTGATCGCGGATGAGCCCACCACGGCGCTGGACGTGACCGTTCAGGCCGACATTCTGGACCTGATGGTGCGCCTGCAAAAAGACGAAGGCACCGCCATTGCCCTGATCACCCATGATATGGGCGTAGTCGCCCGTATGTGCGACCGCATTCAAGTCATGCGCATGGGCGAATTTGTTGAGGCCGGAGACACCCGCGCAATTTTCCGCAACCCGCAGCACGACTATACCCGCACCCTTCTCGAGGCGATGCCACGCATTGATGCGGGCGATGCGCCCAAGGCGTTGGAGAAGGTCGAAGAACCGCTGCTCAAGGTCGATGACGTCAAGGTGCATTTCCCGATCAACGTCAAAGGCGGGCTGTTCGGGCGCAAAGTGCCACTCAAAGCCGTCGATGGCGTAAGCTTTGACATCCGCAAGGGTGAAACTCTGGGCGTTGTGGGCGAATCCGGCTGCGGCAAGTCCACGCTGGCGCGCGCCGTGTTACAACTGATAGAACCCAGTGGCGGAAATGTCAGCTGGTTGGGCCATCCTATTGTAGGTCTGAAACGGGCCGAGCTGAACAAGTACCGCAAGGACTTGCAGATCGTCTTTCAAGACCCATTGGCCAGCCTCGATCCGCGCATGACAATCTCGGCCTCAATCGCCGAGCCGCTCAAGACCTATCGCCCCGATCTGACGGACCGCGAGCGCAAGCAGATGGTCAGCGAAATGATGGAGCGTGTGGGCCTGAATGCCAACATGATCAACCGTTATCCGCACGAGTTGTCAGGCGGTCAGAACCAACGGGTCGGCATCGCGCGCGCGATGATCAACAAACCCAAGCTGATCATCTGCGACGAGGCAGTCTCGGCCTTGGACGTGTCCATTCAGGCGCAAATCGTTGAATTGCTTCGCGAGTTGCAGCAGGAGTTCGGTCTGTCGATGATCTTCATCAGCCACGATCTGTCGGTGGTACGCGCCGTGTCGAACCGGATCATGGTATTGTATCTGGGTCGGATCGTGGAGCTGGGCGATGGCGAGGTGATCTGCTCGGACCCGATCCATCCTTACACCAAGTCGCTGATCTCGGCCGTTCCGATCCCTGACCCGGATGTGGAACGCACCCGTCAGCGGCTGAAGCTGCCAGGAGAGCTGCCCTCACCCATGGACCCCAAAGCCGCGCTGCGCTTTTTGCCCAGCCGGTTGTCTGCCGGTGAGACCGACTATGTTCCAAGCCTCAGCGAAGTTCGTACTGACCACTTTGTCGCCGAACACGACCCGTTGGATGCCATCATGGCCAATGGGTGATACCCGGCCCGAAGTCAGAATGCTGACTTCGGGCGTATTCAAACCCTGCTTAATTTGCAGGCAAGATTAACTAATAATTCAGCACTAGTTTAACTCAAATAAGTAAGATTGTTTCCAAACCGTTGGAACTCATTCGCCCGGCGCGCACCTTTGACATCGGATCGTTTTGACTTCCTGCCGTCTGAGTGGCACGCTTGTCGGCGATTGGTTATTTGATACGAGTGTTGACGTTGTACATTCCGGGCGCACCGCCTATGAACTCGCCGTGGGCACTAGACGGAATTTCCGGCACTATAGATTGAACTTGAGAGGTACTATGGCACGCAAGGTCACCAAAGCAATTTTCCCGGTAGCGGGACTTGGTACCCGCTTTTTGCCTGCGACGAAATCCGTCCCAAAAGAGATCATGACTCTGGTGGATCGCCCGCTGGTTCAATACGCGATCGACGAAGCCCGGGCAGCCGGAATTACGGAATTCATCTTTGTCACGTCACGCGGGAAATCTGCCCTGGAAGACTACTTTGATCACAACCACATCCTCGAACAGGAATTGAAAGCCAAGGGTAAGGATGACCTGCTGGAAGCGCTGAATGCCACCAATATGGAAAGCGGCGCGATTGCCTATATTCGTCAGCACAAAGCACTTGGTCTTGGGCACGCAGTCTGGTGCGCCCGCCGCCTGATCGGGGATGAGCCCTTTGCCGTTATGCTGCCCGACGATGTGATTGCGGGGGACAAACCTTGCCTTCAACAGATGGTCGAAGCCTATGAGGAAACCGGCGGCAATATGGTTGCCGCGATGGAAGTTCCGCAAGAGAAAACAAAATCTTACGGTGTTCTGGATGTCGGTGAAAACATCGGATCGGTTGTGCGCGCGCGCGGCATGGTAGAGAAACCAAAACCCGAAGAAGCCCCGTCGAATCTGGCTGTGATCGGGCGCTATATTCTTGGGCCGTCGGTTCTCTACAACCTCAACCAAAAGAAGAAAGGCAGCGGCGGTGAGATCCAGCTGACTGACGCCATTGCAGAAGATATCGGCAACGGAGTTCCCGTCTTTGGCTACAAGTTTGAAGGCCAGCGGTTCGACTGCGGTTCCAAGTCCGGGTTCCTGCAAGCCACCGTGGCCTTTGCTCTGGCCCGCCCGGATCTGCGCGACGATCTGCGCGAATATCTGCATGACATTGTTGCGACGGATCAGGCGGCCCAGTAATCGGCCACTCTTTCCTTTGATCGCAAGACGCGCAATATAGGCGCGACGCGCTAATAGGCAGATATTGATGACTACGATTTATCCCGTGATTCTTTGCGGTGGGGCGGGGACTCGACTGTGGCCCTTGTCGCGCAAAAGCTATCCCAAGCAATTCGTGCCGCTGATCGGCGCGACAAGCCTGTTGCAGGATTGTGCCGAGCGGATGCGTGGCCCTGCGGATGCCCCTTATGCCAAGCCATTGATTCTGACCAATGATGCTTTTCGCTTTGTGGTGCCCGAACAACTGGCGGAAATTGGCATTGATCCCGGCCCCATTCTGATCGAACCCGAAGGGCGCAACACCGCCCCGGCGGTTCTGGCCGCCGCGCTCTATCTGCACGCCAGCGACCCCGATGCGGTGATGCTGGTCGCCCCGTCCGATCATGTGGTTCCGGACAAACTGGCATTTCATACGGCCGTTGCAGCCGGTGTGGACGCCATCACCACTCGCAGTGATTTGGTCACATTCGGTATTCAGCCCGACCGCCCCGAAACCGGCTATGGCTATTTGAAACTCAGCCATGCACCGACCGGTGAGGGCCAAGCTGTTCCACTGGAACGGTTTGTTGAAAAGCCCGACCTGGCCCGCGCACAATCCATGTTGGAGGATGGCAGCTATCTGTGGAATTCGGGCATCTTCTTGTTTGCGGTCCGCGATATCATCGCAGCCTTTGAAGGCCATGCGGCCCAATTGATGGACCCTGTGCGCGCCGCAGTCTCGAACGCCAAAACGGACCTTGGTTTCTTGCGCCTTGACCCCGAGGCTTGGTCGCAGGTCGAGGATATCTCGATCGACTACGCCGTCATGGAAAAAGCCCCGAACCTGAGCGTCGTGCCCTATGCCGCAGGCTGGTCCGATGTCGGCAGTTGGTCCGCTGTTCACGAGTTGGGAGAACCAGACGCGCAAGGGGTCGCAACTGCAGGCGAGGCGACCGCTATCGACTGTCAGAACGTGCTGATCCGCTCGGAATCCTCGGCGCAGGAAGTAGTCGCGTTGGGGGTACAAGACATGATCGCCATTGCAATGCCAGACGCCGTTCTTGTGGCCAGTATGGATCGGGCGCAGGACGTGAAGAAAGCTGTTGCCGCCCTGAAGGAAAAGGGCGCGAAGCAGGCAGAATCCCTGCCGGTGGATCATCGCCCCTGGGGCTGGTTCGAAAGCCTGGTGATCGGCGACCGCTTTCAGGTCAAACGCATCCACGTGCATCCCGGCGCCGCGCTAAGCTTGCAATCGCATCACCATCGGTCCGAGCACTGGATCGTTGTGGAAGGAACGGCGAAAGTCACGATTGATGACGAGGTGCGTCTGGTCTCGGAAAACCAATCGGTCTACATCCCGCTGGGCGCGGTCCATCGGATGGAGAACCCGGGCAAGGTTCCGATGGTTCTGATCGAGGTGCAGACAGGCTCGTATCTGGGTGAGGACGACATCATCCGATACGAAGACATCTACGCCCGCGACTAACCAACATCTGCTTGCAAACTGGAAGTTACCAGCTGGTTTCGCCGCCGTGCGTGCCGGTCACACGGGATTCATGCGCTTAATCTCATTGTGGCGCGCAGTGAATGCCGGACCGACAACCACAGGAGGGCGCGCCCAATGTCACAGAACTCACCCCGTTTGAACCTGCCATTTATCCAGCCATCGCAGGCGCAAAAGCATGTCACCCACAACGAAGCTCTGCGCCATCTGGATCTGGTCGTGCAACTCAGCCTTATCGCAACCGATGCTGTTACCCCGCCTGCGACGCCCGCGCAGGGTGACATCCACGCTTTGGGTGCCGCGCCCACCGGCGATTGGGCGGGACAGGGCGGGAAGCTGGCTGCATGGCTGGACAATGGCTGGGTGTTTTTTGACCCAAGCTTGGGATGGCGTGCCTGGGATCAGGGTGATGGCATCCTCAAATCGTGGGACGGGTCGAGCTGGATAGCCCCCCCCGCCGGTACGCAGAATCTGAACGGCGTAGGCATAGGAACTTCGTATGACGATACCAACAAACTTGCGGTGCGGGCAGCTGCAACACTGCTGAGCCATGATGGCGCTGGTCATCAGATGAAGATCAACAAGGCGGCGGCGGGCGAGACCGCATCGCTGCTGTTCCAGTCGGAATGGACCGGTCATGCCGAGATGGGTTTGACCGGAACCACTGGGTTTACGATCAAAGTATCCCCGGATGGCAGCAACTGGAGCGACGCGTTGGCTTTTGACCCCGCAACCGGCACTGCATCCGGTACTGCGATCCAGCAAAACGCCAGTGACACCACAACCGGCCGTTTGATGCGGGCGGATTACGGTTATGGGCCCGGCAACCTTTTGGGCTCGGTCCAAGAAAACGCAGGCACCCCGACGGGCGCAGTGATCGAACGGGGTTCAAACGTGAATGGCGACTATGTCCGTTTTGCAGATGGCACCCAAATTTGCGCAGCCCGGCTAAGCCCGACGGATTGCACCACGGCGACAGGCGCGGGGTTTACCAGCGCCGAAGCCACCTGGACCTTCCCGATGCCCTTTGCAGCGGGTTCTGTCCCAGCACTGTCCGGTGATGGCGGCACCACAATCCGCTTTGCTGCATGGGGCACCCCAAGCGCGGCGCAGGTTGCCTACAAGGTGCAATCGTTCACCTCGGACGCCGCCATGGTCGCCCCCGGCGCTGTCGCCATCGGTCGCTGGTTCTGATCTTAGGACGCCCGGCAATATGTCGGGCGGCTACTTCGCGCGGATTTGCGCCTGAGACTGGTCCAGAAACCACGCATAGGTTTCGCGAATACCGTCATCCAGCCCGACCCGCGCGCGCCATCCCATGTCGGCCAGCCGCGAGACATCCATCAACTTGCGCATCGTCCCGTCCGGCTTGCTGCTATCCTGTGAAATCCGCCCGTCATACCCCACGGTCCGCGCCACCAATGCGGCAAGTTCCGCGATCGAGATATCTTCACCACAGCCCACATTGATATGGCTCAGCATCGGCTGGGTATTGGCCTCGTAAATATCGCGCGGCAGGTCGAGCACGAACAACGAGGCCTCGGCCATATCGTCCACATGCAGGAATTCGCGCCGGGGCTTGCCAGTGCCCCAGATCACCACCTCATCCAGCCCGTCGCGCTTGGCCTCGTGAAAGCGGCGGATTAGGGCGGGCAGCACATGGCTGTTCTCGGGGTGGAAATTGTCACCCGGACCATAAAGGTTCGTCGGCATGACCGAGCGGTAGTCGACCCCATGCTGCCGGTTGTAACTTTCGCACAGCTTGATCCCCGCGATCTTGGCGACTGCATAGGGTTCATTTGTCGGCTCCAACACGCCAGTTAGCAGGGCATCTTCGCGCATGGGTTGCGGAACCGCGCGCGGGTAGATGCAGGAACTGCCCAATTGCAATAGGGTCTGAACCCCTGCAGCAAAAGCCTGATGGATCACATTGCACTCGATCATCAGATTTTCGTAAATGAAATTGGCTGGATAGGTGTTGTTGGCATGAATGCCCCCAACCTTGGCGGCGGCCAGCACCACCACATCGGGGCGTTCGGATTGCATGAAGTCGCGAACTGCCGCCTGATCGGTCAGATCAAGCTCGGCATGGGTGCGGGTGATGAGCTCAAGCGCTTCACCTGCTTTTTTACGGCCTTGCAACCGACGCAGGATCGCGCCACCGACCATGCCGCGATGTCCGGCAACATAGATCTTTCGCATGCCCCGCTCCTCAGCCATTTTCCAGACTGACCGGCAAGTCATACCCGTGCTCTTTCAACAAGGCATGGCGTTTGGCGGTCTTCAAATCCTCACGCACCATTTCGGCGCACATTTCCTGAACGGTCAACTCGGGTTCCCACCCCAGTTTGTTTTTGGCATTTGACGGATCGCCCAACAGAGTTTCCACTTCAGCCGGGCGGAAATATTGCGGGTCGATCCGCATCACAACGTCCCCGGCCTTCAATGCAGGCGCATCCGCGCCTTCGACCGAGACCACAGTGGCAATCTCATCCACGCCGTCGCCCGAAAACGCCAGCGTCACGCCCAGTTCGGCCGCTGACCATTCGATGAACTGACGCACCGAATACTGCACCCCGGTTGCGATCACGAAATCCTCTGGCGTATCCTGCTGCAACATCAGCCACTGCATACGCACATAGTCCTTGGCGTGACCCCAATCCCGCAGGCTGTCGATATTGCCCATATACAGACACTCTTCCAGACCCTGCGCGATATTGGCCAACCCCCGCGTGATCTTGCGGGTGACAAACGTCTCGCCCCGGCGTGGGCTTTCGTGATTGAAGAGGATTCCGTTGCAGGCATACATTCCATAGGCTTCGCGGTAGTTCACCGTGATCCAATAAGAATAAAGCTTGGCCACCGCATAGGGTGAGCGCGGATGGAACGGCGTTGTCTCACGCTGCGGAATTTCCTGAACCAGACCGTAAAGCTCCGAAGTCGAGGCCTGATAGAACCGGGTTTTCTCCTCCAGCCCCAGAAAGCGGATCGCTTCCAACAGGCGCAGGGTTCCGATGGCGTCCACATCGGCAGTGTATTCCGGCGACTCAAAGCTGACCGCCACGTGGGATTGCGCTCCCAGGTTATAAACCTCATCCGGTTGCACCTGCTGGATGATCCGGGTCAGGTTCGACGTGTCGCTCAGATCGCCATAGTGCAGATGAAGGCGTGGATTCGGCACGTGCGGGTCCTGATAGATGTGGTCGATCCGCTGCGTGTTAAATGACGAGGCACGGCGCTTGATACCATGCACCTCATATCCTTTTTCCAGCAAAAACTCGGCCAAGTAAGAGCCATCCTGCCCAGTGATGCCGGTAATTAATGCTGTTTTTGTCATCGGTCCATTCCACACATTCTATCTGCTTGATCGCAGACTCAGAAACAGCAAGATACCCCGGAATGCAACCCAAGGTCACGGCTGGGCATTGAAACCGGCGAAACTTTCCTGAATGAATGCGCCACAAGGCGGTTTCCGAAGAAGGATATTGATACATGCGTATTGCAATGATCGGCACAGGGTACGTGGGGCTCGTGTCGGGGGTCTGTTTTTCGGATTTTGGCCATGACGTCATTTGCGTAGACAAGGCCGAAGGCAAGATCGAGATGCTTCAGACGGGCGAAGTTCCGATCTATGAGCCCGGTCTGGACGTGCTGATGGCCAAGAACGTCGCCTCGGGACGGTTGAGTTTCACCACCGACCTCGCCGCTGCCGTAGATGGGGCGGACGCAGTGTTCATTGCGGTGGGCACCCCGACCCGCCGCGGCGACGGGCATGCAGACCTGACCTATGTGATGGCCGCCGCCGAAGAGATCGCCAATGCGCTGACCGGGTATACCGTGATTGTCACGAAATCCACTGTTCCCGTGGGCACCAACCGTCAAGTTCAACAGGTGGTCGCCGCCGCCAACCCGCAGGCCGAATTCGATGTCGCCTCGAACCCGGAATTCCTGCGCGAAGGGGCCGCCATTGATGACTTCATGCGGCCCGACCGGGTGGTTGTCGGTGTCGAAAACGACCGGGCCGCCGGGGTGATGGCCGATATCTACCGCCCGCTCTACCTGCGTGATTTTCCGATCCTGACGACCGATCTGGAAAGCGCCGAGATGATCAAATACGCGGCCAATGCATTTCTGGCGACCAAGATCACCTTTATCAACGAAATCGCGGGCCTGTGCGAACGTGTGGGCGGTGATGTCAAGGAAGTGGCACGCGGCATCGGTCTGGATGGCCGGATCGGCAATAAATTTCTGCATGCTGGCCCCGGTTATGGCGGATCATGCTTTCCAAAGGATACCAACGCGCTGGCGCGGATTGGACAGGATCACGCCTATCCGATGCAAATCACCGAGACGGTCATTCGGGTCAATGACGGTGTAAAAAACCGGATGATCGACAAGATCCGGGATGCCTGCGACGACAGTTTCAATGGCAAGACCATCGCGGTGCTGGGCGTGACCTTCAAACCCAACACCGACGACATGCGCGACGCGCCCTCATTGACCATCGTGCCCGCCCTGATCGGGGGCGGTGCCCGTGTCCGCGTCGTCGATCCGCAAGGCCGCGCCGAAGGCGAGGCCCTTCTGCCCGGTGTCGACTGGTTCGACGATCCTTATGCCGCCGCAAAGGATGCGGATGCGGTCGTGCTGCTGACCGAGTGGAACGAGTTCCGCGCCCTGAACCTCGGCGATATGGCGGCCTCGATGACCTCGGCCAGAATGGTCGACCTGCGCAACATCTATTCCCGCGACATGGCCCTAAAGGCCGGGTTCGAGAGCTATTCCGGGGTCGGTCGCTAACCGTACAGCGGCACATCCGCCTGCGCGCCCTCGGCCAAAGCCTTGCTCTGGTCGCGCCGCACCTGGTCGTACAGAGCCAGCGATTCTGCTGAAAACAAACTGTTGGGCGGAGGAACGGGAACAAAATTGCTCTGCCCGTCGCGCCCACGCGCCAGCATGGCATAGTCCTTTTCGGCCACCAATTGTTTGGCATTGGGGTTCAGATACCGGATCGCCAACCCGATGCGCCGGTCGTCCGAGCTGTTCGGTCCTGACCCGTGGATCGTTAAACCGTGATGCAGCGACATTTGCCCCGGCGACAGCTCTATCCGGGTTTTGTCCTCCTCCAGCACTTCCACGGCGATCTCTTGCCCGCGTGACAGAAGGTTCGTGTCAGAATAGGTGTCGTTATGCGGCAGGATCGGGTTCTTATGGCTGCCCTGCACAAAATCCATGCAGCCGCTTTCAGGCGTCGCAGGCGAAAGCGCGATCCAGGCCGTAACCTGATCCGGCGTCTCGCCCATACCCCAATAGGTCAGGTCCTGATGCATACCGACCGTGTGCGCTGTCCGCGGTTCCTTGACGAAAAATTCGGCTGACCAGATCATGATATCGGGGCCCAAAACGCCCTCGACCAGATCCAGAACACGGGGGTCCATGGCAACGCGGGCGGCCAAAGGCATTACAAGATGCGAATTGACCCGCTTATAGGTGTTCAACGGCAAAGGCAGATCGGCATCCAGCCATTCCCGCTCAATCTGTTCGAACTCGGCCCGCAGGGCGGCCGTTTCCGTGCCCGTGATAACGGTCAGGGGAAACAAATACCCATCCTCCCAATACTGAGCGGATTGTTCGGGCGTCAGGGCGGTTTGAGCCATTGAGACAGGGTCAGACATGCGCGCTCCTCCTTACTGCATGTGATTGCAGCCTAGTTGATGCGTCATTAATGGCAGAGCACAGGTTCTTGCCCGTCAGGCTAAGTTCAGCTTAGTCTAACTGCCATGGCAGGCCGTATCCCATCGCTGAACTGGCTGCGCGTGTTCGAGGCCGCCGCGCGAACCGAAAGCTTTGCGCGCGCGGCAGCCCAATTAAACATGTCCGCCGCCGCCGTCAGCCAACAGGTCAAGGCTCTCGAGACGCAATTGGGCACCCCTCTGTTTCACCGCCATGCGCATTCCGTCACCCTGACCGAGACCGGACGCGCCTATCTGCCATCGGTGCAGCAATCACTGCTAATGCTGGAAACCGCAACGACCGGATTGTTCGGCGAAACACGCGAACAGCGGCTTTACGTGCAGTCAGTTCTTTTGTTCGCGCATGGGGTTTTGGCCGGGGGGCTGACCGATTTTCACACGCTAAACCCCCAGATCAACCTGTCCCTGTCGACCGGCAATCTGGACGCTGATTTCAGCAATCGTTTCACCGATCTTCAGATCGTGTTCGGCAATCCAAACCTCTTTGGAACGGAAAGCGATGAACTGGTGCGTGAAAGGCTGTATCCCGTGGCCCCGCCCGAACTGGCTGCGCAAATCGACACGCCGCAGGATTTGTTTAACTTCACCCTGATCGAGGTCTCGACCCACCGCGCAAGCTGGCCACACCTGTTCGAAACGCTACGCCTGCCCGGGGGTCAGGCGCGATATTTCTTTGCCGACAACTCACTTATCGCGGCCGAGCTTTCGGCGGCAGGCGCGGGCATTGCGCTTGCCCGAGCGCCTGCGTCAGACCGTATTGTAGCTCTGTCAGGCTTGGTTCCATGCCTCGACGGGATCGAGGTACCGGGGCAAGAGGCTTATCACTTGATCTACCCGTCCCGCCGAACTCTGCGCCCTCCGGCTCGGCGGTTTCGGGACTGGATCATGGATCACAGCGCGGCAGTCCAGACGCGGTAACGCCCCTGCCCGGTCACTTCACGGATCAAGCCGCGATCCGAAAACCTGTCGATATTGCGCTGAACCGCCGCACGCGAGGCACCCGTCAACTCTTCGGCCAACGGGGCCGACACCATGGGCCAGGCTGTCAGCGCTTCGATCAGTTTGGGTGGGGTTCGTCCGCTCAGGTCGCCGGTCACGGCGCGGGCACGGTTATCCCAGGCGCTGACACGGTCCAGATGCAACAAGGCGGCCAAGGCGGCCTGCCCAAGACCCCGATACCACGCGCCCAGCTTTTCCCCGGTATCACCCATGCCGCGCAAAGCGCCAGGGCCAGACAGGGCCAATGGCATGAAAAGCGCGCCGCCCCGACCCATCGTGGCCGCATGGCGTGCTGCGATGATGGCTGCTTCGGTGTCGTGCCCGACGCCGGGTGAAACCGCACGCCACGCATGAAAAGCAATCGCGGCTTGCGTGACCGGGTGCAGCCCGTCTGCATGCCCCATCACCTCGGCCAGGTCGGCAATGGCCTCGGGCACTTCGTCGATCCCCTGCGCCATCCGGTCAAGAAAGGCTGTCACCCCGGTGGCCCATCCACCCTCGGACGGTCCAGCACCCGATGTCAGACGCCGCACGGCCCAGCCGGACCGAAACAAGGCCTGTACGTCATCACCGGTCGCGCCGATCCGCAACCCGGTCCACAGCGCCAAGCGATCCACACCGATCCGGTCACCAGTCCACCAACCCAGATCAGACACGTCCATCAATGCCAGACGATGCGTCCAGCCTTTGGGACCAGCCCGTAGCCTTTCATCCAAGGCACCGAATGTGGCCGCCAGATCTGCCAATTCTAGGGACAGCTCGGCTTGCGCCGCCCGCCAATCCCGAGGATCGAACAACAGCCTGCGATCGGCCTTTGGGCCGGGCAGGATAAAATCCTCTTCGGGCTCTTCGTCGGGGGGCAGAAACCACAGATCGTCATCCTCGGGCGGGTCGACATCATAGATACTGCCGGGGCCCAGCGTTTCGTCATCCTCATCGGGATCAGGCATGGCAGGGTTCGTGGTCATACCCGACATATTTCGGGTATTTCCACCGGTTCACAAGGTGTTTCTGTGGCTGCGGACCTAGCTGGCGAAACCTGTGGTCAGAATGTCCAACTGTCCCTTCAGTGGGGTCTGAGGGCTACTGCCAATCAGCATATAGCCATAGCCTCCTTCGGACCATGTCGCGGTTGCCAGACCGCTCAACTCGGCAAGCTTCACGGCCTTGCTGGGGGCGCCTTCGCCCTGACGTATGATGCAGAAGGCAAAGGGCTGCCCCTGTTCATCTGCGAACACGACCTGAATCAACGGCTTTCCGTTGAACGACAAAACCTGCGCGCGCTTTAGCTCCATCCCCGGCAGGGCTTCCAGCGTGTCGCGGTTCAGCGACCGTCCCAGCTCGGCCTCGGCCAATTCGAACTGCGCGTCCAGCACCTGAGCCGAATTGTCCAGCGAAGCAATCGTATCGGGCACATATAGCGACTGGTAGATCGCCGCCTGTTCGGCCCAGCCCAGCGGCTCGGGCCGGGTGCTCCAGAAGGTTGCCGACACCGCCAGCACCGCGACCGAAGCGGCGACAGCCACCAAACGCCACGGGCTTCCGGAATGGTGAACAGGAACAGCCGACTGCGGTTCAGGCAGATCGACCTGCGGTGCCTCGGCAGGCACGTTTTCAAACACCGCCTGCACAACCGGTGCAAACGGATCCAGCGCCATCAGGCGCGCTTCCAGCTCGGGGTCGGCCGCAACCGCGGTTTCAATCGCGTTTGCCTCGGCCTCATCCACATTGCCTTCCAGATACGCTGTCAGCGTCTCATCGGAAAACTTCATTTGCCACTCCGTCGAACGGCGCTTGCAGCATCCTGCTGCATCACGGTTTTAAGTTTCTGCCGGGCGTTGGACAACCGGCTCATAATCGTACCGATGGGAACGTCCAGCATCGCCGCCGCTTCGCGGTAACTGTAGCCTTCGACAAAGACCAGCATTACCGTTTCGCGCTGCGCTTCTGGCAGTTGCATCACTTGGGTAAACACCTCAGCCGCGAAAATATTCGTTTCGGAATCGGAATCATGTGAAATTAATTCCGCCTCGGGCGTCACCGACAACGCCTGCGCCTTGCGGACCGAGCGCGAGCGCACCTCATTCAACCAGATCGAGCGGCAGATCGTCATCAGCCAACTGTCCAATCGATCATGCGAAGTCACCTGATGGTGACGCTCCAACGCACGCAGGCACGTGGATTGCAGCAAGTCATCCGCCACATCAGAGGCTCCGGACAAGGCAAGCCCAAAGCGCCAGACGCGTTTCGAATGCGTCTGTATCGCGCCGCGCACGGCCTGTTCGGAACTAATTTCACCACCCATTGAATAAATAGTGACCTGTGTGTGTTTGACATTCACGGATCGGGCCCGCGAGGTCAGGAATGTCATAACCTGTGGAGGAATGAAATGAAACTTATGTTGAAAGCAGTCACGATTGCGTCGGCAATTATTGCAACCCCGGCCTTGGCTGAACATTGGACCTTGTCGCCCGAAGGCTCGCACCTGGCCTATGGCACCATCAAGAAAGACACCGTGGGCGAAGTCAATTCCTTCACCAACCTGTCGGGCCATGTCAGCCCCGATGGCAAGGCCGAGATCGAGATCGACCTGTCCTCGGTCGAGACGAATATAGACATCCGCAACGAGCGAATGATCGAGCATGTCTTTCGCAATGCAGGTACGGCGACTTTGACCGCCCAGATCGATATGGACGAGGTGAAGGCGCTGGCCGTCGGTCAAACAGCAGTCGTTGATGTCGAAGCGGCACTGTCGCTGATCGGCACGGATGTTGAGTTTGATACTGAAATGTTCGTCCTGCGGGTTTCTGAGAAATCCGTGATGGTCTCGACCAACGACATGGTGTTTCTCAGCACCGAAGACGCGGGCGTAAATGCCGGGGTCGACAAGCTGATGGAGCTGGCCAGCCTTCCCGGCATCACCCGGACCGTGCCCATCACCGCACGCCTATTCTTCAACATGGACGAGCAAAAAGCCGACGCTGGGACCGCTGCTCCGGTTGAGGTCGCCGCTGTTGCCGCAGTTGAAGGGGATATCAAGGCGGGCAAAAAAGTATATCGCAAGTGCAAGGCGTGCCATCAGATTAAAGAGGGCAAGAACGGTGTAGGCCCCTCGCTGTACGGCATCGTTGGCGCGTCGGCTGCCCAAGCGGATGGGTTCAAATACTCGGACGCGCTGAAAAGCTCGGACATTGTTTGGGATGTCGAGACCCTGACCACTTTTCTGGCTGACCCCAAGGGCACTCTGCCCGGCAACAAGATGCAGTTCGCCGGCTTGAAGAAGGATGAGGACATCACCAACGTCATTGCCTATCTGCAATCAGAATCGGAAGGCTAACGCCGGAAAGCTGTTCCTTCGCCTGCCCCGCCGCGCTATTCCTGTCCATGGCAACATGGAAAAGGAAGGCGGGGCATGAGCGAAACGGTCAAACTGACTTTGGATGAGATCCACGGGCTAAGCCTGACCATCCTAAAAAACGCGGGCTATGGCCCGGACCATGCCACCGCCATCGCGGATTTGCTGACCACCTGCCAGATCGACGATTGCCACTCGCACGGACTGTTTCGCCTGCTCATGTGTGCAGAAACGATGGACGCGGGCAAGGTCGACGGCCATGTCGCGCCAGTCATCACCCCCTCAGACAATGCCATTGTCCGTGTCGATGCACGCGGCGGGATCTCCTTGCTGGCCTTTCATGAGGCCCTTCCCCACCTGATCGAGAAAACGCGCACGCACGGCGTCGCCGCAATGGCGATCAACCGGTGTTTCCATTTCTCAGCCCTCTGGCCCGAGGTTGAACAATTGTCCTCGGCTGGGCTGGCCGCGATGGCGATGGTGCCCAGCCATTCCTGGGTCGCCCCAGCCGGAGGTACACGCGGGTCACTTGGCACCAACCCGCTGGCCTTTAGCTGGCCGCGTCAGGGTCGGGATCCATTCACCTTCGACTTTGCCACCAGCGCCTTTGCGCGGGGAGAGATCGAGCTTTACCGCCGCGCAGGCAAACCCCTGCCCGACGGCGTAGCGCTCGACAAGGAGGGCAACCCAACAACCGACCCGCACGCTGCGATGGAAGGCGCGATGCTGACCTTCGGCGGCTATAAGGGGTCAGCTTTGTCGATCATGATCGAGCTTTTGGCTGGGCCCTTGATCGACGATCTGACCAGTCTGGAAAGCTTGGCCTATGCCGACGGCACCAGCAGCGCACCTTATCATGGCGAGATCATCCTGGCCTTCGACCCCGCCCAGTTCAGCGGCGGCCGCGTGGACGAAAACGATGCCCGCGCCGAGCGGCTGTTTGCCGATATCACGGGTCAGGGCGCGCGCCTGCCCTCGCAACGGCGCTATGCCGCGCGTGCGCGCAACAGGGCGCGGGGCTATGCAGAAATCTCAAAAACGCTGCACGACGATCTGCTGGCTCTGGTCCGTTAGAATTCGACCTCTTTCCCTTGCCGGTGCCTGTGGCTAAGAAGACCCTCCGACCCAGTTGAAGGAGACCCCCTTGGACCGCATCGCACGCACCATCGCCGCCGAGATCAACGCCCGCCCCGATCAGGTAGGCGCTGCGGTCAGACTTCTGGACGAGGGGGCCACAGTCCCATTTGTCGCCCGCTACCGGAAAGAGGCGACCGGCGGGCTGGATGACAGCCAGCTACGCACCCTGTCTGAGCGACTGGACTATCTGCGCGAACTCGATGCCCGCCGTGACACGATCCTGAATTCAATCCGCGATCAGGGCAAACTGACCGACGACCTGGCCAAGTCCATCGCCGGGGCCGAGACAAAAGCGCAGTTGGAAGACATCTATCTGCCCTACAAGCCAAAGCGGCGCACCAAGGCGATGATCGCGCGCGAAAACGGGCTGGAGCCGCTGGCAGAGGCGATATTGGCCGACCGCTCTGCCGATCCCGAAGCGCTGGCCGGGGGCTATGTCTCGGACGCAGTACCCACCACCAAAGATGCCCTGAACGGTGCCCGCGACATCATCACCGAACATTTGACCGAAAACGCCGTCCTGCTGGGTGAGTTGCGCAGCTTCATGCAACGCGAGGCCCTGCTGACCGCAAAAGTAATCGACGGCAAGCAGACCGAAGGGGCCAAGTTCAGCGATTATTTCGACCACAGCGAACGCTGGGCCGATACACCCTCGCACCGGGCGCTGGCGATGCTGCGCGCCTCGAAAGAGGGGATCGTGACGCTCGATATTGCCCCCGACCCCGAAACCGGCGCCGCAAGGGCCGAGGCTATGGTCGCCGCCCATCTAGGCACGCGGACCAATTCACCCGGCGATCTTTGGCTTCGCAAGGTGGCGGGCTGGACATGGCGGGTCAAACTGTCTCTGTCGATGATGGTCGAGTTGATGGCTGATCTCAGAAGCAGCGCGCAGGACGAGGCGATTCAGGTCTTCGCCCGCAACCTGAAAGATCTGCTGTTTTCCGCCCCCGCCGGGGCCAAGGCAACGCTGGGACTGGACCCCGGAATTCGTACTGGTGTCAAAGCGGCAGTGGTCGATCCCACCGGCAAGCTGGTCGCCACCGACACCTTGTATCCGTTCCAGCCCAAAAACGATCTGCGCGGCGCGCAAGCCGCCATTCTCAAGCTGATCTCGACCCATGACATTGACCTGATCGCAATCGGCAACGGCACCGCCAGCCGCGAGACTGAAAGCTTTGTCGCCGATACTCTGAAACTGCTGCCAAGCGCGGTGAAAGCCCCGACCAAGGTGATCGTCTCAGAGGCGGGCGCGTCTGTCTATTCCGCCTCGGAACTGGCCGCGCGCGAGTTTCCCGATTTGGACGTGTCCCTGCGCGGCGCGGTTTCAATCGCGCGCCGTTTGCAAGACCCGCTGGCGGAACTGGTCAAGATCGAACCCAAGTCCATCGGCGTCGGGCAATACCAGCACGATGTCGACCAGCACCGTCTGTCGCAATCGCTGGATACTGTGATCGAGGATGTGGTGAACGCGGTCGGTGTCGATCTGAACACCGCCTCGGCCCCCTTGCTGTCGCGCGTATCGGGTTTGGGTCCGGGTTTGGCCGACGCGATCGTGGCACATCGGGACGTGAACGGCGCGTTTGACCGCCGCGAAGACCTGCTGAACGTCGCGCGCCTTGGCCCACGCGCTTTCGAGCAATGCGCCGGATTCCTTCGGATTAGAGACGGATCAGAGCCGTTGGACGCCTCCTCGGTCCACCCTGAGGCCTATGGCGTGGCGCGCCGCATCGTGGCCGCCTGTGGGCGCGACATTCGTCAGATCATGGGGCAGAAAGACGCCCTGAAAGGGCTGCAAGCCCGGCGTTTTGTCGACGATGCCTTTGGCCTGCCCACCGTGATGGACATCTTTACCGAGCTTGAAAAGCCCGGCCGCGATCCGCGACCCAGTTTCAAGACCGCCTCTTTCGCGGAAGGGGTCAATGAGATCACCGACCTGAAACCTGGTATGCGGCTTGAGGGCACCGTCACCAATGTCGCGGCTTTCGGCGCATTTGTGGATATCGGCGTGCATCAGGACGGGCTGGTGCATATCAGTCAACTGGCCGACCGCTTCGTCAAAGATCCGCATGAGGTCGTAAAGACCGGTCAGATCGTCAGAGTCTCGGTCGTGGAAGTGGACGTCAAACGCAAACGCATCGGCCTGTCCATGCGCAAGGATGGCGGGGCCGGTCAAACTGGGCGCGGGCGTCGTTAACAGATTATCTATTTGGGTTGCCCGCTCGGTTTCGCTAGGTTGACGGAAAATCACAGTCGGAGAGACCAGAATGCCCTCATTGTTCAGTCCATTTGACCTGCGATCTGTGTCGTTCAAGAACCGTATCGCGGTCTCACCGATGAGCCAGTATCGGGCGAATGAAGGCCGCGCCAATGATTGGCATCTGGTGCATCTGGGCCGGTTTGCCATGGGCGGTGCGGGGCTGATCTATGCCGAAGCGACGGCCGTCACCCGTGACGGGCGGCGCACGCCCGGCGATCTGGGTTTGTGGGAAGACGCCCAGATTGCCCCGCTGAAACCCATCGCCGATTTCATCACCCGCGAAGGCGCGGTGCCGGGCATTCAGCTGAGTCATGCGGGGCGCAAAGCCTCGGAGCGGCGTCCCTGGCACGGCGAAACTCCGCTGAATGATGAAGACGCCACGCAGCGCAAGGAAGCGGCTTGGCCTGCAATGGCACCCTCTGCCCTGCCCTATGCCGAGGGCTGGCCGACCCCGCGCGAAATGACCCAGGCCGATATCGAAGACGTCATCGCCGCCTTCGGTGCAGCGGCCAGACGGTCACAGGCGGCCGGGTTCAAGATGATCGAGGTCTATGCAGCCCATGGTTTTCTGGTGCATCAATTCCTGTCTCCGATCACCAACCAGCGGGCGGACCATTGGGGCGGAAGCGCGCAGAACCGGGTGCGCTTTGCCGTCGAGATCGCACGTGAAATCCGACGAAACTGGCCCGAGGACTATCCTCTGGCTTTTCGGTTATCGGCGTCGGATTGGGTGGACGGCGGCCTGACCGTCGAAGACACCGTTGACATCGCCAAGGCGCTCAAAGCTGCCGGGGTGGACATGATCGATTGCAGCTCGGGCGGGATCGGCGGCAAGGATCGCCCACAGCGGATGACCATCGAACAAGGCTTTCAGGTGCCGTTTGCATCACAAGTCCGGTCCTGGGCGGATATGCCGACAATGGCAGTCGGTTTCCTGTGGGACCCCAAGGTGTGCGACGCGGTGATTCAAAAGGGCGACGCCGACATGATCGCCGTGGCCCGCGAATTGCTGGACGACCCGAACTGGCCCCTGCGCAGCGCCGCTGCACTAGGGGCCGACCAGAACCATGCCCTATGGCCCGTCGAGGCCGGATGGTGGCTGATGAAACGCAACCGGCTATTGTCCAAACTGGGCCTGCGATAGCGCATCAGATCGCGCCTCGAGGTCCAGCGAGGCGCTTCTCTGTGTCGAAAATGGCGTCGCCTGCGCGAACATGGCTAAGACGGACACATCCGATACAAATGATACACGTCTGGGGATATTCTGGCGGACAAGGGATCGCTAGCATCTGCGCCAAACTCGTAGTTTGTTGGTCAGGATTTAACGATGTCAGAATACCAGTTTGTCGAATCTGCCCCGTTTGAGACCGGGTTTTCCCGGATCTTTGACCAGCAGATCGCCCCATTCCTACGCGAGAAAGAAGTTGAACGTCAGGCCGCCGTCTCGCGCAGTATGTTCTGGATCAAGTTCTCTGGCGTTGTTGCCGTCGTACTGGCCGGATTAGGCGGGTACTACATTCATCCTCTTTTTGCGATTTTTCCACTTGCTTTCGGCGGGGCCGCGGCCTTGATCCTTTATCTGGAACGAGGCGGAAAAGTCAGTTCCGATGTTTCGAAATACATTCGCCCCATCCTGTGCAAATTCCTAGGGCATATGGAGCTGCACTCGGACGTACCTATGAGCTTCCTTCCGATTGGGCGCTTGGTTTCATTGCAAATCATACCTGAATCCGAACGCGTGCGCGAAAATCACGCGATCAGCGGCACCTGGCGGGACACTAATTACAAACTGCTGCAAATGAGCTGCTCGGACACTTACAGAGACAGCGACAACAAACGAAAGACCAGAACCCTGTTCTCGGGCATCGTGCTGGAAATCGACTGCCCGGCCGCATTGCCACGCACGGTCTTCGTCAAGGACTTCGGTGAGACCCTAAACAAGCTGTATAGCTGGGCAAGCCGCAACGTCTTGCCCCAACATCGCTGGGATCTTGGCCTAGAGGATGCCGAGAAGATCTTTGAGGTTTTTACCGACGACCCGCACCAGTTGGAACAATACGTCAAACCCGAATTCGCTTATACGCTGAGCGAGATCGCCAAACGCTACCAAGGTGGGCGCGACTATTGCTCAGCGGCATTTTCGGGCAAGAAATTCTATCTGGCGCTCAGCCTTCCCCACGGGTTTCTCAGCTTCAACCTTGGTGGTGCCCCGCTGAGTGAAGCGGATGAAACCATCCATCGCGCCTTCCGCGATCTGGTAATGCCACGACAGATCATTGATGCACTGCATCAATGAACGCTGTCGGGCGGCTCAGTCTTTCACCGATTGCATCGACACATGGGTCGAGGTGCTGTCCACATGCGGGAGCGTGGACACGACACGGCCCAAAATCTCACGGTAACTGCGCATATCCTTGGTGCGCAGTTTCAGCAGATAGTCAAAGGCACCCGCAATCATGTGGCATTGTTCGACCTCGGGCGCTCGTTGCACAGCTTCATTGAACTCAGTCAAAGCCGCTTCGGTGGTGATTTTCAGGCTAACCTCGACAAAGACCACCTGTTCGACCCCCAGCTTCGAAGGGTCCAGAATCGCGCGAAACCCCTGTATATACCCTTCCGAGATCAGACGTTTCATCCGCACCTGACAAGGTGTCTTTGATAATCCGACCCGCGCCGACAATTCCGTCACCGGAATACGTCCTTCACGGCTCAGAATACGTAGGATTTTCAGGTCATGTCGGTCTAGTTGACTATTTTTCTCTATTAACACGGTCTCAATCGCCAAAACTAAATAGAAAATTTGGTCAATAAACACGCCTATTTTGAAGCTTTAGTCAACATAACTTTCAGCGATTTGGTAAGATTATTTAAATCGAACGCGGATTGGAAAGAACATGACTGGGCTACATGATATTCGTCTGAACCTTCGACACAACCACCTGCGGGCAGAATCCAAGGTATTGCGGGACCTGACAAGCCGCAATCCGATTGACGCAGCAAGGCGGGCGGTGGTCCAGAATCGCGCGGCTGATCTTGTACGCGCGATCCGCAACGACAGCCGCCCCGGCCTGATGGAAGTCTTTCTGGCCGAATATGGCCTGTCCACCAATGAAGGCGTGGCCCTGATGTGTCTGGCCGAGGCACTGCTACGGGTGCCCGACGCAGATACGATTGACGCGCTGATCGAGGACAAGATCGCACCTTCGGCCTGGGGGCAGCATCTAGGGCAATCGTCGTCGTCTCTGGTCAACGCCTCCACCTGGGCATTGATGCTGACGGGCAAGGTTCTGCAGGATGGCACCGGCATTGCTGCGACCCTGAAAGGGGCGGTGAAACGGCTGGGGGAACCGGTGATCCGGGTCGCGGTGGCGCGGGCGATGAAGGAAATGGGCGCGCAGTTCGTGCTGGGTGAAACCATCGAAGAAGCACTAGAACGCGGCAAGAAACAAGAAGCCGAGGGTTACACCTATTCGTACGACATGCTGGGCGAGGCTGCTTTGACAGCCCACGACGCCAAGGCGTTTCTGGCCGCGTATTCGGACGCCATCGCCAAGCTGGCCAGGGAATGCGACGCGCAAGACATTCGGGAAAACCCCGGCATTTCGATCAAGCTCTCGGCGCTGCATCCCCGCTATGAGGTCGGGCAAAAAGACCGGGTGATGGCCGAGCTGGTGCCCCTGACGTTGCAACTTGCACAACAGGCCAAGGCCGCCAATATGGGCCTGAATATCGACGCGGAAGAGGCGGATCGGCTGGATCTGTCCCTTGACGTGATCGAAGCTGTTCTGCGCGACCCGTCGCTTGCGGGCTGGGACGGGTTCGGCGTGGTCGTGCAGGCCTATGGCAAGCGCGCAGCTTATGTTCTGGATTGGCTGCATGCGCTGGCTGATGAATTGGACCGTAAAATCATGGTGCGTCTGGTAAAAGGTGCCTATTGGGATACCGAGATCAAGCGCGCGCAGGTCGAAGGGCTGCGCGGCTTCCCGGTTTTCACCCGCAAGGCGGCCACCGATATCTCGTATATCTGCTGCGCCCAGAAACTGCTGGGCATGACAGATCGAATTTATCCGCAATTTGCCACCCATAACGCCCATACAGTGGCCGCGATCCTCGACATGGCCACAGACACACGCAGCTTTGAGTTCCAGCGCCTGCATGGCATGGGCGAAAGCCTGCATGATCTGGTCCTGAAGGGCAGCGGCACCCGGTGCCGGATTTACGCGCCGGTCGGGGCGCATCGGGATCTTCTGGCCTATCTGGTGCGGCGCTTGCTGGAAAACGGGGCGAACTCTTCGTTCGTGAATCAGATCGTGGACCAATCCGTGGCCCCGGAAATCGTCGCCGCCGACCCGTTTGATGCGCTGGACTCAGGCTCTAATGCGGCTGTTTGGATGCCTGCGGACCTTTATGGGACCGAGCGCCCGAATTCGCGGGGCTGGGACTTGCACGACACAGACGATCTGGCCGAGATCGAACAGGCCCGTGCGCCATTTCGCTCTAAGTTCTGGCAGGTTGGGCCGCTTTTGGAGGGCACGTCGCAAAACACCACAGACCGCCCTGTCCTCAATCCCGCCGATCACGCGGACAAAGTGGGTGTGGTGGCTGAGGCATCGGTGGAGGATGTCGAAACGGCACTTGGCGCGGCGGTCCAGTGGAACGCAGATGCTGAAACGCGTCGCCAGACCCTGTTTCGCGCCGCCGAGCTATATGAGCAGAACTTCGGAGAGCTGTTTGCCATCCTCACCCGCGAAGCGGGCAAGACCCCGATGGACGCCATCGCCGAGCTGCGCGAGGCGGTCGATTTCCTGCGCTACTACGCCGTGCGCGGTATCGAAGTTACGCGACCTGCGCGCGGTGTGATGGCTTGCATTTCACCGTGGAACTTCCCGCTGGCCATCTTCACCGGGCAGATCGCCGCCGCGCTGGCCGCTGGCAATGGTGTCCTGGCCAAACCGGCGGACCCAACGGCCATCACCGCCTGGGTCGCCGTCAACCTGATGCATGAAGCCGGCGTTCCGAAGACTGCGTTACAACTGCTGCCGGGCCGCGGCTCGGTCGTAGGCGCACGGCTGACGTCGGACCCAAGGATCAAAGGGGTGTGCTTTACCGGCTCGACCCACACGGCGCAGACTATCAACCGCGCCATGGTTGATCAGATCGCCCCCGAGGCCCCTTTGATCGCCGAAACCGGTGGGCTGAACGCGATGATCGTGGACTCCACGGCGCTGCCGGAACAGGCGATCAAGGATATCGTCGCCTCGGCCTTCCAATCCACCGGTCAGCGCTGTTCTGCGCTACGGCTGCTCTACGTGCAAGAGGACGTGGCCGAACCATTCCTCGAGATGCTATACGGAGCGATGGATGAGCTGGTCGTGGGCAACCCATGGGACTTGCGCACAGATGTCGGGCCAGTGATCAGTGACGGCGCGCAGGGTGAAATTCTAGCCTATGTCGAAGGCGCACGCGCGCAGGGACGCGTGTTGAAACAACTGGATACTCCGACAGACGGCACTTTCGTGGCCCCAACCGTCCTGCGTGTATCGGGTATTGCTGATCTGGAAAAAGAGGTGTTCGGCCCGGTCATGCATGTGGCCACCTACAAGGCGTCGGAGCTGGACGCGGTGGTCGCTGCGATAAATGCCACCGGCTTTGGCCTGACCTTCGGAATGCACTCGCGCATCGACGACCGGATCGAACAGGTTACGTCGCAACTGAACGTCGGCAACATGTATATCAACCGCAACCAGATTGGCGCGATCGTGGGGTCCCAACCCTTCGGGGGTGAGGGATTGTCGGGCACCGGGCCCAAGGCGGGCGGTCCGTCTTACGTCAAGCGTTTCACCAAACCCGCGACGCATAGCCTTGCCGCGGCCACGGGGCAGGCCGCCGATCAGGCCACGGTTCAGGCTGTCCTGACGGCAACCAAACGCCCGCCGCGTATCGCGTTGAAACGGCACCAGCTACCAGGACCGACGGGCGAGTCGAACACGCTGTCGACCTATGGCCGTGGCATCATCCTGTGTCTTGGCCCATCGCTTGAGGCCGCGCAGGCGCAGCGCGAAATCGCTGTGGCGCATGGCTGTTCCGCCGTCGTCGTTGCGCCTGCGGCGAGCGGTCCGAACACGGTGGACGGTGTACTGGAACCCGCTGTGTTAGGCTCGATTTCGGGCTTCGATGCGGTTGTCTGTTGGGGAGAAGAGGCGCAGCTTCGCGCCATCCGCGCGGCCTTGGCGCAGCGACCCGGTGCTTTGATCCCGCTGATCAATGACGCGGATTTTGGCGACCGCTGCCAGCTTGAGCGTCACGTGTGTATTGACACCACCGCCGCCGGTGGCAACGCCTCGCTTTTGGCGGCAGCAAGTTAACCCGCGACCGCCCCGGCAGACTGATTTGTCCGGGGCGGTGCGTAAAAATGAGAGGCTGTCAGATCAGCCCACCTTTACGACCATTTTACCAAAATTTCCCCCGGCCAATAGCTGATTGAACGCTTCAGGCGCGTTTTCCAGCCCCTCGACCAAGTGTTCTTTGTAAGTGACCGAGCCGTCTTTTAGCCAGCCGGTCATATCGCGAACGAACTCCTGATACACTTCGGGGCCGAAATTGTCGAAAATGATGAAACCCTGCATGCGTACCTTCATCCGCAACAACGTCCCCATGATCACCGGGCCCATATCCGGCCCCTCGGGCAGACCGGGCAGGTTGTACCAGGCCATGACGCCGCAAACCGGAACGCGCGCAAACGGGTTTAACAAAGGCAGTACGGCATACAGCACCTTGCCGCCGACATTCTCGAAATAGACGTCGATGCCATCCGGGCAGGCATCACGCAGTTGTCCAGCCAAATCATCCGAGCGATGATCCAAACAAGCATCAAATCCCAGATTTTGCACCACATGCGCGCATTTCTCGGGCCCACCCGCAATGCCGACCACCCGGCAACCTTTCAGCTTGGCAATCTGACCCACAGTCGCCCCTACCGGGCCTGAGGCTGCGGCGACAACAACGGTTTCACCGGGTTTAGGCTCACCGATTTTCAGCAGCCCGGCATAGGCCGTATAGCCCGGCATCCCCAAAATCCCCAGCGCCCAGGACGGGTTGTCTGGTGATTGACCAAGATTGACCACCTGCGCCCCGTTCGAGATCGCATAATCCTGCCAGCCGCTCATGTTCAGGACATAATCGCCAACCGCAAAGCCCTGAAGGTTCGACTGCTCGACCCGTCCCACGACCTGCGCAGTCATAACACCGCCGATCGCCACCGGCTCGGCATAGGATTTTGCATCATTCATGCGTCCACGCATATAGGGGTCCAAAGACAGAAAGACCGTGCGCACTAGCATTTCATCTGCCCCGGGCGTCGGGACATCGGTTGTCTCTAACCGCAGAGTGTTCTCGTCTGGCTGGCCCTTGGGACGTTCAGCCAGAACAATACGGCGGTTTGTGTCGGGGGATTGGGGCATGGTGCTCTCCTACAAATCGGTTTGCCGTAGCAGAGACCGGATAGCTAAGATGTGCAACCCAATCTGCCCCGGAATTGTGGCGGTACAACCATAGGCTGCTGAAACCCACCGATCTTTTCACCTTGCAAGGGTTTGACAATGCCGGGCCAATCGCCAACAACTTGCATGTCTCATTTCGTCAACCGACCCGCTGCGCCCGTGGTTTACAATCCTCATTTCGAAGGGCTGGCGCGTTTTGGGCCTGTTGCGGCGGGGACACGGCCCTCGGGGGCACGACACAACCAGGAGGATAGGCAATGAAAGTCGGCGGCGTTCACTATCGGTCGATCTGGCGCGATGCGCAAAGCGGCGCAGTGCGGATCATTGATCAACGCTGGCTGCCGCATGAATTCAAAGTCGTCAACTTGTCCGCATTGGAAGATTTCGAAGTCGCAATCCGCGACATGTGGGTGCGCGGGGCGCCTCTGATCGGGGCGACCGCCGCCTATGGCATGGCCGAGGCGATGACGAGGGACTCCTCGGACGCGAATTTCGAACACGCCAGCACCGTTTTGAACGCGACGCGGCCCACGGCAGTAAATCTGGCCTGGGCGCTGGCGCGGTGCCGCGCGACTCTGCTGCCGCTGCCCCCTGAAAACCGGGCTGACGCTGCCTGGGCGCTGGCGCAGGAGGTGTTCGAGGAAGATATCGAAATCAACCGCCGCATTGGTGAAAACGGCCTGGCCCTGATCAGAGAGATCGCCGCGAAGAAGCCCGCAGGCGAGCCAGTGAACCTTCTGACCCATTGCAACGCCGGCTGGCTGGCGACGGTCGATTGGGGCACGGCCACCAGCCCGATGTACCACGCCTATAACGAAGGGATTCCGATCCATGTCTGGGTCGACGAAACCCGCCCCCGCAACCAAGGGGCCCTGACCGCGTGGGAGCTGGGCGAACATGGCATCCCGCACACCTATGTGGTGGACAATGCAGGCGGGCATCTGATGCAGCGCGGGCTGGTCGATCTGGTCATCACCGGCACCGATCGCACCACCGCACGCGGCGATGTGTGCAACAAGATCGGCACCTATCTCAAGGCGCTGGCGGCCCATGATAACGGGGTGCCGTTCTATGTCGCTTTACCCTCGCCCACAATAGACTGGTCGCTGCAAGACGGGGTCGCCGAAATCCCCATCGAGGATCGCCCCGAGGCCGAGATTACCCTTATTCAGGGTCTGAATCAGGGTCAGATCGGCGAGGTTCTGGTCACGCCACAGGGCACATCAGGCGGCAATCCGGCCTTTGACGTCACCCCCAACCGTCTGGTCACGGGGCTGATCACCGAACGTGGCATCTGCGACGCCAGCACCCAAGGCCTGGCCGGCCTATTCCCCGACAAAGCCCATTGAAAGCCCACAGACTGCAAACCGAAAGAACACCGATGATTGAAAACTGGTACGACGCGGCAAAAGCACAGGAATGGCGCGCGGCGGCGGGCGATGACCCTGCCGATCAGGAACTGGCAGAACGTGTCTATACCTCGCGCCTGATCGGCCAGAACCCCGACCTGTTGATGCATGGTGGCGGCAATACTTCGGTTAAACTGGAGCGTCCTGATCTGTTCGGCGACCAGCGCCAGGTGCTGCATGTCAAAGGCTCGGGCTGGGATCTGGACACGATCGAGGCACCGGGTCTGCCAGGGGTCTGGCTTGATCCTTTGCTGAAGGCCCGGCAACTTGAAACCCTTTCCGACGAAGACATGGTCAACTACCAGCGCTCGAACTTGCTGGATTCGACCTCGCCCAACCCGTCGGTCGAAACGCTGCTGCATGCGTTCCTGCCCCATAAATTTGTCGACCACACCCATGCAACTCCGTTCCTGATCCTTGCTAACCTGCCTAACGCAGCCGAGATCTGCCGCGAGATCTTCGGCGATCGTTTGGGCATTGTACCCTATATCATGCCCGGCTTCGATCTGGCCAAAGCGGCCGCTGATGTCTACGACGCCAACCCTGCCGTCGACGGGCTCTTGCTGCTGCAACACGGGCATTTTGCCTTCGGTGACACGGCGCAGGAAAGCTATGACAAGATCGTCAGCCACAGCAATGAGGTCGCCGCCTATCTGGGCCTGACGGGCGTCACCCCTATCGGCGAACGCCGTCCAGCTGAGGGTTTGCAGGTTCTGCCTATGCTGCGCGGTGTCATCGCCGAGGTGAATGCCGAGCGCGACGACGCGATGCCCATCTTTGATCTGCGCAACGGCGATCATACCCATACCTTCATGGCCCGCCCCGATATCGACGCGCTGGCCACACGTGGGATGGCCTCACCCGATCACGTGATCCGCACCAAGGGCCGCCCGCTGGTGCTGCGCCGCGCCGATCTAGCCAACCGCGAGACCATCAAAGCCAAGGTCGAAGGTTTTGCCGACGAGTATCGCGCCTATTTCAACCGTCAGGCTCCGCACGCCAAGGAACCCAAAACCCTGCTGACCCCTGATCCCAAACATGCCTGGATCGAAGGGATCGGCATCGTCGGCATGGGCGGAAACGCCAAAGCAGCAGCAGCAGCGGCCGATCTGGCCGAGCAAAATATCCGCGTGCGCGCCGTTGGCGAAGATGCGGGCGGGTTCTATCCAATCAGCGAAAAGGACATGTTCGACTGCGAGTATTGGTCGCTGGAACAGGCCAAGCTGGGCAAGGGAACGCCACCGCCGTTTCAGGGCAAAGTCGTCATGATCACGGGCGGTGCGGGCGCGATTGGGCTGGCCACGGCCAAAGCCTTTGCCGCCAAGGGGGCCAACCTGGTGCTGATCGACAAGGACCCGCAGGCCTTGGATCAGGCACTGGACCAGCTTGGGCGGTGGCACGTCGCCCATGCCGAAGACATCACTTCGGACGGTGCGGCCCAGCGGGCGATGGACGCAGCGATCCTCGCCTTTGGTGGGTTGGACATCCTGATCTCAAACGCAGGCACAGCAAGGTCGGGGGCCTTGCTGGATCTGGACGATGCGGCCTTCCGGCAGGCGTTCGAATTGAATTTCTTTGCCCACAAGAATTTTGCCACCGCCGCCGCCCGCGTGATACAGGCGCAGGGACGCGGCGGGCAGATTCTGTTCAACATCTCAAAACAGGCGGTCAATCCCGGCAAGAATTTCGGGGCCTATGGCACACCGAAAGCGGCCACCATGTTCCTGATGCGCCAGTTGACTTTGGAACTGGCCGGTGCGGGCATTCGCGTGAACGGGGTGAATGCCGACCGCATCCGCTCGGGCCTGTTAACGGACGATTTCATCAAGGAACGCGCCGCCGCCCGTGGTGTCAGCGAAGACACCTATATGGGCGGAAATCTTCTGGGCCGCGAAGTTCAGGCTCACCACGTCGCCGACGGTTTCGTGACCCTTGCACTGTCCGAGCGTACCACCGGCCACGTTCTTACCGTCGATGGCGGCAACACTGAGGCCGAACTGCGTTAGCTGGGTGATTTCTGCGCCTGCTGCCACTCTCGCCAATGCTGGTCCAAAGGCCCCTGTACTGCAGCCATCACGGCCTCGGCCTGTTCAGCGGGAATGGCGACGCGGTCAATCGGAGCGATACTGGGATTGCACCAGGTCGTGGCCCCCAGCCGGTTGCCAAAGCAATCAAAAATCACATAGTCGAAATGGTCAAACATATCGGCTAGCAGATAGCTGTTATTGGGTGAACTCGTGACATTGAACTCAAACGCTACAACGGGTCGGAAGTTTTCGAACGTTTTGTGAGCACCGTGCAGGACCTCAAGCTCGAACCCTTCCACGTCGATTTTGATGAAACCAGGTGTCAGGCCGAACTGATCGACCAGCACATCAACGTTCAGCATATCCATACGGATGGTTTTAAAATCATCCTCGATATCAGGGAAGAACTCTTCAATGTAATTTGGGCGCGCGGAGCCAAGCTCGTGATGAGTTTCGGAATAGGTAAAACTGACATCGCTGGCCGCCCGAGACCCGATAAGCACATTGGTAATGTCGACCTGCGGGTCGCCCGCAAAACCTTGCTGCAACGCGCGATGCAGCGTCGGGTGCGGTTCGACTGCAATCAGCTTCTGGTCCGGTCGGCGAAAGGCATTGCGCATGGCATGGGTGTGAAACCCTTTGTTTGCCCCGATGTCGATAGCGTCACCGCCGCGTTCAAGCACCGGCGTATAATATAGCCGGACAACATCATGCCGCGCCTGCATGAATGGATCAGGAAACCAGCCGTCTTTTACAAACGGAGCATACTGCGTTTGCAACTGCTGCGGCGTCGGTACCTGAGGACTGGATTGCACCGTTAGATTTAACGCTTTGAACGTCATCAGGGTTATACGCGGGTCGCTGAACCGAAGGCCAATGATCGGATCCACTTCGGACCCATCCAGCTCGAAAACCGAGGTCTCGCGGCCCCAAGCATGATCCAGTAACCGCGGGTGAGAAGCCGCGTTGAAATTTCGATTTTCAGGGGCGCCGTGCTCCAAATAAGCTTCGAAAACAGGCGGCATGTCGCCGCTTTGATCATGGCGCCCAAATCATGAGAACGACACTTCAACCCACTGTTTTCCGCCTGACAGGTCAAGAACCTGGTCTAGGCGGAAAAATGCGGCATGGAAGTGCATATCCTGATTTTGAGAAACCCGAACGAAACGCGCTGTTCTATCCCTGGCCTCGAAGGTCATATAATCTGGGCTTGTCGAAAATACTTCCATCAAATGCGATCCTTAGTGAGGCGTCGGAGGCCAAAAAAGCTCACGGCCCAAAATAGCTGTTGTGTGCGGTTAAGTCAGCCCGCACGCTAGAAGTCAATCGACATAAACACAAGCAATGACCCCTTAAATAACCCATTCGAAACTGGCGATTTTCCGCTTGTCCCGCTCCACTGCATTTGCCCCTGTTCAAATCCAATGTGCTAGTGTCTGGTAAATGTCACTTTAGTGTGCGAGTGACCTACCCGACGAATGCGGAATGAGGCTCAGGATGAGAGTATTGGTGACGGGTGGAACCGGTTTTCTGGGGCAAGCAGTCTTACGCCAATTGGCGGAGAAACCTTTTCACATAGGCAGCTTGCAACGGGCATCATCTACCTCTGTTGACGACCTTCTCGCAGATGGCTCCGCGACCGTTGAGACACTGATCCTGAAACCAGAACTGAAGGATATTTGCGCGCAGGTCGAAGCCTTTTCGCCTGATGTAATCGTGCATATCGCGGCCGTTTCTCGGGCCAAGGAAGACGAAGAGGGCATACGCGCGATGCTCGAGGTCAACACGCTATTGCCGTCGCTTCTGGCCCAAAGCGCGGCGCGCTGCGGGGCGAAGGGCATGGTGGTATGCGGCACAAGCTGGCAAACTTCGTCGCCGGAAAACATCTATGACCCGTTCAACTACTACGCAGCGACAAAGCAGGCCGCCGAAGATATTCTGGTTCCTTTTGCAAAGAACGGGCTGAATGTCATTTCCCTTAGAATGTTTGACAACTACGGCCCATCAGATTGGCGCAACAAAGTCGTCGATCTTGTTTTTAATGCGGTCGTCGCGCAAGAGCCCCTGAAAATGTCGCCGGGGTTTCAGAAAATGGACCTCGTCTACGTCGAAGATGCGGCGGCTGCGATTGTCGCCGCGACCGAGCGCGCGGCAGGCGACCCGCTGGACCAATTGGAAGTCTATGGTGTGTCTTCAGGAGAGCATCACTCGCTTCGCGATCTCGAAGCATTGATCGGCGAGATCACGGAGGCAGCACCCCCCATCCAATGGGGCGAACGCCCGTATCGTCCGAATGAAATAATGGAGCCCAATCGCAAATTGTCGCGCGTTCCGGGGTGGTCCCCTCGCGTCAGTCTTCGTAAAGGTCTTGAAAGAGTGTGGGAATCAAAACGCAAAGCATTGAGACTGGCAAAGTAAATGTCGCAAAAACACACGCTCACAACTCTCGCGCTGCTGGACAACATCCAGTTTCCAAAGCTGGAAAACGGCAAACCGCTTGCCTTGAACTACAGCCACGACAAGAACCTGTTTCAATTTGTGCACGAAGCGCTCAGACGCGGTCACACTGTATTCTTGGCCTCAGCGCAGGAACCTACGGATCCGAAATTCCGCGTGAAGGTAGTCAGCGCCTACCCCACCTATGTGTACGAAACCGCAGATATTAAAAACAAGGACGTCGATTTTGTCGTGAGCGTTTTCCCCGACGCTCTCAACATCAAGCCGACATTTCCCAATGCCAAGATCATCGCCATTATGCCCGCTTTGCATTGGGTTGAAGATCCCGGCTTGTTTACGCACGACTACTTGCGGCGGGTGATTACCGCGGCCCGCTATCATGTGGACTATTACGTCACCCAAAATATCCGTATGAAGCAGGTGCTGTTTTCCTTGCTGCACCTGCTGGCGCGGTTTCCTTACGAAGATCGTATCCTGGTCGCACCCCAAGGGATCGTGGATGAGGTCAAGCGACAGGCCCCTGATCGGCAGGAACTGCGGCAGAAACTGGGACTAGAACCCGATGACATCATGGTTCTGAATTCCGGCGGCATTTGGAAATGGACAGACTTCAACACTTTTTTCCAGGCGTTCTGCGAATTTACTGTCGAAAACCCGTCTCATAGGCTGCGGCTCTACATGATGGGAATTGTGCAGCCTTTTAACCGCGATCATGACGAATACGTCGCGCAATTCCGTGCCATTCTGGACAAGTACCGGGATAAGCTGGGTAAACACCTTGTCCTGTTTGAAGACTGGGACGAGGGCGGTAAACATGTCCAAGACTATCTGAGCATCGCCGATGTTGGGATCAATGTCAGCCAAGACACGCTCGAGGCGTGGCAAAGCTACAGAATGCGCTTTCTGGACTACATGTATTTCGGCATTCCAGTGATCAACACGTCCGGGGATGATTTTTCGACCAGGCATCCCGACGCGTTGTTCGTTTGCAAACCCAAAGATACAGAATCGTATAAAACCATATTCCGGCAAATTACGGATCGTCCGGAGCTTGTCCGCGAAAAATCAGCCATGATGCGCGAAATTGCAGCTGAATATGATAGCCAGCAAACCTATGGCCGCCTGATCGAAAAGCTCGAGCGTTTACCCGCGCGCCCTGAAAAAGACCACGTCATGTGGGATGCAAGCATTGCCGATCAGCCAGATTTTTCGGCAACACCTACGCTGCACCATGCTCAGGAACGGCATAAAAACTGGTTTGTCAGAACTTGGAGACGCCTCACCCAGAGCCGAAAACGCAACCGAATGCGGATGAGGCACATGTTAGCCGGACAAAGTTATCTGATCGAGCGGCAGGCGGTGGCTGTCGACCAGCTTTCGAAGATAGATATGCAGCAAAAGGAAATTGCCGACGCTCTGGATCGTCTGAACTCGGCCGTCAATCAAAAGGACGCGCCAACGCAACAAAAGTAGGAATGGAATACTTGTTGCAAAGGGCAGCAGCATTTGGGAAGCGTAAACCACAATAAATACTCGAAGAAATTATTTGCGTTCAATAAATCCAAACACCCAGGAACTGAAAGATAGAAAAATGAAGGCTGTTATTCTTGCCGGCGGGTTCGGTACGCGCCTTGCAGAAGAAACCGGATTGCGCCCAAAGCCGATGGTTGAAATAGGCGGCAAACCGATCTTGTGGCATATCATGAAAACCTATTCCCACCATGGCATCAATGATTTCGTTATTTGCCTGGGATATAAGGGCTACTTTATCAAAGAGTATTTCCAAAACTATTTCTTGCACAATGCCGACGTCACTTTTGACATCAAACAAAACAGCATGACCGTCCATGAAATGCGAGCCGAGCCTTGGACCGTTACACTGGTTGAAACCGGCGAAAACTCTCAGATTGGCGGCCGGATCAAGCGGGCTTCGCGGTATTTCAAAGATGACGAGGCCGTGTGCATCACCTATGGGGACGGCGTCGCTGACGTTAACATCACTGCTGCCATCGAATTCCATAAACAACACGGAAAACTGGCTACCGTCACCGCCGTTCAGCCTCCGGGGCGGTTTGGCGCACTGGACCTTCAAGACGAGAAGGTGCTCGGGTTTCAGGAAAAGCCGGTTGGCGACGGCGGCTGGATCAATGGCGGATATTTCATCGTTTCTCCGAAAATCGTGGACTATATCGACGATGACTTCACGGTTTGGGAGCGCGAACCTCTGGAAAACCTTGCAAATGACGATCAGTTGCGGGCTTGGTACCACCATGGTTTCTGGCAACCCATGGATACCCTGCGGGACAAAGAGCATTTGAACCGTCTTTGGTCCAACAACGAAGCAAAATGGAAAGTGTGGTGACGTAGCATGTCTAAGAAAATCCTAGTGACCGGAAACACAGGTTATGTCGGCCCCGTTCTGGGGCGTTTTCTGAAACAGCGACACGCGGACCTGCATCTGGTCGGGTACGACGCGGGCTTTTTCTCGCATTCGCTGACCGGGTCCGATTTCCTGCCCGAAATCGTGTATGACACACAGCACTATGGCGACACACGCGACATCACCGCTGACCATCTTGCGGGCTGCGACGCGGTGGTCCATCTGGCCGCCGTTTCCAACGACCCCATGGGCAAAGAATTCGAAACAGTCACCCATGACATCAACCGCGCCGCAAGCGTTCGGCTGGCCAAGCTTGCCGCCGAATGTGGCGTATCGAATTTCGTCTTTGCCTCCTCCTGTTCCATGTACGGCGCGGCCGAGGGCGGCCCGCGCAAGGAAACCGACGCTACCGCCCCGCAAACCGCCTATGCCCGGTCCAAAATAGGCACCGAGCTTGACCTGCAAGAGGCCGATCTGGGCGACATGACCCTGACCTCTTTGCGGTTCGCAACTGCCTGCGGCATGTCCGACAGGCTGCGTCTGGATCTAGTGCTGAACGACTTCGTGGCCTGCGCCATGGCTACCAACAAGATCGTCGTTCTCAGCGACGGAACGCCGTGGCGGCCCTTGATCGATGTCGAGGACATGGCTCGCGCCATTGAATGGGCAGCTCTGCGCGAAACGTCGAATGGCGGTAAATTCCTGGCCGTGAATGCCGGACGTGACGAAAGCAATGTGCGTATCTCTGAGCTGGCCGAAAAGGTCAAAGCACAATTCCCCGGCACCGTGGTCGAGATCAATACCGACGCGCCGCCCGACAAACGCTCGTACCAGGTTGACTTCGCGCTGTTCAAATCGCTGGCCCCCGAGTCCATCCCGCAAGTGACACTCGAGCAATCCATCGAACGTCTGCGCGCAGGGCTGGAACATTTCGGCTTTGGCGACACTGATTTCCGCAGTTCGTCTTTCATCCGCCTGAACGCACTGCGTGCGCATATCGACAGCGGACGTTTGTCGCGTGATCTTCGCTGGGGGTCGCTGTAAATGCTGTTCACCCCGACCCCGCTTGAAGGGGCTTACCTGATCGAGCTGGAAAAACGCGGCGATGACCGCGGCTTCTTTGCCCGAATGTTCTGCGAGGACGAGTTCAAAGCACATGGCCTTGTCGGAAAGTTCGTGCAGATCAACAATTCATTGACCATGTCGAAGGGCACAGTGCGTGGTATGCATTATCAACTTCCCCCCCACGCCGAGGTCAAGCTGATGCGCTGCGTAAAAGGTGCGATCTTCGATGTCATCGTCGATCTTCGGGATGGGTCAAAGACGTTCGGTCAATGGTTCGGCGCTGAACTTACCGCTGAGAACCGCAAGATGATGTATGTGCCGAAAGGCTTTGCCCACGGCTTCATGAGCCTTACTGATGACACGGAAATTATCTATCCGGTCAGCGCGGCATACGCGCCGGAAAGTGAGCGTGGTCTGCGTTGGGATGATCCGGCGATCGGCATCAATTGGCCTATGGCAGCTCAGGAAGTTTCGCAGAAAGACCAAACGTGGAACGATCTGGTCAGATCGACCCATGCAGTAAAAGAAACTGAGTAATTTGCGGAAACTGGCCCAGGATTTCTGTAGGTCAGCTTCGGAAGTTACCCGATTTTGATACTAAGAATGTTGTGGCATAGCCGGTAGAGCACACGGAAGGCACCGTAAGGTGAAAAACCCTATGAAATCGCGGATTCGAAACAAACACATCAAGCGCAGCGTTGACGAATTGATCGCACAAGTTAGCGAGCTAAAACAGGCGCTGACAGGTGACGGTTCGCTTTATCCAGCGCAACCTGCGGAACTTGCATTGAATCTACACAAGGCGATCGTAGGGAACTGGAGCGCGGTTGCTGCTACATGGCCGCTGGCTCGGACACCCAATGTCGACATTGCTCCTGACTACGAAACCCCCATACCGTCGCGCGACAATATTGGCAGGATACAGGGTAAGTATAATCCCTGTGTCGTGGGCACAGATGGATCTGAACCGGATGCGCTGAATAAGTCGTTTATTTCAGGCGGCATAGAAGACATAACCGTTGTCATGAACATCAGCGAGGTTATGGGACTGCCGCTAACCAAGGACACCGTTACACTTGATTGGGGCGTCGGTTGCGGACGCATCGCCAGACATATCCCCGACATATTGAAACCAAACTTGTTTGGCGCTGACGTTGACCCTGTCAATATTGCCTATTGCAAGGAGAACATGCCGTTCGGGGACTACACAGTGCTCGATCCATACAGCGCAACACCTTACGATGACGATCAATTCGATCTGGTCTACTCTCATAGTGTGCTGACCCATCTTGCAGAACCTGACCAAAATCACTGGCTCAAAGAATTGTCGCGCATAACCCGTGGCTTGATGGTTCTGTCTGTTCACGGCCCGTATAGCGTGTCTACCGCCGAGTGGTCGAAAAACCCCTACGCGGTCGAACACTACATGTTGCAAGGCATCGTAGACGCACCCGACCCGAACCCAGACATCGCAGACGTAACCGACCCGGAATATTATCGCGATATTGGCCATACACCCCAGTACATTCAAAACCACTGGTCAAAATTCGTGGAAGTCGTCGAGATTATTCCTAAAAGCTTCGGGCATGTGCATGATGCAGTGGTCTGTCGTCCAAAATAAGATAATTCCCGCAGGTTCAACTAACCTACGAGCCTGCGGAAAAACCACTTGGGCTCGGCACCTGAGCGGACCGATACATTGAAGGCCGGCGCATTTCCGCGATAAAATGCGGTGGTCAGATCCCGGTTTCAATTGGTTGCCACCTTCAACAGGGCTCGAACTTAAATAACAGGTATGAACAACTTGGCTCCAAGCGATCAACTGCTCGAACGCGTCGATTCCTTTGATTTTCTATCGGTCGATATTTTCGACACGCTTCTGTTCCGCCACTGCAAGTCTCCTGTTGATCTGTTCGAATTCATGGCGGACCACCCTGAGGTCCTCCTAGCTACCCAACATTTCAAAGACTATCGCACTGGCGCCGAGGCAATGGCGCGAGAGGATGCTTCCGCACAGCGGATCGAAGACGTGACGCTGGATCAGATCTATGCCTGTTTCGCGCAACTGACAAATTGCACAAAAAATCGGGCTGACAAGATCAAACAGCTGGAACTTCGGACTGAACGCGATCTGTTGCATGTGACGAGCCTGGGTAGAAAACTTCTGACACGTATTCAGGACAGTAAGTCGCGTTGGGTGATCACCTCGGACATGTACCTGCCGAAAGACGAGTTGGAAGATCTCCTGACGCAAAAGGGTATAACCGGATGGGAGCGCGTCTTCGTCTCCGGTGAACAGGGTAAGACCAAGCACACGGGCAGCCTGTTTGACGACGTCGCAGCGCATTTTGATGTACCCCGCAACCAGATCCTCCACATTGGCGACAACCGCCATGCAGACGGGAAAATGGCGACGCAGGCAGGGTTCATATCGCATGTGCTACTGGCCAGCAAAGACCTGCCAACGCGATCTCCAAAACCCCGGCGACACACTAGTCTGCTGAATGGAACGCAGCCGATCTCACAGATTTTTACCGCCAACTACTTGGAAACACATCACTACGACTCGGAAAATGTCGACTTTCGAAAACTGTCCGACGACCAGTATCTTGAAGCGTTTGGCGCCTTGATGATTGCTCCGCTCATTACATCGCTGTTGATTTGGATAAAGCGGGAAATGGACAAACAAGGTATTTCGCGGCTCGCGTTTCTGGCACGGGATGGAATGTTTCCAAAAGCTGTTTTCGATCTGCTTTGGCCGCAAGGATATGAAACTCAATATGTCGCTGCTTCCCGGCGTTTGTTGACCCTTCCTTTTACCGAGTTAGACCCTGATACAATCGCGGGAATGTTGCATGCCACGCTTGAAGGATCGCAAACGCTGGACGCGTTTCTCGGGAAGATTTCCGCAGGCCCGCTGTTGAAATCTCTATTTACAGACGCCGGCCTATCCGGCACGGACGAACTGACAAAAGAGCGCCGCCGCACCATCCTGAACCTGTTGCGTGAAAACCCTGACGCGTTCTATCAATCTTTCGCGCATGAAAAGGAGGTCCTGTCCAACTACTACCGCTCGGTCTTCCCTGAAGGCACACATACAGCCATCTTCGACGTCGGGTGGCGCGGCAGTTTACAGCGGTCTATTGATGAGATTATCGGCAAGGACGCACATGTTCTGGGTCTTTATTTTGGCACGAGCGCTCAGGCTGCCTCTATTCTGCGCCGAAATGGGCTGGAGTACGAAAGTTTCGCCGCGTCCAATGGCCTTCCTCTGTTCATGTATCCTTGGGTCGAAGACTTCCGCGATATCGTAGAATTCTTCTTTTCTGCCGATCATGGCAGCGTTCTGGGTCTACAGGAAAAACCGCAGGGCGAAATCGCTTGGAAGACGTCTGACGTCAGTACGGCAGAAGCTGAAAACCTCCAACGCGCCAAAAAGATTCAGGATGGCGCGCTGCGTGCCATCAAGTCGGTCACTTCGGCCATACCCATCGATGTGCTCGCTAAATATGCCGATCCAAGGGACGAAAAGGATCTTCGACAGTTTCTAAGCAAACCGCACCGCCACGATGCCGCCCGCTTCAACAAGGTCCGCATATTTTCAGGTGTGGGCGATACCACCGGAGAAAGCTTGACCCGCGTTGGCGAACGCAAATCTCATTACCGAAATGCGAAAGGCAGCCGGTGGAGGGCTGGCTACGTTGCTCAGTTAAACCCGATCGCATTCGCCTGGGTGAAATTGCAGTTCCGGAAAAGGAAGCGCATCCGATTGTAACGGATCGAGCCAGAACGCGAATCTAGCCCGGGCATTACTGGCACTTAATGTCGAAACACACAGTGTCTTCCCTGAGGAAACGGCCCGTAAACCTGACGTCAAACCACCGCTTCAGCCGCATCGGGCAGCAACAAGGTCAGATCATCTTCCGCAAACAGGTCAAAAGACACGTCCCATGCAGCGCCGGGCCACAGAAGTTGCAGCTGTTTCTTCGCGGGCCGGTAGACGGCTGTATAAAGCGTCCCGAACCCGGATTTGAAGGCGGTGGAATAAAGCGGCGGGCGCAGGAACGCGTCGATGAAACGCTTTTCGCTTTCGGGGTGCTGGTTCAGGCGGTTCAGCAGAAACCGTTCCCGTTCGACCGTTGCGGTAAACCGCGCATGTTTGGACCACTCAACCTGCCCCTGATGGTTTGTCGCCACCGGCACATCTGAGATTTGAGGGTGCCGGTCAGGGGCAAGATAGACAGTGCTGTGATTGTATTTCGCGTCCAGAACGGTGACGTTATAGCTCATGTGGCAGGGAATGCGGCAGAGCGCATCTACCGCTTGTGCCGTGGTCTCACAGGTCTGCAACACATAGCGCAAGATCAGCGGCACACCGAAGCCGTCGCCCACCTCGCGCCGACCGCCAAAAGTCAATGAGACCGTAAGGCCGGTATCGTTGATGCCATCCAGCAGGCCCAGAATGCCATCGCTCATCCCGATCACGCCGCGCCCGCCCCAGCGGGTTTTCAACAATGCAGCGTCAAAGGTTTTGGGGTGGTAGTCGTAGTTGCGCACCAAAATGGGTGTCTTGCCACGCCAGATCGCCTGGCTACACCCCGACAGATATTTGGGCGGGCAATAAAAGCTGAGAAACCGCGCCTGACTGTCGCTGCCGCCCACCAGTTCAACCACCTCTTCATATAGCGGCAGGATCTCGGGCATGTGCGTTTGCAACGCGCGCAAGCATTCGCGATAGGTGGGCCGCGCCGAATACCCCTCTTGCACCCACCATTTATGGTAGGCGGGCCAGTATTCGGCAAACAGCCCGGCCAGCTTAGGACCGGGCTGTTCCTCGTCGATTGAGCGAAAAACAAGCGCCATGAAGCCTTCTACATGATTTTGAACGCAGGATCTTCCATCGGCTGCGCGGCTGGCAGCGGTTCGGCGGCGTAGGCCGACGTAATGCCGTGAATCCACTTTTTCGACTTGTCCGTCAGCTTGAACCCCTTGGTCATTGACCGTCCCCGCGTCACCAGAATGCCCAGATCGGCCCCTTCATAGCGGTAGTCGCCGACATTCGAGATGCGCAGAAAGAACGCCTCATTCTCTCCCACTGCGCGACGGTGATAGTCGAAGCGGTCAAACACCACACGGCCATCTTCGAGCATCTTGTAGATGCCCGATTGCGGGGCCTGCGTGATGCGGTCGACGCTGTCATCGGTATGCTTGATCACCATCTGCGACCAGCTGTCGATCATGTCAGGGTCGGCCCAACGGGCGTTCAGTTCCTCGACATCCAACTCGAAGGGCTTCTTCGAAAATTCCAGCAGGTGGAACAGGAACAGGGGCGCGTCGGCATGGGCAAAAGCCGCATGGTTGGTCATCGAACTGGCCCCAGTGATACGCGGGTTCAGCTCGCCCAGCCATAGCTCATCGGTTTTCTTGTCGATCAGGAAATCCAGTTCGAAATAGCCGCGATAACCGGATTTGCGTAATTCCTCGCCAAACTGGAAGGTAAGCTGCCGCGCCTGTTCGCGCGCCTTGGGTGGGAAGGCAGTCGAGAATATCTCGTTCCCGCACCAACCGCCGCGATAGGGGGTGAGTTCGTTGAAGCCCACGAGCTCGGTCATCAGCGGTCCCACAATAGTGCCTTCGGACGTCGCGCAGGCCTCGATCGCCGCACCGCGACAATCGATCCGCTTCATGATCTTGATCTCGCCCTCGCCTACGATCTCATCCTTGTGTTTGTTGAAATCCGCCTCGGATTTGATGAAGAAAGTGGTGTGGCCGCTGTCGCCAAAGGCCGATTGTAGCACCAGATCATGCCCCAACCCGGCTTTGTCGCAAATTTTCTTCAGGTGATCATAGCTTTTGACCACGCTCAGCGTATTGGGCACCGACGGCACACCCGCCTTGTTGCCGATGCGGACCGTTTCGATCTTGTTGTCGCATTTGGTGCGCAGCTTGGCTTTGGGGAACCACAGCTGACCACCCAGTTCCTTGACCAGTTTCTCGGTCGTCTCATCGAACATCAGGAACACAAATTTGGGCTTGCCACCGCGCCGCTTGACCAGGTCGATGACCTCTTTGTGCTGTAGCAGATAGTTGTTGATGTCTTCGATCGACTGGAATTCGTCATGCGGCATCTCAGATGGCACGAACACGTTAGGATGCCGCCCGTCAAAGCAATCCATGTAGCAGATATAGGTGAAGTTCATCACCCACTCATCCAAACCCAACAAGTTGAAATTGGTCGCCGACACAAAATAGATCGGGTCCTTGTTGGTGTGGAAATACCGTCGGATTTCCGAAATGTTCTTCAGCACCTTCTTAGGCATATGGTCCTCCCAGTCCCTTATGTTTTCTTGACTGATTTCAAAGCGTCTTCGGTAAAAATGCGCAGGCCCAGATCGGCGCGGAAACCGTGGATCTCCGACACGTCCAGTTCCTGCATGAATTTAAGAATTTCCGGGCTGATCACCTGCCCCGGTACCAGAATAGGAAAGCCGGGCGGGTACGGGATCACGAAGGTGGCCGAGACCATTTCTTCGCCCGCCTCCAGCCGGTCCAGCATGTCATGATCGGGTTCCACGTAGTCACAATTGTCCTCGTCATAGGACAGGAAGAACGCGGTGCGGATATCGCCCGCTTCGGTGCCTTCAACACAGCGGAACGCATCATGGAAGCGGCTGAAGTCGGGCAGTGGCGGGACGTGTTCGCTCAGGTTGCGGACACGCTTGTCGAAGGCGCGCTTTTCCATCTTGGACGCGTCGTCCATCAGATCGTCCAGCTCCTTGGCGATCTCGACCAGCACCTCGATCAGATAGGCGACCGAGCTGCGCGTGGTGCCGATATTGGTCATGAACAGCACGGTATTGCGCGAGGTCTTGTTGATCTGGATGCCGTATTTGTCCATCAGGATCTTGGTCTTGAACGTATCACCGTCCCAGCCCGTTGCGCCCACATGCAGCGTAATCCGGGTGGCATCCAGAACAAATTCATCCTTCGCCCAGCAATCCCAAACGTCCGCCCAGCCCTGATCGGGATCGAAATAGCTGGTCATACCGCTTTCGCGGTACTCCTCGGGGATCATGTCGCCCGCCGTGACCAGTTTGAAGTATTTCTTCAGCAGCGGATGCGTCGTGACCGCCCGGCGGATCGCCATGGCGCTTTCGACCTGACGCTGGACGAACTCATAACCTTCGATCTCGACCTGCCTGCGGCCAACATCCAACGAAGCGATGATCTGATAGTTGGGCGAGGTCGAGGTGTGCGTCATGTAGGCTTCGTGAAACGCTTCTTCCACAGCGCCTTTGAACTGTTGGTCGTTGACGTGGATCATCGAGCCCTGCCGCAGCGCGGTCAGCGTCTTGTGTGTGGATTGCGTGGCATAGACACGCACCCGCGCGTCCGGCGGGGCGATCAGACGGGTGTTCATCAGGGTCTCATCATCCGCGCCCTCCAGCTCGACCTGTTGGGCTGCATAGGCTTCGGAATGGTCTGCGGAGCGGAACTGTTCACGCAGGATATTGGCCGAGCGCATCGCCGTTCGCACGCGCGTGTTGGGTGCGAAACGGGCATAACCGAACCAGGCTTCATCCCACAGGAACACAAGGTCTTTCTTGATCGCCAGACATTCCTGCATCACCCGCTGAACGTTGTAGACGATGCCATCAAAGGTGCAGTTGGTCAGCAGCACCATGCGCACCTGATCCAGCTTGCCCTCGGCTTTCAGGGCCAGCAGCTTGTGCTTGATCTCGCGGATCGGCACCGCACCGTACATCGAGTAGTCGTGCAGAGGGTAGCTGTCCATATAGACTACGCTCGCCCCCGCCAGCACCATGCCGTAATGGTGCGATTTGTGGCAGTCACGGTCGACCAGAACGATATCGCCAGGGCGCACCAGCGCCTGCACCACGATCTTGTTGCAGGTCGAGGTACCGTTGGTAGCAAAGAAGGTCTGTTTTGATCCGAACGCACGGGCGGCGGCCTCTTGCGCTTCCTTGATGGGGCCGCGTGGCTCCAGCAGAGAATCCAGCCCGCCCGATGTGGCCGAGGTTTCGGCCATAAAGATGTTCGACCCGTAGAACGCCCCCATATCCTGAATCCAATGGCTACGGCTGATCGACTTGCCGCGGCTGATCGGCATGGCGTGGAAAACGCCGGTGGGTTGCTTGGAATATTCTTTCAGCGCGGTGAAGAACGGGGTTTTGAACCGCCGCTGCACCCCGCGCAGGATGTTCAGATGCAGTTCCAGAAAATCTTCCTGATTATAGAACACCCGTCGGCACAGGCCCAGATCAAGCCCGGCGATATCCTCGGCCGAGCGGTCGGTGATCAGATAGGCATCCAGCTCAGGGCGCAGCATTCCAATCCGGCGACAGGTTTCCGGCCCGTATTCCGAAGGGGACAGCGCATCAAGATCTGCGCCTTCGCCGTAAAGGCTGATATAGCGCCCCAACACGTTGGTTTCGTTCTTGGACTTCAGGCTCAGACCCGGACGAACGATCACGGCCTGCACATTCTGGTTGAACAGAACGCCAATCAGCGCATCCTCGACGCTGGGCACCACGACGGTCTCATAAATGAACGGGTCTTCGCTGCGGCGCATCCGTTGCAGGCTGGATTGCAGGAACCGTTCCTGATGTTCGTTGACATTGTCGACGATCATTACCTCGAAATAGGGTCGCCCCAGCGCACGGGCTTCGTGGCTTTGAGCCGCTTCATCCTCGAACTCGTCGCCCTCGGTCTCATCCGCGATCAGAGGGATCGAGCGACGCCGATACGCCCCCGATGTCAGCGCGCGCGAGACCCGGCGCACGGCGGTCGAGAAATCGCCGAAATTGCCGTGGTCCAGCAGCCTGCGCAAATAGTCAAAGGCCGACGCGCCAGGAAACGCGAAATAAACCTCGATAGGGGCTAGTGCCTGAAGCAGACGGCGCGCCCTGTCCCGATCAGAGTCACCGGCGTTTTGATCCAGAGATTCGGCTGTTTCCCGCAGCGCGCTCCACCTGTCCGCCCGCAATTGCGAGGCGCTGTAATAGTCCGAGATGGTGTGGAGCTTTTCGCTGTCGGATAAGCCGTGCATGAGATCAATGTCCTTTCTGCAATTCCCGAAAAGCTGCGCTGGTATCAGTCTGTGCCTGAGCGCCCTTTGTAGAGATAAAGATTATCGGGCTTGGTCGAGGTATCTTCGTTGTATCCCAGCGCTGTTCTGGGGTCGGACGCGGCAACACCGGCAACATCGCCCTTTTGCGGGATGCGCAGCGGCCCCAGCGTGTGCAAATAGGCATCTGCTCCGCTGGCCCGGTCATAAACCGGGAAATCCGCCTCGCGGTCGCGGAAGCTTTTGAGGACCTGACCCAGACCTTTCAGCCCGACCTCGCGCTGGCGGCGGACCTGATCCAAATCGATCTCGATGGGGAAGATGTCCTCTTGCCCCGCCGATTGGTGCAGCACCGTGGCCGAGGGATCAACCACCAGCGACCGCCCCACCCCGCCAGCGGCCAGACCGTTCACGTCGAACACGTAACACTGGAACTGCGCCGCGGTGGCCTTTGCAATCGACAATTCGGCCTCACGGTCAGTGGTGCCGGTCAACACCGGATGCAGCAGAACCTCGACCCCCTGGCTGGTCAGGTGGCGAGTGGTTTCGGGGAACCAGATGTCATAGCAGATCGACAGGCCGAACCGACCCACATCCGGGACGTCAAAAATGCAGAATTCCGTGCCGGATGAAATGCTCTGTTCGTAGGGTTTGAACGGGAACATCTTCGAGTATTTCGAAACGATCTCACCCTCGGGGTTGATCACCACCGAGGTGTTGAAAATCCGCCCGTCCTCGCGCTTTTCGAACATCGAGCCGGGGATCAGCCAAATTCCATAGCGACGCGCAGCGTCCTGAAAACGTGACAGATCGTCATTGGGAAAAGGCTGGGCAAACCGGTCGAGCGGACCATAGGGGGCCAACTCGCTGAACAGCGCCATCTGGGTCCAGGGAAACCGCGCCATCATTATGTCGATCCGGTGCAGCATCGCATCTACATTCGACTGCAACGCGCCCACATGCATCTGAATTCCGGTTATCGCAAAAGGGGTCATCTTGTTTGTCTCTTCTTCTTGCCGATTGCGACCGCCGAGGTGGTCCGGCGTTCTTCATCGGAACATGAAAGCACGGATTGGTGCAAGCCCACGATCCGCAAGGGGGTGATTTAGTCGGCCTCCTCCTCGCCGGGGGATTCCACAAAGTCGATATCGTTGCGCACCCAAAAGAACCGGAACCCGCAACTACGCAGCCATTTCTCCAACCGGTCCAGACTGGACCATTCCCGCCGCAGACCGCGCGTGGATTCCACCAGCGCCCACTGACCGTCGACCAAAAAATAGACCGTCCAGGTGTTGGGATGCGCCGAGTGGTTGGCAAAGCCGCCGCTAACCACCTCGCGCGCAGTGCGCACGGCGACAGGATAGTCTCCGATCCGGTTCTCAGCGGCAAGGATGGCCAAGTCGTTCTGGCGGATCGTGAAAGTGGGAAAGGGAACGTCGTTCATGATTAGCCTATTAATGAACACACCCATTCCGGCACCCCACGATCCGTCTGTAGATCAGCATATGACGGATCACGCGGCCACGGTCTGGTTTGCCGGCTCAGTGGTCTCGACCACAGCTTCAGCATCCTGATCCTGAATGGCGCGGAACAGGGCCCTGCGGCGCTCGCTGATATCTTCAGACTTCAGATTTTCGATCCGCGTCGCCAGTGTCCAGATATGGCCAAACGGGTCGGCAACCGTGGCGCAACGTTCGCCCCAATAGGTGTCGATTGCCTCGGCCATCAGGGTTGCGCCGTTTTCCAAAGCGGCCTCCAGCGCGGCATCCGCGTCTTCGACATACATGTGGTGGCCCACCGGGGTAACGGTGCCCGCAACTGTCGGAACATGTGCGCCCCAACCCGCAGTGACGAACAGCATCGAGTTGCCGATCTTGATGGCGGCAAAGCCGGGGGCCTCATCCGCATCAAAGGCCTGAATCTTGGCGTCAAAGGCTTTTTCGTAAAAGGCCAGCGCCGCAGGCACGTCCGCAACAGCCAGCGATGCCGTACAGGTGCGATAGCCGCGCGGTAGAGTGGCAGGCTTCTTTTTCATATCTCAAATCTCCGAATTGGGCGGGGGAGCGCCCGATGAGACATGCGGGAAAATCCCGCACTATGAATCATACTGTGGATCAACTGGTCACTCATTGCAACACTATGGTTCATAGTGCGGATACATCCGCGATGACGGTCAGAAAGTCGGCGGGGTACAGGCGCTGACGATCCGGCATTTTTCCGGTCCAACCTGACGGAACCGGTGCGGGGTGCGGCTGTCGAAATAATAAGCGTCCCCCGGCCCCAGCACCTTGCGTTGATCGCCCACCGTAACCTCGACCCGGCCCGAGACCACCACGCCGCCCTCTTCGGCCTCGTGGCCATACATTACACGGCCGGTATCCGCGCCCAGATCATAGGTTTCCTGCAAGATCATCATCGCGCGCCCGTGCAAGTTCGATCCCACCTGCCGCAGCGACAGCCCGCCCTTGCCGATCTCGGTCAGGTCTTCTGCGGCGTAGAACACGGTCTGCTCGGCCTCGATCTCGAACGAGAAAAAGTCGGACATGCCAATCGGAATACCCTGCAAAATCCGCCGCAACGCTCCGACCGAGGGGTTCATCTTGCCCGACTCGATCAGCGAGATGGTCGAGTTCGGCACATCCGACTTTTTGGCCAACGCCCGCTGTGACAGACCCGCGCGTTCACGCAGGGCGCGCAGGCGCAATCCAAGGGTCAGATCATCCTGATTGGCGTTCTTCATGTTCACTATCCGCATCACTTGAGGGGTGCAGGGACCGTAAATCAAGGGCTTATGGTTGGCAAGAAACAGGCTTTCGCTCAAACCTGTGGCTACTACAGTCACGCGATCAGATTTACGGGCGCGCGCCCGACAACCCGAAAGGACGCAATATGCTGAATGCTCAGATTGCTGAACGCCGCAACACATCGATCGCGCAAGGCGTGGGAATGCAGACGCAGGTCTATGTGGACCGCGCTGCGAACTCCGAGGTGTGGGACGTCGAAGGCAAGCGTTACATCGATTTCGCCGCAGGCATAGCCGTTGTGAATACCGGGCATTGCCACCCCAAGGTTATGGAGGCGGTCACGACGCAGGCCGCGAACTTTACTCATACCTGCCATCAGGTTCTGCCTTACGAAAACTACATCCGTCTGGCCGAGCGTCTGAACGAAAAGGTGCCGGGTGATTTCACCAAGAAGACCGTCTTTGTGACCACCGGTGCCGAAGCGGTGGAGAACGCCGTAAAAATCGCCCGTGCAGCCACCGGCCGCCCCGCCGTGATCGCCTTTGGTGGCGGCTTCCATGGCCGCACCTTCATGGGCATGTCGCTGACCGGCAAGGTGCAGCCCTACAAGGCCGGCTTCGGCGCGATGATGCCCGACACCTATCACGTCCCTTTCCCGGTTGAGCTGCACGGCACCTCGACAGAGGATTCGCTGGGCGCGCTGACCAAACTGTTCAAGGCCGATCTGGACCCGGGCCGCGTTGCTGCCATCATCATCGAGCCGGTTCAGGGTGAAGGTGGCTTTTACCCCGCCCCGGCCGAACTGATGCGCGGCTTGCGCGCCCTGTGCGACGAACACGGCATCGTTATGATCGCAGACGAAGTGCAGACGGGTTTTGCCCGCACCGGCAATTTGTTCGCGATGGAAGCCTATGACGTGGCCGCCGACATCACCACCATGGCCAAAGGTCTGGCGGGCGGTCTGCCGTTGGCCGCAGTCACGGGTCGCGCCGACCTGATGGATGCGGCGCAACCCGGCGGTCTGGGCGGCACCTATGGCGGCAACCCGCTGGGCATCGCCGCCGCCCATGCGGTGATGGACGTGATCGAAGAAGAGGACCTGTGCGCCCGCGCAAACGAGCTGGGCTCGCGTCTGAAACAACGTCTGGAATCGATCCGCGCCCGTACACCCGAGATCGTCGACATTCGTGGCCCCGGTTTCATGATCGCGACCGAGTTCAACACCACCGACGGTAGCGCACCAAACCCCGAGATGGCCAACGCCGTACGGGCCGAGGCGCTCAAGCGCGGATTGATCCTGCTGACATGTGGCGTATATGGGAACGTAATTCGCTTCCTCGCACCGCTGACGGTGCAGGACGAGATCTTCGCCGAGGCGATGGATATCCTCGAAGCCTCGGTCGACGCTGCCAAAGGAGCCTGAACATGCTGGATATCAAAGTGACCAAGCTGGAGCTGAAAGATCCCAGCCTTCTGGAAACCCGCGCCTATATCAACGGCGCATGGGTTGAGGGTGAAGCGACCTTTCCCGTCTACAACCCTGCCACCGGCGATCTGATCGCCAATGTGACCGATGTCAGCATCGAAGGCACCGCGCAGACCGTGGACGCCGCCTATGCGGCAAAGAAAGAATGGGCCGCGCAAACCGGCAAGGAGCGCGCCGCAATCCTGCGCAAATGGTTCGATCTGATGGTGGAAAACGCCGACGATCTAGCCACGATCCTGACCGCCGAGATGGGCAAACCCTGGGCCGAAGCGCGGGGCGAGATCCTGTACGGGGCGTCTTTCATCGAGTGGTTCTCGGAAGAGGCCAAGCGGGTCTACGGCGACGTCATCCCCGGCCATCAGCGTGACAAACGCATTGTCGTTCTGAAACAGCCTGTGGGCGTGGTCGGTTCGATCACCCCGTGGAACTTTCCCAACGCCATGATTGCCCGCAAGGTTGGTCCGGCACTGGCTGTAGGCTGTACCTTTGTGGCCCGTCCGGCAACGCTGACGCCTCTGTCTGCGCTGGCGATGGCTGTTCTGGGCGAACGTGCGGGCATCCCGGCAGGTGTGTTCAACGTCATCCCCGGCACTGACAGCTCGGGCGTGGGCAATGAGATGTGCACCAATGACAAGGTGGCCAAGATCACCTTCACCGGGTCGACCCGTGTTGGCCAGATCCTGATGCGGCAGGCGGCAGGCACGATCAAAAAGATGAGCCTCGAACTGGGTGGCAACGCGCCGTTCATCGTGTTCGACGACGCCGACGTGGACGCTGCCGTGGATGGTGCAATGATCGCCAAATTCCGCAACAACGGCCAAACCTGCGTCTGCGCCAACCGCATCTATGTGCAGGCAGGCGTCTATGACGAATTCGCCGCCAAGCTGGCCGAGAAGACCAAAGCCCTGAACGTGGGCGACGGTTTCGGTGACGGTGTCACCACCGGCCCGCTGATCAATGACGCGGCCGTCGCCAAGGTCGAGGAACATATCTCGGACGCGGTGTCCAAGGGTGCAACGGTCACGCTGGGCGGCAAACGCTCGGACCTTGGCGGCACGTTCTTTGAACCCACCGTTCTGACCGGTGTGACCCGCGACATGGTGGTCGCAAAGGATGAAACCTTCGGCCCTGTCGCGCCCCTGTTCAAATTCGAGGACGAGGACGACGTCGTCGCCATGGCCAACGACAGCGAATTCGGTCTGGCCTCGTATTTCTACAGCCGTGATCTGGCGCGCGTCTGGCGCGTGGCCGAAGGGCTGGAATCGGGCATGGTGGGCATCAATACCGGTCTGATCTCGACCGAGGTCGCGCCCTTCGGCGGTGTCAAACAATCCGGTCTGGGCCGCGAAGGCTCGAAATACGGGACCGAGGATTTCCTCGAGATCAAATACCTCTGCATGGGCGAGATTTCCTGACCTTATCGGGCAGGATCTGACCCCGCGGCACCAAAGAAAAGACCGGGCTTCAACGCAAGCCCGGTCTTTTCTTTCCAATTCTGGCGGCTTCAGAACCCTACCGGATCACCGCCTCACTCTTTAGTGCGAAAGGCCAAAGATCTTCAGTATCCCTTGCGCACAGAGCGATCCGCCGACAGCGAATTTTGACTCTGTTCAACCAGCATTTCGATTGCATCTGCCAGATGTTCCCGGTTGATGTGATGATCCCCACGCGCGACGCGAAGTTTATGCGCTTTTAGCAGTACATCAGCATGGCGACAGCCTTCGGGCGGTTCGAACCTATAGCTTGCAATTTCAAGCCGGAGCCCCAGCGGATCGCGGAAATAGATCGAATCCATGAAGCCCCGATCGACGGGACCCGTGTTATCAACGCCCCGCGCATCCAAACGCGCTGCCACTTGCCAGAATGTGGCTTGGCTGACGTTGAACGCGAGATGATGCAAAGACCCGATGGCCTCTGGTACAGGGGTCGCATCCGGTTTCCGGTCTTCATTGGTAAAAATTGTGATGAGGCGCCCATCGCCGGGGTCAAAATACAGATGCCCCTCGTTAGGGTTGTCGAGGTTCGGCTGATCAAAAATGAACGGCATTCCCAGAACCCCTTCCCAGAAATCAATCGACGTCTGTCGGTCCGCTCCGTTGATCGTGATGTGGTGCACGCCCTGCGTTTGAATTTTCTTAATCTGATTGGACTTTGACATTTTGCGACTCCGGGGTTTGTTCACTCAGGCCTGACCTGTCGGGTTTGATTTCTGCGGCATCACAGGTGCGGGCCCAAGGTTTCTAAGCTTTGCCAGTGCGACAATTTTGCGCCCCACATTGGTTTTCAAAAACGTTTCAGCCGGGCCCTTTCACGTGTTGGTGACAGAATACTGCATTTCCCTTTTGCACGGCTCATTTGGTCAACCGGTCTTCTGCGAAAAGCTTAGGGTCAATGATCGCGACAATGTCGCTGCCGCTGTCCTGCAATCCAAGCCTTTCACACAAATAGGCAGACGCAACATTGCCGGGCGCAATGCCCGTCTTGAACCCGGTGGCGCCAAGCTGATCATGAGAGTGTATCAGAGCCATTGCACCCAAGATTGTCGCAATCCCCTCGCCCATACGCTGGGGTTTGGTCGAAAGCTGACCCCATTGCGCGCGACGATGCAACGGGCTGCTGGGTGGATGACACAGAACCGAGCCCGCGGTTGCAACCGGTGCACCCGACCTGTCAACGGCGACCATGGCAAACCCGGGCCGGGACACTCCACGCATAACCGGTCCGATCGGAGGCAAAACTCCGTGGCTCAATGCAACTTCGGCAAAAGCTTCCAGCCATTCCGGCGGAGAGTCGCGATCAATCACGCGCACGGTCAAATCTTCGGGCAGCGTCCGCGTCTCGACAACGTGGCGCGCGATGTCAACGCAATTCAGACCTCCCAGATAGGAGGCTATCGTATCTGTTTTGAAACCCTGGCTTTCAATTTTTGCCAGCGTTTTCGCAACCTCAGGACGTGGTATGCTCTCTATCGCGGTCACGCCAAGGATCCGGGCCATTGCATAGGCATCATCCAATGCCCCACTATACTCATTGGAAACCTGAATACCCCGCCCATGGCTACAGAACCGAGGGTCGTCCCCCAGCAGATGCAAAAGATGCTCGCCCGTGGTGGACATGTGTCGCTGGGCTTCACTACCAAACACTTCCATCGGTTTTCCTTCAGGGCACCCCATGACAGTGAACCGATGATCATTTGATCAGGGGTGCGCCGTCAAGACGCTCGACCGTATTCTACCCGCCATGTCTCGGACTTGAGATTTCCCTCAGAAAACTTGCGCTTGCTTCGTCGGATGGAAAGAACAGTTCGATCTTCAAGTCATCCAGAGTGACATCCGTCACGGTGCTGAATTGCGCGACAGTCCCAAACATCGACACCCGTTGCTCCCCAAAACGATAGATCGCCGGAACCGTTGGACCGGGAACCATATCCCTGTGGATGCTTGCAAAAGGCGCAAGCGCCTTGGCCGCAGCGTCCAATTCGGGCAACCCGCCAGCATTCGCGCTTTCCGAGCGCAAACGCAGCATTGTATGATGCGCAACCTCGGGCCAGTTTTCTACTAGCTCGGCCATGACCGGGCTTGTAACAAGCGCCAACAGGCTTTGCCCGGTTTCGATCCCAAGCGGTGTAAACAGAAGCTCGGCCGCTTTGTTCAATCTGACGATCCTCCAAACCCGATCCAACACAATCCCCGGGTAGGGGTCATGCTGTTTCAGTGTCCATTCAACAGCATCGCGGATCGGGGCCATGGCGGCGTCATCAAAGGGAGTTTTGGCAAAACGGGCGGCGAAACCTTCTGCCTGCAGCATCTGGTTTCTGGCGTCGACAGGTACATCCATAACGTCCGAAAGATGAAGGATCATATCTGGGCTGGGCCGGGACCGACCGGTTTCGAGAAAGGATATATGTCGCGCACTGACATCGGCTTCGGTCGCCAGGTCAAGCTGGCTCATCCGCCGAAGCTTCCGCCATTCTTTCAGCAAACTGGAATACGGGGTCATGGTGCCACCTTAGTGACCCTGCAGGTAGAAATCACTTACCTCTGACGTAATTGATCTCGACCCGCCCCGACCGCATGAAGGACACCATCGAAAGGAGGGCGTCATGACCCCACAACACATCGCAATGCGACGGTCGGGCACGGCATTGGTCGCCACCGGAGTTCTATTTACATTGACCGCACTGCCTGCCTTGCACAGTCTGGCGCATATCTTTCTGACAGTGGCGTATTGGCCGATCCACTCGGTTGCAGCCGATATCACCGTCCCAGCGCCATTGTTGCTTGCAATTGTTGGCGGTCTGACGGCCGGGCTAGGCGCGATGCAATGGGCGTTGGGAACCTACGTTGTGCCGATATCCCCTGCCGCCGCAGCCAAAGTGGCACAGATCACCGCATGGGTCTGGTTTTGCACCGACAGCACTGGCTCGGTCTTGGTCGGAGCGCCCTTAAACGTTGCCCTCAACATTTCCTTCCTGCTGTTGATCCTCTGGTCCAGCCGACCGCAACCAGATGAAAATCCTTGAGGGTCTGACGTTTTCGATCACCCAGCGATGGGTTCAATCTCGAATTGTCGAGGCCCGCTGCAAGCAACGGGCACGACGTCAGGGTTTTCAAAATCCATATCGACGGACACACAAATACAAATTCACCAGAGTTAAGTTGGAAATAGCCGGGTGGGATACAAAAAGTACTGGGTCAGCACAAAGGTGCCCTGCAACATGCCTGCAAAATCTCACTCGATGAAACTGATGACTGATTTCAGCAAGCGCCGGATGATCGTTTATAAAAAGCGATAGAACTCCAGGGGTGCTGAGTTGCAAAATCACGTTGAGAAACCTGTTTCCAGCTTGAAAAGGTCAGAGCCCCAAGGGGCTCTGACCCGTACCAGCGGCGTTACATGTCACTATCCGAGAACGGACGCGGATAGTTGTTGATCTGCTCGGGCGTGAAGGGCAAATTCTCGACCTCGACTGGAGCGGTATAAAGCTGCCGCGTCTCGGGCCGTTCGTTTGCGATACCCGTCAGGGCAGGCCCCGGAGTTGGATCGGGACGGTTCGGATATTGGTCCATCCACAGCTCGTGCCGAGCGCGTTGGCGATTGAACATCGACTTGATGTGGAACTGCTCGATCATCTCGCCGGTTTTCTCGCGCGGGTCGGTATAGAGATCATAGAACTCGTTCTTCGACAGGCCGGGAGTTGCGTTTTTCCAATCCCGCTTGAACCGGCCCTTGACGCCAGCCGACAGGTTGGGACCCTGATAGATCATGACATAGTCGCGGCGGCTGAAGCCGTCTCCGTTCAGCAACAGCGAGGTCTGATCGACACCGTCGATCACCCGGTCGGTTGGGATGGCATCCATCGCACCTCCAAGGCGCGCGAAGGTGGTGAAAAGGTCGCTGACATGCAAGATGTCCCCCACGATCTGATCGGGCTCAATCACACCCGGCCACTTCGCGATTGCCGGAACCCGCACACCGCCTTCGGTAAAGTCACCCTTACCGCCTGTATACAGCGTCTCGACCATGCCACGCGGCCCGTAGTGAATGAATGGGCCATAGTCGGCCATCACGATCACCAGCGTGTTTTCAGCTATGCCCTTGGCCTCGAGATAGTCAAACAACTCTCCCACGAATTGATCGATTGCAACCAGACCTTCTTGCGCAAGGTTCTTGTTGGCCGTGTCTTTCTGCGTCTTGCGCGGATCAGGAAAAAATGCCGCCAGGATCGGGTGATAAGCGATGAAAAAAGGCTTTTGCTCCTCGACACTCTTGTCGATGAACGCCAGTGTCCGGCGCTGCGCTTCTGTTTCGATATCCCAATAATTCTCGATATTGGGCGGCGGGCCCCATTCCAGCGTCTCGCCGCCTTTGGTTCCCTCAAGCGTCCAGACCTGACCCAACGGCTGCCAGGAATTGTCGATGTCATATTTGTCTTCACCATAGAAGTCCGGATAGAGGCCGGTGATCACGTTGCCGACCTCAGCCTGCGGTATCCACATCGACGGAACCTGATTGTAGGGGGTAAACAAGGCCTCGTCATAACCCTGGTTGTGGGCGTATGAGAACTCGGTATCCCCCAGGTGCCACTTGCCGTAAAACGCGGTGTTGTACCCGGCACCCGAGAGGACCTCGGCAATGGTCACCTCCTCAGCATCCATGCCTGAATATTCAACGGGGAAGGACACTGTGTGCATCCCGCTGCGCACGGCGTAGCGGCCGGTCTGAAATGCTGCCCGCGTGGGGGTGCAAGCGGGTTCGGTATACATGCGCATGAAGTTGATCCCTTCATCCGCCATCTGGTTCATATTGGGGGTCTCGAACCCACGCACGGCCTGAATTTCGGGGATGCCAACCTCGCCCACGGCGGTGTCGTCCCACATGATGTGGATGATGTTGGGTTTGGTGCCGTGTTCAGCCGCAAGCGCATCGAGTTTTTCCTGAAGCGCGGCATCTTCGGTCGACCACCGCTCGCCGTGCTGAGCATGAAGGATGTAATGTTCGGCGTCGTGGATGATGGGCTGAGCCGCCACATCCGACGAAAGCACCGCTGCCGCTGCGCCACAGATTGCCAGACTAAATTTCATTTCAGTTTCCCTTTCCTCTATGCTGTTTCCAATAAGTTGATCGGATCCGCGCGGCTGGCGTTCAGCCCCCAAGATTGCGTTCAAGTACGGTTTCGATTTCGCGGACCAGCCCCTGCAGGCTTTCAAGCAGAAGGTCGCGTTCGGCCTGTGTTCCCGGATGCGAGCTGGGACGGCATCGGATCAGAGCGTTCAGGTCACCGGCCAGCAGCTCGTAGTCGCGGCAGATTTCGGCGAAGACTACGTTGGATTGCCGAAGCTGCGTGATAAGCACCCGCCGGTCCGGCAGGTACAATTCGACCGTCGAAGGGTATAGTTCCGATCTGTCAATATGCAGAGCCATGCATGGCAGCATGAGCGCGGTTGAAAGGACCCGATAGGGGTTATACGGTGAAATACGACGTGAAACCGTGACTTCATACCGGTTTAGAAACTTGTTTTTGTTGACTTAAGCGACTCTGAGATGAGCGACGCATCACATATGGAAAAGCCAGACGAGCCTTTGGCCGAAGGCCACATCCGAGAGGCGCTGGCCAGAGTTCTCAACAGCCCGCAGCTGTCAGCCTCGGCGCGGTTGCAGGACTTTCTGACTTACGTTGTCGAAGAAAGCCTGCACCGTCGGGGCCAATCCATAGTCGGCAAAATCATCGCGCAGGATGTATATGGGCGCGACCCAACCAAGGGCAGCGACAACGTTGTTCGGGTTGACGCGCGCAGGTTGCGGCGGGCGCTTGCGGAATATTATGGTGCGGATGACCCAGTGCATATCCATATCGACAAAGGCCACTATACGCCGCGGTTCGAAGCAAGATCGCAGGCAGAACGGCCTGAGCTACGACATACGCGTGCTCAGGCAAGACGATTGCCAACGCTCTGGCCCATTCTGATGGTCAGCGCGATCATTGGTTTGGCAGTTGTATTCTGGATGTCTTTTGAGGAAACGCCGCAACATTCAGAAACTGACAACGCGGTTAGTGCTGCGCAGGAAAGGCTGGCTCTGGCGGCAAAATCAATGGCTACATTGCAGGCTGCCAACATGTCGCAAAAGGCCAGCGAGCTGTTGTTTCCCATAGCGGACACAGATCATCAGAACTCGGCCACACAAATGTTCAAAGAGGCCATCCGCATTGATCCCGAGTATTCAGGCGGCTACGCAGGTGCCGCACACAGCCTGTCAACTCTGGCCGTTCTGTCCCCGGATGAAACCCGGCGACAGGCGATGCTTCGCGAAGCGTCGCAGATGTCACAAAAGGCGGTCGATCTCGACCCGACGAACGGTTGGTCAATCTCGTCGCAAGCCTGGTTGGCTTTTGCCTCGGGCAACTTGGAAACCGCAAAAGAATTGGCGGATCGGGCCTTCAAACTCAGCGACAGGGATGCGCGGGTTTTGGATTTCAGCGCGGTGATCTTTTTACTGACTGGAGATTTTAAATACGCTCAGATGATTTCTGACCCGGAACAGCCACGCAAGGCCCCGGGTTCGCATCACGCACATCGAAACATTTTTGGCGTCGCGAGCTTCCATTTGGGCAACTACGAAGCTGCAATCTCGGCCTTTGATACGGCCATTGCTTCCGGCGGGCCCGTCAGCGAGTTGACACTGCTTTTCAAAGCCGCCTCCTATCAGGCGGATGGTCAGACAGATATGGCCAAAGTGCTTCTTTCAGAACTGGCACAGATCTGGCCCGATTTTCATCCTTCTGTCGCGCTGAACAGATTTTACATCGATCCCGTTCACGCAAGCGCTGTGCTGTCACAATTGAAAGCCGCGGGTTGGCAAGAAAACACGAATGCGCCGAAACACTCGGACGCTAATTGACGGGCACGACGGCCCGTTCTGCTTTGCTTGCGACGTCTCCCTGTTAGTGAAACACGGTTTCACCAGCGTCGTCGCGGATGGTCGTTCCCTTGGTACCGGCCACGATCCCAGCCAGATCAGCCAGGGCGCCGATGGCGGCGGATTTGCCGGTCAAGCGGGCGAACTGAACCGCGGCATCCACCTTGGGACCCATTGAGCCTGCGGCGAAATCATAGGCGTCGATCGCATCAGGTGTTGCCGTCTTGATGCCACGTTGATCATCTGTGCCCCAGTCCAAATAGACGCTGTCCGCATCGGTGGCTGAAATGAACAGGTCCGCCCCCACTTCGCGAGCCAGCAGTTCCGAGGCCAGATCCTTGTCGATCACCGCTTCGATCCCCTCCAGCGTACCCGCGTCGTTATAGACGGTGGGGATTCCGCCGCCACCGGCGCAGATCACCACGGTCTGTTTCTCCAACAACCATTTGATCGGCCGGATCTGGAAAATCCGCTTGGGCAGGGGTGAGGCGACCACCCGCCGCCATTTGTCGCCATCGGCACGGATGTCCCAACCCTTGTCAGAGGCCAGCCGTTCGGCCTCGGCCTTTTCATAAACAGGCCCGATGAACTTGGTCGGGTTGTCAAAGGCGGGGTCCTTGGCGTCGACCTCGATCATGGTCAGCAGCGTGGCCAGAGGGGTTTCCTGCGGCAGGCGGTTGCCCAGCTCCTGTTCGACCATATAGCCGATCATGCCTTCGGTCTCGGCCCCCAACACGTCCAGCGGGTAGGCTTCGTCCGGTTTGTAAGCATTGCCTTGCAGCGCCAGCAGGCCGACCTGTGGGCCATTGCCATGGGTCACGATCAGCTCGTTGCCTTCGGCGATGGTAGCCAGCGCCTCGGCGGCGATGGCGGTGTTTTCGCGCTGGTTCTCCGCGGTCAAGGCCTGACCGCGGCGCAGCAGCGCATTGCCTCCAAGGGCGACGACAATGCGCATGACTCAGCTCCCTAATGTGGCGACCAGAACCGCCTTGATGGTGTGCATCCGGTTTTCCGCCTGCTCGAACTGGATCCCGGCGGGGCTTTCGAACACCTCTTCGGTCACTTCCATTTCGGTGATGCCGAATTTCTGATGGATGTCCTCGCCCACCTTGGTTTCCGTGTTGTGGAAAGCGGGCAGGCAATGCATGAACTTGACGTTGGGGTTGTTTGCCGCCGCCATCAGATCGCTGTTGACCTGATAAGGTGTCAGCTCCTTGATCCGGCTTTCCCAGACCTCGGCCGCCTCACCCATCGAGACCCAGACATCGGTGTGGATAAAGTCTACGCCATCCACGGCTTCTTTCGGGTCGTCGGTGATAGTCAGCTTGGCGCCATAGCGCGCGGCGGCCTCTTCGGCGGGACCTCGGAATTCGTCCGAGGGCCACAGCTCTTTCGGGGCGCCGATGCGCACGTCCATACCCATCATGCAGCCCGCGATCATTAGCGAATGACCCATGTTCGAGCGCCCGTCACCAACATAGGCATATTTGATGTCATGCAAGGGTTTTTCGCCATATTCCTGCATGGTCAGCAGGTCGGCCAGCATCTGGGTCGGGTGGAACTCATCCGTCAGGCCGTTATAGACGGGCACACCCGCATAGTCGGCCAGCGTCTCGGCCAAATCCTGACCGAAGCCACGGTATTCGATCCCGTCGAACATCCGACCCAAAACGCGGGCGGTGTCTTTCATGCTTTCCTTATGCCCGATCTGCGACCCCGAGGGGCCGAGGTAGGTGACGCCAGCGCCCTGATCCATCGCCGCCACTTCAAAGGCGCACATGGTCCGGGTCGAGGTTTTCTCGAAGATCAGGCAGATATTCTTGCCCTTCAGGTGCTGAATCTCGGATCCGGCGTATTTCGCACGTTTCAGGTCGCGTGACAGGTCCAAAAGATAGCGCAGTTCGCGCTGGTTGAAGTCGAGCAGTTTGAGGAAGCTGCGGCCCTTGAGGTTAAATGCCATCGTCTTCGTCTCCTTTTCGTCATCAGTCTCAATAATCTACGGGGTCGCGCCAGATCGGGCAGGTCATGCAATGCCCTCCGCCACGTCCACGGCCCAGTTCGGACCCGGAAATGGTGATCACCTCGACACCCGCCTTACGCAGCAGCGTGTTGGTATAGGTGTTGCGGTCATAGGCCACGACCACGCCGGGCTCTAACGCGACCACGTTGTTGCCATCGTCCCATTGCTCGCGTTCCTGATTGAACGCATCACCACCGGTCTGCACGATGTTTAGCGATTTGATGCCAAGGCACTCTGCCGCGACATCAAACAGGTGTTTGTCCTCACGCCGGAACTCGATCGAGCCCTCTTTGTTGCCCGGATGCAGGCTGATACACTGGATCTCGTTACAGACATCCACAAAAGCGGTCGCGGTTTCGCGGTCGCAATGGCTAAACACCGTATCCAGATGCATGGCCGCCCGGCTGCGTGGCATCTGGCAGGCCACAACCCGTTCCGCCGCACCCTTGGCGAACAGCGCGCGTGCCACCTGACCCACCGCCTGCGGGCTGGTGCGTTCGCCCATACCGATCAACACGCTGCCATTGCCCCAGGGCATGACATCGCCGCCCTCGACCGTGGCCGCGCCATGATCTTCGTCGGGGTCGCCCCACCAGATTTCGAAATCCCCGTTCTTGAAATCAGGGTGGAACTTGTAGATCGCGGTGACCAGCAGCGTTTCAGGCCGCCGCGCGGGCCAATACATCGGGTTCACCGTCACACCGCCGTAGATCCAGCAGCTGTTGTCGCGGGTGAACTGCGTGTTGGGGATTGGGGGAATCACAAATCCCAGAGGGCCAAGGTAGCTGCCGAACATGCCCGAGGGCTTGAAGGGCATATCCTCGACCGCGATGCCGCCGATCAGGTACCTGGCCAGTTCTTTGGCCGGCATTTCATCAAGCCATCCGCGCAACTCAGTCAGCATGCCGACGCCAACCTGATTTTCCGTGATCCGCCGTTCCAGCACCCAGTTGCGGGCATCTTTGTCCTTGAGTGTCGTCTCTAGCAAAGCGTGGAATTCCAGCACTTCGACCCCGCGCTCTTCCATTTTCATGCGGAAATCAGCGTGATCGGCACGGGCTTTGTGCACCCATAGAACGTCATCATACAAAAGCTCGGCTGCGTTGCCCGGGGTCAGGCGGGAATGGGCAAGGCCCGGTTCGCACACCATCACCTTGCGAAGTTTGCCAATCTCGGAATGGGCTCCAAATCCAGTCATGATGTCTCCTTCGGTGTTGCTTTGCCGGACTGCCAGCGCAGCCAGACATGGATGGGCAGACCTGCCAAAAGCAGCAGAACGCCCCAGAAAACCACATCCTCACCCGCGCCGTAGATCGCCCAGAGCGCGTAGGCAAAGCCCAACGTGGCAAGGATAAGGATGTTGGGTGACAGCCGGATGTGATCGCCCCGACGCGCACGGATCATGATCTCGGCCAGGGCGCATAGCAGATAGGGGATCAGGGTCGACAGCGTGGCCAGCAGGATGATGAATTCGAACTGCTCGGCCAGCGACCGTGTGTAATTCATGGCAATGAGGGCACTGGCCAGAAGGCTGGACACGATCAACCCAAAGGCCGGTGTACCTGAGCGGGACAGGCGCGCGAAATAGGCCGGGAACAACCCGTCGCGGGCCGCGCCTAGGGGCACCTGCCCAGTCAGAAGAACAAAACCGTTCAGCGTCCCAAAGGTTGAGATACAGGCCCCGATGGCGATAAAGACAGCGCCACCGAAGCCCCACATGACCGTGGCGACATCGGCAAGCGGCGCATTGCTTCCCGCCAAAAGTGACGAGGGCACGACACCGAGCGCCACATAGGTTGTCGCGATATAGATCAAAGCCGCCACGCATGTGCCAAGGATCGTGGCGCGGGGAATGGTGCGCTTGGGATCTTTGACCTCACCTGCCGGGACGGTCGCCGATTCCAGCCCCACAAAGGCCCACAGTGTCAGCGCAGCACAAGTTGAAATCGCCGAGATGTTGGACATTCCGCTGACATTCACCGGTTTGAAATTAGCGCTGTCTACATATGCAAAGCCCAAAACGATCAGCACCAGCAGCGGAGCCAGTTTCATCACGGTGGTCACGACCTGAATGATCCCCGCTTCACGCACGCCGCGCACGTTGATCCAAGTCAGCAACCACATCGACCCCAGTGCCGCGGCCAACCCGGCCAATGCGCTTTGGCCCACGGCAGGGACCATAACGCTGAGATATCCAGCAAAGGCCACGGCCACGGCGGCATTTCCCGACCAAAGGGCGATCCAATAGCCCCACGCGATGATGAACCCTGCAAAATCCCCAAAGCCTTCGCGGGCATAGGCATATGGCCCACCGGTATCAGAAGACAGGCGCGCCAGCCGTCCGAAGATCAGCGCCAGGACGATGGCTCCTCCGGCGGTCAGAACCCATCCCGCCATCGAGATCGGCCCAAACGCTGCAAGAGACGACGGCAGCAGGAAAATTCCCGACCCGATCATATTGCCCACCACCAAGGCGGTACACATCCAAAACCCAAGAGCGTGTGGGGTATCAGAAGAGGTCATCGGACAGCCTTACGCAATTGCCGACAGGCTGAGACCGACCATGATGATCACGATCAGTACACCCAGCAGCGGAAGGGTGAATTTCAACCACCGTTCATAGGGCACACGTCCCAACGCCAAGCCACCCATCACCACAGCCGAGGTCGGCGTGATCAGGTTCACCAGACCGCTAGCGGACTGATAGGCCGTGACGACCAAAGAACGGTCCACGTTCGAAAAATCCGCCAGTGGCGCCATGATCGGCATGGTCAGAACCGCCAGACCCGATGAGGACGGCACCAAGAAAGACAACAGCCCCTGCAGCCCGAACATAGTATTGATGAAAGCCACCTGACCCAACCCGTTCACTGCACCCTCGGCCCAATACAGGATCGTGTCGGTTATACTGCCAGCATCCATCACGATAACGATGCCACGTGCAATCCCGATCACCAGCGCCACGCCCAACAGGTCACGCGCGCCATCCACGAAAGTCGAAGTGAACTCTTCTTCTCCCATCCGTGCGATCAGCCCGACGACGATGGCGGCCACAAGAAACAGGCCCGACATCTCGGCCATCCACCAACCTCCGACGGATACGCCCCAGATCATCACGCCGAAGCTGGCTGCAAAGATCACAAGGATTACACCATGGGTGCCCGTAAAGGTGACAGGCGCATCGCCCTCGCGTTTGCCTTTGAGGAAATGTGTTTCATTGCTTTCGCGTTTGTCGGCGACGATCGACAGCTGAGGGTCGGCTTTGACCCGCGCCGCGTAGCGCATGACAAACGCGACACAGGCCAGCCAGCAGACTGCAAGCAGTCCAAAGCGCAGCATGATCCCATTGGTGAACGGTACCCCCGCCGCGTCCGAAGCGATCACGGTGGCAAAGGGGTTGATGGTGGACCCCAGCGTACCCACGCCCGCGCCCAGCATGATGATCGCCACACCTACTGCGGCGTCATAACCCGCCGCAATCATCACCGGAATGATCAGGGTGTAGAAGGCCAGCGACTCCTCAGCCATGCCATAGATGGTGCCGCCTGCAGCAAACAACGCCATCAGGATGGGGATCATCCACTTTTCATGCCCCTCCATCCTTGCCATCGCTTTGGCGATGCCTGCGTCAATGGCTCCGGTATGGGCTACGATCCCCAGAAAGCCTCCAATCACAAGAACAAACAGCGCAACGTCGATGGCCTGAGCCTCATAGGTGGCGGGATTGTAGAACCCCGCAATCGGTGCCAGAACCACGTCGATAAAGCCCTGCGGCTGCGGGTCAACTACCTGATAACTGCCTGGAACCGGGACATCCTTGCCCAGCCGTTCATTTGCGACACGGTCATACTGACCGGCGGGCACGAACCAAGTGGCGATCGCAACCACTGCGATCAAAGCAAAGAGAATGGTGTATGCAGTAGGGAACTTGAACTTCATTTGAACGATCCTCTGAAAATACCGAGAATGAAAGCTAAGCTGCCTGCGTGCCCGATGATCTTCCGTTCAGTCCGGCCAGGTTCGTTGCAAGCTGTTGCGTGAAATGTGCAAAGCAAAATCAAACAGGACTTTGACTTGGATCATTAAAAACCCAAAAAGATGTAACTGATTTGTGAAATTTAGCCCTCGGAATTTTGCATGCGCAGACAAAAGCCGTTTTTTGCGGGCTAGCTGTTCACGTTATCCGGATCGAACGTTCCCGATGACAGATCGACACGCGCGTCGACCTCAGCTGCGTTGACGGTCGCATCGGCCCCCGGCTCGCTCACAATAGTAGCTGTCTAAGGGGCCGGCTTTTGGCGTGTCACACTTCGAACTTTTCCCGGCACAGGCTTTCAATCTGTGCCCAAGTTGATTTGAATTCAGGTGTATTTTCGGCCGCGTAGTGGAAGTTCTTCATCAAGCCTGTCAGCTGCGTAAACACCTGACGTACTTCGGCTTTATCGGCGAAATCGGCGGTGGATTGAGTCACGCCATAGACCAGCTTGAAGGTCATCTTCTGCCGCTCCAGCGGGACGGTTGCGTCCACCTGATCAAAGGCGTCCTGCTGCAGATAAACCATGTCCACAAACAGTGCTTTTTGCTGGGTGACAAAGTCCTCGATCGTGACGCCCTCTTCGCCCGTCACCTGCATCATTTGATCGACCTGTTCGCCCTTTTCGATAAGCGCCAGCAGATCGCGGACCTTGCCGGTCCAGCCAGCTTCGGCATTCTTGTCATACCAGTCGGACAGCTGATCCAGATATCGTGACCAGCTGAGCATCGGGTCCACCGCCGGGTAAAACCGCTTGTAAGCGCGCTCGGACGACAGGCCGAGGAAACACTTGACCGTAGACAGGGTCGACTGCGTGACCGGCTCGTCAAAATTGCCCCCGGCGGGGGACACGGTGCCAATCAGCGTCAGGCTGCCCAACGCGCCGTCATTGGTCTTCATCGCGCCTGCGCGCTCGTACAGCCCCTTGATCGAGCTTTCCAGGTAGGCCGGGAAGCCCTCCTCACCCGGAATTTCCTCCAGCTTGCCCGAAGTCTCGCGCATGGCCTGCGCCCAGCGGCTGGTGCTGTCGGCAATCAGCAGCACGTCATAGCCCATCTGGCGGTAATATTCGCCCAGTGTGATGCCTGTAAAGATCGACGCCTCGCGCGCAGCGACCGGCATTGACGAGGTGTTACAGATGATGATTGTCCGGTCCATCAGGCTGCCGCCCGAGGTCGGGTCGGTCATCTTGGGGAATTCCGCGATGGTCTCCACCACCTCGCCCGCCCGCTCGCCGCAGGCGACAACGATCACGATATCGACCTTGGAATTCCGTGCGATCAGGTTCTGCAGCACGGTCTTGCCTGCACCGAACGGGCCGGGAATACAGGCCGTCCCGCCGCGCGCGATAGGGAAGAACGTGTCGATCAGGCGTTGCGAGGTCAGAACCGGCTCGGTCGGGTAAAGACGTTCAGACAAGGCGCGCTTCAGGATGTTTTCCGGCAACGCCCTCCGGACGGGCCATTTCTGTGACAGGGTCAGCGTGTGTTCGCCGCCCTGCGCATCCTCAAGCCGGGCCACGATGTCGTGGATCGTGGCAGCCCCTTTCTGGACCCAGACGACCTTGTAATCGCCAACCCAGTTAAACGGCAGCATGATCTTATGCTCGAACCGCCCCTCGGGCACCGTGCCGATGCTGTCGCCCGCTGTCACGGTATCGCCCACCTTTACCGAAGGTGTAAACGACCATTTCGCCAGCGTATCCAGCGGGGCCACGTCCGCGCCGCGCGGCAGGAAAGTGCCAAACTCAGCGGCGACCTTGGGCAAGGGCGATTGCAGCCCGTCAAACACCTGACCCAGCAGACCTGGCCCCAGTTCAACCGACAACAACTGGCCCGATTGCTCTACCGGATCGCCCACGGCCACGCCGTCGGTGCTTTCATAGACTTGCACATCCGCCGTGTCACCGCGCACGCGCAGCACTTCGGCTTTCAAACGCTCCTGACGACCACCGGGGCCTGGGCGCGTGGGCAGGATGAAGACCACCTCGTTCTTGACCAATTGCCCCGGCGCGCCCGAGGCATCTGCGTTGGCCTGAATTTGCACCAGCCCCTCTTGCACCGAGACAACGCGGGCAGTGGCGGTTTGCGTGACGGGGGTTGCGGCGGTCATGCGTAGGCTCCCTCAAAGTCGATATCGGCGACGTCGGCCATTGCCTGTTGCGCCAGTTTTTCAAATCGCGTTGCCGCATCCTGCGCATTGCTTTGCGCCCAGCGGTCGAAAATATTCCAGATCAGAACGTAAATCGCTACGGCCTCGAAATCGAACAGATGGCGGGCGGCGTGGCGTTTCAGCTGTTTATGGCTAACCGAAAGCAGAAGCCGCTCCAGACCCAGCGGGTCCTCGGCCTCCAGCAGTTGCTGCGCTTCCTTGAGCCACGGCATCGAGGTCTCAAGCTTGAAGGTCGGATCGCTCCAGTTGGCCGGGATGTGGCGGGCCCAGCGGCCCATGCCGAAGGTTCCGGTAGGCGGGCTTCCGCCCTGTTTGCGCAGGCGCAAAGCGGCTACGGCGGTACGCAAGTCCATCCGCTCCAGAAACAGCTTCTGTAGGGTCGGCTGCGGGATATCAGCCAGCGCGGCCTTGCACCGTTCGACGGCCTGCACGTCTGTCACGTCCATATCGTAGTCACCCCAATTCAGAGCGTGCTCCAACACCCGCAGCACCTGCGCATCCTCACGCGCCAGCGCGCGCAACCGACGGTCCAGCCGAAGGCGCGAGATCGGGGGCTGCTTGGCGACGAACAACCGCTCCGAGCCCGGGAGGCTGCTGATTAGCGCGATATAGGCGTCGGGGTCCGACATGTCAGCGGATCACCCCTTCCAGCACGGCACGGAACCGGGGCTGAAGATGCTCCATCAGCAAAGAGGCAACAGCCTTGTCCGTCAGGTCCAGCACCACGCCCTGATCCTCGGCCCGCACCCGGATGCCATCCTGCGTGCTGTCTGCAGCGTGCAGTTCCACCTGTTCGCGTAGCATGTCGGCGGTCAGGCCCAGCACGTATTTCGTCAGCTTGCCCGACTGGATATCGTCAGCGTTCTGCTTGATATCCTCTTGCGTGGCCACCTTAGCAGGCAGGATCACCTGCACCTTACCGTCCAGTTTGGCCCCGTCTGCAGCGCGCCCGACGACCTCAAGGATCATCTGTTTCAGCATCTCGGGATCAGCCATTTCCTTGGTGACAAGGCGTTCGACATCTTCGCGGAACCGATCAGTGAGACCGGCTTTCATCGTCAGCACCGCATCGCGCATGGCGGTGTTCAACGCCTCTTCCCCGGCGGCGCGGTAATTGTCGGATTCGATGCGCGCCTTTTTCTGATACTCATCCACTTCGCGCTTGGCATCGGCGAGAATCTTCGCCGCCTCGGCCTTGGCTTCAGAACGCAACTTGTCCGCATCCGCCTGCCCCGCCGCGACACCGTCGCTGCGCAGCTTGTCGATCAGCGCATCGACCCCGTGCGAGATCATTCCGTCCTGTGCCATCAGCTGATCCCCGCGCTAATGACCAAGGCAAAGACAAAGGCAAAAACGCCAAAGCCTTCTATGATCGCCGCAGGGGCCAGTGACAGGCCGAAGATTTCCGGTTTCTCCTTCGTGGCATTGATCGCCGCCGCACAGGCCCGGCCCTGCCAGATGCCGCAATACATCAGCGCAATCCCCGAAAGGATGCCGATGCCGAACAACCCGCCCGCGTTTTCCGGCGTCACATCGCGGTTCAGGGTAAACATGATCACGATGCCGTAGATCACCATGGTCGACGGAAAGGCCGAGACGCCGATGAACCGGCCATAGCCGCCCTCGGTCTCGGTCATCGCGCCGATACTGGCCTGCCCCGCAATGGCACAACCAATTGCGCTAGACGCCGCACCCAAAGCCATGGGCGCGTAGATTCCCAGCCAACCCAATGTCAATACAAGCTCATTCATTCCTGAACCTCCTTGCGGGCGAACGGGCGAAAGACGATGCCTTCATCCGGCAGACCCCATTTAAAGAATTCGATGTAATTCAGACGTAACCCGTGGACGACGCCGCTCATCAGTGCGAGTGCGAAATTGAGGAGATGCCCGGCAATCAGGATCAGCAGCCCGAACAGGATGCCCGGCCCTTTCAGCGCCTGCATCACTTGGACCGCCAGATCGTTGAACGTGATCGCCAGCGAGGCCGAGGCTAGCCCCAGCGCGAACAGGCGCATGTAACTCAGAACATCGCCAAACGCCCCCATCGCCCCCGCCAGCCCCTGCAGCCCGTCGATCAGACGCCACAGCCAATCGGTGGGTTTGGTGATCTGTCGCTCGCTGGTGAACAGCAGAATGGTCAGAAAGCCTGCGACCATCAGGACCGCTCCGGGCAGGGTCGCGCCGTCGTTCATGTAGGCCAACCACAGAACAAACCCGCCGATCAGCACTCCGATCCAACCTATATTGGCAACCGCTCTGCGCCGTCCCCACGCCGCCCGCGCGGCCAATGCGTTGGCCAGCACCAGATGGAACACCCCCACCACGATCGAGATCATCATCATCGCGTTGAAATTGTTCAGATCCAGTATCTTGAGCCGCGCCCAGATCGACCCCTCTGCCGGGGACGCGCCAAAATAACTGCCAACCATGACACCGTAAATTACCGTCGCACCCGCGATGATCACACCATAGAGCCGCCACGACCGCTGCGCCGGGGACTTGTCCATCTTTTTCCAGAAGGCCAGCAGGCCCAGCAGGATCACCGCGCCATAGCCCGCATCCGCCACGATCATCGCAAAGAAGATCGCGAACGAGGCCGCAACAATGATGCTGGGATCCCAATCCCGGTAGCCCGGTATCTGGTAAAACAGCGCCAGATCGACCGCTGCGCTGCGGTTTTCGGGCTGCTCCAACAGCGTCGGAGGGGCGTCATCCGGGCCCGGTTCCTCGATCAGAACAGCGGCGTCTCGCGCCTGCGCCATCTCCAGCACCGCATCCACACGATCTTCAGGCACCCAGCCCTGCAGGGCAAACATCGCGCCCTCGTCGCGAACCTTCTGCGTGGCATGGGCGAGTTCAGCCGCGCTTTCCGCCGCCGACAGGTTGCGGCGCATCAGCGTCAGGTAGCGGGTTTGGGCGATGCGTTCGGCCTCCAGCGCCTCGATCGCAATCTCGGCCTCTTCCAGCTGCGCCTCAAGCTCATGGATCGGCAGCGATCCGGTATGGGTACGCGGCACCGGCAGAATATCATCACCCGGATCGTCGGGCGCGACCAGCACAGCGTAGATATAGCGGTGATCCTGTTCCAGAATGGCCCAGGGCAGTTTGACCTCGGACAGCGCCTCACGGTGTTTCACCGGTAGTTGGTAGAACCACAGCCGATTGCCCGCCAGAACGTCATTGGGCGGAAAATCCAGATCCCCCCACGGGCGCACTTGCCCAATCCGGTGCGCCAGAAAATCCCGCCGATCTGTTGCCTCTCGGGTGCGCTGCATCAGGTCCAGCATGTCGCGCACGAACTGGTCCATATCGAACGCAGGGTCACGTTGTATCTGGCGGCGCGGGTCGGCCACGTCGGTCAAAAAGCGCAGCGCCTTATAGGCATCATGCGCACCCCGTTCGCTGATCTTTTCCGGCTCGGCGGGTGGAGGCGCCAGCGGCAGTACATGCATACAGCCCAGCCCTTGCAGCGCCTCTAACGTGTCGCCCTTATGCGCGGCGGGTCCGACGAGGGACAGTTTCTTCAGCCGCGCGACGCTCATGTCAGCGCCTCCTGCGCATGTTTGCGTTTGGAGATTTTCGAGCGCACAACCGCCTGCATCTGCTCATCGCTCAGATAGATGCGGATTTTCTTGATATTGGCCTTGGCGCGTGGGATCAGAACCTTTTCGAACAGGTTGACCCGTTGCGTGATCGTGGCCACGGCCTTGTCGAAAATGCGCACCCTTTCTTCGGCGACCTTCACGCGTAGCCGCGCCTCGATCATGTCATGCAACAGGTTGGCGGCGGCATCGACCCAATGTGGTTTGGCCAACAGCGAATAGGGTCGCACGGCAACTTCGATTCGGTCCAGATCGGGCATCTTGACGCCGACCACGTTGACCTCTTTCAACTGGTAATCCTTCAACTCGACCAACCCGTCCAGGTCGACCCCCTGCTGCGCCAGCATCGGCAGTTTTTCCCCGACCTGCTGCGCCAGATTGTGCACCTCTTGCTGCAGGCGGTGGACGTCTTCGCGGGCTTTGGCACGTTCCGCCATCAACTGCTGGCGCTTGAGGTCCAGCGACGGCAGGAACCGCTCATAGCTTTTCAGCTGGGTCTGCTGGCGAGCCAGCGACGATTTATTCAGCTGCAACCGCGCCATCGGTATCCTTTGGGAAATACTTGTCGACCAAGGCCTGCTTCATCAGCAACTGCTCGGGCTGGAAGCACTCGGCCAGCGTCTTCCACCCCAGATCCAGCGCGTCCTCCAGCGGGATTGAGACGTTGATATCCATGAACCGCGCCCGGAATAGCGCGCCGAATTTCAGCAACTGATGATCGTAATCCGACAGATCAAAGGCCATCGCCTGTTTCTGCGCCGCATCGCGGCTTTCGGAATAGAACCGGATCATCGTGTTCATGATCTGCCCGTGATCTTCACGCGTGGTCTTTCCGATCACGTTCTGCTTGAGGCGTGACAGGCTGCCGAACGGGTCAATCACCCCCGAATGCAGGTAAAACTGCCCCTCGGTGATATAGCCCGTGTTGTCCGGCACCGGATGGGTCACATCATTGCCGGGCATCGTCGTGACAGTCAGTACAGTGACCGAACCGCCTTTGGCATAGTCACATGCCTTCTCGTACCGCCGCGCCAGTTGGGAATAGAGATCGCCCATATAGCCGCGCTGCGAGGGCACGCGTTCCTGACTGATTCCCACTTCTTTCATCGCGTCGGCATAGGCGGTCATGTCGGTCAGTAGCACCAATACCCGCTTACCTTCCTCGACCGCGAATTTCTCGGCCACCGCCAGCGCCATATCGGGCACCAGCAGCCGTTCAACCAGCGGGTCCATCGCCTGATTGACGAACATCACCGTTCGCGAGAACACGCCCGCATCCTCGAACGACGTCCGGAACGTGTGATAGTCGTCAAAGATCAGCCCCAGCCCGCCAAAGACTACGATATCCGCATCCGCCTGAATGCCGATCCGGCTGAGAAAGGCATTGAACGGCTCGCCCGAGACCGAAAAGATCGGGATTTTCTGGCTTTCGACCAGAGTATTGAACACGTCGATCATCGGCACGTCCGTGCGGATCATCTTGTTGGGCACTGCACGTTCCGAAGGGTTTACGGTCGGCCCGCCAATCTCGATCCGCGGCTCGGATGACAGATCCGGCCCACCGTCGATTGCCACCCCTGCCCCGTCAAAGACGCGGCCAAGAATATTGGCCGAATAGGGCGTCTGCATAGGATGACCCAGAAAAGTGGCAGTCGCCTCGGTCGAGATACCCTTGGTGCCCGAGAACACCTGCAGCGTCACCACATCCCGGTCGATGAAAATCGCCTGCGCCAGCGTCTTGTGCCCGTCGATGGTTTCGATCACCGCCAGATCGTTGAACCTGACGGTTGCTTCTGCCGATCCGTCCAACGGAACCCTAACTTTGATCGTATCCCCAACGATTTCCAGAACACGAGTATATTTCAAGAGACTCTGAGACATCGCCTACCCTAAGTCGCATGATTAAGAGTTTATTTTTCTTTCCACCTTCAAACTGCCCACCGAACCAGTGCGCTCGGAGGGTTTAATATTGATTTGGTAAATCCGGTTGCCTCCAAGCTAATAGAGATTGCAGGCCTAAAGCAATGAAATCAGTTCAATTCTGACTGGATTTTGTGTCGCCATTCGATTTCAAGACTTTGCCATTCACGTCTGCGACGCGGCCTTTGACCCCGTTTCAGCATCGGGACGATAGTCCAAAACGCGCACAAGCAAGTTGGCCATCTCTTCAAGTTCTTTGGAAGGTGTTTTGACTTCCCCTATGATGCGTTTGACCAGATCAACGGCTTCAGTGCGCTGCTCCTCGTCAGGCAACAGATAAGGCAACGTCTCGACTGCACCCTTCGGATCGAAAGCGGCGACCAGAGTCTGCTCGTGCAACATACGTTGACGTTCTACAACCGAAATGGATTTGAACGGCGCTTCGTGCCGAAAGATATGCGCCCAGCGGTGCAGAATCTCAGCGCGAAAGCTTTTGTGGCTGTCGGCCAATAAGATCAGCATTCGAATGACCGCCTCGGGCAGACCTCCTTGCCGCATATGCGCAAGCACCGTGTTGACCTCTGGCAAATTGCGCAAAGACGCTGGGTCTGGCAGGGTTCGGCGCTTGGAATACTCTTGCCCGAACCAAGTTGCGAACGGCCCGCCCCAAGTGGCGAAGAAGGTTGCCTCATACCATGCGTCGCGCAATTCACGGCCCAAATCCATCGATTGCTCGATCCATTCACCGGTGAGTTTTTCCCATATTAGAAACGGGTTGTCAGCATCGGCTGGCGCGCGCTGCGCTCTGGCGTCCTGCGCCAGTTTCTCGATCCCTTTCCCCATAACTGTGTTCGAAGACATCGACGAACGCTGTACGCGCAGCGGATGCGCATCGCGCAAAGCCTGCGCTGTCACCGGTGTCGACATTGTTTGCACGACTGGGCGACCAAAGGTTTCATAGGCACCCGCTTGCACTTCCGACATATGCGCCACGGCGGCAAAGCTGGTTTCATCCTGGCGACCGTCATCCAATTCAGCGACATCTGAAAGCGTTCGATCGACGAACCGAACTTCGAAGGATTTTTCGACCCCGTCCCCTTCGATGTTATCAATGACCATTTCATAAAGACCGGGTGCCATTGCCTCGACTGTTTCAAGTGTAGAGGCAAGGCCTGTGTGCTCTTTGCGCGCAATCTTGGAGGAAACAAAAATGCCCAGATGCCCCACTTCATCATGAAGCATGTAAATAATGCGCTGGCCGCGTACTCGTATCTCTTCTTCGTCCGCATACGTTTCAGCGATCCAGTTCAAAGCCTGTTGCGGCGGCGTGATATTGTCGCCATGACTTGCAAAGACAAAAATCGGCGCTTTGATCGCCTTGAGATCTACAGGAACTCCGGGTTCCAGTTGTGCGGTATTCTTGACGAGCCGGTTTCCAACGAACAGTTGTTCGACAATCCATCGAATTTCGGCCTCGTTCAGAAGAAAGAAACCGCCCCACCAACGCTCAAAATCGATGAAACGCTGACGGCCAGCTTCGGGATCGCGGTACAGGTCGAAATACTTGCCAAAGTAGTTGCGGCTGGGATTTAGCTGCTCGAAATTCATCACCAGATTGGCACCGTCAAATTTGCCGTTCCCCAAATCTGACCAGAGCATCGGCTGCCATGTACCGCCAAGCATCCCACCATTGTAGCGCATTGGATTTTCACCAACTTCACCCGACCAAGGTGCGACCGGCGCACCATTGAGCACCAGAGGCCCGGTCAGATCGGGGTTGCAGGCCGCCATCAGCAAGGTCGCCCAGCCGCCCTGGCAGTTTCCTGTCACAACAGGTTGCGGGCTTTTTGGGTGACGCGCGCTGACGGTGCGAACAAATCCAGCTTCGGCATGCATCACATCCGCCAGTGTCTGTCCTTCGACCGGGTCACGGCCAAAACTCACAAAGTATACCGGGTGGCCCTTCGCCAGCGCCACGCCGACCTGGCTGTCGGACTTGAACCCACCAATACCACCGCCATGTCCAGCACGAGGATCAATAATGATGTAGGGGCGTTTGTGATCGTCTACGTTGATCCCTTGCGGGGGAACAATGCGCAAAAGCTGATAGTTGCAGGGCCGGTCGAGCTCCCTCCCGTCAACCATCACTTCGTAGTCATAGACAAGCACTGGCGGGCAACCGGCCGCTTCATGTTCGAGGAAAACGTCTCCGCGCTCGCGCAAGACGTCCATCGTCAGGGCGACGCGCTGACCTGCATCCTTGATATAGTCCGTCCATGCCGAACCTACGGATTTCGTCTGCGCGAATTGCACCGCAAGATCTCGCAGTTCGTTTGACCATTTCGTAGACCGGTTTGAATGGTGCTCAGTTATTTTCTGTGCCTGATTAGTAGCGGCTTGCGACAAAATTTGGTACTGCATACCAGATTGATCAAGCACACCAGAAATCGCATCAAGCACGTTGCTGTTTACGGTCGCTGTGGTTTTTTCACCGGTTGAAGGGTGCGACGCATTTTCTTTCGCAATTGAATTCCGGGCCATAGGTCAATCCTTCCTCAGACGATGCTGTACCCACCGTCGATGGGGTGTACGCCGCCAGTCACGTTGAACGCCTCGCGGCTTGCAAGAAACGCGGCATAGGCACCGACATCTTCGATGGTCGCCAACTGATGGGTGGGTGCACGCTCGGCAGCGGCGCTCAGCAGTGCATCAAAATCGGACAGCCCGGTGGCCGCGCGGGTTTTCAGAGGGCCAGGCGACAGAGCGTGCACCGAAATGCCTTTGGTCCCCAGTTCTGCAGCGGCATAGCGCACCGAGGCTTCCAAAGCGGCCTTCACCGGCCCCATGATATTGTAGTTTTCAACAACCCGAGTCGCCCCAAGAAACGAGACCGTCATACATGTTCCGCCACGCGCCATCAGCGGTTCGGCCATGCGGATCATGCGCAGAAACGAATGAACAGAAATATCCATGGCCACCCCAAACCCTTCGGCCGAGGTATCGATAACCCTTCCGTGCAGATCATCGCGTGGCGCAAAGGCAATAGAATGCACAAGAGTGTCAATCCGGCCCCATTGCGCCCGAATTGCATCAAACAAGGCGTTTGTCTGGTCTGCATCCCGCACATCCAGCGGCAGACAGATTTTTGCATCAACCTCTTCAGCCAGCGGGACGACGTATGGTTTGGCCTTTTCGTTTACATAAGTCAGCGCGATCTCTGCGCCTTGTGCATGAAGCGCACGCGCGCATCCCCACGCAATCGACTGATCGTTTGCGACACCGATAACAACTGCTTTGTATCCGTCCAATCGAAACATAGCATGCCTTTTTCTGCAGTGCAGCATAGCGCCTTTTCCTCGATTCGGGAAAGACGATTGCGGTGCAATTCTGCCTACGCTGCGTCACAGAACGATGAACACGCACCAGTTTGCTCAAAAACGGGCGAATTATGTCCGGGCTTTTTCCGTTTCAGCAATTCGCGCAGTAGACGATAGTATACGCCCCTGCCTTGTCCGGCCACGAGTGTTGAGATGAAATCAAACGGAAACGACGCTCTAAACTTCGGCTCTGTACCTCAGCGGAGTGCGAAGGGGTTTTCCTGGATTGCCGCGTTTGCTCGGGTACTAGCTGTGAGCCCAAAGCAACCATATCCGCACTAACTAAAGCGCAAGACCGTATCGAAAGCTCAAATCAAAAAGAAACTTTAGCGCATTGCCTGCTATTGCTGAGGGCCCATCAATTTCGCGTTTCGACGGCGCGCAATCTCCTGTCGAATTAGGTCTATGTGCAAACGTGCATCATATGCGCCTTGGCGATATGCGAGCGGCAGGTTCAGATTTGCAAGTGCGGTGTCCACTTCTTCGAATTTATTGGCGACTTCTTCCACCCCAGCCAAAGTCTGTGCCTTGCTGAGTTCTTCCTCAAGCGCAGCGATGCGCTGGTAAAAACGCCAGACCCTACGCTTTTGAAACCAAACGTAGCCAGACGGGACGATCCGCAGAAAAGGAACTAAGAACAACAAAGGCAATAACAACAGCAATACACTGCCAAATTGCGCTGCGATCCAATATGGCAAGACGCCATGCAAAAAGTTTGGCCCAGAATTTATGAGTTCTGTCGCAATTTTGTTTAGTGGCACAGGCGGTGAAGCTGTGTTTGGATACTCGCGCGCACTTTGCAAAATAGTGGCTTCGCTATGAATGTTCTTCGCTGCATTCACCAACCTATCGGTTACTGCAGGATGAAGATCGGAAGCGGCGATAAGTGAAGCCCTCAACGCTAAGATTTTGACATCCTCCGGCGGCCTCGGAGGGTCCAGTGTGATTGATCCTGCCGGTACAGTTACCGAATTTGCGCCTGAAAGTTTCAATGCCAGAGCATCGACCAAAGCCATGGGAACGAAAACGATTTCTGGATCAAAAATTGCGTCCATAAGATAAGGCGCATCGAGGGGTGCGACAAACAACGCTGCATCCGCATCGTTGGAATACAACGCCTCTATTGCATCGTTTCCCCCGGCATCGACTAGGGTTATGCCGACATTTTGCAAACCTGCGGCCTCAATTAGCGATAAAGCAGCGGCGCGAGTACCAGACGCCTTGGTTCCTGCTGCTAAACGTATGTCTCCCCATTCGCCTGCATTGGCCCCAACTGAACTAGACGTTCCACGGAACACCACCATGGGTTCAAGAAAAATGGCACCCAGGGACTGTAAGTTTTCGTCCTGGGGTAGTTCGAGACCGCCTTGAACAAAAGCGGCGTCCACTTCGCCGGAAACAAGTTTTTGAATGTTCTCAACGGACCCCTCGGTTTCAACCAGAATTACCTGAATGCCGTCACGTGCAAGTTCCGCTTTATAGAGTTGTCCAACTTGCCAGTATCCGCCGCCGTTTATGCCAGCAGCCAGCTTAATATTGTTGGGCGGTTTCAAACCAAAGATCAGAAAAACAACCAAACCGACAAACATAATCGGAAAGAGAATGAAAAGAGCTAAGCGCATTTATTCCCACATTCGGATGATCGGAACCGTTAAGTCGTTCTCATTTGATAGCAATCTTTTTGCCAACGAGAAACTGATCCCAGCGATTGGCACTCGTAGCTCTTATGAGCGTCAAGACCCATTAGTATGCACCTGATACTCCTGATCGAGTTTGTGTTTTGCGTCAGCCAACCAGTCTTGTAATGATCATAATAAAGACTTTTTGCGCACTACATGATTGAGCACATAATCTATCCTCGTCACGAACTAGACAGCCAAAGCGGCATTCAAGCCTACTAAATAAGGATTTGACTCCAATACATCCCCTTGTGTCCACCTCCTGCAGTCCCCCCTACCCTTACATGTTGCACCGTTGCCCTACCGACCGCTGTGCTTACTGGGTCCACGAACCCCTCCTTTGTAGACAGACCCAGTCATTGCGTTCCAAGCATCCAATCCCAAGCTCGCATCATATGCCTGAGCTCGGCCACAAGCTTCTCTGCCAACTACCATCAAGTCCAAAACAGCTTATGGGAAAACCCGCCCTAAAAATGGCGCACGAAAAACGCCAGACACTAGCCCGGCGTTTCTGTTTGTTAGCATGTTGCTGATCTTACCCGTGGGTAAGGTCGTCGTCTTCCTGCAACTCGTCCAGCAATGAGGCGATCGCTTGCTCTAGCTTGGCACGGTTCACCCGTGTGAAGTCCAGATTATAGCGCAGTTCAATTCGCCCGCTTGAGGCCGAGCACTTCGCCACCCCTGCCCTGCCCGAAACTTGAAACGTAGTCTTCGCTCGCCGCGTCTTTCCACCGCTTGCACCTGGCACTTTCTTGGGGTTGTCAGCTGTCGGCTCTAAAAACGAGCGGAGAATAGCAACTTCACGCGCGCCGTCGCGATCCGGTTCGTTCATCAAACTGGTGCTCACATGACGCGCCAAACCGGGATCGGCATCCAACTTACGTTTCAGCTCAACGCCGACATTGCGCGGAATATCGTTAGGATGCATCAGCACCTTGTCCAGCATCATCAGCAGGCTGGCGAAAGATCGGATATAGCTGCGTTTGGTATAGCTGGCGGACTTGAACAAAAGCGCAACGGCCTTGTCCACGTCCGGGCATTCATTCGCAGGGTTCTCGGCAAAGGCCCGCGCCAATGCACCCATTTCCGCAAATGAGATATCCTTGCGGATCAGGTTTTCATCTATCATGCGACGGTAGCTGTCATTCAGATCCGCGCCTTCCGAAATGCCCGCCGGGATAGCCGCATACACTTCATTGCCGGTTTCCTGATACAGAGCTCGATAGGCAGACAATCTCCGCATCCCTTGAATGAGCTCGTACCGACCATCAGCCCGACGCTCCAACCGGATTGGGTTCGACAATCCGATTTCGCGGATCGAATCCTTCAACTCGTCCAATTCAGGATCCGGGCCGTCCTTGCGATCCCGGGTCAGCTTTTCAGTTACCACATCAGCCAGAAGTACATGCTCAGTCACCAGACCTTCGGACCGCAGACGAACAAGCTCATGGGCCAGGCGATCGTTTTCGGCGCGTATGGTGTCCTCTGTCGATTGTTGCCCGCGCAACGCTTCGGCGTTTTCCGAGATCGCGGCGGCCATCGGGCCGCGGCGTTTTTCCAAGACCTTGTCAGGAACTTTGCCAACCGGGATATCCTCCATGGATGGCATGTCGATGTCGAACATTCTGCGTTTGCGGCTCATGCGTCATCCTCCAACTGGTCCCAGGCCGAAAGCATCACGCCCCGGAATTCCTCGTACACGTTATCGAATGTAGACCGCGCCCGGCGCCATGTCTCGCGCGTCATTTCGCGGTAGTCCATTTCATAGACCGAACTCAGAAATCGGCCGGACTGTTCGACCGCACGGGTCATTTCAACCGGATGCTCGGCCACATGTTCGCCAAACACTTTCTTGAACGCTTCGAACATAGCCGAATGCAACGCGTTGCCCGGCTCGTACCGGGTCAGCAGAAAGCGCATTTCACAGAATGTCTTGGGCAAGCCAATCTTACCCGTGGGTAAGGTCTTGTCGAAACCGTAGGCAAGGTCTTCCAGCGCTTCGGCCAGCTGGCCAATGAAAGAGGTTGTCGAGTCGTATTCCCAATAGCCGGGCCCTGAGGGAATATAGAGCATGTCTGCCGCGAACACCGCGTTCATGGATTGATACCCAATCGCAGGCGGGCAATCGAACAGGATCAGGTCATAGGCATCATCGGGGATCTGATCCAGATAACGCGACACGGCCGCGAAGAATGACCACTCTGGGTTCAAGTGACGATACTGGGCCGAGGCGAACTCGACAAAGGCGGCGTTGGCGCAGGAGGGGACAACGTCAATGGTCGACCACGAGCTTTGCTTGATGAAATCCCCAATCCGAAGATCGCCCAGGCCCATATCCGTGATCGACGGCGGCAATTCGCGGCGGGGCAGGGCGGTGCCTGATTCAGCAGCGACGGGGCGGTTGTTCATACGCTCGGTTTCGCGGATCAGATCGCGGGCCATAATACCCCAGACCGTGAAATCTTCGGCCACATCGGTCAGGCCCATGGAATGGCTTAAAGTGGCTTGCGGATCGAAATCCACCACCAACACGCGGTAGCCATCCAGCGCCGCCGCATGAGCCAAGTGAAGCGCAACGGTCGACTTACCAGCGCCGCCTTTGAAGTTTGCCACCGCCGCACGTATCGCGCGCTTACCAACGGGGCGGGGCGGCATAAGAGATTTGCGGTTCACCTTGAGCCGCCGGCGGAGCTCATTCACCTCTTCCAGGCTGAACCAGCGTTGCCGGCCGTCTGGTTCCACCTCACCACCCGGCAGCGAGGGATCCGCAGCCAGCTTGCCCCGAAAGGTCGACTGGTTAATGCGAAAGATCAGCTCGGACACTTCCCAGCTGGAAAAACGACGAAGAGTCTTCTCCATCTCAGGACTAAAGGTTTGCTGCCGAATCCAGCCCTGCAACTTAAGGGACTGGTTCCGCAATGCGTTCAGGTCTTCGTGCGTATACATGCCTCGGGTCTCACTATTATGGACGCTATTTTTTATGATTTCACTATTTACGCCCTATTTGCACTTTAAGCAAAAGAAAATATACTCAGATCACGATCTTACCCATGGGTAACATAAACAAGGGAAATCAACGTCCTTCAGGACCCGAATCGCGGTGATTCGCAGTGCCTCTGGAAAATAGGGCAGGACGCTATATTTAGGGGGGCGTTAGACTCTCTATCGGTCGATTTGGGGGGACAAATATGCCACTTAAGGGGACAACCAGAATGTCCCCCATCACCAATACTTCACCATTTTTCTTTTTTGAAATTGGATTTGAGTTGCTGAAAAACCGGGTCAAATCAAACTTCTCTTGACAGAATCGTCGCTTTGGACGCTAATCAGGGCATCAAGACGAAAAGCGTTGGCAAACAGCGCAACAGGGGTGGAAACTCCGCCCGAGGCAGACAGAGCGGTAAGATTGGAATGCAGGTTGCAAAACCGGTTGGGCTAAACGCGCCCGCCATAAAATATGATATCCTATCCGCGATGACGGTGCACGCTTTGTCAGGCGACAAGCATCGGCAGCGCAGTATTCTACGCATCATTGCGTTGATCACCTCGCGGTATAACTGGCGCGCGAATGAGTTGTCGATCGGGCGGGAAGAGATTGCGCGGCTATGGTCGGTGAATGAACGCACAGTCAAACGTGAGATGTCCAAGCTGCGGTCTATGGGTTGGATTGCGGTCAAACGCCCCGCCGCGCGGGGCAGGGTGGCGGTGTATGAGCTGGACCTCAAACAGGTGTTGATCGACACGTCCGAGGTTTGGCCGACGATTGGCGCGGATTTTGTCGCGCGGATGTCAGACTCGCCCGAGCCCAGCACAAATGTGGTGCCGTTTAAAGTGAAACCTCCGGCGCCCGAGGAAAGCGATGGAGATATCTGGACGCAGGTTCAGGCCATTTTGCACGGGCGCGATCCCGAGCTTTGGGCCAGCTGGTTTCGCCATTTGATCGAGGCCGAGAGGGCAGGGGGGACCGTTACCCTTGTCGCCCCCTCGCGGTTCGAGGCGGACTATATCCATCGCAACTGGTCCGAGCGTCTGCTGGCCGCCTATAGCCGCATCGCGCCCGAGATCAGAAAAGTGCGGATCGAATCCAGCGGCTAGACAGGAGGGTTAACCAGAAGCACTGAAATCACGCAGAACCTGACCGGAATTGCTGGATGTGCGCAGGCCGTTCCGCATCGCCAATGCCCCGTTCACGAGCACATGTGCAATGCCCGAGGCATAGCGGCGGGGGTGTTTCGCGGTTGCGTTGCTGGCAATATTGACCTGATCGAACACGCAGATATCGGCCTGTTGCCCTGCGGCCAAAACCCCGCGGTTCTTGAGCCCCAACCGATTGGCGGGGATCGAGGTCAGCTTGGCCACCCCCTGTTCCAGAGACAGCGTCGACTTGTCCCGCACGTAGTATTGCAGGAACCGAGCGGCCCAGCCGTAACCCGATAGCGAGCCAATGTGGTCCTTCAGGACGCCCTCATTGGCGATAGCGACAGTGTCCGAGATCACGGCGCATTCGGGTTGTTCCAGACAGAGTTCCACATCCGAGTTGCGGAAGGATTTGGACGACCACATGCAGGCCATCAGGTTCTCGCCTTCCTCCATCAGGATATCGAGCACTGCGTCATAGGGGTGGCAATTCCGCATTCGGCCGATCTCGGCGAAGTCGGCGCCGACGATGTCCTTGTTGACGGTGGCGTTCAGCAAGACGATGTCCGACCATTTCTCAGCCTTGACGATCAACCACATGGGTTGGGGGTTGGCCTTGATCCGCGCACGGGATTCAGGGTCGGCCAGTCGCGCAAGCACATCGTCCACGGACCCTGCCTGCGCCCATTTCGGCAGGATCGCCGCCATGAGGGTATGGTTCCAGTCATGCGGGATTACGTCAAAGGCGATGTCCACGTCGTGGCGGCGAGCCAGGTCGATCATTTCCAGTGTGTGGTCCATGGCATAGTCCGGCGCGCCGAATTTGGGCTGGATATGGCTGATCTGCAGCTTGGAGCCGGATTGGCGTGCCGTGGCGATAGCTTCGGCAAAGCCCAGATCGTAATGCGTATCGCGGTTGCGCACATGGGTGGCGTAGAGGCGTTTGTATTTGGCCGCGACCTCACACATCGGCACCAGATGTTCCGGCGAGGCGAGGCTGCCGGGGAAATATTCCAGACCCGAGGAGAACCCACCTGCGCCTTCGTCCAGGCATTGATCGACCAACCGGGCCATTTCGGTGACGTCTTCGGCCTCGCCCGGATGAAGCTGATCGCCCAGAACCGCGCGATGCACGGTGCCGTGGCCGACAAAGGCCATGACATTCACGCCGAGTTCGGTGCGATCCAGCACATCCAAATAGTCGCCGAAACCCAGCCACGTGTCATGCTTGGCCTGATCGGTGTACCACGGGGCCACGCGGCTGATATCGCCTGGGCTGTTAACGGGCGCGCAGCTGATACCACATTGGCCGATCACCTCGGTCGTAACGCCCTGATGCACCTGACTTTCCGCGCGTCCATCAGCGATCAGCGTGAAATCGGAATGAGTGTGCATGTCGATGAAACCCGGCGCGACGACCAGGCCCGAGACGTCGATCTCTTGCGCGGACTTCTGCCCGGTCAACTCACCGGCGGGCAGGACGGCGCTGATGGTCTCGCCTGTGACTGCCACGTCGCCCAAATAGCCGTCCTGTCCCGTACCATCGACAATGGTGCCGCCTTTGAGAACAAGATCGAACATGGGTGCCTCCTATTTCGCTTCTCCGTACAGCCAGTCGGGCAGGAAGGTGGTGAGGTCGGGGAAGAATATCAGGATCACCATGCCGATGATATAGGCGAGGATGAACGGCAGGACGGCGACGGATATGCGTTCGATGGATATCCCGGAGATCCGCGCCGCAACCGTCAGGTTGGCGCCAAGGGGAGGTGTCAGGAACCCGATTTCGCAAGTGATGACGGTGAAGATACCGAACATCACCGGATCAACGCCCAGAGAGCTGACCAAAGGCAGGAACACAGCGGTGAAGAGGACGATCTGAGCCAGCGACTCCATGAAAGTGCCGATGAAGATGTAGAACACGCCGATCAGCAGCAGGACGAGGAATTTGTTCTCGGTGATCGAGGTGATGCCGTCTTGCACGGCCGTGGGCACGTCATAGAACGCGGTCAGTTGCCCGAAGGCCAGCGTGGGCGTCAGCAGGATCAGGATGCCGGTCAGCAGCGAGGTAAAGCGCAGCGCTTCGATCAGCTTTTTCAGGGTCAGTTCGCGATAGATGAAGAAGCCCACGAATAGCGAATAGAACACGGCCACGCCGGCGGCCTCAGTCGGAGTGAAGGCCCCGCCATAGATGCCGCCAAGGATCAGAACCGGCGCGCCGATGGACCATTTTCCGTCCCAAGCCGCGCGCAGGAAAGGACCCCATGAGAACCGCTCGCCGTCGCCGCCATATCCGCGCCGGCGGGCGACGATATAGGTGGTGATCATCAGCAGGATCGTGACCATGACGCCGGGAATGAGCCCCGCCAGAAACAGGCGCGGGATCGAGGTTTCAGACACCAGTCCGTAAATGATCAGCAGGTTCGAGGGAGGGATAAGACTGCCCAATGCGCCTGCGCTGGCGGTGATGGCGGCGGCGAAGGGCACGTCATAGCCTTCGCGTTTCATGGCGGGTACGGTTACAGACCCGATCGCCGCCGTGGTGGCAGGGCCTGAGCCCGAAAGTGCGGCAAATAACATGCAGGCAAACACTGTCACCAGCCCCATTGACCCGCGATAGGCCCCCACCAGATTGGTCGCGATCGAAATCATGCGGGTGGCCATGCCGCCCACTTCCATCAATCGCCCGGCCAGCACAAACAGTGGAATGGTCAGCAGCGGGAAGGGAGTCAGGCTGCCATAGCCGGTCTGCGCCATCAGGGTATAGGGGATGTCGATTAGATACAGCGCCAGCGCCGTGGTCAGACCGACCGACACAAAGAGTGGCACGCCCATGACGGTTAGCACCACAAAGGCGATGGCCAGGATCATCAAGGCGCTCATATCTGATGCTCCTGATCCTTCGAGGTCGCTTCCCATTCCTCATCCAGCATTCCGGGCAGGCCGTTGCGCCCGTCGCGCCACCAATTGACATAGGTCTGCGCCAGGCGGATCAGCATCAGCCCATAGCCGATCACCAGAATGGTTTGGGGGTAGAATTGGTTGATGCCCAAACTGGGGCTGGTTTCGGGAAAGCGCCAGAAGACGGTCAGATAATCCCAACTGATCCGCAGCATGAAGAGGCAGAAGAAGGCCCAGAAGATATCTGCGATGAAGATGACGATCTTGCCGAAGCCGGTGGGTAGCGCCTGTACCGCGACCATAATGCGGATGTGGAACCGCTCGCGCACACATAGCGATGCGCCCATATAGACCGCCCAGACCATGCACATGGCGGCGGTTTCCTCGGTCCAGTGCAGCGCCACCTGAAACACGTAGCGCGCCACCACCTGCGCAAAGACTGCCACGGCGATCACCGCCAAACAGGTGCAGCAGATCAGTTCCTCGAAATGCCGTTCGAGCCACTTGAGTGCAGCCATTTTGTCCCTCGTCCGCTTGCCGGGCCGAAAAAAGGGCGCCTTGTGGCGCCCCGGTTTTTTTTATTGGGCGGCGGCCTGAATGGCGTTCACCAAGGCGATGAAATCATCACCGCGTTTTTCCGCGAACTCCTGCTGCACGCCTTGGGCCGCGGCAATAAAGTCAGTGCGATCCGGGTCGGTGCGGGCCATGCCGCCTTCGTCAACCAGCCACTGGCGGACCTCTTCGGTTTCGGTCGCGACCTGAGCGGCAAATTCGGCCCCGGCCTCGGCAGCGGCGGCCATGATCTGGGCACGCTGTTCATCGTTCAACTTCTTCATGAAATTGTCCGACGCGAACAGAGGTGCGAAGGCCACGAAATGCTCGAGGATGACCAGATGCGGCTCGAACTCGAAGAACTTCATGTCGCGAATGAAGGATGTTCCGTTGTCGCCACCATCCACGGTGCCAGTTTGCAGCGCGGTGGGGGTCTCGGACCACGCAAGCGGCACTGGGTTTGCGCCAAAGGCTTCGAAGGTGGCAATCATCACCTCGTTCTTGGGGACGCGGATTTTCAGACCTTCCATATCCGCCATGGTGTTCACGGGGCGAACAGAGTTGTAGAAATCCCGATAAAGCGCCGGACCAAAGGCCAGCAGGTGGACGCTGGTATCGGCTTGCAACTGATCTTTCATCTGCTGTCCGACTTCGCCGTTCAGCACCCGGTCCAGATGTTCGGCGTTCTGGAAGATATAGGGCAGCACCGTGACATCCATCAGCGGCCAATGGGGTGACACATTGTTGGCGGTGATAAAGAACCCATCAACCGTGCCAAGCTGCATGGCCTTGAACGCCTCGTCCTCGCTGGAGATCTGGTTGCAGCAGCGCAGTTTGACTTCGATTGCACCGTCCGAGTGCTCGGCCACTTTTTCCTGAAAAATCTTGCCGAACCGGCCATAGAGCGATTCCTCTGGCGCGCCAAAGCCGACATTCATCGTGATGTCAGCGGCCAGTGCGGATGTGGCGGAGAGTGCGAGTGCCAGTACCGGCATCGTCACCGTTTTCAAGTTCCAAAGTTTCATGAAGTCCTCCTGGTTGGTGCGTTCTTGTTGTTTGATCTTGCCGTTTGCCGCCCCGATTTTGTTGATATTCCGTAAGCCTATTACGGGGCGGTAGAATTCTGCAAATCCCAGCGCGCCAAAGAGTGTCAGGCAGCTAAAGCCTGATCCCTCGGATCTGTGAGTGGGACAGGGAAACGCTACCCAATCCTCATTGATGCAGAAAACAGTTGTTTTCTGGGGGTATTATTGCATTTTTTGGGTTTATTGCGCCGCGTACGGCGTAGGCTGCGTCAGGAGGTGATCAAACCCGCCCTGATCCGAGATCTCGCGGCAGGTTTCCAGCACCTTGCGCACCAGGGCCGAGCGTTTGCCCGCGCCGGTATAGGCTACCCCGTAAAAAGGCGCATCCTGATCCCCTGAAATCGGCCGCGCGACATAGCCGTTCTGACCTTTGCGGTCCAGCGGCCCGCAGATGTTCAGAATGGCATAGCCCAGATCCGCCGCGACCATCCCGCGCAGAACCGAGGAGCTTTTGGTGGTGTGGGCAATACGCGGGCGCAGCCCTTCGGTGGTGAACAGTGCCTCGAAATAATCCGGGGCGCCAGGCAGATCCAGCAGGATCATCGGCAGGTCGGCCAGATCGGACAGCGCCACCTGGTCCTTTTGGGCCAAGGGAGAGACATCGGGGATCATCGCAATTGGTGCCGCCTTGAACATGGGCAAGAAGGGCTGCGCCTTGGGCGCGGCGCGACGGTAGGTCAGGGCCAGATCGACCACGCCGCTGTTGAGCATTTCGGCAATGCTGAGCATGTCGCCCTCTTTAATCTCGACCCTGATCTGGGGGAAATCCTGCGAAATGCGCTTGAGGATCGGTGGCAGAACATAAGGCGCGGTGGGGGCATAGCAGCCCAGACGCAGAGTGCCAGCTGGATCTCCGGTTAGGGTCAGCAGATCGGATTCGAAGATGCGTGCCTGTTCCAGAAAGGTGCGGATACGAGCACCGATCTCGATGCCTTTGTCGGTGGGGACAATGCCTTTGGCAGGCATCCGCCGCAACAGTTCGGCCTGGGTCGTGCTTTCGATCATGTCGATGGCGGCCGTGATCGAGGATTGCGAGATATTCATCTCGACCGAGGCCCGCGCGATCGAACCGGTGCGCAGGGCCGCATCGAAATACTGAAGCTGTTTGAGGGTAAAGCGCACGGGTAATTCCTGTATTTTTTGTGTGATACTCTGATACTAATTCTATTTTTCCAAGTGACCAAGCTTGGCTAGCTGTAGGAGACCCGAGAGGAGGGGGACATGGGCAAAACGCTTCTTTTCCATGCGAAATCCGTGGTCACGATGGACAGAAACCAGCCGCGCGCCGGCCATGTGGCGGTGCGCGACGGGCGGGTTCTGGCGGTAGGCGGACCGGATTGCGCAGACCCGTGGGGCGGGGCCGAGGCCCATGTCGATCTGTCTGACACGGTGTTGATGCCGGGTTTTGTCGAAGGCCATGCGCATATGATGGCTGGGGCCATGTGGGACTATGCCTATTGCGGCTATCACGACCGGATCGACCCGCAGGGTCAGATGCACAACGGTATGACGCAGATTGATCAGGTAATTGCGCGGCTGTCAGAGTTCGAGGCGACCCTGGCTTTGGATCAGCCGCTGATCGGCTGGGGGTTCGATCCGATTTTCCTGACCTCGGAGCGGCTCAGCCGCCACCATCTGGATCAAGTCAGCACCACGCGTCCCATCGTTATCATCTTTTCGAATTTTCACCTGCTCTGCGGCAACAGCGCAGCGCTTGCGCTGGCGGGCTATGACGCTGCCACCAATGTCGAGGGCGTCATCAAGGGGTCGGACGGTCAGCCGACCGGAGAGTTGCAGGAAATGGCCGCGATGTTTCCAGTCATGCGCCGGACGGGGATCGACTTTCGCGACCTGACGCAGACCGATGCGTCGCTGCGGTCTTATGGTGAGGTCTGCAAGCGCGCGGGCGTCACCACCGTGACCGATCTGTTTGCCACGCTGGGCGATGAGGATGTCGCGCGTTTGGCCGCTGCGACTGCGCGGTCGGATTTCCCCGTGCGTCTTGTCCCTGCGCTGGGGGCGATGGGCGGCACCCCGGCCGAGATTGCGGCACAGGCGCGGGCGATGCGTGACCGCTCGACCGAGAAGCTGCGGCTAGGCGCGGTTAAGCTGATGACGGATGGGTCCATTCAGGGGTGGACAGCGCGTGTGCGGGCGCCGGGTTACGTGGGCGGGCAGCCGAACGGGCTGTGGAACACCGCGCCCGACCAGATTTTCCAGCTGTGCGAAGAGATGCAGCGCCAAGGGCTGCAAATGCATATTCATGTCAACGGGGATGAGGCGGCCGAGGTGACGCTGGACGCGTTGGAGGCGGCGGCGCGCAAACATCCGTGGCCGGGTGCGCGCCACGTGTTGCAGCATTGCCAGATGATGGATGTCGCCCTGTTTCGCCGCGCGGCTGAGCTGGGCGTTGCCTGCAACATCTTCGCCAATCACCTGTGGTATTTCGGCGATCAGCACACGGCTCTGACCATCGGCCCGGATCGGGCGCAGTCGATGGATGCGGTGCGTGATTGTCTGGATGCGGGGGTGATCACCGCCATTCACTCGGATGCGCCGGTGACGCCTATGGGGCCGCTGTTTACCGCGTGGTGCGCCGTGAACCGCCGCACCATGAGCGGCCAGACGTTGGGCCCGGCGCAGTGTATCTCGGTCGAGGAGGCGCTTTATGCCATCACTCTGGGCGCGGCGCAGACGTTGAAAATGGATGCCGAGATCGGCTCGATCCAAACCGGAAAGCGCGCTGATTTCGTACTGTTGGACGCGGACCCGACCGCAGTGGATCCGGACGCGTTGAAGGATATTACCGTCTTGGGCACGGTGCTGGGCGGTGAGGTGCATCGGCTATGACGCCGCTGCCCATGACGGTGATCGGAGGGTATCTGGGAGCGGGCAAGACAACGCTGATCAACCGGATTCTGTCAGGCGATCACGGGTTGCGCATTCTTGTGCTGGTCAATGATTTTGGTGCGATCAACATTGATGCCGACCTGCTGGTTTCGGCCAAAGAGGACACGATAGAGCTGGCCAATGGCTGTGTGTGCTGCACCATGGGCGCTGATCTGTTTCTGGCGGTTGGCGATGTGCTGGACCGTCGCCCAAGGCCCGATCATCTGATCATCGAGGCCAGCGGCATCGCCGACCCCGCGCGGATTGCAAACGTGGCGCAGGCGGAGCCTGATCTGGACTATGCAGGGATCGTGACGGTTGTGGACGGTCAGCAGGTGCAGGCGCTGTGCGCTGATCCTTTGATTGCGCCTCAGGTTCTAGGGCAGATCGCCTGCGGCGATATTATTGCCGTCAGCAAATGTGACCCGTCCCCTGCGTTGCGACAAACCCTGTCGGGCCTGAATACCACAGCGGTGCTGACCCGGACGCAGGATCTGGACATCACACAAGTGCTGATCGCGCCGCAGGGTCCGATTGATCTGCCGCAGACTCCGCACCCGGCCTATACCAAATGGTCGTTCACCGGCCCGGATCCTGTTGACCGGGCGGCGTTGCAAGCCGCCCTGCGTGCCCGCCCCGAGGGGCTATTCCGGGTCAAAGGGCAGTTGAGGGGCTTGGATGGGTCGGGTCTTTTGGTGCAGGTGGCCGGGCGCGACATTGACATTGGCGATATCGAACAACCGGCGCAAAGCCAGTTGGTCGGGATCGGTCTGGCGACCAAATTATCAGCGAAGGCATGTGACCTTTGGTGGACGAAATCCGCGTTGCGAAAGCAATAGTCGCAAAGGATTGAATATCTCCTCCGAAATACCCGTTGCACGAAAATAAATTGATGAGACAATGCAGTCACCGGCAAGGTTAGGGTGGTTGAGCCGCAGGGGAGGCGACTGAACGGGGGCTTTGTGCCTGGCCGGCATCATTCACAGTCAAAAAGCGCGGCTGCGCGGGGGGAAATTTTGACTAAAGTTCTTTTGGTGGAAGACAACGAGATGAACCGCGATATGCTGTCGCGCCGTTTGCAGCGCAAGGGCTATGAGGTCGTGGTTGCAAAAGACGGGTTAGAGGGTGTGTCGATGGCGGGTTCGGAAAACCCTGACATCATCCTGATGGATATGAGCTTGCCCGAGATCGACGGCTGGGAAGCGACGCGCCGCATCAAGGCCACGCCAGAGACGGCGGCGATTCCGGTTGTTGCCTTGACGGCGCATGCTATGGCCAGCGACCGGGAAAAGGCGCTGGAGGCCGGGTGCGATGATTTCGACACCAAACCGGTCGAGCTAAGCCGACTGCTGGAAAAAATGGACAAGCTGGTGCCTGCCTCCTGACAAGTCCGGCTATTTCGCTGGCGGTTTGCGCCCCGTGACGAAGTGCGTTCTGACCTGACCCTTGCCCTTGATGCGGGTCTCGATCGGGTCCGAGACTTGAAACCTGTGTGCGATCCGCCACGCGGTGTCTTCGGACACCTGCACCTGACCGGGTGCACCGGTTGATTCCAGACGGCTGGCGACATTCACCGTGTCGCCCCAGATGTCATAGAGAAACCGGTGCGAGCCGATAATGCCCGCAACCACCGGCCCGCTGTGGATGCCGATCCTGATATGCATTGGATGATCGACCTCGCGATTCAGCGCCTCGACCTGCGCCAGCATCCTGTGGGCCATCTCGACAATCACCTCGGCGTGGTCATCGCGGTGATCCGGGACACCGGCGGCGACCATATAGGCATCTCCGATAGTCTTGATCTTCTCGACGCCCAGTTCCGTCGCGGTCCGGTCAAAGCCCGAGAAGATGCGGTTCAGGTAAGACACCACATGGGCCGGGGGCAGTTTGGCCGACATCTCGGTAAAGCCCACGATGTCGGAAAACAGGACCGTGACATCGCTGTGTCGGTCGGCGATGGTCGCTTCGCCTTGGTTCAGGCGCGTCACGATTTTCTGGGGTAGGATGCTGTGCAGAAGGTCTTTGTACTTCTGCTTTTCTGCCTCCATCTGATCCAGATAGTGACGTTCGCGCACGCGCCAGCGTTTCTTTTCCAGCGCCGCGTTGATGCGCGCTTGTAGCAGCACCGGGTTGAAGGGTTTGGGCAGATAATCCTCGGCCCCGGCTTCGATACAGCGGGCGACGCTTTCTATTTCGTCCAGTGCCGAGATCATGATGACCGGTATGTCGTGCAGGGCGTCATCCTCTTTCAATCGGGCCAGCACGTCAAACCCGTTGATGTCAGGCATCATCAGGTCCAACAGGACCAGATCGAAGGGTTGCATGGACACCATTTGCAGCGCCGAATAACCGCCAACGGCGGTCCAGACCTGATGACCATCGCGCTGAAGCCGTCGGGCCAGCAGCGCCCGGTTGGCCTCGACGTCATCGACCACAAGGATGTTGCCGGTTAAAAGCTCGGTCTCGGCAATCGGGTCGATCGAGCGCATGCTGTCGGCCAAGTTGGCGAACATCGCGGCAGTGTCCTGCGGCGCGTCGGGGATGTCCGCCGAATTGCCTGCCGGATCATCGGACAGAGCGGCAAGATGGTCGATTTGCTGCAAAAGCGCGTCGGTATGGTCCAAAAGGCCCACCAGGTCACCCTGAAGGTGGCTTGCATCCAGATCGTCCAGATCCTCCAGCAGCATTTCACTGTAGCCTTTGATTGCGTTCATGGGCGTGCGCAGGTCGTGGCGCAAACGCTGCACGCTTTCATCGCCGCCTACGGTCAGTTTCATCGCCGTTTCGGGGTGCAAAAGCTGATCCACCTGTGTGTTCAGATCGGCGGTGGCCTTCGATATCCGGTCGAGATCCGAGGCCACGTCCGACAGCGCCTGTCGGTCGACCTCGGATTGAAGCAACTCGCTAAACCCCACGATGGCGCTAACCGGTGAGATCAGGCTCTGGCGCAGATTGGCCAGCCACGCCGCCTTGGCGCGCTGGGTTTCATTGTCGGGCTCGGGGCGCATGATCTAACGGTTCCCAGTTCGCGCGTTGGGCAGGATGGCGTTTAACTGGGACAAGATGGTTTCAACCTCGTCCCCGTCCTTGCTGATCAGCGTCTGGACCGAGCCATTCAGCCGCGCGCGGTCTTCGTTCGACAGGGTTTTCGCAGTCACCACGATGACGGGGATTTCACCCCAATCGGGATTCTTGCGCATTCCGGCCAGAAATTCGAACCCGTCCATCTCGGGCATCATCAGGTCCAGCAGGATCACATCCGGGGTGGATTTCGACATCTGGTTCAGCGCGTCCAGCCCGTTTATGGCCTGATCAATCTGCCAGCCCTCTTTGCCCAGAACACGGCAGATCATCTCGCGCGTGGCGGCTTCGTCCTCGACCACCAGTACGCGGGTGGAGGGTTGGGCGGAGCAATGCTGTTTCAGGGCGTTCAGCAATTCGACCGTGTCAATCGGCTTGCCCAGATACTCGCTTGCGCCCAGCGACAACCCGCGGGACCGGTCATCAGCGAAGGTCAGCATGATCACCGGAATTTCGGCCAGTTCGGGATCGTCCTTGAGTTTGGACAGCACTGCCCAACCGTCGATTTCGGGCATGAACACGTCCAGCGTGATCGCGTCAGGCCGGGTCTTGCGCGCCAATTCCAGCGCATCCTCACCCCTGGTCGAGGCTAGCACCCGGTATCCTTCGCGGCGCAGACGCCGCCCAAGCAGATCATGCACGGTAGGATCATCGTCGACCAGCAATATCAGCGGCGCAGTCGGATCACTGTTCGGATCGCCCCCGGTATAGCCCGGCCCGTGCAGCAGATTGGCTGCGGGATCGCGGCAGACACCCGGCAGGCGGATAGTGAAAGTCGAGCCTTCGCCTAGTGTGCTGGTGCAGCCGATATCGCCGCCCAACTGTTCGCAGAACACCTTGGTGATCGACAGCCCCAGCCCGGTGCCGCCGTAATTCCGGGTGGTCGAGGAATCGGCTTGGGTGAAAGCCTCGAAAACCTTCTCGACTTGCTCGGGTGTCATGCCGATGCCCTGATCGGTGACGGCAAATTCGATCAGATCGGGATCATCCGTGCGCTGCACAGTCAGAGCGATCTTTGCGTCTTCGGTAAATTTGCAGGCATTGGACAGAAGGTTCAGCAGGGCCTGCCGGACCTTGGTCAGATCGCATACCATCTCGCCGATATCCTCGGGACACGAGATTTCCAGCGCATTGGCGTTTTTCTCGGCCAAAGGTTGCACCGTCGTGCTCACATCCATGACCATCTGGCAGATGTCAAAGGATTCCAGATTGAACTCCATCTTGCCCGCTTCGATCTTGGACAGGTCCAGAACGTCGTTGATCAGGGCCAACAGGTGCTTCCCGGCGGATTGGATCTTGGTCAGATCGCTGAGGTTGGCCTCATCATTCTGGTCAATGGCGTCTTCCAGCATCAACTCGCTGTAGCCGATGATCGCGTTCAGGGGCGTGCGCAGCTCGTGGCTCATATTGGCGAGGAAGGTGCTTTTGGTTTTGTTCGCCGTCTCAGCGATGTCACGGGCTACGCGCAATTCGCTTTCCACCTGTTTCTGAGTGGTGATGTCGCGCCCGTAGATATTGGCATAGCCACCATCGGGCACGGGCCACAGAAGCAGGGCGTAAATTAAGCCGCCGGCCTCGTACTCGAAATCCTGGCGTTGATCTTCTTGCAAGCCCTTGGCAACGCGCCTGCGCCATCCGGTGCCGACCCGGTCGCCCACCTTGAGCTGAAGCGCCGAGATCAGCGCCGCACTGGCGCGGTTGGCGTAGATCAGTTTGCCGTCGGCGCTGATGCGCATAACGGGGTTGGGATTTTCCTCGGGGATGCGGGACAGTTCACGCATCCTGTTCTCGGCCTGTTTCAACTGGGTGACATCGCGGCCGTAGAGGTTGACATGTTTGGCATCGGGCAGGGGCCAGAGCAGCAGGGCATAGACCATCCCGCCCGCCTGACATTCGAAATCCTGTCGTTCGTTCTGGCGCAGGCCTGTCTCGACCCGCTTTAGCCAGTCGGGGCCGACCCGCTGGCCGACTTTTAGGTCCAGCGCGTCCAGCAGCGGGTCGCTGGAGCGGTTGGCATAGATCAGCACCCCGTCATTGCTGATGCACATGACCGGGTTGGGGTTTTCCTCGGGGATCTGCGCCAGTTCGGCGTTACGGGCCTCGACCTTCTTCAGGTCCGAGACATCGCTGTAGATAGCGACAATCCCGTTGTCGCTTGTCTTGCGCTCGCTGATCTTGATCCACCCGCCCGAGGCGCGGCTTTGCATCTGGGTGCCTTCAGGGTTGAAGTGGCGCTTGAGCCGCTTGGTCAGCCATTCCTCTTCACGACCGGCTGCGTCCTGTATCACGCCCAGCGAAAGGGCTTTGCGGACGACCTGCTCAAACTTCATTCCCGGTTTTATTACATCTTCATGGCCCGGATACAGCATCTGGCGGTATGTTTGATTGGCCAGCACCAACCTGTCATCCGCATCGTAAAGGGCGAACCCCTCGGGGATGGTGTTGATCGCATCCACCAGACGGGCCAGCGTCTGTTCTGCCGCGCCATTTTCGGAGCTGGGGCTAATACCCGCGCATTGGGTGGTGAGCTGTTGGGTCAGCGCGATCTCATCTTCGCTGAACCCGGCGGCTTGCAGACGTGTGGTCAGTTCGTCGGCGTCCTGCAACCGGGCCGTCAAATCTGCCAAAACCTGCAAGATCTCGGATCGGGTCATTTATGTGCTCTCCCACGTGGCGAGACCAGAAAACCGGGAAGCCGTCATATTGGTCGCCTGTCTATTCAGCAGTTCAATGGAAATGCATGCACAAAACAAGGCGTTTTCCGAGAATGAGAGAAACTGTTTGGGCCGGGGAAGGCCCAAAAAGCACAGACATTAGCATGTCAAAATACAATCTAAGATTAATCATATCTACATATCACACAACGTCAAATTGTTGACGCAATTCCTTGGCACCTAAAATCTCAAAGTGATTTGTGCAGGAGATTTTCGATGCCGAAGCCAAACAAGGGTGGCAGCAATGTCATTTCGGGGAACAAACGGGACAACACTCTGACCGGAACCAGCGCGGATGAGGTGCTGGACGGCAAAGGTGGTAACGACCGTCTGACAGGCGGCGGTGGCGATGATACGATCCTGGGTGGCAGCGGGACCGACACGGCGGTCTATGCCTATGCGCGCGATGCTTATGAGGTCACGCTGCTGGGTGACGGGCGCATTCAGATTTCGGGACCCGAGGGGACAGACACCCTGTCTGATGTCGAGCTGTTCGAGTTTGCGGATATGACCCAAACAGCCTCTGATGTGATATTGCCTCGTTTTGCCAATCTGAGCGCGCAGGCGGTGCAAGTCGAGGACACCGTGCTGTCGCCGGGTGAGGTGACGGATGTGAGCGTTTCGATCGCTTCCGACGGTGTGATCGACGCTACCGCGTCCAGTGTTGACCTTGTGATTGCCACCGCTCCGGACGAAGGGGCGATCATCGACACAATTGACACGGCGCAACTGGGTGCTTTGGCGACCGGCAGCCGCGACTCGGTTTCCTTCACGCTTGATCCCGGCGCGTTGCAGCCCGGCACCTATTGGGTTGCGGTACGCGTGGACAGTGGCGATGCCCTGACCGAAGAGGATGAGACCGACAACCTGACAGAGTGGGTTCAGATCACAGTCGAGGCTCCCAGCACCGATTTGCAACTGCTTTCGGCCTCGGTTGGCGACGGATCGGACCTTGATTTGGACGGCGGCGCGCGGATCGAGATCGACTATGTCATTCAGGACGCCTCGAACATGGATGTGTCGGGGTATACGGTCGCCACCTATATCTCGACCGATGCAACGATTTCCGAAGATGATCAGCGTATTTCAGTGATCACTGGCGGCACCGATCCCGAGATGACGACAAATGTGACTGGAACGCATTGGCTGCCCGAAGGCTTCGCGCCGGGCACCTATCACCTGATAAGCGTCGTCGAATGGGATGACGGATCGACCGATACGCAGCCTGACAACAACACCATTGTGCATACCGTCACCCTGACCCCTCCGCCCGCGCCCGTGGTGGACCTGTCGGTGGGAATGCTCAGCATCGCCGCGTCCTCGGATCTGGATCTGGGACCCGAGGGATATTTGTCTGGCCCGACAGGCGGGCAGCTTGATTTCAGCTTTGACGTCTCGAACTTGGGCTCTGACCCGGCAATCAATACGGGCTTCACGGCCTATCTGTCGACGGACGGTACTGTGTCAGGCGACGATATTGTGATCTGGAGCGGTTCGGCCACTCTGACGGCTGGAGGTTCGGCGACTCTCACGGGATCGGCCAGTTTGGATGCGGGTCTTTCCGCCGGGGACTATCAGGTCATTCTGGTGGCGGATGCCCAGAATGAGGTGGACTCGTCTAACAATAGTGGCACCGCAGACGTCACCCTGATCGGAGGGTCCGCCGTGGGCACCGAAGGAAATGACGTTTGGGTCGGCACTGCGGGCGGGGATAGTGTTGATCTGCTGGGCGGCGACGATATCGCGTTTGCCGGGAGCGGGCTGGACACGGTAGATGGTGGCGACGGGGTCGATACGCTGGACTTCTCGGGCAGGGCACAAGGCGTGCAATTGGCTTATGATTTCGTTTTCGATCCCGAGGACCCTCAGTATCTGGTCGAACAGGGCGCGACCGAGGCGCAATACATCAATTTTGAAACCCTCATATTGACCGCGCAGGACGACCATATTGATCTGTCCGCTGGCGCGGCGGCTACGGTCAAAGCTGGCGCAGGCAACGATCTGATCTTTGGAAGTGCCGGGGATGATATCCTTGAGGGCGGCGCCGGGGACGATTTGATTGCTGGCTATATGGGCAATGACACGATCAGTACCGGTGAAGGTAACGATATGGTTGGTGTTGCGCGCAATGCCTCAGCGGACGGGGTCAGCGGATTTGGTCATGATGTGGTGGATGATTTCGACTTCAACTTTGACGCCGTAGTGATCAATGTGGGGTACCAGGACACCTACGACCCCATGGTCGATTTAATCCAGACCAGCGAGGGTGCGCTTTTGCAATATGCCGATGATTCCAGCCTGTTGCTGGAGGGGGTCGATGTTGCCGATCTGGATGCGAACCACTTTATCGTCGTCGAAGACGAGCCCGCTATGATCGGAATCTAGGGTGACGATCCGGGTGCTTGGGTGTCCAGAACCGCTGCGGTGAACCGGCGCAGGCCGGGGATGTCTTGTGACGCGGACAAGGTCGCAATTCGGGTCGGCCAGCTTAGGGGCGATGTTAGGCGCAACGTCGCAACGCCCGCGGTATCTGAGCTGCGCAGGATATTTGCATCGACAATGGCGCACCCGGCCCCTTGCGCCACCATATGGACCAGAGCGGTCTGTGTCTCGGCCTCGGCCCGGACCTGAAACGATGTGCCGGCGCGGTCGAACATCATCTCGACCGCGCGTCGAAATGGGCTGTGCGGGGTCAGCGTTATCAGCGGTCTTGTCGCCAGATCAGCCGCCGAAACCTCGGATCTGTCGGCCAGCGCATCGGTGCGCGGCACGATTGCGACCGGGTCCAGATCGGTCAGGCGGGTGCAGGCGAGGTTGGGGTCTCCGGGGTCCGAGGAGACGACCGCACAATCCACCCGTCCTTCTCGTAGGGCCGCAAGACCAGCCCTTTCATTCAGAACGACCACATCCACGCGCAAGGCCGGAAACTCGGCCATCAACCGTCCGGCTGCAATGGCCACCCGCGTATCGGCCACGGCCGGAACTGTTGCCACGCGCAAATGCCCTCCGGTCCCAAGGGCGATCTGGGTGGCGGTGTCGCGGATGCGATCTAGCCCTTGATAGTGTTTCTGAACTGCCTGCTGCAAACTATGCGCCGCGGCGGTGGGTTCGAACTTTCGTCCGGCGCGGTCAAACAGGGCCACGCCCATCTCAACCTCGAGCTCGGCCACAACGCGGCTGATTGCAGGTTGCGAGATGTGCAGGGCGTCGGCGGCTTTTCGGGTGGACCTGTGGCGGTAGGCCATCTGAAACAGCTCAATCTGGCGGGCGGTAATGCGCATGCAAGTTGATAACATTTGAGCATCAATAAATACAATAAGATGATTTTTCATCATAGTAGATGAGCGCTAGGGTCATCGCTGCGAACCGCAGAAAGGACCTTGCCCCGTGTCGGCTGATTTGCTGATCTTGCTGATTGCCATCGTTTTAGGGGCCGGGCTTCAGGTTGGGGTCGGGATCGGTTTCAGCATCGTGGTGGCTCCGGTGATGATGGTGTTGCTGGGCACGGCGACGGCGGTGCCGGTTCTGTTGATGCTGAACACGCTTGTGTCGCTTGTGGCCACCGACCCGCAGGTCTGGCGGCGCGACCGGGGGCTTGTGCGGGACGCGGTTCTGGCCTGCCTGGCTGGGATCGCGCTGGGGCTGCTGATCTATCCGCTTTTGTCCGAACGCGCGGTTCTGTTTTTGACCGCCGCGCTGCTGCTGATTGGGGTTGCAACTTCGTTGATCCCATTCGGGCAGAACATCGGACCATCAGGATTCCGCACCATTTCGGGTCTGTCCGGCCTGGCAACTGTCTGGGCGGCCACGCCGGGGCCGTTGATGGTGCTTGGTCTGCTGGCGGTGGGCCGGTCGCCGCAAGCTGCCCGCAAACTGGTGCAACCCGTTGCTCTGGTTGCCTATGGCAGCGCCTTTGCGCTGCATTTGGCGCTGGATTGGACGGCCTTTGCTGGTGCGCCGTGGTTGGTGCCTTTTGCCGCCGCGACGGTATTGGGCAGCGTTTTGGGTCGTTTGATTGGCCCGAAGTTACCGCAACGCGTAATTGGGCAGGCGATCCGGGTGATCTCGGTTCTGGCCTGCGTGGCCCTCATTCGACGGGCCTGGATGATGGGATGACACAGGATGACCATTCACATGCAGATTGATCGAAAACTGACCGAATTTCCCCGCATCCGGTTGATGACTGAGGTCACTCCGGTCGAGCGGATGAACCGGATGTCGGACCGGTTGGGCATCGACCTGTGGTTAAAGCGCGACGACCTGACCGGGTTGAGTTTTGGCGGCAACAAGACCCGGCAGCTTGAATTCTACTTTGGCGAAGCCCTGCATCAGAAGGCTGACACGGTTTTGATCACGGGCGCGGTGCAGTCCAATTTTGTGCGCACTGCCGCCGCCGCTGCGGCGCGGTTGGGTATGACGTCGGTGCTGCAACTGGAAGAACGCGTACCGGGGATGGGGCCGGCCTATTACCGCTCGGGCAATGTTCTGCTGGCGCAGATTCTGGGGGCCGAGCATATGCACTTTCCGGTAGGCGAGGACGAGGTCGGAGCGGACAATGCGTTGCACGATCGCGCCGCGCGCCTGAGGGCCGAAGGGCGAACACCTTATGTCATTCATCTTGGCGTCGATCACCCACCGCTGGGGGCCTTGGGCTATGTGCAGGGCGGCGCGGAACTGGCCGATCAGATGGCGGAATTTGATGTGGCGGTGGTGCCTTCCGGCAGTGGCGCGACCCATGGAGGGTTCCTGACCGGGCTGCGCCTGTCAGGTCATGGCGCGCAAGTCTACGGCATCTGCGTCCGCCGCGACCAAACCCAGCAGAAGGCCCGGATGGAGAAAGTTCTTGGCAAGCTGGCAGCGTTGATGGGTTTTGACCCGGCTTTGGTGAAGGAAGACATCCACGTCTGGGACGGTGCGCTTGCCCCCGGCTATGGTCAAATTGGGGACCGGACCCGCACGGCACTGGAGCTTATGGCCCGGACCGAAGGCATATTTCTGGACCCGGTCTACACCGCCAAGACCTTTGCAGGGCTTTTGGGGCTTCTGGACAGCGGCGCGATCCGCAAGGGCCAGAAGGTCGTGATGCTGCACACGGGCGGTTTGCCTGCGCTGTTCGGCTATCAGGACCAGCTTGAACCAACCTGACCAAACGACACTCAAGACAATCTCAAAGGGAGGAAATTATGAATAAGAAACTGATTTTGGCGTCGACCCTGACGCTTGCGCTTGGCACCGTGGCCGCTGAGGCCGAAGAGTTCGTGACCATTGGAACTGGCGGCGTGACCGGCGTGTACTATCCGACTGGTGGCTCAATCTGCCGTCTGATGAACAAGAATCGCAAGGAAACCGGGGTGCGTTGCACGGTCGAATCCACCGGTGGCTCGGTCTATAACATCAATACGATCCGCGAGGGCGAACTGGAATTTGGCGTGGCCCAGTCCGACTGGCAGTTCCACGCGCTGAACGGCACCTCAAAATTTGAAGAGGCCGGGCCATTCGAAGAGTTGCGCGCGGTATTCTCGGTCCATGCCGAGCCGTTCAACGTGATGGTTCGCGCCGATTCCGGGATTGAGCATTTCGATGATCTGGCAGGCAAGCGGGTTAATATCGGCAATCCGGGATCGGGCCAGCGCGGCACGATGGAGGTGCTGATGGACGCCAAAGGGTGGACAAAGGATACGTTTGCACTGGCGGCCGAGCTGAAATCGGCGGAACAGTCCAGCGCCCTGTGCGACAACCAGATTGACGCGTTCATCATCACTGCGGGCCACCCGTCCGGCAACCTGACCGAAGCCGCGACGACCTGCGATGCCAAACTGGTTCCGGTGACCGGTGACGCCGTGACCGGGTTGATCGACAACAACGCCTATTACCGGGCAGCGACCATTCCCGGAGGCATGTATCGCGGCACCGACGGGGATGTGGACACGTTCGGGGTCGGCGCGACGCTTGTGACCTCGGCCAAGGTCTCGGACGAGGCGGTCTATGCGCTGGTGTCGTCGATCTTTGAGAATTTCGACGACTTCCGTACGTTCCACCCGGCATTCGCAAATCTGACCAAAGAAGAAATGGTTTCAGCGGGCCTGTCCGCGCCCATTCATCCCGGAGCGCTCAAATATTACCGCGAGCAGGGTCTGTTGGAATAACGAAAGCGCAATCGCGTGCTTATCTCAGGTGAGGCCCAGGAGGGCCTCACCTTGTTGCAGGACTGCCTGCGCCGGTTGTTTTAGGATCTTCCCGGTCGGGCGGATGCGTCAGGTTTTCGGCAAGAAGGCATCCAGGGTTCATGATGCCTTTTGGGTCGAGCGTGAATTTCAACTGAGCCAACAGATCATGACGTGCAGGAAGAGTTTTTCGGAACCACCCGGCCTTGGTGCGGCCAATGCCATGCTCTGCTGAAAATGAGCCGCCGAGCTCTGTGACAATGTCAAATATGCGCGCTTCGATGGTCTTTCCGACGGCGCGCGCCTCTTCCTCGGACTTGGACTCCGGGGGTAGGGCATTAAAGTGAAGGTTGCCGTCGCCCAAATGGCCGTAGGTCTGCGGTATCCAGCCCGGAAACTCCTCAGCCAGCATGGTTTCGAGCGCGACCGCGGCTTGGGGCACATGCCCCAAGCGAACCGACACATCGCTGCGCACGTGGTAGCCGCGCTTGATCTGTCCTTCGACCAGCCCTTCGCGGATGGACCAGAACCGGGCGGCCTGAGATTGCGATTGCGCGATGACGGCGTCCTGCACCACCCCTTGCTCAAATGCTGAGGCCAGAAGTGCCTCCAGATGGTCTTGCAGCGGTAGGTCCATCGCGGATGAAAACGCGATCAGCACATGGACGGGCGCATCGACCGGCAGGATCATCGAGGGGTCAACGGATTGGGCCAATGGCATACAGCTTTGGGACATCACTTCAAAGGCCGACAGGACCTCGTGCCCGTTGCTGCGAATATGCCGCAGCAGATCCAGCGCGCCCTGCATCGAGGCGCAGCCGGCATATGCGGTGGCGCTATGTGTCTGGCGGGGAAGAATGCGCAGGCAGGCACGGGTGACCACGCCAAATACCCCTTCGGCGCCGATAGCAAGCCGCAACGGGTCCGGCCCCCGGTTGTCTTTGTGCAATCCTGTGATCGACGACAGGATCTGCCCTTGGGGCAGCACCATTTCCAACCCCAGAACCTGAGAACCCATCATGCCGTGGCGCAGGACATTCACTCCGCCCGCATTCGTGGATATGAGCCCCCCGATCTGAGCGCTGCCCTGAGAGCCGATGGCAACACCGAACTGGAAACCCTGCTCGCCTAGGGTCGTTTGCACTGTTTCAAGGACGGCGCCCGCCTGCACCGTGCATGTCATGCCGTCGGCGTCGATCTCTTCGATTGCGGTCATGCGTTGGGTGGAAATCAGAATGCAATCGCCCCGATTGCGCTGCGCGCCTCCGACCAGACCGGTATGCCCCCCTTGGGGGATGATACCGATGCCTGTGGCGTGGCTGAGGGCACAGACCTGCGACACCTCGGCTGAAGTGGTGGGTTTGACAACGGCCAGGCATTGTCCGTGCCGGTCTCGGGTCCAGTCTCGGGTGTAGGTCTCGGAAATATCTGAACCGGTCAGGACGGCGGCTTCGCCCAGCGTCGCCCTAAGCGCAGACAGATACGAATGAGTTGTGGCCTGGTCGTGCGAATCTGTTGGGGCTGATGTTGTCATGTCGGACCTTTGTCACATCCGCCCCGCAAGTAAACCATTATCGGTCCTTGCGCGTTTGCCTTTTGCCACAGCGTTAGGATCGGCTGGCAAGGATGCTGTTGTGCGGAGCCAAAGGGAAGACGTGATCGGGGTAGCGGGTCAACATGCCAGCAATCCGCTCGGATTTGGCCATCCCCTGTTGGGCCAGTCCAAGGCCGCGGTTTCAATGAATGTCAAAGACTGTGCTGCGCTTGCGACAATTGCTTGTGGAAACTGTGGCCCCAGAAATTGCAGGCCCAGATAGTGGTCGGGATGCGGGTGCGTGATCACGATATGGGTCAAAGGTTTGCCGGTTTCGCGGACCAGACGCGCCAGTTCCTGCGCCTCGCTCAGGTTCAGATGTGCGTCGACCAACACACAGCTCTGAGGGCCTTCGATCAGATAGGCATTGGCGAAAAAGCTGACCTCTGGGGCCGGGTGACGGTCGAGTTGCGGCTCATCGGCCAGCGCCGGAAGGGCCAGTGCCGACAGCATGGCACAGCCCGCAACCCGCATCCATTGGCGGCGCGAAATCATGGCGGTCTGTTTACTTGCAACTGCCAACGGACCCAACGGCGCATTGTCGCGCGTCGTTGTAATAGGCCCCGTCAAATCTGGTGCCTTCGAAATTGTTGCCCCCCCAATTGGGCTTTGGTCATGAAGGCCCCGCGCAGGTCCGCGCCCGCGAAATTGACTTGTTGCAAATCCGCGCCAATCAGGATGTTGCCGGTCAGATCGGCATGGGACAGGTTGGTCCCGCGCAGCTTGGCTGCAGTCAGTTTTGCGCCGCTGAGGTTGGCGTGGCTGAGATCCAAGCCCGAGAAATCCTGACGCGCCAGATCACAGCCGTGCCAGTCCACACGCGGCGCTGGTTCGGCATCGCAGTGATCGACCGCAGCCTCCATCTGCGCCAGAGCGTGGCAGGCGGCAAAACAGGCGACGAGAAAAAGCTTATGTGACACGTGAAAGTCCAGAGAGGTTTTTGGGGTGCGAATGTATTGGCCACCTATTGGCCACTGCGCCGACCTGACGCGATGGCATTCAGAGGTCGATCCGCTTAGTTCGCGCTGAGGATCGCGTAAAAGCGGGTGAAAACCATATCCTCGTCCGCATTGTCGATATGGCACGAGGCGCAGGCCTCGATTGGGGCGGAGGCGGCGGTTTCGGCATAGGGTGGGGCATGGTGGCCAAAGTTGAAATAGCCCCAGTTGTTACTTTCCGCAAAGCGCGAGGAATCCTTGACCGCGATGTCGATGCCGTTGAACCCGGCCGGGAAATAACCCTGTCCCGACACCTCAAGCCGCGATCCGTCCGCTTCCTCGCCGGGTTGGGTCAGTTGCAGCTCTTTCAACAAGATAGTGCCTTCGGGAAATTCCCCGGTTTCCTTGTACTGAGCATAGGCCGTCGGATGCATGTAAACATTGTGGTATTCCGGGAACCCGGCCTGCCCGCCGTTTAGTGCGTTCGGCGTCAGGGGTGAGCCCAGGAACACCTATTCCCTGTAGCCTGTCGGTAGAACCAGTTGACCATCCTCGGTCCATTGAGGCTGCCAGTCGTCGGACACTTGCGCGTTGACCGACGTGCTGAACTGACTGATCCCTAGCGCTGCAACACCCATCGCTGCGCCCAATGTTAGGATTTTCAATACTCTCATGGCTGATGTCCTCTTGCTTGGAAATTTACGTCGCCCGGAAATTTGGGGCGGGTTTATGTGACACCAGCCTATCCAAGCCGGCCCGGCGTCAAATTGCGTATCATCCGGAAAAAGATGCAGATCGTTCAGCATCACGAGCTTATCAGCAAAAACAGCGGTGATTTGACTGCCCGTGCGCATATTGGGCGCTCGCATTTTTAAGATGCCCGCGTCCATTTGCCCTGACTTGGTTTGAGTGAAAAATATTGCAACCACAAAATTTATCGATAAAAAATGACCGCAATCTCGGGTTACATAAAAGATTATAGATAAAATGCAGAACCAAACTAACTCATGGACTCGTGACGCGGCTCAGGCGCTGTATGATCTGCCGCTGATGGATCTTCTGTTTCGCGCCCAGACAGTGCATCGCGCCAATTTCGATCCCAATAAGGTCCAGACCTCGAAACTTTTGTCGATCAAGACCGGAGGCTGCGCCGAGGACTGCGCCTATTGCTCGCAATCGGCGCGCAATGGGTCCAAGCTGTCGGCCTCGAAACTGATCGAGGTCGAGCGGGTTCTGTCCGAGGCCCGCAAGGCGAAAGAGGGCGGCGCGACTCGGTTCTGCATGGGGGCCGCGTGGCGCGAGCCCAAAGACCGCGACATGGCTGCGCTGGTTGCCATGGTCGAAGGCGTGCGCGACATGGGGATGGAATCCTGCATGACGCTTGGCATGCTGAGTGACACGCAGGTGGTGCAACTGCGTGATGCGGGGCTGGATTACTACAACCACAATATCGACACGTCCGAGCGCTATTATTCCGAAGTGATCACCACCCGGACCTTTGCCGACCGGATCGACACGATGAACCGGGTACAAGAGGCGGGGATCAAAGTGTGCTCGGGCGGGATTCTGGGCATGGGTGAGGGCGTTCAGGACCGCATGGACATGCTGGTGACGCTGGCCAACATGGCGCCTGCGCCGGATTCGGTTCCGATCAACATGCTTATGCCGCAGCAGGATACACCGCTGGCCGATGCCAAGCCGATTGATCCGATTGACTTTGTGCGGGTGATCGCTGTGGCGCGGATCATGATGCCGCAATCCTATGTCCGCCTGTCTGCCGGGCGCAGCGACATGAGCGATGAGCTGCAGGCGATGTGTTTCTTTGCCGGTGCGAACTCGATCTTTGTGGGCGAAACGCTGCTGACGGCGGAAAACCCTGAGGAAGACACCGACGCGGTTCTTTTTGCCAAGCTGGGGCTTCAGGCCGAGGTCGCGGCGCAGGACAGCCGGGCTGACGCGGCCGAATGACGGTTACGGCGCGCTTGTCCTCGATGCTTGAGGTGCTGGGCAACCGGCATCGTCGGCGGGTGTTGTCACCGCGTCGGGGGTTGGATTTCGCGTCGAACGACTATCTGGGGCTGGCTCAGTCACCCGAATTGGCCCAGGCCGCGCAGCACGCGCTGTCGCGCGGGGTGCCGTTGGGGTCGGGCGGGTCGCGCCTGTTGCGTGGCAACCATCCCGAGCACGAGGCTTTGGAGCAGTTCGCTGCCAGTTTTTTTGGGGCCGAGGCCGCGCTGTTCATGGGTGGTGGGTTTCAGGCCAATCAGGCCATCTTTTCCAGCCTCCCCGCCGCGGGGGATCTGATCCTGCATGACGCTTTGGTCCATGCCAGCGCGTTCGAAGGGATGCGCACCGGGCGTGCCGACACACGGGGCTTTGCTCATAATGACTTGGCCGATGCGCGTCGGGTTCTGACGCAATGGCGCACCGAGGGTGGTTCGGGTCAAGTTTGGGTTGCGGTCGAAAGTGTCTATTCGATGGAAGGCGATCTGGCCCCGTTGGTCGATTTCGCAACGCTGGCGCGGGACCACGATGCGGTGCTGGTGGTGGATGAGGCCCACGCAACGGGCGTTTTTGGTCCACAGGGCCGGGGGCTGGCGCATGAGCTGGACGCGGATGTGCTGACCTTGCACACCTGCGGCAAGGGTCTGGGTGTTGCGGGCGGATTGATCTGCGGTCCACGTGTGATGATCGACACTTTGATAAATCGCGCGCGCCCGTTCATTTTTGCCACCGCCCCGTCGCCCTTTAATGCAGCCCTCGTGCGGGCCGCGCTTGAGCTGCTGAGCAACGACCCGATTTGGACGCAGCAGGCGCAGGACCGGATCGCGCATGCCCATTCGGTGGCGCATAGTGCTGGGATCGCGCCGCAAGCTCTGACCAGTCAGATTATCCCCGTCATTCTGGGTGATGACGCCAGCACCATGGCAATGGCGGCGCGCTTGCAGGAACAAGGTTTTGATATCCGCGGCATCCGCCCGCCGACCGTGCCGAAGGGCACGTCGCGGTTGCGAATCTCGATCACCGGGAATGTCACCAAATCCGAGATCAGCGCCTTGTTCGAAACACTGTCGCGCTACCGGAAGGAGGCCGCATGAGCACTCTGGTCGTCACCGGCACCGATACCGGTGTGGGCAAGACCGTCCTGTCCGCCGGACTGGCCGCTGCCCTTGGGGCCAGCTATTGGAAGCCGGTCCAGTCCGGGTTGGAAGAGGCGACGGATACCGAAACCGTGCAGGCCCTGTCTGGCGCGCCGGTCTTGCCCGAGGCGTATCGGCTGAACCTGCCCGCCTCGCCGCATCTGTCGGCCGAGGATATGGGGGTTGAGATCGACCTTGAGCGACTGACTTTGCCTCAGGTTCCCGGCCCGTTGGTTGTGGAAGGGGCGGGTGGCGTGATGGTGCCTCTGACCCGGCAGCATTTCTTTCTGGACCTGTTTGCCCGTTGGCAGGCGCCGGTCGTTCTGGCGGCGCGCACGGCTTTGGGCACAATCAACCACACCGCGCTGTCCTTGCGCGCCTTGCGCGGCGCGGGTGTCGACGTGGTCGGCGTGGCATTCATCGGAGACGCCGAGCCGGATGTCGAACAGACTATTGTCGAGATGTGCGAGACGCGCCATCTGGGACGGCTGCCGGTTCTTAACACCGTGACGCGTGCCTCTGTGGGTGATGCGATGGCGGGGATGGACCTGACCACGATACGGGGTGCGCTGTGACCCCATTGGATTTTGACGCGCGCCACCTGTGGCATCCTTATACCAACGTGCTGGATCCGGGGCCTATGCACCTGATCTCTTCGGCTGAGGGCGTCTGGCTAACGCGCGAGGACGGCGGTAAGATGATCGACGCCATGTCATCTTGGTGGTGTGCGGTGCACGGCCATCGTCACCCGGCCATCATCGCAGTGATGCAGACGCAGTTGGATCACTTGCCCCATGTCATGTTCGGCGGCTTGACGCATACGCCCGCGATTGAGCTGGGCAAGCGGCTGATCGACATGCTGCCCGATGGATTGGACCGGATTTTCTACAGCGACAGCGGCTCGGTCGCGATCGAGGTCGCGTTGAAGATGGCTGTGCAGTACCAGATGGCCAAGGGTCATTCGGGCCGGACTGAATTTGCCACGATCCGGGGCGGATATCACGGTGATACATGGAAAGCGATGAGCGTCTGCGATCCAGTCAATGGAATGCATGGGCTGTTCCGGGGGGCGATGTCGATCCAACATTTCCTGCCCCGGCCCTCTGTGGCGTTGGGACAGGACTGGCCGGAGGATCCGGCGTTGAATGGGCTTGCCGCTCTGGAAGAGTTGCTGGACCGTCAGGGCGACCGGATCGCCGGGTTGATCCTTGAGCCGGTGGTACAGGGTGCTGGCGGTATGTATTTCTATCACCCGTCCTGGCTGAAAGGCGCGCGCGAGCTGTGCTCGGCCCATGGGGTGTTGCTGATCTTTGACGAGATCGCCACCGGGTTTGGGCGGACGGGTCAGCTTTTTGCCATGCAGCATGCGGATGTGGTGCCGGATATCCTGTGCGTGGGCAAGGCGCTGACCGGCGGTCATATCACTCTGGCCGCTACAATCGCGACCGAAGCCGTTGCGCGCGGGATTGGTGAAAGCGAGGCCAGCGTGTTGATGCACGGGCCCACCTATATGGCCAACCCGCTGGCTTGCGCGGCGGCCATCGCCAGCCTTGACCAGTTGCAACAGCGCGATTGGCATCATGAGGTCAGCGCGATTGCCAAGCAGATGGAGCATGAGCTTGCGCCCGCGCGCGACATACCGGGCGTGGCTGATGTACGGGTTCTGGGCGCAATCGGCGTGATCGAGATGGAGCAACCGGTTGACCCTCGGATCGCGCATGCGCGAGCACCCGAAACTGGTGTCTGGCTGCGGCCCTTCGCGCGCAATATCTATTGTATGCCGCCTTTCGTGATCTCGGGCGATGAGTTGAGCCGGGTGACGGCGGCGATGGTTAATCTGGCGCGGGGCGAGGCATGAAGGCGGTTTGGCTGTCCCGCTCTGGTGTTGAAAACCTGACACTGGTGTTCGGTGGTTGGGCGCTGGGGCCTGCCCCGTTTGCCGGGCTGGAGGGCGGCGGGGACGTCCTGTTTGTCGACGACTATACCCAGCTTGATGCTGAACTGCCCGAACTGGCCGATTATGATCGGCTCGATGTGCTGGCGTTTTCCTTCGGTGTCGCCTCGGCTGTGCACTGGTTAGAGGGGGCGGGGGTCAACCCGGATCGTCTGGTTGCGGTCAGCGGCACCTTGTTTCCGGCGGATGCGGAAAAAGGCATTGCGCCTGACATGATCAACGCCACTGCCGACAATTTGAGCGCGGCCAGCTTTGCCAAGTTCTGCCGCCGCGCCGGGTTCGAAGGGCCGACCCCGCAGATTGACATCCACGCGGCGCAAGCGGAACTGCGTGCGATCCTTCGGCGCGGCCCCGCTCTGGCGCGTCGGTTTGACCGAGTGTGGATTCCGCACCAAGACCGGATCATCCCCACCAAGGCGCAAGAGGCGGCGTGGCAGAGCTCGGCCATTCGGCGCATTGACGGCCCGCATGTTCCGTTTCGAGCGGGTCAAAGCTGGGCGGAGTGGCTGGCATGAACGCTGTGATCACCGACCGGGTTCAACGCAGCTTTAGCCGCAGTTTTGGCAGCTATCATGCGGCGGCGGGTTTGCAAGCGCAGACCGCCGCAGACTTGGCCGACGCGTTGCACGCCCACGACGCGCCTGCGCAGTTTGACCATGGGCTGGAGCTGGGCTGCGGTACCGGACATCTGACCCATGAGTTACAGGCCAGGTTCCGGTTTCAGGCTCTGACGCTCAATGACCTTGCGCCCGAGGCCGCAGCAACCGCGACCGCTGCAAAGGCGCGGTTTGTATGTGGCGATGCGGAACGGATTGCTTGGCCGCAGCGGCCCGATCTGATCTGCTCGGCGTCGATGATCCAGTGGTTGCACGATCCGGCGGCCCTGATGCGACGCATTTCGCGTGCGCTGGCACCCGGTGGTTGGCTGGCAGTTTCGGGCTTTGGGCAACGGCAGTTTCACGAGTTGACGCAGATCGGGTCATCCGCCGAAGCGCCGGGCCTGTGTCGCCCCGAGGATCTGAGCGCGGCCATTTGCGATGAGTTGGAAGTGATGGTGGCAGACGAGGATATTCGGACCATTCGGTTCGCCTCACCCCACGACCTGTTGCGCCATTTGCGCAGCACCGGGGTGAACGGCCGTGCCCGCGGGGTTTGGACACGCTCGGATTTGCGGCGGTTCTCGGACGCGTATGTCGCGCGCCATGGCTGCGGCGACACTGTGCCGCTGACCTATCACCCGATCTGGATCATCGCCCGCAAGCCGATCTGAGCAATCGACCGGGATCACAGCACTGTCACACAGGATTGACCCGTTGGTTACGCGCCTCCGTGCTAGGCAGGACAGGCGCGCGTGTTTCCACCTGAATCTTCCGAACACAAAGGTCCCCAAATGATCAGAGCCGTCCTCATCTCCGCCAGCTTGCTACTCATCGCCGCCTGCGACAGCGGCCCAAGTGGCGGCAGCGCTGAAAATCAAACTCAGGACTTCGAAGAGAGCTTCCGCAATCGTGGCAGCTGATGCCTAATGGCTGGGCCAGGTGGTTTCGGCCCAGCTTTTCCTGACCGTCTGCCCAAGACGGGATAGGGCATTCTGGTCGGTTTGCTTCCTGCGCGCGGCAGGTATGCGTGCCTCATTTCCGCTCTATACATCCCCGTCGTCTCTCGCTATGAGCGGCGCTTCGACGATGATCCGTGTGTTGGACGCTCTGAGGGTGACAGCATCACCAGAGCGAGCCGATCTATGAAACAGACATTGCAGGATGCGCTCACGCGCAAAGGATATGAAACGCTGACCCCGGTACAGCAGGCCGTGACCGCGCCCGAATTGCAGGGGTGCGACCTGTTGGTTTCCGCGCAAACGGGTTCGGGTAAGACCATCGGGTTTGGGCTGGCCATCGCGCCGACGCTTTTGGGTGAGGGCGATGTCTTTGACGCGGCCGCAGCACCTTTGGCGCTGGTGATTGCACCTACGCGCGAGCTGGCGATGCAGGTAAAGCGCGAGCTGGCGTGGCTTTATGCTGATGCGGGGGCGTTTCTTGCCTCTTGCGTGGGCGGAATGGATATGCGCGACGAACGCCGCGCCTTGGCCCGAGGCGCGCATATCGTTGTCGCAACGCCGGGCCGGTTGCGCGATCATATCATGCGCGGTTCGATCGATCTGACTGATGTGCGGGCGGTGGTGCTGGACGAAGCTGACGAGATGCTGGATCTGGGCTTCCGCGAGGATCTGGAGTTCATTTTGGAACAAACGCCCGAGACGCGTCAGACGCTGCTGTTTTCGGCCACGGTGCCGCGCGCGATTGTCAGCCTTGCGGCGCGCTATCAACAGGATGCTGAACGGGTCAGCACGGTCAGCGAACGCACGCAGCACGCGGATATCGAATACCGTGCACTGAATGTGGCGCCGCGCGATGGCGAGAACGCGATCATCAACGTGTTGCGCTATTACGAAGCCCCGAACGCCATCGTCTTTTGCAACACACGCGCCATGGTCAGCCGTTTGACGGCACGCTTGTCCAACCGGGGGTTCCCGGTTGTCGCTCTGTCGGGTGAGTTGACGCAAAGCGAACGCTCTAACGCGCTGCAAGCGATGCGCGATGGCCGCGCCCGTGTTTGTGTGGCCACCGATGTCGCGGCGCGGGGGATCGACCTGCCGAACCTGGATCTGGTTGTTCACGCCGAACTGCCCAACAGCCATGAAACCCTGCTGCACCGCTCGGGCCGTACCGGGCGGGCAGGCCGCAAAGGGGTCAGTGCGCTGATCGTGCCCCCGGCGGCGTTCAAAAAGGCACAGCGCCTTTTGAAATTTGCCAAACTCACCGCCGAGTGGGGGTCTGCGCCCTCGGCTGAAGAGGTCAACGCGCAGGACTTGCAACGAATGTTTGCGTCCGACGACTGGCAGTCCGAGGTTCCCGAGACCGAGCGCGCCTCGGTCGAGCAACTGGTCGCGCGGTTCTCGTCAGAACAGCTGGCCGCGGCTTACGTTCGCCAATACACGCGCCAACATTCCGCGCCCGAAGAACTGAGCGAGGTCAACGCGGCAGCCAAACCCAGCGCTCCCTTTGGTCCCAGCGTTTGGTTTTCCCTGTCTGAGGGGCGCAATCAGCACGCCTCGCCGCGCTATGTTCTGCCGATGATCTGCAAGGCCGGGAACATCACGAAATCCGATATAGGCGCGATCCGCATTGCCGACGATGTGACCTATATCGAAATCCGCGAAAGCAGCGTGCCCGGTTTTATCGAAGCCATTGGGCCCGAGATGAAGGTCGAAGGAGCGAAAGAGATCGTTCGACTGGACACGGCCCCAGACCTGTCGCGACCCGCAAAACCGGGCCCCAAACGTGGGATGAAGGACAAGAAACGGGGAAAAACTGAGCGTCCGGAGCGTCTGGTCGAACCGCAACCGGCAAAGACGCGGAAGAAGGACACACCCAAACCTGCGGACAAGGGAAAAGCCGATCCCAAACCCAAGCGCAGCAAGGCCGGGGACGCCTGGGCAGGCAAGACACCGGATCGCCGCCCCAAAGGTCCTCCGCCGCCAAAAGGCAAGCCCAACAGCAAGAAGAACCGCGCGCGGGCCGCGGCGGCCAAGGGCGGCAATGCAGTTCCGAAACGCCGGACGTAAACTGGGGCGTTAATCGCGCTGCGAAGCCCCTTTGCAGAGGTCGTGCCTCGGTTCCGAGGCAGCCGCAGTCTGCTGCGCCGTACTCTCCCTGTGCGCGGCAATAGGGATGGACAATTGGCTGAAGCTCTAGGCAGCTTGCAAAAAACAATTGAGAGCGGGTCTGGGAAATTTATCAATGACGAATTAGCAATCGTATTGGAACAGTCAGATAAGGCTGCTCTGTGTGTTACTTGGACACGAGTTTTTGTTATGAAGTATAACCCGTTAAAATTTAGACCATTTACCGCAGCAGAACTCTACGAAGCCCGATGGGAAACTCCCGATCATGCTGTGTTTGTCGAATTGGCGGATATGATACCTTTCCTGGAGGGGCAGAGAGACCAATGGTTATGGATCGGATTGATTAGGTCTCTAAATCCTGACATCAAAGGTTACATCGATGTTGTAACTTGGATTTTAGATCATGATGACTGTGACGTTGCAGTTGCAATGTACGCTTATGGTTGCCTACAGGGACCATATGCATGTGGTAGGCCGACATCCCGAGGAAACTCGTCTGACTCAGGTGGACTGATCCCTCTTCGCGTGATCGAAGCGCGAAACAAGTCGCGACCGTATACACAGAATAACCTCCTAGTTGAGCAAAATGACTTTCAGCGCGGTGATCCAGATCAACTGCTTCAACAGAGTTATGAATACGCTGACAAAATGCTTGAGAAAGCGAAGAAGGAAGCGGAAATCAAAGGCGAGACCTTGAGGGAGGAAGACTTTCCCAAGCCGTGTATTTCTCCCCCAGTGGAATTGCTAGAAACTCCCTTAACCGGACATCAAAGACGCGTCGACTACGTTATCGATGAGAACTACGCGGTTTTTGTGCCTGTTTGAAGCTTGCTGCATTAGAGTTGAACATCTATGGCCTTAGAACCCTGGCAGAGCTGCCAATGCTTTAGAGTTCGAATAATGCTCAGGTTCAATGGACCTCGGATTGCAGTCTTACAAACGACAAAGGCGCCCTTGGGCGCCTTGTTTTATTGGTCGGAGTGAGAGGATTCGAACCTCCGACCCCTGCCTCCCGAAGACAGTGCTCTACCAGGCTGAGCTACACTCCGACCGTGGCGGCGGGTCTATACCCGGCAATTTGGATGTGCAAGAGGGATTTTGCGGTTTCAAACCCCGCGCTCATTGTCGCGATTGGTGTCAGGGCAAGGCATCCGTGCGGTAGAGGCGGATTTTGGTGCCGCCGTGGTCAACCACCGGTCCGGGCGGCAGCAAAGGCAGGCGAGTTGCGCGGGCAAGCCCCGCATTGCTGGTCACGATCCCCGCGCGCCAGCCGCTGAATCGAGAGGCAAGCACCTTGCCCAACGCCCCGTAGAGAGAGCGCAGGCGTTTTTCATCACCGATTCGTGCACCATAGGGCGGGTTGACGATGACAAGACCGGCGTCGCCGGGTGGGGGCTTGATGTCGCTGACGGCGCGGGTTTGGAACTTTGTGACCTCACTCACTCCGGCCTGCGTCGCATTGGCTTGGGCGGCTTCAACCGCGCCCGAATTGCGGTCGGAGCCGGAGAAAACAAGATCGGTTTCGGACATATCTCTGTTGGCGCGTAGATTGCCCCAAGCGGCAGGGTCGAACCCGGCAAGGTCTTCGAAGGCAAAGCTGCGGCCGCGACCGGGGTTCAGCCCCAAGGCGATCTCGGCGGCTTCGATGACGAAGGTGCCGGAGCCACACATCGGGTCCAGGACCGGTTCGGATCCGGTGTATCCGCACTCGCGCAGGAACATGGCGGCCATGGTCTCGCGCATGGGGGCTTTGGCAACTGCCGGTTTATGGCCGCGTTTGTGCAGCGGCTCGCCGGATGTATCGACTGAAAAAGTGCAGATATCCTTTTCAATGCGTAGCAGGACCCGCAGGGTGGCATCGCCCGAGATTGGCGCGCCGAGAGTTTCGGTAATTGCGTGCTCGACCCGCTGCTTTGCGGCGCCTGCATGGTAGATACGGGATTTGCGGCTGGTCGCCTCGACTTTGACCGGCACATCGGGGCGCAGAAAATCTGACCATGGAAACTTGCGGGCACGTTTGTCGAGCTGGGCCAGGTGAACGGCAGGAAAGCTACCGATGCGCAGCAAGACCTTGTTGGCACCCCGCAGACACAGATTGGCGCGCCAGACATCGGTCCATCCGCCGCGCAGGCTGACACCACCGGGTACGATTCTGGCGTTTTCGAATCCGTTTTCGACAGTCTCGGCCAGCAAGGGGGTCTCGAGGCCGGGCGTGGCCACCAGAAATATCTCGAATTTGTCGCTGTGTTCCATTTTGGGTGCTTACACCGGATGCGATCCGGGTGCGACATGCATTTTCCACGCATCGAAACTGCGCAACGTGATAGGAATGTGACAATTACTTGCGGCTTTGAGCGGTAACAGGTTTGCGTTTATGACCATCCCCGCGTAAAGGGTCCATGATCGAAAATATGCCTGCGGATTTTGGACCGTTTTCGGCGCTTTTGCGACGGAGATCCCGAAAAACCGTGCTATTGCAGGATTCCGAAAGGACGTCGGCAGAGTTGGCGCAGACAAAGAGGCTTGGAAGACCGTAGCGACATGCAAACTTTCAAACTGAAAAAAGGGTTCGAGCTGCCGGTGCTGGGTGCGCCGGATCAGACGATTCATCCTGGACCCGAGTTTTCGACCGTCGGGGTTCTGGGCGGCGACTATATTGGCCTGAAACCCAAGATGCTGGTACAAGAGGGTGACGACGTCCAGCGCGGCACGCCGCTGTTTAGTCACAAAGACGCGTCCGATGCGATGATGGTAGCGCCAATGACCGGCAAGGTCGTCGCAGTCAATCGCGGTGCTCGGCGCGTGCTGCAAAGCGTCGTGATCGAGGTGTCAGACCCCAATGACACCGGGGTTGATTTCTCGGGCACCGGGAATGCCGACAGCGCCGAGGGCGTGACGGCCAAGCTGTGTGCTGCGGGTCTTTGGACGGCCTTCCGAACGCGGCCCTATTCCAAAATGCCGACACCCGGCACCACACCTGCAGCGATTTTCGTGACGGCGATGGACAGTGAGCCTCTGGCGGGTGATGCAGCCGTGATCATCGCTGACGCAGGGGATGCTTTCGCTGCGGGTCTGGCGGCGGTCGCGAACCTGACCGAAGGCAAGACCTATCTGTGCCACAAAGAGGGTGACTCGGTACCGGGCGCCGATGTGCCAGGAATTGAAGCCGCCGCATTCGCAGGGCCGCACCCGTCGGGGCTGGCGGGGACGCATATCCATTTCCTCGAGCCGCTGGCAGGGGACAAGCAGGTCTGGACCATCGGGTATCAGGACGTCATCGCCATTGGTCGCCTGATGCAGACCGGCCATCTGGACCCCAATATCGTGATCGCTCTGACCGGTCCGGGCGCGCGTCAGCCGCGCTTGATCCGCACGGTCATGGGCGCATCGACCGACGATCTGACCCGTGACGAGGTCGATGTGGACGGGACGCCCCGGATTATCTCGGGTTCGATCCTGTCAGGTGCACAGGCTGAAGGCCCGACCGCTTATCTGGGCCGCTTTGCGCGGCAGGTTTCGATCATCCGTGAAGATCACGATCAACACACGATGGGTTGGATTCTTCCGATGCCGTCGAAATTCGCCGTACAGCCCGTGTTGGGCTCGGCCTTTGCGAAAAAGCTGTATGCGTTCACTTCAAACCTGAACGGCGGCCGTCGTGCGATGGTGCCGACGGGCGTGTTCGAAGAGCTGATGCCGCAGGACTATTTGCCAACGCAACTGCTGCGCGCATTGCTTGTCATGGACACGGACACGGCGCAGGCGTTGGGTGCGTTGGAGCTGGATGAAGAGGATTTGGGCCTTGTGGGCTTTGCCTGTCCGGCAAAATATGAATACGGGCTGGCGCTGCGCGACTGCCTGACCAAGATTGAAAAGGAGGGCTGATCCACATGGGTTTGCGCAGCTTCTTCGATCGGATTGAGCCGAACTTTACCAAGGGCGGCAAGTACGAGAAGTATTTCCCCATCTACGAGATGGTCGAAAGCTTTATCTACACTCCGAAAACCGTAACCACCGTGGCCCCGCATGCGCGGTCCTACGTGGATATGAAGCGGATCATGACCTATGTCGTGATCGCCACGATCCCCTGTATCCTGTGGGGGATGTGGAATACGGGCTATCAGGCGAACTCGGCCATTGCGACGCTTGGTCCGGATGCCGCGACCGGTTGGCGTATTGCTTTGCTGCAGATGTTCGGTATCTCGCTGGATCCGTCCAGCCTGTTAGCCAATGTGTTGCACGGGTTGCTTTATTTCCTGCCGATCTACATCACGACGCTGGTTGCGGGTGGTATTTTCGAGGTCATCTTTGCCACCGTGCGTGGGCATGAGGTGAACGAGGGCTTCCTTGTCACATCGATGCTCTACACGCTGATCCTGCCCGCATCGACACCGCTGTGGCAGGTCGCTTTGGGCATCATCTTCGGCGTTGTCATCGGCAAAGAAGTATTTGGCGGCACCGGCAAGAACTTCCTCAACCCGGCATTGGTGGGGCGGGCGTTCTTGTATTTCGCTTATCCCGCGCAAATGTCGGGGGACTCGGTCTGGACTCCTGTGGATGGGTTCTCGGGCGCGACCGCGTTGGGGATCACCGCAGCCGAGGGCGTTCAGGCGCTGGCGGCCGACGGTATCACTTGGGCCAATGCGTTCTTCGGCACCATTCAGGGCAGTTTTGGCGAGACATCGACCCTGGCCTGTATGATCGGCCTGGCCTTCCTGCTGACAACGAAAATTGCCAACTACCGCCTGATCCTGGGCTGTTTGGCGGGGACCATCGGCTTTAGCCTGTTGCTGAACCTGATCGGGTCGGACACCAACCCGATGTTTGCGATGCCTTGGTACTGGCACATCGTTCTGGGCGGCTACGCCTTTGGTCTGGCTTTCATGGTCACCGAGCCGGTTTCCGCCAGCCACACTAACATGGGCCGCTATATCTACGGTGCGCTGATCGGTGTCATGGTTGTGATGATCCGCGTCATTAACCCTGCTTTCCCCGAAGGCATGATGCTGGCTATCCTCTTCGGAAACGTCTTTGCGCCGCTGATCGACTATTTCGTCGTGCAAGCCAACATCAAACGGAGGGCGCGTCGCCATGTCTGATACGCAGTCCCAAGAACCAAAGGGCGCGATTGCAAAATTTCTGGCCGCCTCGCCGGATTCTGTCGGTAAAACGATAGTCGTCGCGGTCGCTGTCTGCCTTGTGGCCTCGATGGTCGTATCCGCCGCAGCGGTCAGCCTGCGCCCGGTGCAAGAAGCCAACGCGCTGAAGGACAAGCAGGTCAACGTTCTGCAAGTCGCCGGTGTCTATGAGCCGGGCGTCGATGTCTCCGAAGCGTTCGCTGCGTTCGAACCGCATGTACTTGAACTGTCGACGGGCGCTTTCGTCGACGATCAGTTCGACGCTGCCACGTTTGATGACATCGCTGCGGCCAGCGATCCCGACCTGAGCGTTGCGCTGGACAATGACCCGGCAGGTATTGGGCGTCAGTCTAAGTATCGCGTGATCTACCTGTTGCGCGACGATGCGGGCGAGTTGGACAAGGTGATCCTACCGCTGCATGGCTATGGCCTGTGGTCCACGCTCTATGGCTTTATCGCACTGGAGAACAACGGCAACGATATCTTCGGCCTGCAATTCTATCAGCATGGTGAGACGCCGGGCCTTGGGGCCGAGGTGGACAACCCACGCTGGAAGGCACTGTGGAATGGAAAACGTCTGCGTGATGACGCGGGTGAGCTTCAGATCACCGTCGCCAAATCGCAGCCCGCCGCTGGCCCCGACTTTTACGTCGACGCGCTGGCCGGGGCGACGCTGACCTCGGTAGGTGTCGATAACCTTGTACGGTTCTGGATGGGAGATGCGGGTTACGCTCCGTTTCTGGCCAAACTGCAAGCAGGAGAATTCTGATGTCTCAGACTAAGAAAGAGATGCTGGTCGACCCGCTTGTCGACAATAACCCGATCACTCTGCAGGTGCTGGGCATCTGTTCGGCGCTGGCGGTGACCTCGTCACTGCAGGTCTCGATGGTGATGGCGCTGGCGGTGATCTTCGTGACCTCGTTCTCGTCCTTCTTTATCTCGTGCCTGCGCAACCAGATTCCGGGCTCGATCCGGATCATCGTACAGATGGTGATCATCGCCTCGCTGGTGATCCTGGTGGACCAGATCCTTAAGGCCTATGCGTTTGAGATCTCGAAAACCCTGTCGGTTTTTGTCGGCCTGATCATCACCAACTGTATCGTGATGGGCCGGGCTGAGGCGTTTGCGATGAAGAACCCGCCCGTCGCGTCGTTCATCGACGGCATGGGCAACGGTATGGGCTACGGCCTGATCCTGCTGCTGGTCGGCTTCATTCGTGAGCTATTCGGTGCCGGGTCGCTGTTTGGCATCACCATTCTGGAGACCGTCAACAACGGTGGCTGGTACGTGCCCAACGGCATGCTGCTGCTGCCTCCGTCGGCGTTCTTCATCATCGGTCTGATCATCTGGGCCTTCCGCACATGGAAGCCGAACCAGGTGGAAGAGCGTGAATATAAAATTCAGCAGGTAGAGGCCCACTGATGGAAGGTCTGATTTCATTGGCCGTAAAGGCCATCTTTGTTGAAAACCTGGCGCTCAGCTTCTTTCTGGGGATGTGTACCTTCATCGCCGTGTCCAAGAAGATTTCGACCGCGCTGGGTCTGGGCATCTCGGTCATGGTGGTGCAGGCCATCACCGTGCCGGCCAACAACCTGTTGCTGAACTACCTGCTGAAGCCCGGCGCATTGGCCTGGGCCGGGTTCCCGGATGTGGACCTGACTTTCCTTGGCCTGATCTCGTATATCGGTGTGATCGCGGCGATGGTTCAGATCCTTGAGATGGTTTTGGATAAGTATTTCCCGCCGCTCTACAACGCGCTGGGGATCTTCCTGCCGCTGATCACGGTGAACTGCGCCATTCTGGGTGGTTCGCTGTTCATGGTGGAGCGCGACTATAACTTTGCCGAGGCCGCGACTTATGGTCTGTCTTCCGGTTTTGGCTGGGCTTTGGCGATCACTGCGATGGCGGGTGTGCGCGAAAAGCTGAAATATTCGGATATCCCCGACGGCCTGCAAGGGCTTGGGATCACCTTCATCACCGCGGGTCTGATGGCGATGGCCTTCATGTCCTTCTCAGGCGTGAAACTGTAAGGAAGGGCGCATGGAAACTTTTAGCTTAGGCGTCGTTCTTTTTACCCTGATCGTGTTGGGGCTGGTGGCCATCATCATGGCTGCGCGGTCCAAGCTGGTGTCGACCGGGAACGTGAACATCACCATCAACGGTGAGAAAACCATCTCGGTCCCAGCAGGTGGCAAACTGCTGCAAACGCTGGCGGCCGAGAAGCTGTTCGTCCCCTCCGCCTGTGGCGGCGGTGGCACCTGTGCGCAATGCCGGGTGCGGGTGCATTCGGGCGGTGGCTCGATCCTGCCAACCGAGGAAAGCCATATCACCAAGCGTGAGGCTTCGTGCGGTGACCGTCTGTCCTGTCAGGTCGCTGTCAAGCAGGACATGGACATCGAAGTCCCCGAAGAGGTCTTTGGCGTCAAGAAATGGGAATGCACCGTTCGCTCGAATGAAAACGTGGCGACCTTCATCAAGGCCCTGACCCTGGACCTGCCTGAAGGCGAGGACGTGAACTTCCGCGCCGGTGGCTATATCCAGATCGAGGCCCCCGCGCACGCGTTGAAATATACCGATTTCGACGTGGAAGAGGAATATCGCGAAGATTGGGACAAGTTCAATCTGTGGCAATACGAATCCGTCGTGGCCGAACCGATTGAGCGGGCTTATTCCATGGCCAACTATCCGGACGAAAAAGGCATGATCATGCTGAACGTCCGAGTGGCTTCGCCGCCTCCGGGTTCGGATGGTATCCCCCCGGGTCAGATGTCGTCGTATATCTTCAACCTGAAACCGGGTGACAAAGTCACGATTTCGGGTCCGTTTGGTGAGTTTTTTGCCCGCGACACGCAGAAAGAGATGGTCTTTATCGGTGGTGGTGCGGGCATGGCCCCTATGCGCAGCCACATCTTCGATCAGCTCAAGCGTCTGGAAAACCGCGATCGCAAGATCAGCTTCTGGTACGGCGCGCGGTCGAAGAAAGAGATGTTCTTTGTCGAGGATTTCGACCAACTGGCCGAAGAGTTCGACAATTTCGAATGGCATGTCGCCCTGTCGGATGCGCAGCCCGAGGACGATTGGAAAGGCTATACCGGCTTCATCCACAACGTTCTGTTCGAAGAATACCTCAAGAACCACCCCGCGCCCGAGGATTGCGAGTTCTACATGTGTGGACCGCCGATCATGAACCAGTCGGTCATCAACATGCTGCTGGACTTGGGCGTGGACCGCGAAGACATCATGCTGGACGATTTCGGCGGATAAGACAGGATAAACCGGCGCAGCACAGCGCCGGTTTTTTTACAACCGGAGGTCGCTGGCCTCTGGCGGCAGACAGGATTTGACGTCGAACAACACGCTTTGATCCTTGCCAAAGGCGCGTATCTCGGCTGGGGCGAGCGCCAGAAATTCCTGATGCGCAACTGCCAGAACGATACCGTCATAGGCACCGGTTTCAGGCTGCGAAGTCAATGAAATCCCGTATTCCTTCTGCGCGGCAACTGCATCCGCATGGGGGTCGTGGACATCGACTGTGACGCCATAGTCTTGCAACTCGTCAATGATATCGACAACGCGCGTGTTGCGCAGGTCGGGGCAGTTTTCCTTGAAGGTCAGACCCATCACCAGCACGCGGGCGGCGGCTACATTGATCCCGTCGCGCATCATCCGCTTGACCAGTTGCGAAACCACATAGCCGCCCATACTGTCATTCAACCGACGCCCGGCCAGAATGATCTGCGGGTGATGGCCCACAGCTTCGGCCTTGTGGGTCAGGTAATAGGGGTCTACGCCGATGCAATGCCCGCCCACCAGACCGGGGCGGAAGGGTAGAAAGTTCCACTTGGTCCCCGCGGCGCGCAGAACTGCATCGGTGTCGATATCCATCCGTCCAAAGATCATCGCCAGCTCGTTCACCAATGCGATATTCAGGTCGCGTTGGGTGTTCTCGATCACCTTTGCGGCCTCGGCCACACGGATGCTTTCCGCCTTGTGGGTGCCTACCGTGATGATCCGCGCGTAAAGCGCATCCACCAGATCGGCCACCTCGGGCGTCGAGCCGGACGTAACCTTGCAGATATCCGCGATCCGATGCGTCTTGTCACCGGGGTTGATCCGCTCGGGGCTGTAGCCTGCAAAGAAATCGTGGTTGAACACTAGGCCCGAGGCGCGTTCCAACACTGGCACACAGTCTTCCTCGGTCGCGCCGGGGTAGACGGTGGATTCGTAGACCACAAGATCGCCGGGTTTCAGCACGCGTCCAACGGTTTCAGACGCGCTGAGCAAAGGTGTTAAGTCAGGCTGCTTGCCCGCTGTGATCGGGGTGGGGACGGTGACGATATAGGTGTCACATTCCGCGATTTCTGCCGCATCGGTGGTGAAGGACAGGCCGGTTGCGGCGCGCAGGTCCTCGGGCTCGACCTCATGGGTTGCGTCCTGACCGGCGCGCAGGGCGGTTATCCGGGCTGTGTTGATGTCAAAGCCGGTCACAGGGCCGATTTTGCCGAAGGCCACGGCCAGCGGCAGGCCGACATAGCCCAGTCCGATCACAGCGATCTTGCGGGCGTTGGGGTCTGTTTCAAACATCGCCGTCATTTACCATGATAGTCGCGGAACCACGCGACGAACCGGGCAATGCCCTCTTTGAAATCGGTTTGCGGGCGGTACCCTGTCAGGGATTGCAGCAGATCATTATCGGCCCATGTCGCAGGCACATCGCCCATCTGCATAGGCATGTAGTTTCGGATAGCCTTTTTGCCCAAGGCATCCTCAATGGCCTCGATGAAGTCCATCAGCCGCACCTTGTCTCCATTGCCGATATTCACCACCCGCCAAGGCGCTACCGGAGACAGGCTGTCGCCCTCGGCAATCTGATCCGCGCTGTCCGGGCGCACGGGCGGCACGTCGATCAGCAGGCGGATACCCCGCACCAGATCCTCGACATAGGTGAAGTCGCGGTACATGTCGCCGTGGTTGTAGATGTCGATCGGTCGGTCATCCAGAATGGCGTCCACAAATTTGTAGAGCGCCAGATCGGGACGCCCCCAACTGCCGTAAACAGTGAAAAAGCGGAACATCGTCGTCGGCAGGTTCCACAGATGAGCGTAGGAATGGCCCATCGCCTCATTTGCTTTCTTCGTGGCTGCGTAGATCGTCAGAGGGGTGTCGGCCTTTTCGACCTCGGTAAACGGCATCTCTTCGTTCGCACCGTAAACGGATGAGGTCGATGCCATCAGCAGATGCGCAACTTCATGTTCGCGGGCAATCTCCATGACATTGAATGTGCCCACGACGTTTGAGTTGATATAGCTGCGCGGGTCTTCCAGGCTGTAACGCACCCCGGCTTGTGCGGCGAGGTGAACGATGACCTCGGGTTTGAAGTCATCGGCGACCTGTTTTAGGCGGTCGTGATTTTCCAGCAAGTCCTCGGTTGCGGAAAAGCCCGGGTTTTGCAGCAACATCTGGTGGCGGCGCTGCTTGAGGGTGACGTCGTAATAGTCGGTCATCCCGTCATAGCCGTGCACACGAAAGCCTTCGACCAGCAAAAGCTTGGCCAGATGGAACCCGATGAACCCGGCCGTTCCGGTGACAAGAACCCGTTTCATGCAACCCTCTGTTTCATCGCCGTTTGATGCTGCATCAGGGATACTGTCACCGGCCCGAGGTCAAGCGGTTTTCGCACTTTGTAGCGTCAACCGACGATCATCTGTTTCATGCGAAGGGCTTCGTATTCCAGCTCTTTCAGGCGGAAATGCACGACGTCGCCAATGGTGATCACGCCGCGCAGGGCGCCGTCGGCGAGAACCGGCATATGGCGGAATCGCCCCTCGGTCATGGTTTTCAGAACGTCGTTCAGCGGGTCATCAGGTGCGCAGGTTTTGACCTCACGCGTCATCAGGTCCTCGACCGATTGGGGAAGCGTCTGACCGGGGGTGTCGGCCATGCGGCGCACGATATCGCGTTCCGACAGAATGCCCTGCAGTGCGCCGTTTTGATCGGTCACCAGAACCGCCCCGATTTTCTTTTCCTTCAGCGTGTTCACCACCGAGTGAATCGTGTCGTTTGGACGCACCGAGAACACCGCATTTCCCTTGCCCTCAAGCAGTTTCGCCACGGTCGTCTGCGAGTGTGACAGGTTCGAGTCGACCGACTGGCTGCGCGTGCTGGTCTCGGCCTTGTCGCCGCGGGTCGGTGGCTGGTAAGAGCTTGGGGCCATGGGCAATCTCCTTCTGCTTTGTTATTTACCTTAGCGCAGCCAAACGACCTGTATAGGGTGCAATTGCCCGTTCCGGGGAAAACTGCCGAAAACCAAGGATATCCGAACTTTTGTCCGACCTTTCTCTGACCCCGCCTGTTGCAGCGCTGATCTTTTTCGCCGTGGTTGTATGCGGGCACAATTTTCGCATGGCATGGAAACAACAAGCGCCGGGGTGGCAGAAAAAGGCGTGGCTGTTTGGGGTGCCTGCCGGAATTGGTCTGCTGGTTTTGGGCTTCATGCCGCTGAAACTCTGACGCAGGTTTGACTCTGATCCGGGGCGCTGGCATATGCCGGGCACGTTTTCCTAAGAGGGTGCTGTGATGCGTCTTGTCCCCGTTTTGGCTGTTGCCGCGCTGGTGTCTGGCTGTTTGTTCGACAAAGAACCAGAGGTCGTGCGCCTGTCTGGCGAAACCATGGGGACGACCTTCAACATCACCGCCATCGGCGTGGACCTTGACGAAGAGGCGCTGGCAGGTGCAGTCGATCAGACGCTGGCCGAGGTCAACGCCAAGATGTCCAACTGGGATCCGAATTCCGAGGTGTCCACCTTTTCTGCGTCGGACAGCACCGATGCCGTGGCAGTATCTGACGAATTTGCGTTGGTGATTGATGCGGCAAATGACGTGCACGAGAAAACGGGCGGCACGTTTGACGTCACCCTTGGCCCGCTGATTGAGCTGTGGGGCTTTGGCCCGCGCAAACCCGAAGATCCTGTGCCATCGGATGCCGAAATTCAGGCCGCGCTGGACAGCGTCGGTCAGTCCCGCCTGTTGACGCTGGACCGCGAGGCCGGGACGTTGGCCAAATCGGATGCGGATGTAGGCATCAACTTGTCGGCCATCGCCAAAGGCTATGGCATTGATGCTGTGGCCGAAACGCTGCGCGAAGCTGGGATTGAGAACTACATGGTCGAGATCGGCGGCGATCTGGTCACTATGGGTCAGAATGACAAGGGTGAGGCATGGCGGATCGGGATCGAAAAACCTGAAACTGGCGTGCAGGCCATTCAGTTGATCGTTCAGCTTGACGATCTGGGGATGGCGACCTCGGGCGATTACAAGAACTTCTTCGAACAGGACGGCGTGCGCTATTCGCATATTATCGACCCGGTGACAGGCCGCCCGATCACGCATCGGACCACCTCGGTCACGGTGCTGGCGGAAAACGCGATGATGGCCGATGCCTGGGCCACGGCCATGTTGGCGCTGGGGCAGGAAAAAGGGCTGGAACTGGCCGAAAAGCATAAACTTGCCGTGTATTTCATCTCGCGGGATGTGACAGGGGGCGAAGATGCCTATATCACGGTTCATAGCAGCGCGTTCAAAGACGCCTTGGGCAGCAACTGACGGATACGGATCATGAGCACCTTTATTCTGGCTTTCATACTGCTGGCTCTTGTGATGGTGGGCATGTCGTTGGGCGTGATGCTGATGGGCAAGACCATCAAGGGCAGCTGTGGCGGTCTGAACGCGATCTCGGGTGCGGATAAATGCGTGGTCTGTCAGAAAGATGTCGACCCGAACAGCCCGCTGCGTGATCAGTTGCAGTGCAAGCGCGCCAAGAAGATGCTGGAACAGATGGAACGCGAAGCGCAGGTGTAAATTCCGCTTCGCCGCTGACGCCGAATTGGTTAGCCTAAGCCCCGGACGATCAAAGGGGCGTATCCGTGGCAAAAGCCAAAAACATCCTGTTCATCATGTTCGACCAGCTGCGCTGGGATTACCTGAGCTGCTACGGCCATCCGCATCTGCATACTCCGAATATCGACCGGTTGGCGGCGAGGGGTGTGCGATTTGACAGGGCTTATATCCAATCACCCATTTGCGGCAGCTCTCGCATGTCGACCTATACGGGGCGCTATGTGCATTCGCACGGCGCATCCTGGAACGGCATCCCGCTGAAGGTTGGGGAGATGACGATGGGCGATCATTTACGCAAGGCCGGAATGGAGTGCTGGCTGGTCGGCAAAACTCATATGCGCGCGGATGCCGAAGGGATGGCCCGGCTGGGTCTGGAGCCTGACAGCCTGATTGGGGCCCGTGTGGCTGAATGCGGTTTTGACGTATTCGAACGCGATGACGGGATGCTGCCCGAGGGGCCGGATGGTTATTACGATCCGGGCGGCGCGAAAGAGTACAACAAGTACCTCACTGCCAAAGGGTATGAGAGTGACAACCCGTGGCACGACTTTGCCAATTCTGGTCTTGATGCAGATGGCAACGTTTTGTCCGGCTGGTTCCTGAAGCATTCGACCGAGGCGGCAAATATCGCCGAGGAAGACAGCGAAACCCCATACCTGACCGGGCGAGGGATCGAGTTCATGGATACTCATGACGGCCCCTGGTGTTGCCATCTGAGCTTCATCAAGCCCCATTGGCCTTATATCGTGCCCGAGCCCTATGCCTCGATGTACGGCCCCGATGACGTGCTGCCGGTAAACCGGTCCGAGGCTGAGCGTGACAACGCGCATCCCGTTCTGCGCGCTTTCATGGACACAAAGATTGGCCAGACATTCTCGCGGCAGGATGTGCGCGAGGCGGTGATCCCCGCCTATATGGGCCTGATCAAACAGGCTGATGACCAGATGGGCCGCCTGTTCGACTGGATGGAAAAAACCGGCCGGATGGAGGACACGATGATCGTGCTGACCTCGGATCACGGCGATTTTCTGGGCGATCACTGGATGGGGGAGAAGACGTTCTTCCACGATGCCTCGACCAAAGTGCCGCTGATCATCTATGATCCATCGTCCGCCGCTGACGCCACGCGCGGCACGGCCTGTGATGCGTTGGTGGAAACCATCGATCTTGCCCCGACCTTTCTGAATGTGGCCGGTGGCGCAGATGCCTCGCATATCCTCGAAGGGCATTCCCTGTTGCCGATCCTGTATGGGACACAGGCGGAAACTCCGCGGGATGTGGTGATTTGCGAATATGATTATTCGGCCTCGCCACTGGCGGAGAAACTGAATGCCTCGGTCCGCGACGCGGTGATGTTCATGGTCGCCGACAGGAAGTGGAAGCTGATCCATTGCGAGGGTGGCCATCGTCCTTTGCTGTTTGATCTGGAAAACGATCCACAGGAATTGACCGATCTGGGCGACAGCGCCGACCACGCCGACGTCATCGCGCAGATGTATGAGCATCTGTTTACGTGGACCCGCAGGCAATCTCAGCGCACCACGCGGTCCGAGGCGCAACTGATCGAGATGCGGACCAAAAGCCGGGGCCGGGGGGTTGTTGTCGGCATCTACGACGAAAACGACATGCCGTTGGAGTTGACGGTGAAATACCGAGGCCGCAAAGCGCGCCCGTATCGGGAGATTGTCGGCAAGGATTAAATTCGCCGCGTCTACGCCAAAAGGCGGTTCACCCGGCGTCGGCCAAGGGGTAAAAGGTCAGGCAAGAGCAGCAATCCCGGAGAGTCCGAATGACCGCCCCCAAACCTGTCGTCCTGTGCATTCTTGATGGTTGGGGTCTGTCCGAGGACACCGAGGCCAACGCCCCCTATCTGGCGCAGACCCCGACATTTGACGCGATCATGGCGCATGGGCCGCACGCACGGCTGATTACACACGGCCCTGACGTGGGTCTTCCCAGCGGTCAGATGGGCAACTCAGAGGTTGGCCATACCAATATTGGTGCAGGCCGCGTGGTGGCGATGGATCTGGGGCAGATTGATCTGGCAATAGAAGATGGGTCATTTTTCAAAAATCAAGCATTGCAGGCCTTCATTGCCAAGGTGAAGGCGGCGGGCAGCACGGCGCATCTGATGGGTCTGGTCTCGGATGGCGGCGTGCATGGGCACCTGAACCACATCGTGGCGGCGGCCAAGGCGATCACGGATGCGGGCGTGCCGGTGGCGTTGCACGCGGTGACGGATGGGCGGGACGTGGCTCCGAAATCGGCCGCGCCCTTTGTTGCCGAACTGGAAGAGCGACTACCCGAAGGCGCGCAGATCGTCACCGTCAGCGGGCGCTACTATGCCATGGACCGCGACAATCGGTGGGAAAGGGTCAGTCAGGCCTATGCTGCCATGATCAACGGGCAGGGGCGGGCGGCTAGCACGGCGCATGGGGCCATCGACCACGCTTACAACCAGTCGGAAACCGATGAATTCATCGTGCCCTCGGTGCTGGACGGGTTCGATGGGGTGACGGATGGCGACGGGTTCTTCTGTCTGAACTTCCGCGCCGACCGCGCCCGCGAAATCCTGCGCGCGATTGGCGAGCCGGGTTTTGCCGATTTCGACACCGGGCCGCGTCCGCATCTGTCGGCTTTGCTGGGAATGGTGGAATACTCAGACGGCCACAACGCCTATATGACCACTGTATTCCCCAAGCGAGACATCGTGAACACCCTCGGTGAATGGGTGGCCAAACAAGGTCTGCGTCAGTTCCGTTTGGCCGAGACCGAGAAATACCCCCATGTCACCTTCTTCCTCAACGGTGGCAAGGAAACCCCCGAGGTGGGCGAAGACCGCTATATGCCCAAATCGCCAAAAGTAGCGACCTATGATTTGCAGCCCGAGATGTCGTCGGCCGAGGTGACGGCCAAATTCGTTGAGGCGATTGAAGAGGGCTATGACCTGATCGTCACCAACTATGCCAACCCCGATATGGTCGGCCATACCGGTGATCTTCAGGCAGCTATCAAGGCGTGCGAGGCGGTGGATCAGGGCTTGGCGCAAGTTGTTGCGGCGCTGACCAAAGCAGGGGGCGCGATGATCGTGACGGCGGATCACGGCAACTGCGAGGTGATGGTCGACCCTGAAACCGGTGGGCCGCATACAGCGCATACGCTGAACCCGGTGCCCGTGGCTTTGGTCGGCGGACCCGAGGGCGCTACGCTGCGCGAGGGGCGGCTGTCGGATCTGGCACCGACACTGTTGGACCTGATGGGACTGGAGCAGCCTCAGGAAATGACCGGGCGCAGCTTGCTGTCATGAGGGCGCTTCCTGTTCTGCTCGCAGCCCTTCTGGCAGTCCCGCTTTACGCGCAGACGGACCCGTCCACTGCGGCGCTGAACGCGGCGCGCCAGCTCGAGGCGGCCTCGATCGCGCTGACCGAAGCCGACAGCGCTCGGGATCGGGTGCGGGCGTTGACCACCACGGTGCAGGCGTATGAGGCCGGGTTGACGGCGATGCGCGAAGGCTTGCGCAAGGCCGCTACGCGCGAGGCGCAGCTGACCGCCGAACTGCACGCGCGGGAAAAGGATGTGGCGCAACTGTTGGGTGTGTTGCAAACGATCGAGACCACAGCGCCGCCGGTTTTGATGCTGCACCCGTCGGGCCCGTTGGGGTCCGCGAGGGCGGGCATGATGTTGTCCGAGGTCACGCCGGGCCTGAATGCCCGCGCTCAGGCGCTGGCCAGTGATCTGCGAGAGGTTCAGACGCTGCGCCAATTGCAGCAAAGTGCGACCGAAACCCTGACCGAAGGTCTGGTGGGTGTGCAAACCGCCCGAACCCAACTAAGCGCCGCGATTGCCGACCGTACAGACCTGCCGCGCCGCTTTGTCGAAGACCCTATTCGTACCGCCATCTTGATTTCCTCGACCGAGACTTTGGAAGGCTTCGCAAGCGGTCTGTCCGAGATTTCCGAGGGTGAGATTGCCGCCACCAATGCCGATGTATCCGACCGCAAGGGTCAGATCGACCTGCCGACGCAGGGGATCATCCTGCATCGCGCGGGCGAGACCGATGCCGCAGGCGTGACCCGCCCCGGCATTGTGATGGGCACCCGGCCCCGCGCGATTGTTACATCGCCCACGGCCGCGACGATCCGCTATCGCGGGCCGCTGCTGGATTTGGGCAATCTAGTGATATTGGAGCCGCAACCGGGTCTTTTGTTCGTCTTTTCCGGCTTACAAGAGGTGTATGGAGAGACGGGTCAGGTGATCCCGCAAGGCTCACCCGTTGGGTTGATGCCAGGTGAAACGCCGGAAATCGGCGCTATTTTGTCAACAAGCAGTGATGGCACTGGAACTGACCGCTCAGAAACGCTCTATATAGAGGTAAGACAAGAAAACAGCCCCGTGGACCCGGAATCGTGGTTTCGGACCGACAAGGATGGATAACCGAGTATGAAGAAATTTGTGATGGCCGGTTTGGCCGGAACCGTGGCAGGCATTATCGCAACCACTCAGATTGCAGGCCCCTTGCTGGCGCAAGAGGCCGAGAACAAGGCGAGCGTTTATCAGCAGCTTGACCTTTTTGGGGACATTTTCGAGCGTATCCGTTCGCAATATGTCGAAGAGGTTGAGCCCGAAGATCTGATCGAAGCGGCGATTGACGGAATGCTGACCTCGCTTGATCCCCATTCCAGCTACCTGTCGCCCAGCGATGCAGAGCAGATGCGTGTTCAGACGCGCGGTGAGTTTGGCGGGCTGGGGATCGAGGTTACGCAGGAAGAAGGCTATGTCAAAGTGGTCTCACCCATCGACGACACGCCGGCTGATGAGGCCGGGATCGAAGCGGGCGATTTCATCACCCATGTGGATGGCGAAAGCATTCTGGGCCTGACGCTGGACAAGGCGGTCGATCTGATGCGCGGGCCGGTGGGCTCGGAAATCGTGATCACCGTAGTTCGTGAGGGCGAGCAGGAGCCTTTTGACATCACCATTGTCCGCGACACGATCAAGCTGACTGCCGTGCGCGCCCGGACCGAAGGTACTAGTGTCGTTCTGCGTGTGACGACGTTCAACGACCAAACCTTCCCCAATCTGCAAGAGGGCCTGAACGAGCAGATCGAAGAGATCGGCGGCATCGACAAGGTCAACGGCGTTGTTCTGGACCTGCGCAACAATCCCGGTGGTCTGCTGACGCAGGCGATCAAGGTTTCAGACGCATTCCTGAACGAGGGCGAAATCGTTTCAACCCGTGGTCGTGACCCGGACGAGGGTGAGCGGTTCAACGCCACCGCCGGCGATCTGGCCGAAGGCAAGCCGATCGTGGTGCTGATCAATGGCGGGTCGGCCTCAGCCTCGGAAATCGTGGCGGGTGCGCTGCAAGACCATCGCCGGGCGATTGTCGTGGGCACGAAGAGTTTTGGCAAAGGCTCGGTCCAGACGGTCATGCCGCTGCGCGGGGATGGTGCGATGCGTCTGACGACGTCACGCTATTACACGCCGTCGGGACGCTCGATCCAGGCGCTTGGGGTCAGCCCGGACATTATTGTGGAACAACCGCGTCGCGCTGCGGATACCGAGGAAGAGGAAACAAACCCCCGCACCCGGTCCGAGGCCGATCTGCGTGGCAGCCTGAACAATGACAGCCTCAGCGAGGATGAGATCCGTCAGATCGAGGAAGACCGCGCCAAGGCTGAAGAAACCGCCGAATTGCGGGAAGAGGATTACCAATTGGCCTATGCCATCGACATCCTCAAAGGTCTGTCGGCCTTCCGGCCCAACGGCCCGTCCCAGTAAATCGAAGGGCCGCTCCAGGGCGGCCCTTTTCTTATGAACTTAGCTTTCGACCTTCCGCAGCTTCTCTTCATCCAGCATCGTCGCGAGGATCATACCGACCGAGACCGAGATGGCGGCGAAGACAAAGGCCATGTTCATGCCGCTGTCAAACGCCGATGCGATAGCGGTTTTCACCTGTTCGGCCTCTGTCGGGGTCAGCTTGGCCATCACGGTTTTGGCGGAATCGGTAGTCAGCGTGCCGCCGTTGATGGCCCTTTGATCCGCATCGGACATTTTGATGCCATCCACCGCAAGCTGTTTGCCAAGGCTGGAGAGGCTGGTGGCATACATGATCGCGGTGGCGAACGCGACTGAGATGGCACCATAGACGAGATGGGTCATGAAGCTTAACCCGCCAACAAGCCCGGCGCGTTCGGGTTTGACCGCACTGACCGCAGCCGTACCCGATGGCCCCACTGTCAGCGTTGCGCCCAGCCCGATCATGGCCATGCCGGGCAGGATCTGGAAATAGCCCAGCCCTGCAGGCATCACCACGATGCTGAGCGCCCCTACGGTGGCAATGAGATAGCCCCAGAACAACAGCCGCTTCGGCCCGAAGTCGTTATAAAGCGTCCCAGAAACGATCGACCCGATCGCCAACAGTAAAGTCAGCGGGGCCAGCCCAAGCGCTGAATGAAAGACCGACCAGCCCAGAACCTTCTGCATATATTGCGGGAAATACAGCAGCCCGACAAAGGCGGCTGAGACATTGAACATGTTCAGACCCAGCGTGATCAGAAACTCTCGGTTCTGCATCATTTGGGGCAGCAGCAGCGGCTCTTTCACACGCTTTTCGATTATGGGGAAAGACAGGAACAGCACGGCGCTGACGAAGAACACCATCAGCAGTGGCGGCGAGGCCCAACCCCAATCCGCGCCCACATCCAGTCCGTAAAGCAGCAGCAGGACCGCCAAGGACAATAGAACCATTCCGGCGATGTCCAGATGCTCACCCTGTTTGTGCTGTTTTTCACGCTCCATCAGGATCAGTGCCGTAATCATCGAGATGGTCGAGAATATGACATTGGCCAGGAAGAACAGCCTCCAATCACCGAAACTGACCGCTGCGCCGCTGATCAAGGGACCAAACACATTGCCACTGGTGACACCCGCCAAGATCATGCCCATGACCAAGGCCCGCTGTTCAGGCTTGGCGATCTTGGTGGCGCCAAAGGCCAGCGCGCAAGGCCAAACACAACCTGCGCCGATACCTTGCAAGGCGCGCGAGAGGATCAGGAAATCGAGGCTGGGGGACAGAAAACACATGACCGAAGAAAACAGAAAGATCGACAGCCCGATCAGCATCATTTTGCGGTGGCCGAACATGTCCCCCATCCGGCCTCCGGCCACCATGGTCATGGCAAAGAACAGGGCGTAGATGTTTAACACCCATTGGGTCGAGGTGATGTCCGCGTCAAAGCTGTTTTCGATCGCGGGGACCAGTATCAAGGCGCCGGTAAAGTCGATCCCGATGCCAAACCCTGTCACCATCAGGGCGATGACCTTGATAATACTCGTCCGGTCCATACCAATACTCCACCAATCGCCTATCGGTTCATGATGCACGGAAAACGCTGGAAAGATAGGGGCTTGGGTCGCAGGCGTCAGGTATCGGACTGTTGCGACCGGCGAAAGGCGCGTTTCAGAAGGTCCAGTTCCGCGCGCAGCAGGTCAATCTCGGCCCGCAGATCGTCCGCCGCAGGAACCCCTGCAATGATGGTGAAATCGCCCAGTTTTTCCGAACTGTCCCGATCTAGGATGACAAAGCTGTGCACCCCGTCCGACAGAGCCGAGTTCGGGACGGGAATAGCCAGCGCCCAGCCATCGGGCGAGGCAGTCAGAGTTACGCCGTCCAACACCTCATCCCGGTAGTGAACTGAGACGTGCGGCTCGGCTGAGGATGTGATCAGCCCTTGCCAGATTCCGTTTTCCAGTCTGAGCGGCGTCAGGATGGGGTGCGTCATGATATGGGCCTCATAAATCGGCGCGATGGTGGCGGCAGAAGGTCAGTTCGCGCACAAAAATGCGGTTCATCGTCGGGGCGTCAAAGATGAGATCTAGCCAGATCTTGTCGATCCGCCGCTCATTCAGGGGTAGGTGGGCCAAATCGATATCGACCCCGCCTGTTCGGTTTGGGTCTAACTCCCTGAGAACCTGTTCGGTATTGGGGCCGTGCTGGATGTTCAAACGGGCCATTCCGTGTGTATCGCGTTCCGCCTCGATCTGCGCATCGACCCGTATCAGGTGCTGCTTGGTCAGACCCTGCGCGGCATCTGCGGGCAACGCGACGGACAGGGACAGAAAGGAGCCTGCGAATTCGAACACCTCGAGACTGAGCCCAAAGGGTGCCAGATCATTGTCGCGCCGGTTGCGCGTCTGGCGCAGGCTGATTTCCGACAGCGCGCAGTCGTGAAACAAGGTAGTCTGACCGTCCAACGGTGTTCTGCGCGGGGCCGAGGCCAGCCCGCTGCGCGACAGCGGTTCGCGCCAGAGGTCGGGGCGCCAGCTCCAATCTGTGCCAAGGGGTTTGGCGAATTGGTTTGATCCGATCAGGGGCCGCGTCAAACGGCCATCCGCCGCATGGATCAACCGGTCCAGATCGGCGCGCAGCTTGCGCGCTTCGTCTCGCTGGTGGCGCAACTGGGCGGGGGGTGTGTGCCCGGCCATCTGTGCGGCCTGCCGCCAACGGGCCTGCACCTTGCGGAAAATATAGCGATCCAGAAATTTGCCCATGGTCCCCGTCATCTTTTGTTGACCACTGTTTAGTCAATGACGGTGGTTAGGATAAAGCCGAAACCCGGAAATATCGCGTTAATTCCGACGGAACAGTCGGGTTTCGGCTGGGCAGGCGGGTTGCGATCTGATACCCGCAGGGCCGTTCTTGCAATCGCGTGGACCAATGCGTACCGTCCGGCACCTGATTGCTGTAGATCATCCGAAAAAGCGCGTATCAAAAAACTTGAGGCAAGGCCGGGGTATGGAACCCACTCTTTTTTCGTTCATTTGGAAGTATTCGAAGAAGCAACAGATTGTGCTGTTGGTGCTGACGGTTCTGTCCTTCCCGTTTCTCTACGCCTCGTTGGAGTTGCCCAAGCAGATCATCAACGATGCCATCGGTGCGCCCAGCGATACGGTGACGGTGCTGGGGATCTCGTTCACACAGGTCCAGTATCTCTTGATTCTGTGCTGCGCGTTCTTGCTGACGGTGATCATCAGCGGGCTGATGAAGATGCGCATCAACACGATGAAGGGCGTTCTGGCCGAACGGATGCTGCGTCGGCTGCGGTTCACACTGATCCACCGTACCATGCGCTTCCCAAAATCCTATTTCCAGACCACCAGCCAGGGTGAGCTGGTGTCGATGATCACCTCCGAGGCAGAGCCGATGGGAGGGTTGATGGGCGATGCGATTGCCCAGCCGGTCTTCCAGTTCGGGCAGATGATGACCATCGTCACCTTTCTGTTTATGCAAAGCGTTTGGTTCGGATTGGCCAGCATCGCGCTGATCCCGCTGCAAGCGTGGATCATTCCCAAGCTGCAACGGCAGATCAACCTGCTGAACAAGGACCGCATCCAGGAGGTGCGTCATCTGAGTTCGGAAATCGGCGAAAGTGCCGCGGGCATCAGTGATCTACGTACCAATGGGGGCTGGCGATATCGTCTGGCGCTGTTCAGTCATCGGTTGGGCACCTTGTTCGAGATCCGGTTCAAGATCTACAACAAGAAATTCTTCATGAAATTTCTCAACAATCTGATCACTCAGATGACGCCGTTCCTGTTCTATTCGGTTGGCGGCTATCTGGCGATCAAAGGAGAGGTTACGGTGGGCGCGCTGGTTGCGGCGCTGGGGGCCTACAAGGATCTGAGCGGCCCGTGGAAGGATTTGCTGACTTATTACAATCAGGTGCAGGATATGTCTCTGCGCTGGGAAATCGTGACCGAGCGGTTCGCGCCGGACAATATGATTCCAGAAAACCTGTTCGTGGGCGAGCCAGAGACGATTCCACACCTTACGGGCGTAATTCAGTTGCGCAACGTGACAGTCCGCGACGATGACGGCAAAACGATCCTTGAAGATATCGACCTGACGATCCCCAAGGGCGCGCGGGTTGCGATCCAATCTTCGAACGCGGCCGAGCGCAGTGCGTTGGCTCAGGTCCTCACGCGCGAGTTGCTTCCGGTGCAAGGCGATGTGACCATTGGCGGGCACGATCTGCAAGGGTTGCATCAGGCGGTGATCGCGGCCCGGATAGGCTATGCCTATTCGCGGCCCTATCTGTTCGACGGGACCTTGGGGGACAATCTGCTGATGCCCCTGCGCACCCGTCCGAAACATGCAGAAGAGGCCAAAAAAGCGCCGACACGTTGGCAGATCGAAGCGGAGCGCGCCGGAAACCCGGTGGATTCCCTGTCGGACGAGTGGATCGATCCCGCGCTGGCCGGGTTGGAGGATATCGACGACATCCGGGACTGGTGGTTCCAGCTGGTCGAATCCATGGGCATTGACGAGTTCATGTTCCGCCGGACTTTGCGGTCTCAGTTCGATCCGGTGCAGCACCCGTCGTTGGCGCGTGAAATTGTCGATCTGCGCAGCCGCGTGGCTGAGCGGTTGCAGGAAAAGGGGCTGGACCGGTATGTTTACCGCTTTGACCCGGATCTGTTCAACCCGGCGGTTCCATTGGGGGGCAACCTGCTTTACGCCGCGCCGTCGCATGATATTTCGCCCGATATTCTGGCGGGCGACCGGCGGTTCATGTCGATGTTGCGGGCTCATGATCTGGATGACGACGCGATGGGGATCTCCAGCGCGGTGCTGAAGACGCTGAACCGCACTTTCGGACGGGATGGCACCGATCACCCGCTATTCCTGCGGTTGGGCATGACCAAGGACATGTATTACCGCCTGCTGGATATCGAGGAACGGCGCAAGCTGAAGGGTGAGGCCGGGATCACCGATCAGGAGCGCGCGCTGCTGTTGACCGTTCCTTTCCTGTTGACAGCGGAACAGATTGGCCCCGATTTCCCCGACGAATACAAAGAGAAAATTCTGGCCATCCGCAGCGGACAGGCGGACCGTCTGCGCGCGCATCTGAAGGGCATGTTCATCCCCGTCGCGCCTGACACCTATATCGAGCGTATGACGGTTATTGAGAATGCGCTCTTTGGCCGTATCTCGTTGATGGCGGGCGCGCATGCGGATGAGATCGAGGATGTGGTGGCCGATATCTTGAACGAGGCCGGTCTGCGCCGTCGTGCGGCGGCGATCATCTATGACTTGCCCTCGGGGCTGGGCGGAAACAACCTGCCGACGGTGTTTCAAGAGCGCGCTGCCTTTTCGCGCGCTGGAATCAAGCGGCCCGATGTCCTGATCCTGGACAAGGCGCTGGCCAGCCACGATTCCGAAAGCCGACTGCGGACGCGGTTGAAACTGCGAGAGCTGTTGCCCGACTCGATCATGATCTTCATGGAAGATCACTTTGCCCATCCCGAGGCTTACGACCTGTTTGTCGAGATCAAGGATGGCCGTATCGACGGCGTCTCCAAGACGCGAACCCTGGACGAGGTGGACACGACTGAGGATCTCAGCCGCAAGCTCAAGATCATATCCTCGACCGAGCTGTTCGCCGGCATGGATGGCCGCAACCAGCGCCTGCTGGCTTTTTCGGCGCAATGGTACCATGCCACGGCTGGTCAGGTCATCTTTTCATGCGGTCAGGCACCGGATGCGGCCTATCTTTGCATCTCGGGCCGAGCCAGCCTGGAATGGCCCATCGATGGCGGCACCTCGCGGCAGGTTTCGGTTATTGAACCGGGCCGTCTGATCGGGGATTTGTCCATCATCACTCGGGACCCCCGTCAGTTGGACCTTGTGGCGCTGGAGGAGTGTTCCTTCCTGCGCATTGGTGCCGAAGAGTTCCGCGCCGTGGTCGACAGCGACGCGGGTGTTGCCGTTCAGTTGCTTGAAACTGTTGCCGGGTATCTGACCTCACTGGCCAACCGGGTGAACGAGACCAAGGACCCAACCATCTTCCTGGAAGATCCCGGCCAGCCCGAGAGCGTAAATGAACGTGCCTGAGATCAGCTCGCCCCGCTACGGGTCGCATGAACAGCTTGTGGCCCCGGCTCGGGCGCGCGCTGAGATTTGGCGTCTGTTGGCGGGGTTGGGCATCGTCGCAGCCGTTGTCATTGCCCTGAATCTGGCGCTTCTGATCGTCATTTCAGCTATAGGGTCCTACGAATGGGCCGAGGCGTTTTTGTCCGGTTCCTCACCGTTGTCCATGTTGGTTCTGCTGAGCAGTTTCGCCTTTGTGACATTGGGCGTTCGACTGGCGGTCCGCCGTATTCACCAAAGGTCGCTCGCGTCTGTTTTGGGCCCACTAGGTCAAAGTGTTGCACAGTTCTGGGTCGTCTTGCGCGCATTGGTGGTGCTTGGTGTCGTCATCACGGTGTTGCCGCCATATGATATGGGGGCCGCTTTCGTTCCGAATCTGGCCTTGTCGACATGGCTGTTGTTTCTGCCCCTGTCTTTAGGTGCAGTTCTGATTCAAACCAGCGCAGAAGAGTTTTTGTTTCGCGGCTATATGCAACAAGCCCTCGCTGCGCGATTCCGGTCGCCTGCGGTGTGGATACTCGTCCCATCTTTGCTGTTCGGAATAGGCCACTACGCCCCCGGTACCGCCGAAGGGAACGCCGGGCTGATTGCGCTTTGGTCTATCATGTTTGGCGTTTTCGCGGCTGATCTCACCGCGCGCTCAGGCACGTTGGGCCCTGCGATAGCACTCCATTTCTTCAACAATACCGTGGCGTTGCTGTTCATCTCGTTGCCTGACAGCCTAAGCGGCCTTGCCCTTTTCCACCTGCCTTACGACATGTCCGATACCGGTATATTGCGGCAATGGCTCTACGTGGATTTCGCCATCATGACCGTCAGTTGGCTGACCGCGCGCCTTGCGCTCAGGCGTTGATTGCATTTCTTTCCGTTGCGTCTTATTTGACGTCAAAGCCGCATTAGCAAGGTTCCGACATGAACTGGATCACAAACTACGTCCGCCCCCGGATCAACTCGATCTTTTCGCGCCGCGAGGTTCCCGAAAACCTTTGGCACAAATGCGATGAATGCGGAACGATGTTGTTTCACCGCGAACTGGCGGCAAACCAGAATGTTTGCACCCAATGCGATCATCACATGGCGATCACCCCACGGGAACGCTTTGCTCACCTGTTCGACGGCGGTATCTTTACCGAGGTAGAGGTCCCTGCGCCCAAAGACGACCCGCTGCAGTTCCGCGATCAGAAGAAATACCCCGACCGGATGAAGGCGGCGCAGAAAAAGACCGGCGAGAAAGAGGCGATGCTGGTGGCTGCCGGTGAGATTGGCCGCACACCGATCATTGCGGCAGCGCAGGACTTTTCCTTCATGGGCGGCTCAATGGGCATGTATGTCGGCAACGCCATCATCGCCGCCGCGCAAGAGGCGGTGAAGCTGAAACGCCCGTTGATCCTGTTTTCTGCCGCTGGGGGTGCGCGGATGCAGGAAGGCATCCTCAGCCTGATGCAAATGCCGCGCACGACTGTGGCGGTCGAGATGCTGAAAGAGGCGGGCCTGCCTTATATCGTCGTGCTGACTCACCCGACCACCGGTGGCGTCACTGCGTCTTATGCGATGCTGGGTGACGTGCACATTTCCGAACCCAACGCGCTGATATGTTTTGCCGGGCCGCGCGTGATCGAACAAACCATCCGTGAAAAACTGCCCGAAGGGTTCCAGCGCGCCGAATACCTGCTGGATCACGGTATGCTGGACCGCGTCACCAAGCGCACCGAAATGCGGGACGAGTTGATCACCATCACCCGGATGCTGCTGAATCAGCCGCCAGCGGTGATGGGCGATCTGCCCGCTCCAACCCCGGAAGAAGCCCAGCCCGAAGCAGCGGCTGAATCTGCGGACGAAAAATGACATCACCGTCTTCTGACGTCGTCCTCGACCGGATGATGGCGCTGCATCCCAAGATCATTGACCTGACCTTGGATCGGGTATGGCGTTTGCTGGCCGCGCTGGATAACCCGCAAGAGATGCTGCCCCCGGTGATCCATATCGCCGGGACCAACGGCAAAGGCTCAACCCAGGCGATGATCCGCGCAGGGCTCGAAGGGGCAGGGCTGTCGGCCCATGCCTATACCTCGCCGCATCTGGCTCGGTTCCACGAACGTATCCGCTTGGCCGGAGAGCTGATCTCGGAACCGGCCCTGACCGAGGTGCTCGACGAATGTTACGCCGCCAATAACGGCGAAAACATCACTTATTTCGAGATCACGACCTGCGCCGCCCTTCTGGCTTTTGCGCGCACACGGGCCCATTACACTCTGCTCGAAGTGGGTCTTGGCGGGCGTCTAGACGCCACCAATGTGATCCACGAACCCGCAGTTACGGTGATCACGCCCGTGTCCATCGACCACGAACAGTTCCTTGGCAATACGCTGGGCAAGATCGCGGCGGAAAAGGCCGGGATCATCAAACCCGGCGTGCCCTGCATCGTCGGACCCCAACCCGATGAAGCGCTCGAGGTCATAGAATACACCGCCGCCCGTCTTGGCGCGCCGCTGCTGGTTTACGGCCAGCACTGGCATGTACACGAGGAAAACGGACGCCTGATCTATCAGGACGAAACGGGTCTGCGCGACCTGCCTCTGCCAAACCTGTTGGGCGCGCACCAGATCCAGAACGCAGGTGCCGCGCTGGCGGTCCTGCGCCACCTGAACCTGGGCGATGACGCCTATGAGGCCGCCGTCACCCGCGCCGAATGGCCAGCCCGGATGCAGCGCCTGAAAACCGGCCCGCTAGTTGATGCCGCTCCCCAAGCAGAGCTATGGCTGGACGGAGGCCACAACGCCGCCGCCGGGATCGCCTTGGCCGATGTGCTGGCGAAACTGCCTAAATGCCCCACCCATATGATCTGCGGGATGCTCAACACCAAGGACGTCACCGGATACCTGGCTCCACTGGCCGCACAGGCCCAAGGCCTGACTGCCGTTTCCATACCGGGAGAAGCCGCCACGCTTAGCGCCGAAGACACCGCATCCGCGGCCGCCAAAGTCAATCTGCCGGCCACTACTGCAAACAGTGTCATGGATGCTTTAACCGCCATCGTCACGGATGACCCGCAAGCCCGCGTCCTGATCTGCGGCTCGCTCTATCTGGCTGGTCACATCCTACGCGAAAACGGCTAACTCCCGATCCGTGCCGCTTCATCTGGCCAAAAATATCCCGGGGGAGGCGCGCAAGGCGCGTCGGGGGCAGAGCCTCCTATGTCCCCCAATCTTGTGCTTGCATCTCACGTAGACGCGAGGCAGTCCGTTCAAATTCAAACGTCCCTTCACCCTCGACATACAACATCTCAGGTTCCGCGGCCGCCGAGCAAATCAATCGCACCTTCGCTTCGTAAAGCGCGTCAATCAACGTCACAAAGCGTTTCGCCTCGTTAAAATTGTTGCGCGACAGGCGGGGAATGTCCTCCAACACAAGCACTTTGATGGCTTCTGCAATGGCCAGATAATCCGCAGGCCCCAACATCCGCCCACATAGATCGTAGAAGCTGGCGCGCGCCACCCCATTCCGAAACGCCGGTAGCTCGACCGCGCGACCATTGACCTGCAAAACCAAGGGATCAGCCTGACCCCCGGACAAGTCCTGCCACACAGCCCGAACGCTCTGCCGCGCCTCAGGTCCAATCGGGGTGAAATAGACCGGCGCTCCTTCCAAACGGTTCTGGCGATAGTCGGTGGGCGAGACCAACTCCCACACCTGAAGCTGTTCCTTGATATGCGCGATGAACGGCAGGAACAGCTGCCGGTTCAGGCCATCCTTATACAAATCGTCCGGGTGCCTGTTCGAGGTCGTGATCACCGCCACCCCGCCCGCATGCAGCAGGTCGAACAGACGTCCCACAATCATTGCATCGGTGATATCGGTGATCTGCATCTCATCAAAAGCCAGCAGGCGGACGGATTTCACAACCGCATCGGCCACCGGGGCCAACGCATCCTCGACGCCATCGGCGCGGGCTTTGTGCATCCCGGCATGGATTTCCTGCATGAAGGCATGAAAATGAACGCGTCGTGCGGGAATATCCTCCAGCGCATCAACAAACATGTCCATCAGCATCGACTTGCCGCGCCCAACGCCGCCCCACAGATACAACCCCTGCGGTGCAGGTGGGGCCTTGCGGAAAAATCCGCGTTTGACCGGGGCGGCCAGAGCCTGACGGATACGTTCGAAATGAGGAAGAACAGCCTCTTGCGCATCGTCTCGGGTCAGTCTGCCATCGGCAATGCGTGCCTCGTAAAGCGAAATCAAATCCGTCATATTCCGAGGCATACCCGCCGCGCAGCCCGTTGAAAAGCGGCCATTCCCGCGACGCATCAATTTTGCTGATCCGAAGTCCCAAAACTCCTGAATTGACCACGTCAAGATTTCCTCTACCGTCCATGGACCGAACCGTCCGAGGGCCCAATGCCGCAATACGAACGCCTGCTGAACCCGATCCTGATCGTCGGCTGCATCATCATCACGGTCAGCTTTGCCGTACGCGCGTCGTTCGGGGTGTTCCAGATTCCGATCGCCGACGAATTCGGCTGGCTACGCACCGACTTCTCGATGGCGATTGCGATTCAGAACCTGGCCTGGGGGATCGGTCAGCCGATCTTTGGTGCGCTTGCGGAAAAAATTGGTGACAGGCGCGCGATTGTTCTTGGAGCGCTGACTTATGCCGCGGGCATGGTCCTGACCGCGTGGTCGGTGACACCGTTCGAACATCAACTATACGCTTGGCTTGTAGGTTTTGGCATTGCCGGAACCGGGTTTGGTGTAATCTTGGCTGTTGTCGGGCGGGCGTCTTCGGATAAGAACCGCTCGATGTCTCTGGCTATCGTGACGGCAGCAGGCAGCTTTGGACAGGTCCTTGGCGCCCCCGCAGCCGAATGGATGCTGAGCTTTCTGCCCTGGCAGCAGGTTTTCATCATCTTCGCGCTGCTTATTCTGGCCCTTGTCCTGACCTTGCCTTTCATGCGCGCGCCGCAAGCGGCCACCAAGGCCGAGTTGCAGGACAGCATGGGTGAAATCCTGGCGCACGCTTTCCGAGACCCATCTTACGCGCTGATCTTTCTAGGCTTTTTTAGCTGTGGCTACCAATTGGGTTTCATCACCGCCCATTTCCCCGCCTTCGTGACCGAGATGTGTGGGCCGATCCAACCAGGAGGAGTACTGCACGCCGTCGGGATCACGACAACATCGGCGCTGGGGGCTGTATCGATTTCTCTGATCGGTCTGGCTAATATAGGCGGCACACTGGTAGCGGGTTGGGCGGGTAGCCGCTTTCCCAAGAAATATCTGTTGGCCGGGGTCTACACGGCGCGGACGCTTGCGGCCGCTGTCTTCATCGTCTTTCCGATTACACCGATCTCTGTCATCGTCTTTTCTCTGGTCATGGGGTCGCTATGGCTGGCCACAATCCCGCTGACATCAGGGCTGGTCGCTCATCTTTATGGGTTGCGGTATATGGGTACGCTCTACGGGATCATCTTTTTCAGTCACCAGATTGGTAGTTTTTTGGGCATTTGGTTGGGGGGCCGCATGTATGACGCTTATGGCGACTACACGATGGTCTGGTGGATCGGCGTTGCCATCGGTGCTTTCAGCGCAATCGTTCACCTGCCCATCCGCGAAAACCGTACCCCTGTTCCAGCGTGACCATGGCCTTAAAAACCGCAGCGCGACACGCGCTGCCCGGCCCAACCGGAGGTGACGCATCTTTGATGCGGCTTCGACGGGCGGGAGCGTTACGCCCTTTGTGCCGCGCGTAACTCCCGTTCCAAAGCGTCCAGAAACCGGGATCGGTCGGCCCTGTTGAACGGTTTCCCTCCGCCACCAGCGCCCAGCGGATTGGCCGCGCGCAGGTCGGCCATCAGATCGCGCATCGCCAGTTGCTGGCCGATATTGGCGGCGGTGAAGGCCTCGCCATTGGGGCGGAGAACCCGAGCACCGGCGTCGACGCATTTCGCGGCCAGCGGGATGTCGGACGTCACCACCACATCGCCGACACCGCAGCGCTCGGCTATCCACTTGTCCGCCTCGTCCGCGCCCTCAGATACGACCACAACCTGTACCAAAGGATTGGCCGAGGGGCGCAAACCCCCATTTGACACCAGTGCCATCGGTACCTTGTGCCGGGTCGCCACACGTTCGGCCTCGGCTTTTACCGGGCAGGCATCGGCATCGATATAAAGCGTGGTCACGCCTTTTTCGCCTGTTTCGCTGCGGGTTTTTTCTTGACCTTGAACTCTTCGGGAATGGGCATTCGGTTGAACGCATCCAGCCCGGCGATTTTATAGGCTTCGGCCAGTGTCGGATAGTTGAACGTGTTCTGCACAAAATAGTCCACGGTGCCCTTCAGGTTCAGCACGGCCTGCGCGATGTGGATCAGCTCGGTTGCGCCTTCACCAACGATCTGCACCCCCAGCACCCGGCGGGTCTTCAGCGAGAACAGCATCTTCAGCATCCCGTGCTCCAGTCCCATGATGTGCCCGCGCGAGGTTTCGCGGAACCGCGCCACGCCGACCTCATAGGGGATACCGCGTTCTTGAAGCTCTTCTTCGGACATTCCGCAGGTGGAAATCTCGGGGACGGAGTAGATGCCGTAGGGGTACCACGGGCTTTCCGGCAGGGTTGGGGTCTCCAGCGCATGACAGGCCGCGACGCGACCTTGCTGTAGGGATGTGGATGCCAGAGAGGGATGCCCGATCACGTCGCCCGTCGCATATATATGCGGCACAGCGGTTTGATAAGTCTTGCGATCCACCGTGATCCGGTTGCGGTGATCTGTCTCCAGACCCACCGCCGACAGGTTCAGGGCCGATGTCGCGCCCATGCGCCCGGCGGCAAACAACAGCATCTCTGCCCGCACGTGGCGGCCATTGTCCAGCGTGACTTCCACATGGCCGCCGGCATCCTCGATCTTTTCGACCGCCGAACCCAACCGCAAGTCCACGCCGTTTTCGCGGATCTGATGGGTGAAATCGTGGATCAACCGGCTGTCGATGAAGTCCAGAAAGGTCTCGCGCGGCTCGATCAACGTGACCCGCACATCCAGCGCCGAGAACATGGTGGCATATTCCACCCCGATCACGCCCGCGCCGATCACGCAGAGCGACCGGGGGATCTCGTCCATTTCAAGAAAATCGTCGCCGTCCACCACGGTCTTGCCGTTGAAGGGCACATAATCGGGCCGGTAGGTCTTGGTTCCGGTGGCGATCAGGAACTTGGCGGCTGTCAGCCGGGTCGTCTTGCCCGCATCCGTTGCAACCTCGATCTCATGCGGGCCGACGAATTTCGCCATACCGTTCAGCGTTTCCACGTGGTTGCGGTTGAACTGGTGTTCCAGAACATCGACCTCGTGATCCAGCGTCATGTGCAACCGAGCCTTGAGGTCCTCGGCCCGGATTTGGTCTTTCACCCGATAGGACCGCCCATAGAAACTGCGCTCGCGCCAGCCCGAGAGGTTCAGCACGGTTTCCCGCAGGGTCTTCGACGGGATCGTACCGGTGTGAACCGAAACGCCGCCCAAGCGGTCTTTGCGGTCGATCACCAGCACCCGGCGTTGCAGTTTGCCTGCCTGAATCGCAGCCGCCCGCCCCGAAGGGCCAGACCCGATGATGATCAGGTCGTAGTCGAAATCGCTCATGCGTTAGTCTCCGTACAGCGCCTCGGCGTGGAAGGTGATATGATCTTCCATGAAGGTCGACACAAAGAAATACGAATGGTCATAGCCCGGCTGCAAGCGATAGGTTGCCTGTTGGCGACGCTCTGCAATCGCCTGCGCCAACGCCTCAGGGCGCAGCAGGTCCATGAATTGATCGCTGGCCCCGGTGTCGATCAGGATGGGGCCGTCAAAGCCTTTTTCCTTCATCATCAGCGAGGCGTCATGTTTGGTCCATGCGGCCTCATCATCACCCAGATAGGCGCTCAACTGCTTGCGACCCCAATCGGCCCCCGTCGGGTTCGAGATCGGCGCAAAAGCCGAGACTGAGCGATAGCGCCCCGGCAGGTTCATTGCCAGCGTCAGCGCGCCATGACCGCCCATCGAATGGCCGGAGATGGCCTGACGCTCCATGTCGATGGCAAAGTTTTCAGCCAGCAGGGCGGGTAGTTCCTCGGCCACGTAATCCCACATGTTGAAATGTGGGGCCCAAGGGGTTTGGGTCGCGTTCACGTAAAAGCCCGCACCTTGGCCCAGATCGTAGTCCTCGTGATCGGCCACGCCCTCACCACGCGGAGAGGTGTCGGGAAACACAACCGCAATCCCTTGTTCTGCCGCCCACGCCTGCGCGCCCGCTTTGGTCATCGCGTTTTCATGGGTGCAGGTCAGGCCCGAAAGATACCACAGGACTGGAACTGGGCCGTCCTTGGCCTCGGCAGGCAGAAACAGGCCAAAGGTCATGTCGCATTGGCAAGCGGTCGAGGCATGGCGGTAGACGCCCTGTACGCCTCCGAAGCAGGTGTTTTCCGAAACGGTTTCCATCTGGCTTGTGTCCTTACATTGGGGTTGCGCCATGGCTAACCGCCCAAAAGCCGCACGTAAAGTGCGGTGGACACTGGGTGCGCGCATTTTTCGGAAAGGTGATGATCAGGGCGTGCTGACCCACGCGATGACCAGTGGAACGGTCAGGATACTTGCGGCGGTCGACAGAAGGATAGCCGCCGATGCCCGATGAGGGGCGACGTTATAATGCGCGGCCAGCATATAGACATTTCCGGCGACCGGCAGCGCAGCGGCGGCAATGGCCACCGAGGCCGGAAAGGCGGCAATTGGCATGATCCACAGCAAGGCCACCGCCACACAGGCGGGATGAACCACCAGTTTGCAAAAACTCAACCACCCGGCGACCTGAACCCGTTCGGCGGATTTGGAGGCCAGCGACGCCCCGATGGCGAAAAGCGCGCCGGGTGTGGCTGCACCGCCAAGAATGGTCAGAAAGTCATTCAATGGCGCTGGGACAGGAAACTGCATGGCGGACCACAGCATTCCGGCCGAGATGGACACGATCATCGGGTTTTTTACCAGACCCAGTCCGATTAGTTTGAACGTGGCCGGGGCCAACCGCCCGTCGCGACCTGCATTGATCAGGATCACGATCAGCGACGAGAACACCACCAGATCAACGGTCAGCACCAGCATGACGGGGCCGATCGCGGCCTCGGTGAACAGAAGCGCGAGCATCGGAAGGCCCAGAAACCCCACGTTGCCGATAGCCGCGCACTGTGCCTCGACCGCGGCGGTTGGAATGTCGAGCCCGCGCAGCCAAGCGACGCAAGTGGCCAGTCCGTAGACGGCCACCGTGCCAATAAGATAGCCGATGACAAGGCGCGCGTTGAAAATCTCGGCGAAAGGCAGAGTGGCGGCAAACCGAAACAGCATCGCCGACAGGGCGAAATAGAACACGAATTTTGTCAGATAGGCCGTCGCCTCTTCGGTAAAAAAGCGGGTGCGACCGGCCCAGTATCCCAGGCCGATGATCGCGAAAAAAGGCAGGGTGCGCAAAAAGATATCGACCATGGCCGAAGTGTTAGCACGGTTTGGCAGAACGACAAGGCCGCGTATGTATGGTCATGGGGATCAAAGACCACGTTGGATACGTCTAGACAAAATTACCGGTTTTGTAGGGTTTCGGCGGCATCATTTTGTGCGAATCGTTGTGTCTGAACTAAACGGTTTATAAACTTTAACCTCTTCATCAACGGAGTGAGCATGTCAGAACCAGCCGCCATTTTGCGCACCGGACGCAAGTTCGATCAGGTATTGCGCGGTGCGCGCGAGGTGTTCATGGCGGATGGGTTCGAAGGCGCAAGTGTTGACGACATCGCGCGCGCGGCCGGGGTGTCAAAGGCGACGCTTTACAGCTATTTCCCTGATAAACGTCTGTTATTCATGGAAGTTGCGCAGACAGAATGTACCCTCATGGCCGAACACGTCGTGTCGATGGTGGACGATACGCTGCCGGTGCGCGACGTTCTGTTGATCACGGCCAAACAGTTGACCGCATTTCTTGTATCTGATTTTGCGCAACAGGTTTTTCGTATTTGCGTGGCCGAGCGCGACAGGTTCCCGGAACTGGGCCGCGCGTTTTTTGAGGCCGGGCCGAAACGCGGTACCGGCCACATTGCGGAGTATCTGCAACTGGCAGTCAAAAATGGCGAATTGGCGATTGAGGATGTGCAACTCGCGGCCGAGCAGTTCTCGGAGTTGTGTAAGGTGCGGATCTGGGCGCGGGCCGTTTTTGGAATTCAGAACCAGTTTTCGCAGGACGAAATAGATGCGGTCGCCTTGCAGGCGGTCGACATGTTCATGGCAAATTACGGGGTTCGATAGGTCGGGATTTGGTTAAACTTTAGGCATTGGGACGTGGCTTTGCGCGTCGCCTCAAGGCTGGGTTTGACTGCGCCGGAATAATAGCGAACCATCGGGTGTATGAAACCAAAGGCCCGGAACTTTTGACCAGTGTGAATTCCAGTTTCTCGCGCCGGCTGGCTGAGCTTGTCGCGCAGATCTACCCTGACAAGGACGTGCCGGACATTGCGAAGCGCGTGTCCGAGGCGTTCTGGCCAACCGGCACACATCGTCGCAAACAAGGACGCAAGCCGGGCAATGGTCTTTGGTCCGAGAAAGACAGCGTTCTGATCACGTACGGCAATTCGATCGAAGATCAAGTGCACAAGCCGCTTGATCTGCTGCATGATTTTCTGATCCGTCACCTGAACGGGGTGGTCAACGGCGTTCATATCCTGCCGTTCTTTCCATTCACCTCCGATGATGGGTTCGCCGTATCGGATTATTACAGCGTCAGTACGCAGCTGGGAGGTTGGCCGGACATCACTCGGATTGCCAGTGATTTCCACCTGATGTCCGATCTTGTGCTGAACCATGTCTCAAGTCAGGGTATGTGGTTCACAAATTATCTGCAGGGTAAACCGCCACATAACCGGTTCTTTTTCGAAGCTTCACCCGAGGATGATCTGTCTGCGGTTGTCCGTCCTCGCACCACGCCGTTGTTGCGGCAAGTCGATACCAGCGAGGGCGAGAAATACGTTTGGTGCACTTTCAGCCACGATCAGGTCGATCTGGATTTCTCGAACCCCGAGGTTCTGATCGAGATGCTGCGGATCATCCGCCTGCACATCGACAAGGGCGTGCGTATTCTGCGCCTGGATGCGGTGGCGTTCGTGTGGAAAGAGATCGGAACGAATTGCATCCACCTGCCGCAAACGCACGCTATCGTGCAATTGTTGCGGTTGTTGTGCGACTATGCCACCGAAACGCTGGTTCTGCTTACGGAAACCAACGTGCCGCGGACTGAAAACCTCAGCTATTTCGGCAACCGGAACGAGGCGCACGCGGTTTATAACTTCCCTCTGCCGCCTTTGATCCTGCATGCGATGCAATCAGGTACGGCGCAATATCTGCGTGAATGGCAGGCCGCGATGCCACCCGCGCAGCTGGGCTGCGCCTATCTGAATTTCACCGCCAGCCATGACGGCATCGGGATGCGCCCCGCCGAGGGCGTTTTGCCGCCCGAGGAAAAGGACCGAATGATCGACACGGTGCGCCGGATCGGCGGATTGGTTTCGATGCGCGCGCTGCCCGACGGGCGCGAGGAACCCTATGAGCTTAACTGCGGGTATTTCGATGCCATGTCCGAGACGTTCCACGGCCCCGATCAATATCATCTGGCACGGTTCATCTGTTCGCAGACCATCGTAATGTCTTTGGAGGGGATACCAGCCTTTTTCATCCATTCCCTTCTGGCCACGCCCAATGATCACGAGGCCGTCGAACGGCGCGGCATGAACCGGGCGATCAACCGGCACCGCTGGCACTATCCCGATCTGTTGGCACGTCTGGCCGATCCGGGATCAAATCAAGCGCTGGTTTTGTCAGAGCTGTCCAAACGTCTGCGCCTGCGGTCGCAGCAACCGGCCTTTCACCCCAACGCCACGCAGTTTACCCTGCGGCTGGATGATCGCGTCTTTGGCATCTGGCGGCAGAGTCTGGATCGAAGCCAGTCGATCTTTGCGCTGCACAATGTCTCGGCTGAATTGGTCCATGTCAGCCCCGCCGAGATCAATATGATCGCCGAAGAGGTCTGGACCGACGCATTGACCGGCGAAATCCTAGCCACCAACGGCCCGGATATTGTTCTGGCTCCGTATCAGTGCCGCTGGATCACGAACGCGGGCTGAATTCGTCCAGATCGTCGGATACGGCGGCCTTGAGACGCAGCAGAAACTCGGGGTCGGCCGAATGCACTCGGTTCCATGTAGGGATGAACGGCGTCTCATGCGGGTTGTCCAGAAACACCTGCCCGGCGCGAATGATGTTTTCGGCGAACAGCTCGATGGACTTCTCTTCCTTGTGGCGGTCCAGTTCCAGCCCGTTCATCTTGGCATCGGTATAGTAACCCTCGAGCAGATCCAGCGCCGAGCGATAGTAGGTCGCCTTGAGCGTGCGGAACGTATTGGGCGTAAACACGGTGCCATCGGCGGCCAGTTTGCGGAAGATCGCCTTGCAGATATCGGTGGACATACGCGACAGGCCGCGATTTGCGTCCTCGGGCGAAAGGTCTTGATGTTTGTGGTCGTAATTGTCGGCAATCTCGACCTGACAGACGGATTTCGGGGCCAGATTACGCCATGCTTCAGACAATACGCCGATCTCTAGCCCCCAATCGGATGGAATGCGCAGGTCGGGCAGGGTGGGGGTGCGGATGGCGAACTCGCCCGACAGCGGATAGCGGAAACTGCGCAGGTAATCGAGGTAGTCGCGATCCCCGATCACCTTTTTAAGCGCGATCAGCAGCGGGCTAACCAGCAGGCGAGTGACGCGGCCGTTCAGCTTTCCGTTCCCGATGCGCGGGTAAAAGCCCTTGGCCATCTGGAACGGAAAGGTTGGGTTCACCACCGGATAGACCAGACGATCCAGCATTTGGCGATCATAGGTCACGATATCGCAATCATGGATCGCCATCACCGAACTGTCGGCACAAGCCAGCAGATACCCTATGCAGGACCAAACATTCTTGCCCTTGCCCGGCTCTTGCGGCGCCAGTCCCAGTTCTTGCAGATGCGCCTGCAACGCAGTCAGGCGGGGGCTGTCATTCCAGATGACGGCATGGTTTTGCGGCAGATCGGCAAAGAACGCCCGCGCGTGGCGATATTGCGTCTCATCCGCTTGATCCAACCCAATAATGACGCGGTGCAGATAGGGCACTTGCGCCAGTTCGTGCAAAATCCCGGTCAATGCGGGACCTGCCAACTCTGAATAGAGGCAGGGCAGGATCAGAGTGATCTTGCGCGTCTCGGCAAAGACCGAGATTTCATGGGCCAACTGGCCAGCGGGTCTGCTGCGCAGGTTGTGCAGAGTGGTAATGTTTCCGTTCTGGTGAAAATCGGCCATGTCGTGCGCCTCGTTTTGTCAAAGATCCCGGGTCAGCGCCAAAATCGCGTCCGACCACCCTTGTGGACCTGCCTGTTTTGTTCTGAGAATGCGGGCTTCGGTATCGGACGGAAACTGCGATATCCCAGCGCTGTGAGGGTTGTGCACGACCACGCCGTGATCGGCCAGCTCCAGCATCTCACGGTCATTCGGAGCATCCCCCAAAGCGATCGTCAGACGAGGGGTAAAGTGGCTGATCACCTCGCGCATTGCGTCCGCTTTGGTCGTGCCAAACGATAAGGTCAGAAATCGGCCGCCTTGACGCGCGTGCAATCGGTGTTCCTGCGCGGCAGCAAGGAATGCTTCAAGGCCTGAATTGGAGCCGGTCCACAGGCCCGGTTCGCTGAACCGACGCTGCCGGGCAAGTGACGCCTGCTGGGGGTCGAGGTCCGTTAAATTGGCGATCTCGCTATTGGACATATCCCCGAACCCTTTGAAGCCTTTGGGCAGTTCTGCGAGAATTGCGCGCAGCTTAGCATAACAGGTTTTGCCGCTATCGGGCTGGTCCGGCCATAAAACGCCCGAGCCGTTTTCAACGATGGCGGGCATCCCAAAAAGTCCAAGTTTCTGTTGCAGAGGCAGAATTTCAGCCGCGGTTTTGCTGCTGGCCAAAACCAGACCGGCCTTCAGATCAGACAGGCGTTGAAGTCCGGGTTTGGCGGCTGCCCAGCTATAGTCGTGATGATCCAGCAGCGTCCCGTCGAGATCGGAAAAAACCAATAAATCAGGCGCGCGTGTCATGGCCGGGGAGGGGTCGTGCAAAGTTTCATATCGTCAAATTAGAAAACCATGCCCGAGCGAAGTAAATGTATGGCGGTGATAAATGCGCCAAATGAACAACCCGCGCCTAAAAAATAGGCGCGGGGGTACCCAGGTCACTCGATAAACGTTTTGGCCAACCGGTCGCTGATAGGTTGCGACAGGTAGGTAAAGACTGCCCGTTCGCCGGTATTCACAAACAGATCGGCGGGCATTCCCGGCACCAGATCCAGTGCCGCGATCGCCTGCGGCTGATCGGCGTCCAATTTGACGCGGGCTTTGTAGTAGGCCTCGCCTGTGCGGTCGTCTTCCAGCGCGTCGGCTGAAATGTCGAAGATTTGACCATTGGCTTCGGGAACATCGGCCTGTGCGAAGGCAGACAGGCGAATGCGCGTGGTTTGCCCGATATGCAGCTTGTCGATGTCGCCGGTCTTGACGCGGGCTTCGACGATCAGGGCCTGATCGGCGGGCACGATGTCCATGATCGGCTCACCGGGTCGGATCACACCACCGGTCGTTGATACCGCCAGGTTCACCACACGGCCGCTGGTCGGGGCCAGAACCTGCGTGCGGTTCAGACGGGCCAGCGTTCCTGCAAATTGCGGACGGACCAGATCAAGCTGGGCTTCGACTACGGCCAGTTCTCCGGCGATGACCTCATCACGCAGTTTCTGCTGGCTGATCAGCGACAATTCCAGTTCCTGCACCTGGTTTTCGGCTTGCGCGATTTGCGTGCGCAGCGAGGCATCGACACCATTAAGACGCTCCAACTCGATCCGGCGCGCGCTGACACGGGTGACAGCAACCAGACCTTTGGCCAACAGGGATTCCAGATTGGTCAGCTCACCTTTGGTGATCTCGATCTGGTTTTGGGTGCTTTGGCGTTGCTCATTCAAACCCGCGATCTGGGCACGCAGACCCGACACGCGCTGCGCGTTGATTTGGGCTTCGGTGTTGCGGGCGCGGGCCTCGGCATCGAAGAGTTGTTTCTGCGTCAGATAGGGCGAGACCCAATGCAGGCGCTCCATGCCTTCCTGAAAACCCGCAAATGCGGCAGCTTCGTCGAAGTGACCTTGGCCGCTCATCTGTGCCAGCAGACGGGCGCGGCGTACTGAAAGCTCGCCCAACTGGCTGCCCTGCACGCTAAGATCGACGTCGATCTCGGTGCTGTCGAGCCGCACGAGGGGTTGCCCGGCCTGCACAAACTCGCCATCCGTGACGAGGATTGCGTGAATGATGCCGCCATCCAGATGCTCGACCGTTTTGCGGTCGCCTTCGACCACGAACGAGGCAGGGGCAACTACTGCGCCGTCCAGTTTCGAGGCCAGGGCCCAATAGGCGCTGCCGCCGACAAAGGCCATCAGGGTGAAGACGCCGAACAGGATATAGCGTCCGATATTTGATGTGGTGTCGTTGATTTCCTTCAGCTGCGCCTCGTGAAAGGCAACTGCACCGTAGGATTGGGAGTGGGGAACCAAGTTTGTCATTGGGCTGCTCCGCTGATCTGAATTTCATTTGCAGGGCGTGGCGACGGGGTCGCAGCGCCGGGTTGATTGGGGGTATCAAGAACGTTGCGCCGGTTAACCTTCAGCACGTCGTCTTTGTCGCCGAATTGGGTCTGGTTACCGTCGCGCAGCACCATGACCTTGTTGGCCGCTTGCAGGGTGGCCGGACGGTGCGTCATCACGATCGAGATCGCTCGGCGGGCTTGCGCGGCCAGAATAGCGTCACGCAGAGCCTGTTCGCCTTCGGCATCCAAGTCCGAGTTCGGTTCGTCCAGAACCAGAACGAACGGATCACCATAGAGCGCGCGGGCCAGGGCCAGACGCTGGCGTTGACCACCCGACAGGAAAAAGCCCTTGCCGATGCGCGTTTCATAGCCGTCGGGCAGCGAGCTTATCAGCTCGTGCACACCGGCCTCGCGGGCGGCACGCAGAACTTCGGCGTCGTCGATGGCGATCGAGAAGCGGCCGATGTTTTCGCGGATCGTTCCGTCGAACAGCTCGACATCCTGCGGCAGATAGCCGATCTGTTTGCCGAGGTCTTCGTTGTTCCATTTCGATAAAGGGCTTCCATCCAGCAGAACCTCGCCGCGCTGCGGGAACCAGATCCCGGCCAGCATCTTGCCCAGCGTGGTCTTCCCTGATCCGCTATGTCCGATCACAGCCAGCACGTCACCCGGTTGCAGGCTGAAATCGATACCGCGGACCGTGGCGTTCATCGCACGCGGCGGACCAGCCTGCGCGATTTTGACGTCCAGAGATTTGAATGCGCGTGGCAGGTTCAGATTGGTCGGCGCTTCCGCATAATCCTCGGTCAGTTTCTTGATCTTGGCATAGGAACCGCGCGCGGCCAGGAAGGTGCGCCACTGGCCGATCAACTGGTCGATAGGCGACAAAGCGCGGGCCAGAACGATGGTTGCAGCGATCATCACACCGGCGGTGGATTCCCCGGTGATGGCCAGTGCGGCACCCAGACCCAGTATGGCTGATTGCAGGCCCATACGGATTGTTTTGGACAGTACCGAGAAGCTGGCCACACGGTCCGAGGCGCGCGTCTTGTACTGGTGCGCATCGGCTTGCAAGGCGGTCCAACGGCGCATCAGGTCTGACTTCATTCCCAGCGCATGCACAAGTTCGGCGTTCTTGTCGCTGGTGTTGAACAGCGCGTCAGAACGTCCACGCGCCTGCGAGGCTTGCTCCATTGGGCCGCGGGCGCGCGAGTTGTTGATCAATGCCATGATGGTCAAGGTCAGCGCGCCGACCAGACCCAGCAGGCCCAGCAGTGGGTGCAGAACATACAGCACCATCAAATAGATCGGGATCCAAGGGGCGTCGAAAAAGGCGATCAGGGTCGTGCCCGAGATGAACTCGCGGAAGCCGTTGACATCCTCGACCAGATGCTCGCCGGCGTCGCTTTCGCCCTGCACCCGGCGGCGCATCGCAGCGCTGAGGACGGGGGCACCCACGGTCAGCTCGAACCGGGCGGCCAGACGGCCCAGGATGCGCATCCGCATCAGGTCAAGGCAGGCGATTACAATGAAAACACCAACCAGAAGAACGGACAGAGCGATCAGTGTGTCGACGTTCTGGCTGGTCAGAACACGGTCATAGACCTGTAGCATGTAAAGCGGCCCGGCCAGCATAAGCAGGTTCAGAAACAGGCTGAAGAAGGCGACCGCAACAAAACCCTTGCGCAGTGACCCCCAGGCAATTTTGACGGGATTGGCTTGCTTGAACATTTCTTTGACCCTTTCCGGTTTGAAGAACGGGGCGACCCAAGGCCGCCCCGCAGTTGGTCAGTTACGCGACAAAGTCGTCGTCGCTCAGGTCGGTGCTGTTGACACCGGCGAGGCGGACGGACCCTTCACTGCCGAAGGTGATGACCGCGTCGTCGCCATCTTGTGCAACGTTGACACTGCCGTCGAAGTCGGGTCCGAATTCGCCGAACTGGAGCTGGTCCAGACCGACTTCGAAGTCCTGAATGACGTCATTGCCGAAGTTGCCTTCGAAGACGAAGGTGTCGTTGCCTGCGCCACCGATCAGGATGTCATCGCCACCCTCACCGTTCAGCACATCGTCACCGGCCTGACCGTTCAGGGTGTTGGACCCCGAGTTGCCCGACAGGATGTCGTCGCCACCATTCGGGCTGCCAGCGTTGTTCGAGCCGTTGATGTTTTCGAACCCAAACACCTGATCCAGGATTGCACCATCGGGTGCATTGACCTGTGCAACGCCGTTGCCTTCTTCATCCAGATCCAGAACAACGCCCGGCCCTGCAGTGAACAGCGCGGTGTCGATCCCTTCGCCACCGATGATCACGTCGGCACCTCCGAAGGAATGGATCGCGTCATTGCCGGCACCACCGTCGAGGATGTTGAACTCGTTGTTGCCAAGGATCAGGTCATCCCCGTCCGAGCCTACAACGTTTTCGAAGTCATCAACTTCGGCGACGATCTGGCCATTCTGGATGATGGCACCGTCCTGCGGACCTTCATCACCGCTGCCAGCAGGGTTCGGCGAAGGACCGCTGAGGTCCAGATCAACGGTTACACCGTCAAAGCTGGAGACGTCGATCGTGTCGCTGTCATCCGAGCCGACAACCCGCTCGATCGAGCGCAGGATGTCCACTTCGATCTGGTTGTCGATGACGTCCTCGCCGATGACACCTGTGCCACCAGTGGCTTCGGTATCCAGCGTTGCACCAGCATCTACCAGCGTGTCCTGCACGACCGGGCCGTTCTGACCAGCAGGTGCATTGTGCAAGTGCACAGCCGAGACAACACCCGGGATCGGCGTCAACAGATCAGCTTCGTTCAGGCCCGTCACGCTCAACTCGCTGGAATAGGTGACTTCACCGGTTTCCAGGTTTTGAGTGACGACGAGGGTCGCCTGACCGGTCGCTTCGCTGTCGGATGTAGGACCAGGCTCCTGCGAGGCGTCCAGACCGCCGCTCAGCGTGACAGTACGGATGCCATTCTCGGTCACGTCGCTGTCAACCAGCAGTTGCCCGCGAATTTCACCAGCCGGGAAGTCCGATGTGTGGATGTTGTAGTACAGGTTGCCCTGGACTGCCTGCTCCACGAACTCGGCGCCGTTGGTGATGGACGATCCGAACTGATCCGGTGCTGCAACAACCGCGTCGGTGACGGTGACGTTAAAGCCTGTGTCACGTGTGGCAGTGCCATTGCCGTTTGCATCCAGGCTGACTTCGACCGCGACATCCAGATCCGAGAAATCGGCTGTGTCGATGCCTTCGCCACCGTCGATGAAGTCATTGCCAAGACCGCCGGTGATGACGTTGTCTGCGTCGCCTGCGATCAGAACGTCATCTCCTGCGCCGCCCGAGATATCACCGTTGGTGGTGCCCAGGTCGACAAAGATGTCGTCGCCGTCGCTCAGCAGAACGTTGCCGTTGATCACGCCTTCGTCGTCGTTGACGATGGTCACGAAGCCTGCATCCGATGCGTCGATCGCATTGACCGTGCCGCGGATTTCGCCTTCGTTCAGGATCGCGCCAACCAGGTTCAGGCCGCCATCAACGCGGATACCTGCTGCGGCGTCCGAGTCCTCGGAACCGGCGATCAGGCCTTCGTTGACCACAACACCCGCGAAAGAGGCGTCGTCCTGGCTGGTGAACAGGCGCAGACCGTCACCGACCTGGTTGCCTTCCAGCGCATCTCCACGACCTTGCAGCGTACCTTCGTTGATGACTGCAGCGGACACGATGTCCCCCGACTCGTCGCCGGTTTGCAACGAAACGGCGGAACCGTTATTGCCTTCGCCTGCATCGACCAGACCCGAGTTGGTGAAGCTGTAGTTGTCAGCAGTGCCATCGGCATAGACGGTGCCGTTGCGCTGATCGCCAGTGCCAAGGATTTCGCCTTCGTTGACAACATCCAGACCGATCCCGTCGATGTTCACCGCACGGCTGTCCGATGTCACAGTGCCGCGGTTGACGAACGAGCCGCCTGTGTGATCACCGGTGCCAAAGTACACACCGTTCTGGCCGCCTTCGAACAGACCGCCTTCTTCGTTGATCAGCTGACCTTGGAAGTTGGCGTTGTTCACCGCACGGAACGCACCGACGGTGCCGTTTGCACCTTCGGATGCAACGGTGCCCGAGTTGGTGATGGTGCCCGAGAACGTGCCCGTGTTGCCGACATTGCCAATACGGATGCCGTCTCCGGCGCCGTTGGTGCCTGCCGCCGCGTTGCCGCGACCCTGGATGGTGCCTTCGTTGTTCAGCTCAAAGCTGTTCTCGCCTGCAATCTCAGCGCCAAAGCCCGAACCTTCATTGCCTTCGCCCGCATCGACCACACCGGTCGAGAGGTTGTTGAAGGTAAAGTCCTGCGCGGTGCCATCGGCATAGACTGTGCCGTTGCGCTGATTGTCGGTGCCAAGGATGTCACCGGCGTTGTTCACTTCCAGACCGATGCCATCAATGTTGAACGCGCGGCTGTCGGACGAGATGGTCCCGCCTTCCAGGTTGTTGAACACACCACCGGTGTGATCTGCGCCCTCACCGTTGACCGGGTTGCCGAAATAGACACCGTTCTGCACGCCCGAGATATCGCCCGAGTTGTTGAACTCACCCTGGAACGAAACGCCGTTTACGAAGCGTACGCCAGCAACGGTACCGTTTGCGCCTTCCGAGTCGATGGTGCCGGTGTTGTTGATGACCGCATCGGTGGTGCCGATGTTGCCGACATTGCCGATCCGCACGCCGTCACCGGCTGCGTTTGTGCCCGCTGCGGCGTTGCCGCGGCCCTGGATCGTACCGGCGTTGTCCAGCGTGAACGAGGTCACGCCGTCTGGTGCGTCACCGATTTCAACACCAAAGCCCGAGCCTTGGTTGTGCTCGCCCGCGTCGATGGTCCCGGTTACGAGGTTGTTGACCGAGAAATCATCGGCGGTGCCATCGGCATAGACAGTGCCGTTGCGCTGATCGTCGGTGCCCAGAATGTCGCCACCGTTGATCAAGTTAACGCCTGTGCCGTCGATGTTTACGGCGCGGCTGTCGGATTGGATGGTGCCAAAGTTCAGAACGTCAAGATCATGTTCACCCTGGCCGATATACAGACCGTTCGCGGCACCTTCGATCACCCCGGTCGAGGTGTTCAGGATTTCGCCTTCGGTGTTGGCGCCGTCGGCGATGCGGATACCACCGGCAGTGCCTTGGGTGCTTTCCGACGTAATCAGGCCGCTGTTGACGATTTCGGTTTCTAGGATGGTGCCCTCGGCGCCGTTGTCGACGCGGATGCCGTCGCCGGCCAGCGATGTGTTCGATGCTGCCTGACCGCGACCCTGAATGGTTGCGCCAAAGCCGTTGAAGATGTCGGTTTCGACACGATCGCCGACCTCGTCACCCACCTGCAGCGATACACCTGCGCCCTGGTTGCCTTCACCTGCGTCAACAGTGCCGCCCGTGAAGTTCGAGATCGAGACGTCCTCGGCGGTCGAGTTGGTGTAGATGGTGCCGTTGCGCTGATCGCCGGTGCCGATGATGTCACCAAAGTTGCGAACGTCGATTCCCTGGCCCTGAATGTCCACAGCCCGGCTGTCCGAGCTGATCACGCCGCCTGCAAAGTTGTCGAGGCTGCCCGAGCTTTCGGCGCCAGCAAATTGCACGCCGTTGAATTCGCCCACGATCTCGCCAAAGTTGCGGATTGAGGCGCTGCCTGTGACCTGAACACCGGTTGCCAGCGCGTCAGGGCCGTTGTTGGCTTCGATACGGCCGGTGGCGAAGTTGAAGATGTCGACGTCCTGGCCTTGGGCTTGAACAGCGGCAACTGCGTTGTTGGTGATGATTTCACCAAAGTTCAGCAGACGCGAAAAGTCGTTTGCCAGTACAAAAGCCGGGGTGTCATCAACCACGGTGCTTTGCGCGAAGTTGTTAATTAGAGTCTGACCATCACGAGAGGTCTCTTGCGCCAGCGTGGACGTCGTCAAGAGACGTGCGCGAAGGCTGCTTAGAAGTTGGGACAGCATTGGATACTCCGTCAAAAATTGTTTCGTTTTGCAGATCGCTCGCTGCGATGGGCGTTCCGCGTATCAAAGGGGTAGCCAGCCGTGCCGGTCAGCTAAAATTCATCCTTCGAATTGGGGGTATAACCAACGCAAATACTCACGTTATTCGTGAAGATTTTGAGCGTCGCTTGGCGTAAAAACAATGACTTAGCCGAAATCAGATCACTTCGGTAAACTATTCGGTTGCGACAGTTGACACTTATGTGACCAGACGTGATCGTGTTTTCATACACGAGGGGTAGCATTGGGGTAAGAATTGGTCGGCCCGCAGGGGTGCGACTCGGTTTTTATAGTTTGCGAAAATGAATTTCAGAGATTTGGAATATGTCTTGGCCATCGCCAAACATGGCCAGTTCAGTCAGGCCGCCGCGGCCTGCAATGTCTCGCAACCCGCATTGTCCAATCAGGTCAAGAAACTTGAGCAAGAGTTGGGAGCTGAACTGTTTCTGCGCCTCAATAACGAAGTGCGTCCGACAGCCTGTGGTCTACAAGTTCTGCGCCTTGCCGAACGTGTTCTGAACGATGCGCAAAAGATCCGCGATACGGCGACCCAGTTCCGCGACCCCGAGGCGGTTCCTTACACTATAGGGATGACGCCGACGCTGGCCCCTTATCTGACGCAGTATTTCTCGGACCTGTTCAGCGCCCTGTTCCCGAACATGCGTGTGACGATGATCGAGGACCTGCCGCATAACATGTTGCGCATGGTAGAAGATCACACATTGGATCTTGCACTGGTCGCCAAGGTCAACAACACCGAGACGCTGGAGTTCACGTCGATCTGGTCCGAGCCGTTGTTTCTTGCGGTGCGCGAGGGGCATCCGCTTTGCACCCTGCCATCGATTGCGCCTGAGGAAGTGCCGCGACACGATTTCATCCGCCTGCCGCATAGTTTCGGCTATGAGCTGGAAAACCGTCTTCCCAAGATCGACCCGGCAAACCGCGCCAGTAAGCGGTTCGACCTAAGCGCGCTGCGGTTCGAGACGATCTGTCGGCATATTTGTCATTCCGACGATTGTACAATCGTGTCGGCCCTGGCGGCCGAGCAATTCAAACGCGACCGCTGGCCTTTGTGCTTTATCCCCTTTGACGCGCCGGGCAACCTGCGCGATCTAGGCGCGGCGACCCGTCCGGGTTGTCCAAGACGGCCGCTTTTGGATCGGATCGGGGCGTTCGTTCTGGAACAGCCTCCGGTCGGTGTGGCCCCAACATTCCAGATGTGATCGCGGAAATCCGAAAACTTGCGCTGTATCAAAGTCGGCGCGACTGATTCCCCTCAAAGCTAGGAACAGAACCGGGCCGTCCCACGCCGGATGGCTGTCTTTGCGTATGCACGCGCTCGCGGACTCGTTAACTTTGTTGACAATGGATTTTGTATTTTGGATACATTGAGCAGTGATTTCGCGGCGGCAAGAGTCGCCAAAGCGTGTTCTGACAAAAAAGCACTAAGCGAAAACCAAACGAACGACATTTCTGGGAGAAACTCATGAAACTTAAGTTTTTGGCCGCAACCGCAGCGATTGCGTTGTCCAGCGCTGCGGCACAGGCAAATACGTTGGTCTATTGCTCGGAAGGCTCGCCCGAAGGTTTTGACCCGGCGCTGTTCACCGCTGGCACCACCTTTGATGCGTCCTCGCACCCGATCTACAACCGCCTGCTGGAATTTGAGACCGGCACCACCAATGTGATCCCAGGCTTGGCCGAAAGCGTCGAGGCCAGCGATGACGGTTTGGAATATACGTTCAAGCTGCGTCAGGGCGTCAAATTCCACTCGAACGACGAATTCACCCCAACCCGCGACTTCAACGCCGATGACGTGATCTTCTCGTTCATGCGCCAGAAGGATGAAGGCCACCCCTATAATCAGGTGTCTGGCGGTACGTGGGAATATTTCCAGGGCATGGGTATGCCCGATCTAGTCGAGTCCATAGAAAAGATCGACGACTACACAGTGAAATTCACGCTGTCTAAACCCGAGGCGCCTTTTGTCGCCAACATGGCGATGGACTTTGCCTCGATCCTGTCGGCGGAATATGCCGACGCGATGATGGAAGCGGGCACTCCTGAAAAGCTGAACACCGCGCCTATCGGCACCGGCCCGTTCTCATTCGTGGCCTATCAGAAAGACGCCGTGATCCGCTATGCGCAGAACGCTGATTACTGGAAAGCACCGGCGGATGTGAGCAATCTGATCTTTGCGATTACGCCTGATGCGTCGGTCCGTTATCAAAAGCTGAAGGCGGGTGAATGCCACATCATGCCTTATCCGAACCCCGCCGACATTCAGGCGATGCAGGATGACGCTGACATCAACATGATGGAGCAAGAAGGCCTGAACGTGGGTTATCTGGCTTACAACACCACGATGGAGCCGTTCGACAACCCGAAGGTGCGCAAAGCGCTGAACATGGCGATCGACAAGCAGGCGATCATCGACGTTGTGTTCCAAGGTTCGGGGCAAGCGGCCAAGAATCCGATCCCGCCGACCATGTGGGGGTATAACGAGGCCATCACCGACGATGCCTATGATCCCGAAGCGGCCAAGGCGATGCTGGAAGCCGAAGGCGTCAGCGATCTGTCGATGAAAGTCTGGGCGATGCCGGTTCAACGCCCCTATAACCCGAACGCCCGCCGCATGGCCGAGCTGATCCAGGCAGATTTCGCCAAGGTCGGCGTGGATGTCGAGATCGTCTCCTATGAATGGGGCGAGTACCTGTCGCGCTCAAAAGAGCTGAACCGCGACGGAGCTGTGCTGCTGGGTTGGACAGGTGACAACGGCGACCCGGACAACTTCCTGGCCGTGCTGCTGGGCTGTGACGGCCGCGAAGCCTCGAACCGTGCACAATGGTGCCACGAGCCTTTCGAAGATCTGATCCTGAAGGCCAAGCAGACCACCGATCAGGCCGAGCGCACCAAGCTGTATGAAGAGGCGCAGGTCATCTTCAAAGAGCAAGCCCCCTGGGCCACCATCGCACACTCGGTCGTTTACATGCCGATGCGCAACGAAGTGCAGGGCTACAAGGTCCACCCGCTGGGCGGCCACATCTTCTACGGCGTCAGCGTCGAATAAATTATCACTCACGGATCGGAGCCGCCCGCGTGGCGGCTCCGGTTTTCTTTTTTGGAGGTCGGCCCTCATGCCGGATTTGTCCGAGTACCGTCAACTGGCAAAGGACATGTCAGTCGATGCCGTGGCCCTCGTGCCCGGTCCCAATTTCACCCGCGCTTTGGGGAAACCCTTCATGAGCCACGAGCGACCCTTTGTGGTCGTGATCCCGGCCCAGGGCGCCCCTGCCGCGATTGTCCCCAATCTTGAACTTGGCACCTGGGCTTTGGTCGGCTTTGACGGTGCCGTGTTCGATTGGATGGACCAGACGGGCTATGACAGCGCTTTTGCTGCTTTGGCTGCGCATATGCCGCTGACATCGCTGGCTGTCGAAGGGCAGGTGATGCGGGTCTTTGTGTCGAAGGCTTTCACCAACGCGCTACCTGATCTGCGTATTGTGGATGCCGAACGCGAAATCTCGGGCTTGCGGATCATAAAGACCGATGACGACATCGCGGCACTGCAAGCTGCCATTGATATCTCGGAACGCGCGCTGGAGCGTGTGATAGCCGATGTGCGCGTCGGACAGACGGAAAAACAGATCGAACAGGCGCTGATTCAGGCACTGTTCGCCGAGGGTGCGGCCTCGTTGGCGTTCGCACCAATTGTGGCGGCTGGTGACAATTCGGCCCAACCGCATGGCAAGGCGCGAGCGGATTATCAGATCAAACCCGGCGACGCGTTGTTGTTCGATTTTGGCGCGCGCAAACACGGCTTTGCCGCTGATATCACCCGTACGTTCTTTGTGGCCGAGGTTTCGGACGAGGGCAGGGATGTCTACGACACCGTCCTGCGTGCCAACCTCGAAGGGTTCAACGCCTGTCGCCCAGGCATGACGGCGCATGACATCGACGATGCTGTCACCCGAGTACTTGAGGCATCGCCCTATGCTGACCGTATCCGTACCAAGACCGGGCACGGGCTGGGCCGCGACGTACATGAAGCGCCCTATATCATGCGTGGAAACCATCAGGCCATCCTGCCGGGCATGGTCTGGACCAATGAGCCGGGGCTTTATGACCTTGGAAATTTTGGTGTTCGGATCGAAGATGATGTTCTGGTGACGCAGGATGGCTGCCGGTCACTGACCCGCTTTCCCAAAGATCTCACAATCATAGGTCGCTGATGTTTGGCTACTTCCTTTCGCGCCTTGGAATGTTCGTTCCGACATTTCTGGGCGTGACGCTGATTTCCTTCATGTTCATCCGGGTGCTGCCCGGCGATCCCATCATCGTCATGGCCGGAGAACGCGGTATGACTGAAGAACGCTATCAAGAGATGGTGGTCAAGCTGGGCTTTGACAAACCGGTGCTGCAGCAATACTGGGACTATCTGGTCGGCGTTATGCATGGCGACTTGGGCGAAAGCTTTGTCACTAAGAAACCGGTCTGGGATGAGTTCTTTGCCCTGTTTCCCGCCACGCTGGAACTGTCGATCTGCGCAATGATCTTTGCGGTGGCTCTGGGCTTACCTGCGGGTGTGATTGCAGCCGTGAACCGAGGCAGGTTCTTTGACCGCGCGTTGATGTCCTCGGCTTTGGTTGGCTATTCGATGCCGATCTTCTGGTGGGCCCTGCTGCTGATCATCGTGTTCTCGGGCAATCTGGGTTGGACGCCGGTATCGGGGCGGATCGACCTGCTGTATTACTTCCCCAGCGTGACCGGGTTCATGCTGATCGACAGCCTGCTGTCAGGGCAGGAGGGGGCGTTTACGTCAGCCGTGCGTCACTTGATCCTGCCGACCATCGTACTGGGCACCATCCCGCTGGCGGTGATCGCGCGCCAGACTCGCTCGGCCATGTTGGAAGTTTTGGGCGAGGATTACATTCGCACCGCCCGCGCCAAGGGCCTTTCACCCACGCGGATCAACGGGCTGCATGCGCTGCGCAACGCTCTGATCCCGGTGATAACAGTGATCGGCCTGTCGGTCGGCACGCTGCTGGCCGGTGCGATCCTGACCGAGACAATCTTTAGCTGGCCGGGAATCGGCAAGTGGATGGTCGACAGTATTTTCCGCCGCGACTACCCGGTGGTGCAGGGCGGGCTGCTGATGATCGCTGTGATCGTGATGCTGGTGAACCTGCTGGTCGATGTCCTTTACGGCATCATCAACCCCAAAATCCGGAGGCGGTGATGGCCGAGCTTTCCGCAACCACCCCCAAGACCGAGGACCGCCCAAGCGCCCTGCGCGAATTCTGGTTCTATTTCAGCGAAAACCGCGGCGCGGTGATCGGGTTGTATGTGTTCATGGCCTTCGTAATCTGCGCGGCCTTTGCGCCTTTGCTGGCGCCCTACGACCCGACTGAGCAGTTCCGCGACCACATCCTGCAACCCCCCGCGTGGCAAGAGGGCGGCAGCTGGGCCTTTCCGCTGGGCACCGATCCATTGGGGCGGGATATGCTGTCGCGGCTGATCATGGGATCACGCTATTCTTTCTTTGTGGGCATCGTTGTTGTCTGTGTGGCCGTGACGGGCGGCGTGATCATCGGGCTTTTGTCCGGCTTTGCGCCGAAATGGGTCGATACGCTGATCATGCGGGTGATGGATATCATCCTGTCCTTCCCCTCGCTGCTGTTGGCGCTGGTGCTGGTGGCTATTCTTGGGCCGTCGCTGACCAATGCGATGATCGCCATCGCCATCGTTTTTCAGCCGCATTACGTGCGCCTGACCCGAGCCTCGGTTCTGTCTGAGCGGCAGAAAGACTATGTGACCTCGGCCCGTGTGGCGGGCGCGGGCAAGGCGCGGCTGATGTTCAAGACTGTGCTGCCCAACTGTCTGGCCCCGATCATAGTGCAGGCGGCATTGTCTTTCTCGACCGCCATTCTGGACGCCGCCGCGCTTGGATTTCTGGGGATGGGCGCGCAGCCTCCCACGCCGGAATGGGGCACCATGCTGGCCGAGGCGCGCGAGTTCATTCTGCGCGCTTGGTGGGTCGTCACCTTCCCCGGCCTTGCCATTCTGGTCACGGTGCTGGCGATCAACCTGATGGGCGACGGCCTGCGCGACGCGCTGGATCCGAAACTGAAGCGGAGCTGACGATATGAGTTTGTTGGATATCCAAAACCTCACTGTCGAATTCGCCACCGCCTCGGGCAAGTTCCGTGCCGTGGACGGTGTGGACCTCTCTGTCGACCGGGGCGAGCTGATGGCCATCGTCGGCGAAAGCGGCTCGGGCAAATCCGTGTCGATGCTGGCGCTGATGGGCCTGTTGCCTTGGACCGCCACGATCACCGCCGACCAGCTGAGTTTCGAGGGCATTGACCTGACCAAAATCTCGGCCCGTGACCGGCGCAAGATCATCGGCAAGGACATCGCCATGATCTTTCAGGAGCCGATGTCGTCGCTCAACCCCTGTTTCACCGTGGGCTTCCAGATCAAAGAAGCGCTGCGCATCCATCTGGGGCTGAACCGCAAGGATCGTCACCAACGCGCAATCGAGTTGTTTGACCAGGTCGGCATTCCCGCGCCGGAAAGTCGGCTGAACACCTTTCCACACCAGATGTCAGGGGGGATGAACCAGCGGGTCATGATCGCCATGGCGATTGCCTGCAACCCCAAGCTACTGATCGCTGATGAGCCGACAACAGCGCTGGACGTCACCATTCAGGCGCAAATTCTGGACCTGTTGGTGCGGTTGCGCGATGAACAGGGGATGGGTTTGGTGCTGATTACCCACGATATGGGCGTGGTGGCCGAAACCGCCGAACGCGTGCAGGTGCAATACGCCGGTCAGAAGGTCGAGGAACAACCGGTCAAAGACCTGTTCCGCACCCCGCGTCACCCCTATACCTCGGCGCTGCTGAGCGCTTTGCCGGAACGCGCGACTTCAAAGATGCTGCCAACCATTCCCGGTGTGGTGCCGGGGCAGTTCGACCGCCCCAAAGGCTGTCTGTTCAGCCCGCGCTGTCAGTTCGCGGACGGCACCTGCCAAGCCATCCCGCCCACACCGCATAGCGATTTGTTCGGCAAGGCGCGGTGTCACCATGTCGAAAGAATTGCAGCCGGAGAAATGGCATGACAGCTCCTATCGTTCAGGCAATCGCGCTGGCGCGACACTATGAGGTCAAGGGCGGGCTGTTGTCTAAATCGGCCACGGTCAAGGCCTTGTCGGGCGTCGATTTCGCGCTGCAACCGGGCAAGACACTGGCGATCGTCGGCGAGTCGGGCTGTGGCAAGTCGACCTTGGCGCGCGTCGTCACTATGATCGAAGAGCCGACCTCGGGCAGGTTGTCGATTGACGGGGTCGATATCACGCCGTCGAAATGGGCGCAGATGCGCGATACGGTGCAGATCGTGTTTCAAGACCCCTATGGCTCATTGAACCCACGCCAGCGGATTGGGCAAATTCTGCAGGAGCCGCTGATCATCAACCGCCCTGACATGTCTGCCGCCGACCGCGAAGCACGGGCGCGCGAGATGATTGACCTGGTCGGGCTGCGGTCGGAACACTATGACCGCTATCCGCACATGTTCTCGGGCGGTCAACGTCAGCGGATCGCAATTGCACGCGCGCTGATGCTGAACCCCAAAGTGCTGGTGCTGGACGAGCCGGTCTCGGCCTTGGACGTGTCGATCCAGTCGCAAATCCTGAACCTTCTGGTCGAATTGCAAGAGCGCCTGAACCTTGCCTATCTGTTCATCTCGCATGACCTGTCGGTAGTTAAACACTTCGCCGATGATGTGATCGTTATGTATTTGGGCCGCGCGGTCGAGCACGCCACGAAAGACCAACTGTTCGCCGCCCCCCGTCATCCCTATTCTAAGGCGCTGTTATCGACCACGCCGCGCGCGGACCCTGAGGCGCGCAAGGAACGGATCAAGCTGGAGGGCGAGTTGCCCTCACCCATGAACATCCCCAAAGGCTGCGCATTTGCGCAAAGATGTTGGCTCGCAACAGATGAATGCCGCGCAGCCCCGCCCGAGCTGTCAGGCGAAGCCCATCGCGTGGCCTGTCTGCATCCGCTGGACTGACCCTAGTCTTCGGGGTTTCGCGTTGCCGTGACCATGGCCAGCAACTGGTCTTTGGTGCGTTGGATGTGCCGGGTTAGCAGATCGCACCCAGCTTCCACATCGCGCGCGCGGGCAAGGGCCAGCAACTCGCCATGATCACGCTTGGCGGGTTCGCGCTGTTCCATGACGCTTAGATGCATACGGACATAGCGATCCGATTGCACATTGACCCGTTGCAGAATGTCATTGGTAAGCCCGCGCCCTGCCGCTGCATAAAGCGCCTTATGATATTCATAGTTCAGACCGCCCCAGCGCCCGACATCGTAGGCTTCGTAGGATTTCTCCATCTCATCCAGCAACCTTTCGCATATGGCGAAATCGGCTTCGGTCATAAGTGGGATCGCGCGGCGGAACAGGTCAACTTCGAGCAACACGCGTAGGTCGAATATCTCGGCGATTTCGTCCAGCGAGTGCGTGGTCACGGCAGCGCCGCGATTGTTGGTCAATTGTACCAGCCCTTCGGCATCCAACCGCTTGAGCGCCTCGCGGATCGGCATACGCGAGACATCATAGTCCTCGGCCAGCGCTTCTTGGCGGATGGTCTCACCCTCGGCCATCTCGCCGCTGAGGATTCGCTCGCGCAAGTCATTGGTAATGACATCTGGCAGGCTTTGCCGTGGGATCGCGCGGGTGCTTGGCATTGTGTTCATCTCGGGCAGTGCATTTTGTATCCAAAGTACAAACTGGAGGCGAGATTTCCAAGGCCTTAGCGAATGAGTATTTTGCGCACCCAAGCTGACCTGACATTCGGTTGATGCAGCCATTAAAATAAAACCCCAGACTGCTGATGCGATCTGGGGTCCATTGGTAAGTGATTTGGTGCCAGGGTTAGCCCTGAACAACATCCTGCCGTTGCACGCCCAGTCCTTCGATCCCCAACTCCATCTTGTCGCCGGGCTTCAGATAGGTTTGCGGGTTCTGTCCCATCCCAA
>NZ_JBQFMR010000006.1:0-340921 GCF_056531925.1 Ruegeria sp. J8
CCAGTCTATCCTGAGCGTCTCAACCGTCTTTCCAGTCCGTCAGCACCGTCTCCAGCGCCCCAGCACCGCCTCAGCAGCGCCGGTGAAGGGGTATTTACGGATTAGGTCTGGAACCTGCAACCCCCATTTTGAAAAAACTTTGAATTTGCAGGCAGAAACTTATTTAATTTAACAAAAACAACAGACTAACTTTAATAATCGCATCGAAAACCCGCCGAACAGAGTGTCACAATAGAGGATGCATACCCCTTTCGCAGGAATCGTACCCAATGCTTGGTAGCCGTTCATGACTCGCAAATAAAACGCCGCCCAAGTTTCCCTGCGCGGCGTCGTATTGTGAGTGATGGTGGTCTAAATTACTTCAGGTCGAACCGGTCCGCGTTCATCACCTTGATCCAAGCGGACACAAAGTCGGTGGTGAACTTGGCTTCGGCCCCGGCCTGACCATAGACCTCGGCCAGCGCCCGCAGTTGCGAGTTCGAGCCAAAGACCAGATCGACACGGGTCCCGGTCCACTTGACCTCACCGCTGGCGCGGTCGCGGCCTTCATAGACGCCCTTGCCTGCGGGCTTCCATTCGGTGCTCATGTCCAACAAGTTGGTGAAGAAGTCGGTGCTGAGCGTACCGACCCGGTCTGTGAACACGCCATGCTTGGTATCGCCGAAATTGGCGCCAATCACGCGCAGCCCACCAACCAGTGCGGTCATTTCAGGCGCGGACAAGGTCAATAGTTGCGCTTTGTCGACCAGCAACTCTTCGGGTGAAACGGTATAGTCACCTTTCTGATAGTTGCGGAAGCCATCAGCGATGGGCTCCATCACCGCAAAGCTATCGACATCCGTCTGGTCCTGCGACGCATCAGTGCGGCCCGGAGTAAACGGAACCTCGACATCCTGACCGCCAGCCTTGGCCGCCTGTTCGATACCTACGGCGCCGGCCAGAACGATCACATCCGCCAGCGAGACCTTTTTGCCGCCCGACTGCGCATCGTTGAACGCGGCCTGAACACCCTCGAGCGCGGACAGCGCCTTGGACAATTTCATCGGCTCGTTCACATCCCAGTCTTTCTGCGGCGCAAGACGGATACGGGCACCATTGGCACCGCCACGCTTGTCCGACCCGCGGAAGGTCGAAGCCGAGGCCCAAGCGGTCGAAACCAGTTCCGACACCGACAGACCGGTTGCCGCGATCTTGGCTTTCAGGTCCGCCACATCCGCATCATCCACCAGATCATGATCTATGGCGGGGACGTTGTCCTGCCAGATCAGCTCCTCGGTCGGAGCTTCTTCACCAATATAGGCCGCGCGGGGGCCCATGTCGCGGTGGGTCAGCTTGAACCAGGCGCGGGCGAACGCATCTGCGAATTCTTCGGGGTTCTCATGGAAGCGCTTCGAGATCGGGCCATAGATCGGGTCCATGCGCATCGCCATGTCGGCGGTGGTCATCATGGTCTTGACCTTTTTCGACGGATCATGCGCCGCCGGGGCCATGTCTTCTTCTTTCACGCCGACCGGCTCCCAGATCCATGCGCCAGAGGGGCTTTTGGTCAGGTTCCAGTCATAGCCAAATAGAAGATCGAAATAGCCGTTGTCCCATTGGATCGGGTTCGCGGTCCACGCGCCTTCGATTCCCGAGGTTGTGGTGTCGTCACCTTTGCCCGAGCCAAACTTGTTGATCCAGCCAAAGCCCATTTCCTCGATCGCAGCAGCTTCGGGTTCGGGGCCAACCAGATCGGGATCGCCCGCGCCATGCGCTTTGCCAAAGGTATGACCACCCGCAACCAGAGCCACGGTTTCCTCGTCATTCATCGCCATCCGACCAAAGGTGTCGCGGATGTCACGGCCCGAGGCCAGCACGTTCGGCTCACCATCGGGGCCTTCTGGGTTCACATAGATCAGGCCCATCTGCACAGCGGCCAGCGGGTTTTCCAGATCGCGTTCACCGGAATAGCGGCTGTTCGGGTTGTCGGTGGGGGCCAGCCATTCGGTCTCAGTGCCCCAATAGATGTCTTCCTCGGGGGCCCAAATGTCTTCGCGGCCACCGGCAAAGCCAAAGGTCTTGCCGCCCATGGATTCGATGGCGCAGTTGCCCGCAAGGATCATCAGGTCAGCCCATGAAATCTGGTTGCCGTATTTCTGCTTGATCGGCCACAGAAGACGGCGCGCCTTATCGAGGTTGCCGTTATCCGGCCAGCTGTTCAGCGGGGCAAACCGCTGGTTCCCGGTCGAAGCACCACCCCGGCCATCCGCCGTCCGGTATGTCCCGGCGCTGTGCCACGCCATACGAATGAACAATCCGCCGTAATGACCATAATCCGCTGGCCACCAGTCCTGCGAATCCGTCATCAGCGCATACAGGTCTTCTTTCAGCGCCTTCATGTCCAGTTTCTTGAACTCTTCAGCGTAGTTGAAATCGGCATCCATCGGGTTCGAGGCCGGTCCGTGCTGATGCAGGATCGACAGGTTCAGCTGGTTCGGCCACCAGTCCCGGTTAGACCGGGTTCCTGCGCCGTGCATGACAGGGCATCCGCCTGCTTTGGGGTTATCACTTCCGTCCATGTCGATCTCCATTCCTGGCAAAATTCCGGCGCAGGTGCGCCGCTAAAAACTCGGTCGATCAAGAGCACATATAGATGACACTTTTATCCATCCTAAAAGCATGACGAAAAATCGCGCAGTCGTGATGGGCAGTAGCGACTCGGTAGGTCTTGTCTAGAACCGTTCTAGCAAAGACAATCCATGCGAATAAGTTTTGTTTATGGATGATTATGATAACTAAAAGCTATCACAATTCAATCATTCCGCGCGCATCAGAGACGTCAGCCCGACCCGGTAGTCTGGATAAAGCAGCTTTACCCCCAACTCATCCTTGATCCGGTCGTTTCTGACCCGCTTGTTCTCGTTGTAAAAACTGCGGGCCATCGGGGTTAGGTCGGCCTTGTCAAAAGGAACGGCGGGGGGCAGAGGCAATCCCTGCAACTCAGCCGCATAGGCAATGACATCCTGTGGTGGAACCGGTTCATCATCGCAGACATTATATATGGCGCCGGGATTTGGCGCGGCCATCGACGCCGCCAGTACCTGCGCGATATCGGCCACGTGAATGCGCGAAAAGACCTGACCCGGCTTTATGATCCGCCGCATCCCAACGCGTTTCAGCTTGGAGAACGGACCGCGACCGGGGCCATAGATCCCCGCCAGCCGGAAAATATGCGTGGGCAGACCCGGAATGGTCAGCCATTGCTGTTCCGCCTGCACCCGCCATCTGCCCCTTTGGGCCGTGGGTGTTGCAGGGGTAGTCTCATCTACCCAATCACCCTGATGATCGCCGTAAACGGCTGTGGTCGACAAGTACCCGACCCATTCGAACTGCGCGGCGCGCTCGGTGATTTCGTCCTTCAAGGCCGCCAGAACCGGGTCACCTTCGGCATTGGGCGCCGTCGAGATCAGCAAATGCGTCACCCCGTCCAAATCAACCTGCTGTCCAGGCCAAACAACCGGCTCTGCCCCCGAAGCCCGCAGGGTTATTGATTGCGCGGGGTCACGGGTGGTTCCGATGATGCGCCAGCCCGCGGGTGCCAAAAGCCGCGACAATTCCTGCGCGGAATAGCCATGGCCGAATGAATAAAGAGTACCAGTCATGCCGCCATTGATGATCCCCAAATCAGCCGGATGCAAGCGCGGGCGACGGGATACTTGATTCGAATCCCACAATGGGCCTTTCTTTTAGGCATGAGCGATAAAACCCCTGATCTGCATGCGGCCTATGCGCTGGAAACGCCGGACGACAACCGGCGGCTTTATGCGGAATGGGCCGGGGATTATGACACAGGCTTTGCCACGCGTGAGGATTATCAGCTCCACATCCACACGGCGCGCGCCTTTGTAGGGGCGGGAGGACAGGGCCCGGTGCTGGATGTGGGCGCGGGGACCGGTCTGTGCGGTGATGTCCTGGTCGGGCTGGGCGTCGGTCCCATCGACGCCACCGATATCAGCGCCCAGATGCTGGATCAGGCCATGCGCAAAGACATCTACCGCGATGCAATCGAGGCCGACCTGAACGAGGGCATCCCTGTGCCGCGCGAAAGCTACTCGGGCATCGTGTCATCGGGCACCTTCACCCACGGCCACCTCGGCCCCGAGGCGCTGTTGCCCTTGCTGCGCGTCGCGCGCCACGGTGCGCAATTCGCCCTGTCGATCAACGCCCAACATTATGAGGCACTTGGCTTTGCCGAGGCGCTTCACAAGCTGGCTCAGGGTCAGATCAGAAACCTGTCTCTGCCCGAAGTACGTATCTATGGCGACCTCGCCATTGGTCCCAACAAGGACGACACGGCGCTCATCGCCTTGTTCGAGCGGATTTAGCGCCCTTTCCAGACCGGGTCGCGTTTCTCGGCAAAGGCGCGGGCGCCTTCCAGATTGTCCTCGGACCCATACAGAACATCCACGGTCGGCAATTGCCGCCGTGTGATCCGGTTCATAATGTCCTGAAACTTTGAATCCTCGGCCTCGCGCACAATCTCTTTGATCGCGGCATAGACCAGAGGCGGCCCGCTGGCCAGCAAACGCGCCAGTTCCCATGCGCGGTCCATCAGCTGATCGCCGGGCACGATCTCGTTGACGAGGCCCCAGGTCTTGGCCTCATCCGGAGTGAACCAGCGTCCGGTCAGCAGCAGTTCCATCGCGATATGATAGGGGATGCGTTTGGGCAGTTTGACACTGGCCGCATCCGCAACGGTGCCGGATCGGATTTCGGGCAGGGCAAAGCTGGCGTGATCTGCGGAGATGATCATGTCGGCGCTCAGCGCCAGTTCCAGCCCGCCACCACAGGCGATACCGTTCACGGCGGCAATCACCGGCTTGTTCATATCGCGCAGCTCTTGCAACCCGCCGAAGCCGCCCACCCCATAATCGCCATCCACCGCGTCGCCATCCGCCGCAGCCTTCAGATCCCAGCCGGGGCAAAAGAACTTGTCGCCGCCACCGGTGATGATTGCCACGCGCAGGTCCGGGTCATCGCGGAAATCCCGAAACACCTCGCCCATAACGCGGCTGGTGGCCAGATCAATCGCATTGGCTTTGGGACGGTCCAGAGTGACCTGCAATATCGCGCCGTCGCGCTGGGTTTTGACCGGGTTCATGTGCGTGCCTTTCGGATCAGTGCATCCACCGCCACGGCCCCTTTAGGCCCGCAGATAAGCGGATTGATTTCAACTTCGCTGACATGGGTTGCGTTGGCAATGACATAAGCCTGCACGGCCTCGACCGTATCCAGGATCGCGCCTATATCTGCGGCGGGCTTGCCGCGATAGCCAGCCAGCAACGGCGCACAGGCCAGCTCACCCAGCGCCTTTTCGACCACGTTCCGAGGCGACGGTATTAGCAGAGACACCGAGTCCCGCAGGATTTCCGTCAACACCCCGCCCGCACCCAATGTCAGAACATAGCCATGGGCCGGATCGCAAGTGACACCGATTAGCAACTCGGCAACGCCTTCGGGCGCCATTTCCTCGATCAGAACTTCATGGGTGCCGATATGGGCCGCGACGGCCGGCAGATCTCCCGCGCTTACCCCTAACTGAACCGCCCCGTGGTCCGACTTATGGGCCAGTCCAACGCCCTTGACGGCGAAAGGACCGGTCAGGTCACCCGCGCTGGCGGCATCGGCCTGAATCACCAACCTTTTCGGAGTGGACACACCGAAGGCTGCAAGCTGGTCCTTGGCCTCCGCCTCGGTCAGCGTAACGTTTGGATTGGCAGTACTGGGAAGGACCACCGGATCAGAGTCCTGACCTGCGGGTCGCGCCGCTGCTTCGACAGCCGACAGTGCCTCATGCAGCCCGGCGAAGGGAATAACGCCGCCATCCATCAGGCGCTGCGCGACGTCCTCGGGCATCAACTCGGGCAGAGTTGCGGTCACTGCAAAGGGCCGCCCGGTTTTTGCCACACAATTCAGCGCGGCCTGCGTCGCACAGGTCCAATCGGTTTGATCAGTGTGCGGATAGTCCACAATGGCCATAGTCAGAGCCTGTTCTGGCCCCATCATCGCCGACCAGGCACGCGTCATCGCCTGCGTGTCGCGCCAGATATAGGTGTGGTAGTCCAGCGGGTTCGCCAGCGCCACCATCGGCCCCAATGCCGCGCGCAGATCGGTGCGTTGCGTATCCGTCAACGGCGGAAAGTGCAGATCACGCCCCTCGGCCATATCCGCGGCCAGACTGGCCTCGCCCCCCGAGCAGCTGATCGTACCCAGCCCGTTGCTGTCCAGACGCCCAGCAACATGCAACAGCTTGAGGCATTCCAGAAAGCTGGGGATGTCATCCAAGCGGGCAATCCCCAACCGATCCAGAAACGCCTGAGCACCCGCGTCCTGCCCCGCCAGCGAGGCCGTATGCGAAATCGTTGCCGCCTGGGCATGGACCGACCGGCCCATCTTCAGCGCAACAATCGGGACACCGCGCTGACGAGCCTTTTTAGCCAGCGCCTCCCATTTGCGCAGATCGCCAAACCCTTCGATATGCACGCCGATGGCCGTAATGCGGTCGTCATCCAACAACGCCGAGGCAATCTGGGCCTGATGCGTCTGCGCCTGATTTCCACAGGTCAGCATGAAGGCCAACGGTAAAGCGCGGCGCTGCATGGTCATGTTGATGGCAATGTTCGAGCTTTGCGTCAGGATCGCAACCCCGCGATCCACAGGCCGCATGCCGTGCTGATCAGGCCAGACAGCCACTCGATGCAGGCCATTGACGAAACCGTAACAATTCGGCCCAAAAATCGGCATGTCCCCTGCGGCGGCGATCAACTGATCCTGAAGGCCCGCGCCTGAATGGTCTTCAGCCTGTGCCTCGGTATAGCCCGAAGCGAAACAGACCGCACCGCCCGTCCCCATCGCAGACAGAATCCTGACAGCCTCAATTGTGGCGTGGCGGTTGATGCCGACAAAGGCCATGTCGGGCACATCAGGCAACGACTCGAGTGTCGGGTAAGCACTTTCCCCCGCGACATCGGTTGCTTTGGGGTGCACAGGCCAAATTTCGCCCTCGAATCCAAACTTGCGTGCCTGCTCGATAACAGACGTACACCACGCGCCACCGCCGATCACGGCGATGGTCTTTGGGTTCAGCGCTCGGGCCAGCGCTGTCGTCATGCGCCCAGCGCCCGCAAGAGATCGCGGCTGATGATGTGGCGCTGAATCTCGCTGGTGCCGTCCCAGATGCGTTCGACACGCGCGTCACGCCAGAATCGCTCCAGCGGGTAGTCATCCATCAGACCCATCCCGCCATGCACCTGGATCGCCGCATCTGTCACCCGGGCCAGCATTTCCGAGGCGTACAGTTTGGCCGAGGCAATCTCGCGGTTGGCGGGCAGCCCCTTGTCCAGACGATCGGCGGCTGCAAGGGTCAGCAGATCGGCGGCATCAATCTCGGTGATCATGTCTGCAATCTGGAATGAGACGCCCTGAAACTTGCCGATCTTCTGGCCGAATTGCTCACGCGTGGCGGCATAGTCCAGCGCATAGTCGAACGCTCGGCGCGCACGCCCAACCGACATTGCGGCAACGGTGATCCGGGTGGCGTAAAGCCAGGTGTTCATCACCTCGAACCCGCCATCAACCTCGCCCAGAACCTGCGCATCCGGCAGGCGGCAATCGTCGAAATCCAGCACCATGTTCTTGTAGCCGCGATGACTGACCGACTTGTATCCATCCCGGATCGTGAAGCCGGGGGTCCCGCGATCGACCAGAAAGGCAGTGATGCGCTTCTTCGGGCCTTTCGGCGTCTGATCTTCACCGGTTGCGATGAAGACGATGATAAAGTCTGCATGTTCCGCGCCCGAGATGAAGTGCTTGGTGCCATTGACCACCCAGTCGCCCCCATCGCGCACGGCAGCGCATTTCATCCCCCGCACGTCCGAGCCCGCACCCGGTTCGGTCATCGCCAGCGCGTCCATCTTTTCACCCCTGACGGCCGGCATCAGGTAACGGTCGATCTGATCCCCCTCGCACGCCATCAGGATGTTTTGCGGCCGTCCGAAGAAATGGTTCAGCGCCATGGATCCCCGGCCCAACTCGCGCTCGACCAGCGCAAACTCCAGATGGTTTAGCCCGGCACAGCCGACGCTTTCGGGGAAGTTGCAGGCATAAAAGCCCAACTCGATCGTCTTGCGTTTGATCTCGGCGGCGATCTCATGCGGAACCTCGCCAGTGCGCTCGACCAGCTCTTCATGCGGGTAGATTTCGTTTTCGACAAAGCTGCGAACGGTCGCGGCGATCATCTCTTGTTCGTCGGACAGGCCATATTGCATCTGGGGTCTCCACATCTGGGGTTGCGGGTATCCTGACGTGGCTTGCCAAGCTGAACATGCAGAAATAGACCTAAATCATGCAAAGATGGATCAAATCGCCCGCTGCGCCGCAGCAATTCGGAGTGCTTCTGTTCGACGGCTTTTCCAACCACTGCCTTGCGAATGCGGTCGAACCCTTGCGGGCGGCGAATTCCATCGCGGGGCGCAAGCTGTATGACTGGCAATTTCTGTCACTGGATCGCGCTCCCGTCACGTCATCTTCGGGGCTGCAAGTCGCACCGCACGACATCTTGCAGAATGCACGCGGCGATACTTTACTGGTCATGCCCTCTTACGGGTATCGGGCCCATGGCGGGTGGCGGACGCTGGCGGGGTTGCGGTCCGCAGCGAGGCGCTACAGCATACTGGCCGGGCTGGATACCGGAAGCTGGTTGTTGGCGTTGGCCGGATTACTGGACGGGCACCGCGCCACAATCCATTGGGAGGAGCTGGACGGTTTCACCGAACGATTCCCCGAAATTGACGCACAGCGCGAACGCTACGTGATCGACGGCGACCGCATTACCTGTTCTGGCGCGATGGCTGCGTTTGATCTGGTGCTGCACCTGATTGGGCGAGACCACGGGCAGGCTTTGGCACTGGAGGTCGCGCAGCTTTTCATGACACGCGATTCCGCCAGGTCTCATTCCGGTGGGGCGGGTGCGACCAGCAGCTATGTGAACAAAGCGCTGGCGCTGATGCAGGAACATCTGGAAACGCCCTTGCCTATCCCCGAGATCGCCCGCCGGGTTGGACGATCGCAAAAGGCGCTGTCCGTGCGAATGCAAACCGAACTGGGCGCAGGCCCCGCACAGGTCTATCGCCGCCTGCGCCTGAACCTGGCCCGGAAACTGGCAGCCGAGACCGACCTGACCATCGCCGAGATCGCCCTGCGCGCAGGCTATGACGACCCAAGCGCCCTGACCCGAGCCTTTCGGACCGAGTTCGGGACCACCCCGCGCGCAATGCGATCCGGCTAGGTATACATCTGCTTTTTATAGGCCCGCGTCCGCGTCGTCGCCTCGGCAGACCCATCGTGATAGGTGCCAAACCACTTGTCGAAGGGGATTTCCGAGGTGCCGTAGTTGCACTCGAAATACCGGTGATGAAGCTGGTGGAAAAAGTCCCCCGCACGGGCCGCTTCAGTTTCTCCGGCTTTCAACTTTTCAAACCCTGAATGGGACAGAACCGGGCTGATCTGCTGAAAATACGTGTGAAACAGAAGATGCAGAGGGTGGGACGGCACGATCAGATGGATGAAATAGGTCGTGAAATACAGCAGGTTTTCATACCAATGGTTCGATATCCCCGACCACGGGCCGATATTGACGTTGCGATGATGCACGGCGTGGACGTGTTTATAGAGCTTGGGGTGATGCTCCAGCCGATGCACCCAATAGAAATGCAAGCCAGACCACATCGGGATGAACAACATCCAGACGATAAACCAAATCGGCGCGCTGGCCCAAGTGACTGTCGGCACATATCCGTTGGCCATCGCCCAATAGATCACCCATTGATACACGGTTGCCACGGTCATGGCGCTGCCCAGCGTCCACCAGATATTGTCCCAGACCTGATTGCGGAAGGTGAAATTGCCGTTGTCCCGGGTCAGGTCGCGACGGTCGAACTTTTTGTACATGCCCTGCCCCTTGCGCATGTAAAGCCACCAATGCAGCCCGCCCGCCACCAAGATCTGAGGCACCATGTTCAGCAGCCAAATGCGGAACATCCACCCCGGAGCAAAGCTCTTCATCGACTCTAACGCAGGGAAGAATATGGCATAGGCAATGATCGCCAGCCCCATACACAGGGTCAGCGAGGTAATCTGCAGCCAAGCTCCACTGTACCACTTCAGCACAGAGGCGGGGCGCGGAGGCCATGCGAACAGCGGGTTCAAGCCCACCGGACCTTCGGGGTGATAGTGCCAGCGGGCGGCTTCGGGGTCTTGGGCGGCGTCTGTCATGGCAATTCCCTTTAGCTGGCGTAATCCGAACCCTCTGCATCCAGCAGGGCTTTGATTTCCCGCAGATGCGCCTCGGCCTGATCAGGGTAGTCATCCAGTTCCTGCGCGGTCTTCTCGGCGATCTCATCGGACAAGACACGCAGGGGCTGGCCGGTCTGCAACGCGCGGATATATGTCTCGGCCGCACGCTCGAAATAATAGAGGCGGTTGAACGTATCCGCCGGATCGCTGCCCGTCACCAACACGCCATGGTTGCCCATGATCATGACCTTCTTCTTCGGGTCCGACAGCATTGCGGCGCAGCGTTCACCTTCGCTTTCAAAGGCTAGCCCGCCGAATTCCTGGTCCACCACATAGCGGTTGTAGAAGGTGGCAGTGTTCTGGTCGATCGGCGGTAGAGTGCTGTCGGCCAACGAGGCCAGAACGGTTGCAAAGATCGAATGCACATGCATCACACAGCGCGCATGCGGGCAATGGCGGTGGATCGAGCCATGCAGACCCCAAGCGGTCGGGTCGGGCGCGCCGGGCTGATCCATAACGTCGGGATCATTGGCATCCAGCAGCAGAAGGTTCGACGCCTTGATCCGTGCGAAATGCATCTGATTGGCGTTCATCAGGAACTGCGTTCCGCCCTCGTTGACCGCCAAACTGAAGTGGTTGGCCACGGCCTCGTGCATGTTCAGGCGTTCAGTCCAGCGGAAGGTGGCAGCAAGGTCGACCCGCTCGGGCCAGTGGTCGATATTGGGACGCAATTCGGTGACGGTCATGGCGGGCTCCTCCATCTGGTTTCTCAAGAAGGTGGCGACGCGAGGCGGATTTGACCAACGAAAAATTCTCGCCTATCTCATAAGCTCAGCTAATGGTGAGGTTATGCCAATGCAGACATCGCTTCCTCCGCTGGGCTGGCTGCGCACATTCGAGGCCGCCGCGCGACACTTGTCGTTCACCGGTGCGGCGCGTGATCTGAACATGACGCAAAGCGCGGTCAGTCAGCAGATTAAGTCGCTTGAGGGCTATCTGGGCCAACCGCTGTTCCTGCGTCGCCCCCGCGCGCTGGAACTGACCGAGGCCGGAATCACCTATTTGCCCGTGGTGCGTGAAGCGTTTCGTACGCTGGTGCGTGGCACGCAGGCCGTCACCGGCGCGCAGCAGAACGCGGTTCAGGTTCAAAGCAACATCACCTTTGCGGTGAACTGGCTGGGACCACGTCTGCCCCGGTTCCGCGCAGTGCACCCGGATGTGCAGCTGAACATTTTCACCGAACTTTGGGAGCCGCGCGAAATGGCCGAGGGCGCTGCGGTTGAAATCCGTTATTCCCTGCGCCCGTCCGACACTGTGCGTACCGAATTGCTGCGCACCGATCACTATTACCCGGTCTGCGCCCCGGGCTATGAAGTGCGGCTGGAAGACATTCAGGAACAGCCCCTGTTTGATTGTTCGAACCTGCTTTCGAACTGGCCGAACTGGATCACTGAACAGGGTCTAAATTGGGAAAATTCGCCCATTACCTATTCAACAACCTATCTGGTTAGCCTGTCTGTTGCGATGGCCGGGGGTGGGTATTGCCTAACCCATGACACCATAGCTCGCGACCTGATCGAGCGCGGACAACTGGTTTCTCCGTTTGAGTATCGTGCGGAGATGCCCGAGGCTTATTACCTGCTGCTGTCGCCTCAGGCCGAGGAAACGCCGGGTGCCGTCCTGTTCGCCGATTGGGTAAGGCGGGAAATTGCCCGCGATCTGGCGGGGTAGGCGCTCCCGCCCATCGTCAGGGGCGCTTGCGCGCGCCCTCCTTTGGTTGGGCCGGGCAGCGCTGACGCGCTGCGTGACGGTTTGATGATAGATGTTCGGCAGGGGTTGCACCTTCGGACACATTCAGAAAAGTTGAGCCATGGAATATACGCCTTTCCCAAGTTGGCCCGATACCGCCCCCCGATTGATCGCTGTTGCCGCTGGACGTGATCCAGCCGACATGGTCGTGTGCGGCGGGATCTGGGTGAACGTACACACGCGCGAAGCGCTGCCGGATCACGACATCGCAATCGCCAGCGGGCGCATCGCCTTTGTGGGACCGGATGCCTCGCATTGCATCGGCCCAAAGACGCAGATCATCGAGGCCAATGGGCGCTATATGCTGCCCGGTCTGTGCGACGCGCATATGCATATCGAATCGGGGATGCTGACCCCGGCGGAGTTTGCCCGCGCGGTCATTCCTCATGGCACGACGTCGATGTTCACCGACCCGCATGAGATTGCCAATGTGCTGGGACTGGACGGCGTGCGGATGATGCATGACGAGGCGTTGATGCAACCGGTCAACATCTTCACCCAGATGCCATCCTGCGCGCCATCGGCCCCAGGGCTTGAAACCACAGGCTATGAAATCACCCCTGAGGACGTGGCCGAGGCGATGAACTGGCCCGGCATCATCGGGTTGGGTGAGATGATGAATTTCCCCGGCGTGATCCACGGCGACCCCAAGATGCTGGCCGAGATCGCGGCGACTCAGAATGCGGGGAAAACCGTGGGTGGGCACTATGCTTCGCCTGATTTAGGGCCTGAATTCGCGGCTTATGTGGCCGGGGGCCCCGCTGACGACCACGAGGGAACTTGCGAAGCCGACGCCATAGCTCGGGTGCGGCAGGGGATGCGGTCGATGATGCGGCTGGGCTCGGCCTGGTATGACGTGGAAAGCCAGATCACAGCCGTGACCGAGAAAGGGTTAGACCCGCGCGGCTTTATTCTGTGCACGGATGATTGCCACTCGGGCACATTGGTGAATGAGGGGCATATGAACCGCGTGGTGCGCCACGCGATTGCCTGCGGTTGCGATCCGTTGATTGCGTTGCAGATGGCGACGATCAACACCGCCACCCATTTCGGGCTGGAACGCGAGATCGGGTCGATCACGCCAGGCCGGCGGGCGGATATTATCCTGAGTTCTGATCTGGCTGCGTTGCAGATTGAGGTGGTGATCGCCCGCGGCCAGATCGTTGCCGAAAATGGCGCGATTTCAGTAGACTGCCCGCATCTGAACTGGCCGGACAGTGCGCGCAATACGGTGCATCTGGGCCATACCCTGACCGATAAGGATTTTGAGATCAAAGCCCCAGAGGGCGCCAACCGCGTGCGGGCCAATGTGATCGGCGTGGTGGAGAATCAGGCACCGACCAAGGCGCTGAAGGAGGAATTGCCCATCATCGGCGGGTTGGTCGAGGGCGAAAGCGACGTCTGCCAGATCGCTTTGGTCGAACGCCACCGCGCGACCGGAGGAGTCACGAACGCATTTGTCTCGGGCTTTGGGTATCAGGGGCGCATGGCCATGGCCTCGACCGTGGCGCATGACAGCCATCATATGATCGTGGTGGGAACCGACCGCGAACAGATGGCACTGGCGGCGAACCGTCTGGCCGAGGTGGGCGGAGGTATCACCCTGTTCCGCGACGGCGAGGAACTGGCGCTGGTGGAACTGCCCATCGCTGGCCTGATGTCCGACAGTCCCGCCGCCGATGTGGCCGCCAAGGCGGACCGGATGGTTCAGGCGATGCAGGACTGTGGCTGTCAGTTGAACAACGCCTATATGCAGCACTCGCTGCTGGCCCTTGTCGTGATCCCCGAACTGCGGATTTCCGACCTTGGGCTCGTGGATGTGCGGACATTTGAAAAGATCGACCTTTTGGAACCCCTCGCATGACAATAATAAGAACACCCGACGTCCCAAACCCTGAGAAATTCACTGACCCTGCTGCAGCCGTGGCGCGCCTGGAAGAGCTCTACGAAAAGGCCACAAGTTTCCTGTGCGAAAACTTCGCCAAAGCGATGGAGGCAGGCACTCCGACTGAGCGTTTCAGAGCCTATTACCCAGAGATTCGCATCAAAACGACCTCATACGCGCATGTGGACAGCCGGCTGAGCTTTGGTCACGTCTCGGAACCCGGCACCCATGCCACGACGGTCACACGGCCCGATCTGTTCCGGGCCTATCTGACCCAACAAATTGCCCTGCTGATCAAAAACCACGACCAACCAGTGACGATTGGCGCCTCGGATACACCCATCCCGGTTCATTTCGCGGTGGCCAATAACCCCGACCTCGTGGTGCCGCATCAGGGCGCGGCGGGATTCACCTTGCGCGATGTGTTCGACGTGCCGGATCTGACGACCACCAATGATGATATCGTCAACGGGGTGCATGACCACGAAACCGAGATTGGCCCCTTGGCGCTGTTCACCGCCCAGCGTGTGGATTATTCGCTGGCCCGTCTGGCGCATTACACTGCCACCGATCCCAGCCACTTCCAAAACCATGTGCTGTTCACCAACTACCAGTTCTACGTGTCCGAGTTCGAGAACTATGCCCGCGAACAACTGGCCGACCCGGAAAGCGGCTATACCAGCTTTGTGTCGACCGGGAATGCGCAGATCACCTCGGCCGATGGCGTTTTGGAGCAGCCGCTGAAGCTGCCTCAGATGCCGACCTACCACCTGAAACGCGCCGATGGGTCGGGGATCACGTTGGTCAATATCGGGGTGGGGCCATCCAACGCAAAAACCGCGACCGACCATATCGCAGTTCTGCGACCACATGCGTGGCTGATGGTTGGCCATTGCGCCGGCTTGCGCAACACGCAGGCGCTGGGGGATTTCGTGCTGGCCCATGCCTATCTGCGCGAAGACAAGGTTCTGGACGATGACCTGCCCGTCTGGGTCCCGATCCCGCCCCTAGCCGAAGTGCAGGTAGCGTTGGAACGCGCCGTGGCCGAAGTGACAGAACTGGACGGCTACGAGCTAAAGCGCGTCATGCGCACCGGCACCGTCGCCTCGGTCGACAACCGCAACTGGGAACTGCGCGACCAGTCCGGCCCGGTGCAGCGCCTCAGCCAGTCTCGCGCGATTGCGCTGGATATGGAAAGCGCCACGATCGCCGCCAATGGATATCGGTTCCGGGTGCCCTATGGCACTTTGCTCTGTGTCTCGGACAAACCGCTGCACGGGGAATTGAAGCTTCCGGGCATGGCCTCGGACTTCTATACCACACAGGTCAGCCGCCATTTGGCGATCGGAATTCGCGCGATGGAACACCTGCGAGGCATGCCGCTTGAGCGTCTGCACAGCCGGAAATTGCGTTCTTTTGACGAAACAGCCTTTCTCTGAAGCAAAAAAGCAACGTTTTCCCCCTATTTTTGGGGTTTTTCGCGCTACTATTCGTTGTGTTCAGCCACAATATCCCGTTACAGTTACGCGGTGAGGCCCAAGACATCGGGCACGTTAAGGAGACCAAGAAATGGCAAAGCCTATGACAAAGACTCAGCTGGTTGCTGCTCTCGCTGAGGAAATGGGGACTGACAAGAAAGCCGCGAACGCCGCGCTGGAGGCCATGACCGGCCTGATCACACGCGAAGTTTCGGCCGGCGGCGCAGTGACCCTGCCCGGCGTTGGCAAAATCTACTGCCGCGAGCGCCCCGAGCGCATGGTGCGCAACCCCGCCACTGGCGAGCAGTTCAAGAAAGAGGCCGACAAGGTGGTTAAAATGACCATTGCGAAGGCACTGAAGGACAGCGTGAACGGCTGATCTCAGCTGTCGCAAAGATACGATCAAGGGCCGCCGTTTGGGGGCCCTTTTTCTTTGGGATCAGTGCAAACTTAACAGCACTTCCAGATCACGACGGCTGAGCCGGTTCATCAAGGCCCGATCGTCTGCAGACAGTTTTGCTTCCTTACGAATATACGTTTCAAGGTACGTCGCGATCTCACTGGTTGGGCGATAGTACAGATCAGGCGAAGATTGGCTGAGTTCATCCACAAGCCGAAACAGCAGCTTTTTCTGCCGCTCCGAATCCAGGTCTTTTCGCTTCTCTTGCAACATAACGGGCTTCGCCTTTGTTGTGGTCACTTATGATCTAGCGGGCCGAAAAGTAACTCCAACTCCGGTAAGAAATAAATTGTGCGCCGCGCGTGTGGTGCCCTTATGAGATTCCTAGTTACTACGGCCAGACGGTACATCTTGCGACCCTTACTGATTTAAGGAACAGTGCGCGAAACCAACAAAGAGGATGGGCGATGGATCTGCGCGCCATGGCGATGGGGCTGACATTTGCACTGATCTGGTCGTCGGCCTTTACTTCGGCGCGGATCATCGTGATGGACGCTTCACCGTTGTTTTCGCTGGCACTGCGCTTTTTGATTTCCGGGTTGATCGGCGTGGCCATTGCGCGCGCAATGGGACAGAGCTGGCGGCTGACACAGCAACAATGGTACGCGACCATCCTGTTTGGAATCTGCCAAAATGCCCTTTATTTGGGTCTGAATTTCTACGCAATGCAAACGATTGAGGCGTCGGTTGCCGCCATTATCGCCTCGACCATGCCGCTGCTAGTGGCGCTGGCAAGCTGGCTGTTTCTGGGTGATCGTCTGCGGCCCATGGGCGTGATCGGCCTGCTGGCAGGGTTTGCAGGCGTCGCCCTGATCATGAGCAGCCGCATCAGCGCGGGCGTTGATATGTTCGGCGTGATGCTCTGTGGTGTTGGAGCCTTGGCGCTGACCTTCGCCACCTTGGCGGTGCGCGGGGCGACCTCGGGCGGGAATTTCATGATGGTTGTGGGGTTGCAGATGCTGGTTGGTTCAGCCGTTCTGTTCGTCGCGGCTCCCGTATTCGAGACGATCTATATCCACCCCACGGTGCCGCTGGCGCTGGCTTTCACCTACACAACCCTGTTCCCCGGCTTGTTGGCCACGCTGATCTGGTTTCTGCTGCTGGATCGGATCGGAGCGACCCGCGCAGCCACCTTCCACTTCCTCAACCCTGTTTTCGGCGTGACGATTGCTGCGTTGCTACTGGGGGAGAAACTCGGCCCACTGGATGCCGTTGGCGTACTGATCACCACCGCCGGGATTTTGGCCGTGCAGTTATCGCGGCAACCTGCTCAGGGCAGCAAAGCCTCGACCTGAGACAAAACTTGCCGGGAATCGGGGCGCGTGGTTGCGCCATAGGTCGCTATAACTTCGCCTTCAGTGTTCAGAAGGATTTTGTTGAAGTTCCAACTGGGCTCAAATCCTGTCTGCTCCGCGACCTGTTGATAGAAAGGATGCGCTTTTGCGCCTCGAACCGAGGTAATGTCGGTCATTGGCAGGGTCAGGTTATAGTTGAAGTCACAGAATTCCTTGACCTCTTCCGCCGAGCCTAACTCCTGATTGAAGGAATCCGAGGGCACTGCCAGCACCACCAGCCCACGCGGGCCATAATCCTCATGCACCTGCTGCAGCGCGCTGTATTGCCCGGTAAAGCCGCAATGCGAGGCCGTGTTCACCACCAAAACCGGCTGCCCGCGCCAATCCGCAATCGACAGGGTACCGCCGTCGATGGACGGAAACTTTCCGCTCAACGGCGCAGCCTGCACGGTGCGCCCGGTCAGAAGCAAAGCGGTCAACAGCAAGATGCGGAACATGGTGAACCCTCCTCTACACAAGTATACGCGCCAAATCGTCCCCTGGATCAACGCACGAGGGCGCGAGGCGCATGAAACAGGCTTTGATTTCTGCGCCCCAACCCCCAAATAATGGTGCAACTCAACCGACCGGAGGATCCATGACCCAATACACCAAATCCCCCGAGGCCATCGCTGCCCTCTCGCCCGAAGAATACCATGTCACGCAGAACAGCGGGACCGAGCGTCCGGGCACCGGCAAGCTGCTGAACAACAAGGAACCGGGGATTTATGTGGATATCGTCTCGGGCGAGCCGCTGTTCGCTTCGACTCACAAATACGAATCCGGCTGCGGCTGGCCTAGTTTCACCAAGCCCATCGTGCATGAACATGTAGAAGAGTTCCGGGATACCACCCACGGCATGATTCGCACCGAGGTGCGTTCAAAACACGGCGACAGCCATCTGGGCCACGTCTTCCCCGACGGCCCGCGTGAACATGGCGGGCTGCGCTATTGCATCAACTCAGCCTCCTTGCGGTTTGTCCATCGCGATGACATGGAGGCCGAAGGCTATGCCGACTATTTGATCCATGTGGAGGAAATCCAATGACCGAAGAACGCGCTGTCCTAGCAGGAGGTTGTTTCTGGGGAATGCAGGACCTGATCCGCAAGCTACCGGGCGTGTCCCGCACCAGCGTCGGCTATACTGGCGGCGATGTCCCCAATGCCACCTATCGCAACCACGGTACCCATGCCGAAGGGATCGAGATTTTCTTTGACCCCACGCAGATCAGCTATCGTGACCTCCTGGAGTTCTTTTTTCAGATCCACGATCCGACTACGGTAAACCGTCAGGGCAATGACCGCGGGATGAGCTATCGTTCGGCCATCTACTATGTGGATGACGCGCAAAAACAGGTGGCGTTGGACACGATTGCCGATGTGAACGCCAGCGGTTTGTGGCCCGGCAAGGTCGTGACCGAGCTGGAGCCCGTCGGTGATTTCTGGGACGCCGAGCCCGAGCATCAGGACTATCTGGAGCGTATCCCCAACGGCTATACCTGCCATTTCCCGCGCCCCGATTGGGTTCTGCCCAAACGCGACGCGGCAGAATAAGCGATCAGCCGGCGGCGACCCTTGGGCGGCCGCTGGCTTCGACCGTGATCATGGCCTCGACAAAGACCTCCTGCGCCTCGACGCGGGCTGTGCGGATGTCGCGGTCAACGATCACGCGGATATCCTCGGCCCCGGCGTCGCGTACCGCGCCCTCAGCCTCGGATCGCAGTACGGATTCCAGCAGCGACAACGCCGCCTCGGAATCGTTGAAATCCTGCGGTCCGTCCTCAAGATGCACCCGGAACTTGCCCTCGGAAGGCGACGTGACCGTCCCCGTCCGGCGCAAGGTCAGGCGACCGACGACCGCGCCGATGGCATTCGCCACGCCAGTATGTTCGGGCAAGATCATCTTGCAATGCAAACGGTCCCCCACCGCCGGGTAATAGCTGGGGGCCGAGGCACCCAGCCCGATCACATCCACATTCAGCGCCGCATCCAAAGCCAACAGGCCCCGGTGTCGGGCCAAGCCCTTGCGCGTTAGAATGTGCCGAGCCAGATCCGTCGGGGGAATGCCAAAATCCTCGACTTCTTCGGCAAAAGCAGTCTCTAACAAAGCCAAAGACGTTTGTTCCGTCAACTGATCCACGATCATCTGCGCCAAAACCTCGGGGGTTTTCGCCAGCACATCGCCTGACCCAACCCGTTTGCGCGACACCAATTCCAGCGCCTTGCATGCTGCCTCAGCATCCCAGGCGTCCAGCCGCCCCAGAACGTGGCTGGCATCCGACGGCGTCACGCCCGAGACCTGAACGATCCCGCGATCCACCAGCCGCGTCAGGGCGCCATTCTCCATCCGTGTGCGCAATAGGTCGCTCAGCGGCAAAACCTGATCGCCAAGACGGTCCAATAACACCTCTTCCCGTGCACCCAGCCCTTCGGCGTGGATACCGGGCACGCGGCGGGCAAACCGCGTGTCATGTTCACCTACCGTGGTCGCGCGCAGTTGTTTGTCCAACTCAGCATGCACCACATCCGGGGCCTGGGCCGCGATCAGCGACACTGGCAATACCCTACGCGGCCCAAGGACCACGCCGCCCCCCAGCCCCTCGGTCACCACATGGACCTGACTGTCGCCGCCCAGACCATGGGTGCGCATCGCCACCGCCTCGACCATGGTGCGAAAGCCACCGACGCGCGCACCATTGGGATCAATTGCGGGCTTACTGTCGCGGATCACGGCGATGTCCGTGGTCGTCCCGCCAATATCCGACACCAGCGCATTCTCGGCCCCCGTCAACCAACTGGCCCCTACGATCGAGGCCGCAGGCCCGCTGAGGATCGTCTCAATCGGGCGTTCTCGCGCTTGCTCGGCGCTCATCAACGCGCCGTCGCCGCGGACCACCATCATCGGCGCGGTAATTCCCAACGTCAGTAACTGATCCTGCGCCCGTCCGATCAGCCGATCAATCATCCCGATCAGCCGTGCATTTAATACCGCCGTCACTGCCCGTTTCGGCCCGTTTAACTTGGCCGACAGGTGATGAGAACATGTGACCGGAGCCCCTGTCCGCTCGGCTATAATCCGCGCCGCTTCCAGCTCATGCGCGGGGTTGCGCGTGGCAAACTGCGCGGCCACGGCAAAGCCGGATATGCCTTTATGAGAGTCTAAAAACGTTTCCAACGCGGCTACATCCAGCGGAGCAGTCTCACCCCCCGCATGGCTATGACCCCCGGCAATCATCAGCGCCGGATCACCCTTCAACGCGTCGCGCAACCCGTGCCGATCCAGATCGCCCTCTTTGAACCCGATATAGACCAACGCCACGCGCCCGCCCTGCCCCTCGACCAGAGCATTGGTGGCCAAAGTGGTCGACAAAGATGCCATCGAGATCTGCTCGGGGCCAACCGCCGCCTGTTCCAACACAGCCGAAATCGCTTTGCCCACGCCGATTGCCAAGTCTGCCCGCGTGGTCAGCGACTTGGCCGAGGCGATCACCTCAGCCTCATCCCGGATCAGCACCGCATCCGTATAGGTTCCGCCCGTATCAACCCCCAAAGCCAGCGCCATCGGGTTCTCCTTCCTGTTCGCTGAATTGGGTGTAGCGGTTTGGATCGACACGTCCAACCTGTTTGCGGCACTTAGGGCAGTTGTTGCACCGCCCAGCGCGCGGCATCAGCCACAGATGCATCCGGATCTTCCACCAACCCCTGCGCCACCGGCTTCAGCGCGGGCAAACCGGAATTGCCAATCGCATACAGCACATTGCGCACAAACCGATCCCGTCCGATCCGCTTTATGGGCGAGCCCGAGAACTTGGCCCGAAACGCCGCATCATTCAACCCCGCCAATTCAGCCAGAGGCGGGGCCAACAAATCATCCCGCGCAGCATAGCGAATATCGCTGGCCGCAACGGCAAACTTGTTCCACGGACAGGCCGCCAGACAATCATCGCATCCGTAAATCCGATTGCCCAACTTGCCGCGCAGATCTTCTTCCACCGGCCCCTTATGTTCGATGGTCAGATAGGAAATACACCGCCGCGCATCCAACTTGTACGGCGCAGGAAACGCATCTGTCGGACAGGCATCCAAACAAGCGCGACACGACCCGCAATGATCCACCTCGGCCATATCCGCAGGCAGGTCCAATGTAGTAAAAACAGAGCCTATAAAAGCCCAATTTCCCCAATCACGGCTGACCAGATTCGTATGCTTCCCCTGCCATCCCAGCCCCGCCGCATGGCCTAGGGCCTTCTCAGGCACCGGCGCTGTATCAACAAACACCTTCACCTCGCCGCCACCTTCGGCAATCAACCACCGCGCCAACCGCTTGAGGCGTTTTTTCACCAGATCATGGTAGTCCTTGTTCTGCGCATAGACCGAAATCGCACCCCGATCAGGATGGCCCAAAACCTCGGTCGGATCATGTTCAGGCGTATAGCTCTCGGCCAGCATGATCACCGACCGCGCCTCGGGCCACAAAGCCGACGGATCGCCCCGCCAATGGGTCCGTTCGGCCATCCACCCCATCTGTCCATGATACCCGGAATCCAAAAACGCCTGCAACCGCGCGGGCACTTCCGGCACATCCCACGGCCGACAAATCCGACAGGACACAAACCCCTCACTCAATGCCTGAGCGACCACCTTGTCCTTTAAATCCGATCCGCTCTTCATCTGGCTAAAATATCCTCGGGGGGAATCGCGCCCCGGCGCGATGGGGGGCAGACAGCCCCCCTGCCACCCTATCAGAAATCCAGATCCGCGTAATGCGGCGGAGGCCGAAACCCCGGCACCTGATCCGCCAGGATAGACCGAAACGCAGGCCGAGACTTGATCTTGGCGTACCAATCCTTGACCGCCGCCGAACGGTTCCAATCCACGTCCGAGATATAGTCCAGCGCCGACAAATGCGCCGCGGCCGCGAAATCGGCCAATGTCATCTGGTCGCCCGCCAACCAACGCCGGTGATCTAGAAGCCATGCCATGTAGTCCAGATGATACTTGATCGCCTTGGCACCCTCTTTGACATTCTTGCTGTCCGGGTAACCTTGCCCGGTCATCTTCTTGTTGACCCGCTCGTACAACAGTTTCGATGTCACCTCGCGATGAAACTTGTCGTCAAACCAGCCGACTAGCCGCCGGACTTCATACCGGGCTTCCGGTGTTTTTGGCATCAAAGCGGGTTCGGGGCGCGTTTCCTCGATATACTCGCAAATGGCGCTGCTTTCCGCCATGACATGCCCGTCCAATCGCAGGACCGGCACTTTACCCGCCGGATTGCGGCGCAGGAAATCCGGGTCCTGTTCCCAGTATTTCTCTTCGACCAGCTCGACCTCGATCTTCTTTTCCGCCAGTGACAGACGGACCTTGCGGCAGTACGGTGACAGGGGAACGTGAAACAGACGCGCCATGAGCTTCCAATCGAACCAGTGAATACCCCTCAGCTTTAGCCCCGAGAGGGTTCGGTTTTCAATCCTCGAAACAATCCGCGCGACCATCTGCGCGGATGGTGGCCGCCCCGTCTAGAATCGCAGCCGCTCGTCTGCGGGTGCGCACCGACGGGTCGGTTACCGACCGATTTCGCGGGGATGGCAGGATCGCCGCAATCCGCGCCGCCTGAACCGAGGACAGTTTGGACGCCGGAACGTTGAAATTACGCTGTGCCGCTGCCTCAACCCCGAATACGCCATTTCCGGTCTCGGCGACGTTCAAATAGACTTCAAGTATACGTTGTTTGCTCCAGAAAATTTCGACGACCGGCGTCATCGAAGTTTCAAGCGCCTTGCGCACCCAACTGCGCCCTTGCCACAAAAAGACATTCTTCACCACTTGCTGCGTAATCGTCGACGCACCTCGGGCACCACCCCCTTCAATCGCGTCACGAATAGCTTCGACATCAAACCCCCAATGGCGGCAGAAATTGGCGTCCTCAGCCGCTACGGCTGACCTCGCCATGATCGGCGAAATCTGTTCGATGGGAACCCAGTCACGCTCGACCTTGCCCAATCTGCGCCATTCGGACCAGATCGTATGGGTCACCGGAGGGTTGACTACCGAATAGAGCCCAATCAGCGCCACTACAAACACCGCAATCGCCAATAGCCCACGCGTGACCCAGCGGCGAATCCGCATCACGACGTTGGGTTTGGCTTTCGACGCCTTCTTTTTCTTACCGCTTGTCTTGCGGACTGCTTTCTTTGCCATGCCACAGCTATACGACGTGTAGGCCTTGTTTGAAATGTCTGTTGTAGAGATCCATGAATAAGAAAACCCGCGTACCGGAGTGGTACGCGGGTTTTGCAATTTGACTGATTGGCGACTTATTCTGCCGGAACGGCTTCAACCTCATTAGTCAGAGGATGGCTGAGCTTGTTCAGCATCTCTTTCGGGCAGACCTGCAGGAAATTGGCCTTTTCCACATCCCAATGTTGCAGGATATCAGCGGCCTTGCGGCTGAAGGTCTCAGACTGATGAGTTTCGATCAGCGTTTTCAGCTGGTCTTCCCAATGGTCCACCGTAACCGGGCAGGTCACCAGCGTTTCCATGTTCATCAGAGCCTGTGCCTTGCCTTCGGGATCGTACAGGTACGCCATGCCGCCGGTCATGCCCGCGCCAAAGTTGGCACCAATGTCGCCCAGAATCACGGCGACACCGCCGGTCATGTATTCGCACCCGTTCGAGCCACAGCCCTCGATCACCACTTTGGCGCCCGAGTTCCGAACCGCGAACCGTTCGCCTGCGCGGCCTGCTGCGAACAGGTGGCCATCGGTGGCGCCGTACAGAACAGTATTGCCGATGATCGTGTTGTCATCTGCCTTAAGCGGGCTGACCTGCGGTGGGCGCACAACGATCATGCCACCGGAAAGGCCCTTGCCAACATAGTCGTTAGCATCGCCAGACACTTCCAGCTTGAGCCCCGGAGCCGCAAACGCCCCCAGCGACTGACCGGCCGAGCCCTGCAATTTCACATGCAGGTGGTCGTCCTGGAACGTGTTCCGCATCCCGAAATTCTGCACGATATGGCTGGATACACGAGTACCAACCGTCCGGTGCGTGTTCTGGATCGCGTAGGACAGCTGCATCTTTTCTCCGTCTTTCAGGAACCGCGCCGCATCGCGCACGATCTCGGCATCCAGCGTATCCGGCACTGCGTTGCGGTCCTTGTCGCGGTTGTAGACGATGTCATGTGCGCCATCGACGGTGATCAGCAGCGGGTTCAGGTCCAGATCGTCCAGATGCGCCGAGCCACGGCTTACCTGCGCCAGCAGATCGGCCCGACCGATGATTTCGTCAATCGAGCGCGCACCAAGGCTGGCCAGCAGCTCGCGCACTTCCTGAGCGTAGAAGGTGATCAGGTTGACGACCTTGTCGGCATTGCCGGTGAATTTGGCGCGCAGGGATTCGTCCTGCGTACAGACGCCGACCGGGCAGGTGTTCGACTGACACTGACGTACCATGATACAGCCCATCGCGATCAGGGCAGCGGTGCCGATACCGTATTCCTCGGCTCCCATCATTGCAGCCATGACGATGTCGCGCCCGGTGCGCAGACCACCATCTGTCCGCAGAGTCACGCGGTCGCGCAGGTTGTTCATCGCCAGAACCTGATGCGCCTCGGTCAGGCCCATCTCCCACGGCAGACCGGCGTATTTGATCGACGTCGCAGGCGACGCACCCGTGCCGCCATTGTGACCCGAAATAAGGATGATATCCGCTTTCGCCTTGGCCACACCGGCTGCAATCGTGCCAACGCCCGAGGACGCAACCAGCTTCACTGTCACCTTACAGCGCGGGTTGATCTGTTTCAGGTCATAGATCAGCTGCGCCAGATCCTCGATCGAATAGATGTCGTGGTGCGGCGGCGGTGAGATCAGCGTCACACCCTTGGTCGAATGCCGCAGGCGCGCGATCAGGTCGGTCACTTTCATGCCCGGCAACTGGCCGCCCTCACCGGGTTTCGCACCCTGGGCGACCTTGATCTCAAGCTCCTCACACTGGTTCAGGTACTCGGCTGTCACACCAAACCGGCCCGAAGCCACCTGTTTGATCTTGGCCGAGGGGTTGTCGCCATTGGGCTCGGGCACGAAATGCGCCGGATCTTCGCCACCTTCACCCGAGTCAGATTTCGCGCCAATCCGGTTCATCGCCACATTCAGCGTTTTGTGCGCCTCGGGGCTCAGCGCACCCAGCGACATGCCCGGCGTGACAAAGCGCTTGCGGATCGAGGTGATCGACTCGACCTCTTCAATCGGCACCGGTTTGCCCAGCGGTTTGAAATCCATCAGGTCGCGCAGATGAATTGGCGGGTTCGATTGCATCTTGGCCGAGTATTGCTTCCACAGCTCGTAAGATGCGCGGTTACAGGCCATCTGCATCATGTGCATCGAGGTCGCTTCCCACGCGTGGGTCTCACCCGATTTGCGCGCCTTGTAGAAACCACCGATGGGAAGCACGTCCAGACCGCTGTCCCAGCCCTTGGCATGGATTTCCTCGGCCTTGGTCTGAATACCGGTCACACCGATACCGGAAATCCGGCTGGTCATGCCGGGGAAATACTCAGCCACCATGGCACGGCTAAGGCCCACGGCCTCAAAGTTCAGACCACCGCGATAAGAGGAGATCACCGAAATGCCCATCTTGGCCATGATCTTCAGCAGACCTTGGTCGATTGCCTCTCGATAGCGTGCGACGTTTTCGGTCAGCGTGCCATCCAGCAAGCCGCGATCAATGCGGTCAGCCAGCGAGTCTTCGGCCAGATAAGCGTTCACCACGGTCGCGCCGCAGCCGATCAGAACGGCAAAGTAGTGCGGATCAACGCATTCGGCCGAACGCACGTTCAGCGAACAGAAGGTCCGCAGCCCCTGACGGGTCAGATGCGAGTGCACCGCGCTGGTCGCGAGAATCATCGGCATCGCCACGCGACCTGCGCCCGAATCCATGTCGGACAGCACCAGATGCCCCGCGCCCGAGCGCACGGCCTCTTCTGCTTCGGCTCTAACACGAGTCAAAGCGGCGTTTAACGCGCCCCGACCGGGTTCAAAGCTACAATCTATTTCCGCCAGCGGCGAACCGAGATTTTCTACCAGCTTGTCCCATTGGGTGTTGCCGACAAAGGGGCTGTCCAGCGTGATGATCTCGGTCTGGCTGCTGTCTTCGTCCAGCACGTTTTTCAGGTTACCGAACCGGGTTTTCAACGACATGACGCGGTATTCGCGCAGACTGTCGATCGGCGGGTTGGTCACCTGACTAAAGTTCTGGCGGAAGAAATGGCTGAGCGGGCGGTATTGCTTGGACAAAACCGCCGATGGCGTGTCATCGCCCATCGAGGCCAGGGACTCTTTGCCGTCTTCAGCCATGGGGGCAAGGATTTGCTCCAGCTCTTCAACAGAATAACCGGCTGCGATCTGTCGCTTGCGCAGTTCCTCTCCGCTGAACTTCGCGGTTTCGGTCACGCCTGACAGGCTTTCATTCAGATCGTTGATCTTGCCAACCCATTCGCCAAAGGGCAGGGCACGGGCCAGTTTGTCCTTGATCTGTGTGTCGCGGTACAGCTTGCCACGCTTCATATCCACGGCCAGCATCTGACCCGGACCCAGCGCGCCTTTTTCCGTCACCGATGCCTCATCAATCGGCACCATCCCGGCCTCCGACCCGGCGATAACCAATCCATCACCCGTCACAACGTAGCGCATCGGGCGCAAACCATTCCGGTCGAGCCCGGCGCAGACCCAGCGACCATCGGTCATGGCCAGGGCGGCGGGGCCATCCCATGGCTCCATCACCGAGTTGCAGTAGGAATACATGTCGCGCCACGCCTGCGGCAGCTCGACCGCCTGTTTGGACCAGCTTTCCGGCACCAGCATGGTTTTCGCCATTGGAGCAGACCGGCCCGCACGCACCAGAACCTCGAAAACCGAGTCTAATGCGGCGGAATCCGACGATCCGCCCGCGATGATCGGTTTGATGTCCTCGGCGTAGTCCCCAAAGGTCGAGGATGCCATGCGGATCTCATGGCTTTTCATCCAGTTGACGTTGCCTTTCAGCGTGTTGATCTCGCCGTTATGGGCCAACATGCGGAAGGGCTGGGCCAGCCACCATTGCGGGAAGGTGTTGGTCGAATAACGCTGGTGATAGATCGCAAAGGCCGATTCAAAGCGTTCGTCCATCAGGTCGGGATAGAAAACCGCAACCTGTTCGGCCAGCATCATTCCTTTATAGATGATCGAACGGCAGGACAGCGACGCCAAATACAGGCCGGAAATTCCTGCCGCCAATGCTGCCTTTTCGATCCTACGACGGATCACGTAGAGCTCGCGCTCAAAGGTGTCTTCGTCCACACCTTTGGAGTTCGAGATCAGGATCTGCTCAATCTCGGGCCGGGTCGCATTGGCCTTTTCACCCAGGCAGGTCACATCGACCGGCACGTGACGCCAGCCATAGATGTAGTAACCCATGCGCAGCACTTCGGTTTCCACGATGGTTCGGCACTGTTCCTGCGCACCAAAGTCCGTACGGGGCAAGAAGACCTGACCGACCGCGATCAGCTCATCCAGATTGGGTTCGTGGCCGGTGCGGCGGATCTGATCATAGAAGAAGGGAACAGGGATCTGCACATGGATACCCGCGCCATCGCCGGTCTTGCCATCGGCATCCACAGCGCCCCGGTGCCAGATCGCCTTGAGCGCATCAATCCCCGCGTCGACCACCTTGCGCGACGGCCTACCGTCGACAGACACGACAAGGCCGACACCGCAGGATGAATGTTCTTCCTGCTCGGAATAGAGACCGTTTTCGGCCATCCACTGACGTTTGGCTTCTTCGGCGCGCACCCAATCGGCATCATATTTGGTCATTGGCTGTCTCCTTCTTCCGAGGGGGCGTACATGGCCTCGACCTCGGCTTTGGTCATTTGCTTGCGTTCACCTGCGAACGCGTATCCTTCGGGCTTTTTGTCGAAGTAAAGTTCAAGTTTCAGCGTGTGGCCTGTATCCTGAAACAGGCCTGCCGCGATTTGCGTGTGTCCGTGCATTTCACCTGGAAGCGTGATCCGGTACCACAGCGCCGAGCCGCAGTCAGCGCAGAAGGCGCGCTCGGCCCAATCGGACGAGGTGAAGGTCTTGACGGGCCCAAGCGCGGCGTAGCCTTCTTCGGCCTGAAAAGTAACCAGCATCGAACTTGTCCAGCGTCGGCATTGGTCGCAATGGCACGCGCCCAGCGCATCGCGCGCGGGCGTAGCGGTCACCGTGACCGCGCCACACATGCATTGGCCTTGCAACTCGGGCATTTCGAGGCTCCTGATCGCTGGGTTTATTCGGCTGCAACCGCAGCCTTGGTGTTGAACCGGTCAATGATTGCATCGGCGCAATCGCGCCCGTCGCGGATCGCCCACACGACCAGAGAGGCCCCACGCACGATGTCACCGATGGCATAGACGCCGTCCATCTCGGTCTCGCCGGTCTGGAAGGCCGCCTTGACGGTACCCCAGCGTGTCACAAGCAGGTCGGGCTGGCCGAACAGGCTGGGCAGGTCTTCGGGCTCAAATCCCAGCGCCTTGATCACCAGATCGGCGTCTTCGACATAGTCCGCGCCTTCGATCACCTCGGGGGCCTGACGGCCGGTTGCGTCGGGCTGGCCCAAGCGCATCTTCTGCACCATCACACCTGTGACGTTGTCGTCGCCGGTAAAGCCCTTGGGCGCGCTGAGCCACTCAAACACCACGCCTTCTTCTTCGGCGTTCTGAGTCTCGCGCTGCGAACCAGGCATGTTCGCGCGGTCGCGGCGATACAGGCATTTGACCGATGTCGCCCCTTGACGGATCGAGGTTCGCACACAGTCCATCGCGGTGTCGCCGCCGCCGATTACGACAACCTTTTTGCCAGCCGCGTTCAGGCGACCATTGTCGAAGTCTTCAACCGCGTCGCCGAAGCTTTTGCGGTTCGAGGCCGTCAGGAAGTCAATCGCCTTCTCGATCCCGGCCAAACCGCTGCCCGGCATGGACAGGTCGCGCGACTTGTAAACGCCAGTGGCGATGATCACTGCGTCGTGCTTCCCACGAATTTCTTCGAATTTCGTGGCGTCGACGTCACAATTCAGTTCAAATGTCACGCCACCATCTGCCAGCAGATCGTTGCGACGCTGCACGATGTCCTTTTCCAGTTTGAAACCCGGAATACCGTACATCAACAAACCACCGGCGCGGTCATAGCGGTCATAGACCGTCACCTGAATACCGGCGCGGCGCAGCATGTCGGCAGCCGCCAGACCACCAGGACCCGCACCGATGATGCCGACGCTTTCGCTGCGCTCGGTGCCCGGAACAACGGGCTTAACCCAACCTTTGTCCCATGCGGTATCGGTGATGTATTTTTCGATCGTGCCAATGGTCACGGTGCCATGGCCGGACTGTTCAATCACGCAATTGCCTTCACACAAACGGTCCTGCGGGCAGATACGGCCACAGATTTCGGGGAAGGTGTTGGTAGCCTGACTGGTCTGATAGGCCTCTTCCAAGCGCCCGGTTGCGGTCAGGCGTAGCCAATCGGGGATGTTGTTGTGCAGCGGGCAGTGGGACTGACAATAAGGCACACCACATTGGCTGCAGCGGCTGGCCTGCTCTTCCGCCTTGGCCGAGGCGAATTCGGCGTAAATCTCGTCAAAGTCTTCCTTGCGCGTGTCTGCGGCACGCTTTTCGGGCATGGCGCGATCGACTTGCACAAATTTCAGCATCGGTTGCTTGGCCACGGGTCAGACTCCATGAATTGGCTTGATCGAGCTTCCATAAAAGATGCAAGATCAGATGAAAAGTCACAAATGCTGACCTATTTAGTAATTTCCAAAGCAAAATTTCCAATGATGTCCAAAAACTTTGAAAAAATAGATCCGATTCGGACCTATAAGTGTCCTTTCCTTTTCAACGCAGCACTTATACCCATGAATCGCATAAAACACGTGGCAATGGCACGGGCAGGTTCATGAGTCTTTTTCAGCTGATTCTTGTGGCAATCATTCAGGGCGTCACCGAATTCCTGCCGATCTCATCCTCGGGCCACCTGATTCTTCTGCCCAGCCTGACCGGCCTGCAAGATCAGGGTTTGGCTATAGACGTAGCGGTTCATGTGGGAACTTTGGGTGCCGTGGTCCTGTATTTCTGGCCCGACGTAAAGTCCGCGGCGGCGGGGCTGCCCCGCGCGCTGCGCGGTAAAACGGACACTGAACAAGCGCGACTGGCCTTGGGGCTGATCGTTTCGACCATCCCGACGGTAATCCTTGGGGCGGTCCTGTTTCAAAGCGGACTCAGCCAATCCCTGCGCTCGATGGCGATAATCGGATGGACCATGCTGGGCTTTGGGCTGTTGCTTTATTGGATGGATCAGAAAGGCCCGCAGACAAAAGAAGCCAAGGACTGGGGACTGAAAGATGCAGCCATCATGGGGCTGTGGCAGATGCTGGCGCTGATCCCCGGCACGTCGCGGTCCGGCATCACAATCACCGGCGCACGGCATCTTGGGTATACGCGAGAAGAAGGCGCACGGATCGCAATGCTGATGTCGATCCCGACGATCCTGGCATCGGGCATCCTGCAGTCGGTCGATGTGATCAAAGAGGCCGACCTGAGGCTGGCCATCGACGGCGCCATCGCCGCCCTTTTTGCCTTTGCCGCCGCCTTGCTAGCGCTATCCCTGATGATGCGCCTGCTGCGCAGTGTCAGCTTTACGCCTTACGTGATCTACCGCGTTTGTCTGGGCGTGATCCTGCTGATCATCGCCTACAGCTAATCAGGTGCGCAGATTGTCGGCCGATCTCTGGATCTCGTCATACTGACCCGAGGGGCGGAACTTCCACAGATAGTCCGGAAGAACCGATTCCAGCGTGGCGGGTTCAATCCCCAGATCGGCAAAACCCTTGGCACCGTCCGACACGACATTGTCGCGCCGCAGGTTCTTTAGCTGATCGCGAGTCAGGATGTTGTTCGGGAACAACTGGAAACTTACGAACTTCACAATATCAAGGACGCCGGCCATGATCCGGGCCAAAAAGAACGGCATCCCGAGAATGATGCGGCGGCGATGGATCACATCAAGCATCTGCTGCATGAGCGCGCGGAAGGATTTCACCTCGGGCCCGCCCAGCTCATAAGTGCCAGCCTTGGCTTGTCCCAAAACGCCCTGCACAGCGGCTTTGGCTACATCATCCACATACACAGGCTGGAATTTCGTCTCAGCGCCCACCAGCGGCAGGAATGGCCCCATGCGGGTCATCCCGGCAAAGCGGTTGAAGAACTGATCCTCGGTCCCGAAAATGACCGAGGGGCGCAAGATCACGGCACCGGGCATATGTTCCAGTACGCCGGCTTCACCCTGTGCCTTTGTCTGCGCATATTCGCTGTCCGAGTCCGCATCCGCGCCGATGGCCGAGATATGGACCATCGTCGCGATCCCCTGCTTGGCCGCAATCCGTGCGATCCGTTCGGCACCTTCGGCCTGAACGGCGTCAAACGCGTTCTTGCCCAGCTCGTTCAGCACACCCACGCAGTTCACCACCGCATCCGCGCCCTGCATAGCCGCTGCGACCGAGGCATCGTCGCGGATATTGCAAAGAATAGGTTCGACCTGCCCGACCACGCCATAGGGTTTGACAAACATCGCCTCGTTCGGATGGCGCACCGCTACCCGAACACGCCACCCTTCGCCTGCCATGCGCCGCGCGACATACCGGCCGACAAACCCAGATCCGCCATAAATCGTGACCAGTTTTGACATAGAAGGGCTCCTGTTTTTTAGGTCCAGATCCGATCTACCGCCCAAAAGGTCGCGGAACAAGGCGCAATAACGCCGCGTGCAAGGGAAAAACCCCACCATTCTCAGGGGTGTTCCGTATGCGGTCAAAAAACTTTCAAAAAACTTCCCGAATCCGGTTGACGCCCCTCGCCAGTGGGCTTAAACGCCCCCCCACGACACCTGCCCAGGTGGCGGAATTGGTAGACGCGCTAGCTTCAGGTGCTAGTGTCCGTATGGACGTGGAGGTTCGAGTCCTCTCCTGGGCACCATCGCTTCCGAAAACTCGCTGTTTTGTCCGGACGCAAATGTCCGTTCTTGCAACATGCTGTACCATCAGTCTGTTTCGACGAGCGCTTTCATTTCGCTGTTCCGCTTTTTTGCTTGCTTCTGAACGCGTTGAATAAACGTTGGTAACAAGTTCGGACCTTGTTGCGATCTGTATGACTCACTTGCTTCGTCGCCAATTAGTTCAGCGTATTTTACCCATGTGCGAAAACTGAAAACATCCCTCAGACTGAGAAACGTTTTCGAGTTCGTCTTCCGCAAGGATGTCGGGAGCTTCAAGTTTTTGAAATAGCGCGTCTCTTTCGCAACCCAATCATCTGGTACCTTGAACTCACTGAATGCTTCAGCTTCGTTGAATTTAAAATCCGGGTATTCCTGCACGAACTCGGAGCATCCGTGCGAAATTTTTGTACGAATCCCCTTTACCCCGTTCCGAATTTTGAGGCTTTCGAAAGCTACCATGCAGTCCTTAGCTTCTTCGATGCTCTGGCAATAAATATACCCTTTATAGGGGTATTTGATGCCATCTCTCAGCTCAATCATGCACTTCCTTGCATTGTCGTTCGGCAGATTGAGCAAAAGCAAAAGGAAATAGGTTTGGAACATCTCGTCTAGATTTGAAGGCAAGATTTGCACTTTGTAGCAATCGTGACAAAGCCGCGATATCACCTTGGTTTCTTTGAAGAACTTGATCCTCGTATCGCAGTGCGTTTGTTGGCCTTTGATTTTCATGACCCGGCCCGAAAACGCCTGAGCAATCGGGACGGCAGTAGCCATGCCTGCAGAAGACAAGACAGACATCCAATGATGATAACTTTCGCAAATTTGCGAGCGATCCAGCATGTCCTGACGCCAATCTGGACCTAGGTCTTCATTTATCCGGGCCTGCGTCGCGCCAAAGGTACCGCTTGCATTCTCGGAATTTTCCCAAAGGTCCAAAAGAGTAACGAGACGCCTGATGGCAGGACCGTCTTTGGGATTAATCAAAACCCTGTCTTCAAGCTTCCTGACCTGAGGGCCAATCGACATCCCACACCTCCTGCCTGCGGAAATCTCCTACAGGCATGGTGATCGCCTTGATCCGCATTGCGGTCAACTCATTTGCTCACGGACGCAAACAATAGATCCCCCCAAGCTTAAAAGGTCAGGACACCTCCTGTTCCGCCACGACCTCGGCAAATCCGGTGAAGAACTTGCCCCACCGTTTTTTGGCTGTCCCTGCAATCAAACGGCTGCCCAATCTGGCGACTCATTTTCTTTTGACTTGATGCAGCGCAGCACTCCTGCAACCTATACGGTATGGTGCCACTGATTTGTTGCGAGTTGTTATGAAATCTTTGATCTATTCTTTAGCCTTGTTGCCGACACTTCTACATGCTGATCTACATGCTGAAACTTTTACCATTGAAACCAATGTTAGCGCCGTGACTGTGTACCCGGAAGGGGCTCAGATCACCCGAACAGGCGCATTCGATGTGCCAGCGGGCCGTCATCGACTGGTTCTGTTGGGCACACCGAAAAGCGACGATGTAGGCTACCAAATCGCGACAATGCAGTTTCGCGCAGATGGATTAAGTCAGACGGCTCTGATCTCACGCTACGCAGACGTGCCCTGGCGCGACTATGTCGGCGAGGCCGTCAAAAAGGTAGAAGAACGTATCGAAGACATAGAATCTCGAATCCAATCGGTCGAGGATCAGGCTGACACCGCCCGATTGAAGGCCCAAGCTGCCGGTCACACGATTGCGTTCCTCACCAATCTGGGGCGTAACGTAGGCTCGGCCGAGTCGGATCCCGAAAACCTGCGCAGCATTGCCCGCATGGTTGGCGACGAAACCCTTGATGCTGAAAACACCGCGCAGGCAGCAGAGCTTGAGGCGCGAGAAACTGAAACCCAACTGGCAGAGCTTGAGGCCGAGCTGGAAACGGCGCACGCTGATCTGGCCGCGCTTTTGCCGGAAGCGGATGAACGTATCTTTATCGCCGTAGATGTTATTGCCGAAGAAGATACAAACGGAACACTATCGCTGTCATATCTCACTTATGAAACTGCATCATGGCAACCGGCTTATGTCTTTGATCTGAAAACCGGAAATACCCAGAAGGTGCAGATCAAACGCAGCGTCTTTGTGGCTCAAACGACTGGTGAAGACTGGAACGACATCGCCCTGAGCGTTTCCACACTGCAACCCGACGATCAAAGCACTGCGTCTAGGATTCGAACCAAACGCCGCTCTATCCGTGAAAAGCCCAAAACGCTGGAAGAACCGGTCGTAGAGGCGCCGGTTGTGGCCGAAGAAACCGCGAGAAGTTGGAACCCGAGCGCCGCGTCAGTCCAAGGAACGGGCACGACCTATACGCTGCCAGTGCCGATCTCGATTTCCAGTGGATACGGGGCCGCCGAACTGGAACTGGATACCATGTCTCAATCTGCAGAACTTTTTGCCTTGGCCAACCCCAGCAGGGACGACACGGCTTATCGCACTGCGCGTTTCACGAATCCGTATGCACAAAACCTAATCTCCTCGGAATATGCCAGATGGCATGTCGATGGCGTTCTGGTCGCAATCGATGCCAGCCCCGAAATCGGACCTCGTGAAGAGGTGGAATTGGGATTTGGTCCGCTTTATGCTCTGACTTTGAAGCATCAAATTCTGGGACGGCGCAGCGGTGACGTTGGGTTGATATCACGCTCGAACGAAAGAGTTGAACGCGCTCAAATTCACATCGAGAATCTCTCGGACCAAACTTGGCCCCTACGGCTGCTCGAGAGCGTCCCCTTTTCCGAACAGGATGATCTGAATATCACCTGGAGCGCAAATCCCAGCCCTGCCGAAGAAAATGTCGATAACCGGCGGGGAGTTCTGGCGTGGGAAATGGAGTTGGCCCCCGGACAGGCAGAAACTATTCAAATCGAGACAGAACTAAACTGGCCCGAGGGTATGATCCTACGGTGATTCAATTGCACAAAAAAGAGAAGGGCCTGACCGGCCCTTCACATCGCATTGCGCCTATCGAAAATCAAACAACCACGAACTTCTTTTCATGCGGGTCATAGCATTGCAGCCCGCCCTCTCCGATATCGGTCCACAGACCGTGCAGGCTCAGTGATCCGTCCTCGACTGCTGACGCAATGAACGGAAAAGTCAGCAGGTTTTCCAGCGAGGCAACAACCGCATGCCGCTCGAATTGGCGTGCCTGGTCCGTGCTGTCCTCGATATCGGCCACCAGATCGTATTTCGGCTTGAGGATATCCATCCAGCGCCCGACAAAACTGTCCTTGGCTTCAAGCTGAGGGGCCTGACCCTTGCACATGTCGATACAGCCCTGAACGCCGCCACATTGCGAATGGCCCAACACGATCAGATGCGCCACTTTCAGCGCGGTCACGGCGTATTCGATGGCGGCGCTGGTGCCGTGGTGATCTCCGTCCGGGGCGTATGGGGGGACGAGGTTGGCGATGTTACGGTGAATGAAGAAATCGCCCTGATCCGCGCCGAACATCGACGTCACGTGCACCCGGCTGTCGCAACACGAAATAACCATCGCGCGCGGGCGCTGACCCTCGGTTGCGAGGCGCCGGTACCAGACCTGATTTTCGGAATAGGTGGTGGCTTTCCAGCCGTGATACCGTTTGACCAGATAGCTCGGCAGAGGTTTGGCGCGTTCCATTCTTACGTCCTTAGTCTTGTGTCTGAGGAGTGCTGTAACCCGAATTCACCGAAAATTCGAGCCATTATCCCGCAGCACTGCAAGGTTTTGCAAAGGAATTTCACGCCACAGTAGGGCCACACCGTGGGGGTGCAAGGAATTGGGGTGAATGTGGTGGAAAAGATAATCACGCTTGAACACAAGGAATCCGTCCGCTTGGACCCGGAGCGTCTGAACGGATTGTGCGGACAGTTGGGGGATCAGAATGCATTGGACGTGTTGTGTCGCACGGTCGAGGAACTGGCCGTGCGCCTGTCTAATTGCGAACGCTACTGGCGGCGGCGCGACTGGGTGAGCTTGCGCAAATGCGCGCGTTCTCTGGTGGCGATTTCCGAACAGGTTGGGATGACCGCTTTGGCGCGCGTAGCAGGGGACGTGGCGCATAATGTTGATGTCGGCGATGCCGTGGCCACGGGGTCAACGCTGTCGCGCCTGATCCGCGTGGGTGAAAAATCGCTGACTGTCATCTGGGACCAGCAGGACCTTTCGGTCTGACGGGGCTTGCGAACGGATCGTGGGTGACTAGGCTGGGCGCAATTCGAACCAGTTGAGATCGCCATGACCCTGTCTTTTGCCCCTGCCTCTGACCCGTCCCTGCCATTGCACGTGATCTCGCAGCCCGATCTGGAAAGCTGGCTTTCGGATCAGCCTGGTTTTGTGGCGGCTTGGGTGGAACACAGCGGGTTCACGGCCGGTTTGGGTCAAACGCTGTTGATACCCGATGCAGACGGTGCGCCGTCCATGGCGCTGGCGGGCTTTGGCAAACCAGCAGGCCGGGCGCGCAAACGGTTCCCACTGGCCGCAGCGGCCGAAGCGTTGCCCAAAGGCACGTATCGCATAGCCTCGGGCCTATCGGATGATGTGCTTGAGACTGAATGCCTGGGATGGTTGCTGACCGGATACAGTTTCGACCGCTATGCCAGCCAATCTACCGCCAAAGCGCGCCTCGTCGCACCGGCTGGTGTGAATCCCACCCGATTGGAGGTTCTTGCCAAGGCCGAGGCGTTGATCCGCGATTTGGTCAACACCCCCGCCTCGGATATGGGGCCGGATCAGTTGCAGGCCGCATCTGAAGCGCTGGCGCAGGAATTCGGTGCATCCTGTTCGGTGATTGCAGGCAATGACCTGTTGGAACAGAATTTTCCCATGATCCACACGGTGGGCCGTGCCGCCGCGCAGGCTCCTCGCCTGATCGAGATGAACTGGGGCGACGCAGGACCGAAACTGACTCTGGTCGGTAAGGGTGTCTGTTTCGATACTGGCGGGTTGAACCTGAAGCCCGGTGCCTCGATGGGGTTGATGAAAAAGGATATGGGCGGGGCAGCCAACGTGCTAGGGCTGGCGCGGATGATCATGGCGCTGAACCTGCCGCTGCAACTGCGTGTTCTGATCCCAGCGGTTGAGAATTCGGTGGCTGGGAACGCTTTTCGACCCGGCGATATCCTGACCTCGCGCAAGGGTCTGACGGTCGAGATCAACAATACCGATGCCGAAGGGCGTCTTGTTCTGGCGGACGCGCTGGCGCTGGCGGATGAGGGGAAACCAGACCTTGTTATTTCGATGGCGACGCTGACCGGGGCGGCGCGTGTGGCTGTTGGTGCTGATCTGGCGCCCTTCTACACCGACAGCGACAAGGCTGCCGACGCCTTGACCCACGCGGCGCGCGCAGCAGCCGACCCAGTCTGGCGGATGCCCTTCCATGAGCCTTACGAAGGCATGATCGAACCCGGTATCGCCGATCTGGACAACGCCCCTGCGGGTGGATTTGCCGGGTCGATCACTGCCGCCCTGTTCCTGCGCCGTTTTGCGGTCGACAGTCCCTATATACACTTCGACATCTATTCGTGGCAGCGCAGCAAAGAACCCGGACGCAGCAAGGGCGGGCTGGGTCAAGGCCCACGTGCCCTTTTGACCGCCCTGCCCGAGATGCTGGGCCTATGACCCAACACCGCATCATACAGCCGGTCGTCGATCTGATGCGCAGCCCAGATGGGCCCCGGGATCGGCAACTTTTGTACGGGGATACAGTCGCAGTCACTGATACAGTAGAGGGTTGGAGCCGGATCACATCAGACAAGGACGGTTATCCGGGCTGGGTCCGGTCGGGCCAGCTTGGCCCGGACACCCCCGCAACCCATTGGATTACCGCCCCAGCCACCCATGCTTATACCCAAGCGGATATGAAAAGCCCGGACATCGCGTCACTGAGCTTCGGCGGCAGGATAGCCGCCCGGTCCGAAGTGAACGGGTTTCTGGAAACCGAACTTGGTTTCATTCCCGCCGTTCACGCCAAACCCATCGGCGTCACCCTGACCGACCCAGTCGCAGTGGCCGAGCTGTTTCTGGGCACACCGTATCTGTGGGGCGGCAACAGCCGAAGCGGGCTGGATTGCTCGGGCCTTGTGCAGGCCGGATTGCTGGCCTGCGGGATGCCTTGCCCGGGTGATAGCGGAGATCAAGAGCGCGCGGTCGGGCAAACTCTGCCAGACGGCACCCCGCCTCAACGTGGTGATCTATTGTTCTGGAAGGGCCATGTTGCATGGGTCTATGCCGAGGACATGCTTCTGCACGCCAATGCCTTCCACATGGATGTGACCTTTGAGCCGATGGTGCAGGCCGTTGCGCGGATCAAAGATCAGGGTGACGGACCGGTGACCAGTCACAAAAGGCTCTAATCAAGGTCAACCGAGCGGATCAGCTTGCGTTCTAGAACCCGCAGCACGGTACGCAAATCCTGGCCGCGCTTCAGGATGCGGCCATCCATGCCGACCACCGAATACATCCCCTGTTTCTGCCGCAAACGCGGGTGCTTTTCTACCCGGTATATCGGGTGTTCGGCCGTGCGGCGAAAGATCGAAAACACGGCCATATCGCGGAGGTTGGAAATGCCGTAGTCCCGCCATTCTCCGGCGGCGACCATCCGACCATAGACGGACAGGATATGAGACATCTCGTGGCGGTTGAAAGCGACGGGCATCTGGGCCGAGTTACCAGAGAACCGGCTGGGAGGCTGCATGTTCATACTCCAAGCCTTGCCGGAAAACGCGCCTGAATCAAGCCCACGCACGACAGGGTGTGGCAATTTTGAAGCGCCCTAGCGTCTGCGACCCACTTGCCGGCAAATCAAAATGACCGGTAGCAGTCCCACAGCCAGAATGACTAGCGACGGCACCGCAGCCCCCTCAAGCCGTTCGTCCGAGGCCAGCCGATAGGCCTGCACCGCCAGTGTGTCGAAGTTGAACGGGCGCATGATCAGGGTCGCGGGCAGCTCTTTCATCACGTCCACAAACACGATCAGCAGCGCGGTCAGCAGCGATGGTGTCAGAATCGGCAAGTGCACGCGGCGCAACGTGCCCAGCGGGCTTTGCCCCAAGGACCGAGAGGCCGCGTCCATATTGGCGTGGACTGTGCTTTGACCGCCCTCATAGGCACTTAGCGCAGCGGCCAGGAACCGGACCATATAGGCCGCAACCAGCAGCCAGATCGAGCCGGTGACAAGCAACCCGGTCGAGACATCGAAAGTCTGCCGCATCCACGCATCCAGAGCATTGTCGAAACTGGCAAAGGGCACGATCAGTCCGACGGCGATAACTCCGCCGGGCACCGCATAGCCCAGCCGCGCCATATACCCTGTGCTAGAGGATACCCGACCAGGCCGAAGCCGTTGAAAGAACCCAACGCAGATCGCAGCAAAAACCGTCACGACCGCAGCCGTCCCTGCCAAAATCAGCGAGTTTTGAATGAACCCGATATAGCGCCGTGACAGCAGGTTTTGTTCCGATTCCGTCCCCATCTGCACCAGAATGAACACAGGCAGCAGGAACCCCAGCAACACCGGGATGATGCACAGCGTGAACGCCGCTGCCGCCTGCCATCCCTTTAATTGGGCCGAGGGCAGCGCGGCGTGGTTTTTGCCCGCCTGATAGTATTTCGCTTTGCCGCGTTGCATCCGTTCAGCCACGGCCATGACCAGCGCAAAACCCAGCAGGCACAAAGCCAGTTGCGCGGCGGCAGCGCGGTCTCCGATAGAAAACCAGCTGGTATAGATGCCGGTGGCAAAGGTCTGCACGCCAAAATAGGCGACGGTGCCGAAATCTGCGATGGTCTCCATGATCGCCAGCAACACGCCCCCTGCAATCGCCGGGCGCGCCATTGGCAACGACACGCGCCAGAATGCGCCCCAAGGGCTGTTACCCAGCGCGCGGGCCGCCAGAAAGGCAGTGGCGCTTTGCTGCAAAAAAGCCGCGCGAGCCAGCAGATAGACATACGGGTACAGCACGAGGATCAGCATAACCGCCGCGCCTTCGGTCGAGCGGATCTCGGGGAACCAATAGTCGCGCGGACCCCAGCCGGTCATGTCGCGCAGGGTGGTCTGAACGATACCGGGGTGGTCCAAAATAAACGTATAGGCATAGGCCAGAACATAGGCCGGAAAGGCCAGCGGCAGCACCAGAGCGATTTCCAGAAACCGAACTCCAGGAAAGCGCGTCATCGTTACCAGCCACGCCGCACCGACACCGATGGCAAACGTCCCCATCGCCACCAAAACAACCAGCACCGCAGTGGTCAGCGCATAGCCCGGCAAGACCGTGTCCATCAGGTGCGAGATCGTGTCCGTCCCGCCCGTCACCGCCGCCAGAACAACTGCGAGCATAGGCAGCAGACAGGCCGCCGCCACCAGACAGGCTACGGTCGCCACCAACCGGGTGCCCAACGCGCCGCGATTGCGCGTTCCATGTTCTGAGAATTCGACGTCGGCCATGATCCCGGCTTGTTACTGGCTAAGGCGCAGGTTTCGTCATTAATCGACCAAAACGGTCAGAAACACCAGTGGGCAGGGATACAAATCTGCGGCACATCCTGCCGCAGACCTGCTTGGCCTCATTCGTAAACGCGCTGATCCTCGATCACCAACCCGTCCTTGGGCAGCGATCCCGGCGCGACGACCTCGATCGCACCCTTCAGTTTCAGCAGCTCGACAACCGATTTGGCATAGGCCATGTCATCGCCACCGGGGCTTTCGATCTGAACGGTCATCATGTCCATCTCACCCTGGCGGGCGGCAATAACGCGGGCTTTGACGATCTCGGCATGTTTATCGACAAGCGCTGCCACCTGTTCGGGCCGCACGAACATACCCTTGATCTTGGTGGTCTGATCGGCGCGGCCCATCCAGCCCTTGATCCGCGCATTGGTGCGCCCGCAAGATGACTGGCCGGGCATGATCGCCGATAGATCACCCGTCGCGAAACGGATCAGCGGATAATCGGGGTTCAATGAGGTCACGACGACCTCACCCACTTCACCCTCTGCCACTGGGGTTCCAGTGCCGGGGGTCACGATCTCGACAATGACATGTTCGTCGATGATCATCCCTTCCATGGCGGGGCTTTCGTAGGCGATGTTACCCAGATCGGCGGTCGCATAGCATTGCAGGCACGAGATTCCACGATCCGCGTATTCCTGCCGCAGTGACGGGAACAAGGCCCCGCCCCCTACGACGGCGGTAGTGAACTGAAGCTGGACGCCCATCTCATCCGCCTTGTCCAGTATGACCTTCAGATAGTCCGGCGTCCCGGCATAGGCGGTGCAGCCTACATCGCGCGCCGCCGTCACCTGCAGCTCGGTCTGGCCGGTGCCTGCGGGCAGAACAGCCGCCCCGACCGCGCGCGCGCCGCTTTCAAAGATCATACCCGCAGGCGTCAGGTGATAGCCAAAGCAATTCTGAACGATATCGCCCGGCCCTACACCAGCAGCGTGCAGGAACCTGCCCATACGCCACCAGTCGGGATCGGTGCTACCCGGTTCATAGATCGGACCCGGAGACTGAAACACATGGTGAAAATGCCGCGCAGGTTTGACCGTGAACCCCCCGAACGGTGGACGCGCAGCCTGCGCCTGCGCCAGATGGGATTTGCGCAGTACCGGTAGTTTGGGCAAGTCCTCGACAGACGCAACACCACCCGTCTCCACATCCGTCAGATGCGTTTGAAAACCGGGGGCGGAAAGGGCCCGAGCAAGTTGTTTTTGCAGCGCCTCGGCCTGATCAGCGGCGCGTTTGTCGGCTGATCGGGTCTCGAGTGCGTCGAAATAGGTCATCGCCAGATCCTCCATCCGCTTACAGCCACCTCTTGCGGCGGCGATAGGACCGCACATCGCGGAAGCTTTTGCGGCCCTCATCCGACATGCCGAGATAAAACTCCTTCACGTCCGGGTTCTCGCGCAGTTCCGCCGCCGGGCCATCCATCACAACGCGACCCGATTCCAAAATGTAGCCGTAATGCGCAAACCGCAGCGCCACATTGGTGTTCTGTTCGGCCAACAGGAAGGACACACCCTCTTTTTCATTGAGGTCCTTCACGATTCCGAAAATCTCTTCGACAAGCTGCGGGGCCAGACCCATCGAGGGTTCGTCCAGCAGGATCGTCTCGGGCCGCGACATCAATGCGCGCCCCATGGCGACCATCTGTTGCTCACCACCCGAAGTATATCCGGCTTGGGATTTGCGGCGTTCGGCCAGCCGTGGGAAATAGGAATAGACAAGCTCAAGGTCTTTCTGGATCGCCGCCGCACCGTCCTTGCGGGTATAGGCACCAGTCAGCAGGTTTTCCTCAACCGTCAGGTGTTCGAAGCAATGGCGGCCTTCCATCACCTGGATGACACCCTTTTCAACCAAATCCGCCGGATCGCTTTCATGCACGCTGGTGCCGCGATACTTGATCGTGCCTTTCGTCACCTCGCCGCGTTCGGAATGCAGCAGGTTCGACACCGCCTTGAGCGTCGTCGTCTTGCCAGCCCCGTTTCCACCCAGCAGCGCGGTAATTCCGCCCTTGGGCACGGTCAGGCTGACGCCTTTGAGGACGAGGATCACGTGATTGTAGATCACCTCGATATTGTTGACCTCAAGCAGGGTTTCGGTCTGCACTTCGGTGTTTTGAGCCGCATCCAGCATCAGCGCGTGTCCTCAAGCCTTGTGTTTAGTTCGGGACGGCGAGAGCCCGCCGCCCCGTGTTTCAGATCACCGGATCAGCAGCGCGAACCGATGTTGTTTTCCGACGCATATGCACCCGAATCCTCGTTGATCAGCGGACCGATCACGTCGCCATCGGTGGCTTTGAACTCGGAAATCAGGCTCCAGGTCTTGTTGGTCGCATCCCACTGGGTCACACCGACCAGAGCGTCGCCGCCGTGGTTTTCACACGAAACCGAGAAGGTCGGGCCAAAGTTTGGCAGGCCCAGTTCGGTCATTTTGGCTTCGGTGATTTCCAGCGCTTCCATGCCGTCGCGCATCATCGCAGGGGTGATGTCAGCGGTGCCGTGGATTTCCTGCGCTTTCTTGGCAGCTTCGGCAGCCAGCATTGCGGCATAAAGACCACGGTTGTACAGAACCGTACCCACCTGATCGCCCGCGCCAGCGGCTTTACCGGCATCGACGACATATTTCTGCAGGTCATCAAAGACCGGGAAATCGGTGCCCACATTGTGGAAGGTCAGCGCCTTGTAGCCATTCGCAGCTTCACCCGCTGGCAGCACGTCGTTTTCCGAGCCCGACCACCAGATGCCGATGAAGTTTTCCATCGGGTAACGGATGTTGGCAGCTTCCTGCACCGCCACCTGGTTCATCACGCCCCAGCCCCACATCAGGACGAAATCGGGACGATCACGGCGGATTTGCAGCCACTGCGACTTCTGCTCCTGACCAGGATGATCCACCGGCAGGGCAACCAGCTCGAACCCGTGCTTGGCAGACAGCTCTTCCAGCGTGCGGATCGGTTCCTTGCCATAGGCCGAGTTGTGGTAGACCAGCGCGATTTTCTTGCCGCTCAGGTCGCCGTTGTTGGTATCCAGCAGGTAGTTGATCGCGCCCGAGGCTCCATCCCAGTAGTTCGCAGGATAGTTGAACGTATGGCTGAACACATCGCCGTTTTTGGCCGAGGTGCGCCCATATCCCATCGTGTGCATCGGAATGCCATCTGCGGTGGTTTTGGGGATCAGCTGATAGGTGATACCAGTCGACAGCGGTTGATACACCAGCGAGCCTTCGCCCTTGGTGGATTCATAGCATTCCACACCTTTTTCGGTGTTATAGCCGGTTTCGCATTCGATCACCTTGGTCGCCACGCCACCAATACCGCCATCGCGTTCATTCAGCAGGGTAAAGTAATCAGCATAGCCATCCGCGAACGGGATACCGCCCGCCGCATAAGGCCCGGTCCGATAGCTGAGCGACGGGAATACGAGGTCGGCCATAACCGGACCTGCCGCCATTGCGGCGCCGAGCGCCATGGTTGCCAGTTTCAATTTCATCGGGTGTCTCCTCCCTTGGTTGGTCCGATGGTGAGTTCGGGCTTTGCACCCGTTATCTGATTGGGCCGAACCGCTTAGTGCGGGAACGGCCAGAGTCTGAGTTTTTCTTTGGCCACGCGCCACAGCTGCGCCAGCCCGTGCGGTTCAAGGATCAGGAACATGATGATCAGCGCGCCAACGATGACGAGATTCAAATGAGCCACGATATCGGTGGGCCAGCCCAGCATGTCCGCGCCGACGACCTTCAGCACAACGGGCAAAAGCACAAGGAACGCAGCCCCGGCAAAAGATCCAAAGATGGATCCCAGTCCACCGATAATGATCATGAACAGCACCAGGAACGATTTCTGAATACCGAAGACTTCGCCGACCTCGACCGCGCCCAGATAAACCGCAAAGAACAATGCACCCGAAATACCCACAAAGAACGAGCTGACAGCAAAAGCCGTCAGCTTAGCCCGAAGTGGATTCACACCAATGATCTCGGCTGCGATGTCCATGTCCCGGATCGCCATCCATTTACGTCCTGTGGTACCACGCGTCAGGTTGCGAGCGACGACGGCGCAAACTGCTAGGAAGATCAGGCAAAACAGATAGGTTGCCCATGCCGGAGCATTCGGGCCGGTAATGATGATACCAAACACATCGCGTTCCGGCGCATTAATCTGCCCCGAGGCCGAATAGTTGTAGAACCACGGTACCCTGTTGAACAGCCAGACAAGGAAGAACTGCGCTGCCAAAGTCGCCACGGCCAGATAGAACCCTTTGATCCTAAGGCTTGGAAGGCCAAACAGCACACCGACCAACGCGGTGATACCTCCGGCAAGGATGACATGGATGAACATGCTGACATCCGGGAAGGCCGTCATCAGCTTATAGCAAGCATAGGCCCCTACAGCCATGAACCCGCCGGTGCCCAGCGAAACCTGCCCGCAATAGCCCACCAGAATGTTCAGTCCGATCGCCGCAATCGCATAGATCAGAAACGGCAGCAGCAGCGCATTTGCCCAATAGTCGTTGATGATGAACGGGATGATCCCAAACGCCACGGCAAGCACCACATAGTACCGATACCGGTCGAACTTGATCGGGAAGGTCTGGCTGTCATCCACGTAAGAGACTTTGAAATCTCCGGCCTCACGATAGAACATGTCTTACTTTCCCCATTCTTCCTGCGCCCGGTTGCGGGCTGCGGCATCCAGTTGGTTCGATCCCTTGGCATATCCCGTCGCCTCGGACGCACGGACCAGCTTGAGGTAAGCCAGGATGCCCATGACCAGTCCGGCAAAAGCCAAGATCGCTGCGATTGTCACCTGCCCGTCCGTCAGATCATCCGACGTCAGAGCGATATACCCAAAGGCCCAGAACCCGGCCCATGCGATCACGTTGGTGATGGCGAGGAACTTTTGCATCGCTACACCCTCTCGATGATCTTCTCACCGAACAGACCCTGCGGCCGGAACACGAGGAAGATCAGCGCCAGCACATAGGCAAACCAGTTCTCGGTCGCACCGCCCACAAGCGGGCCGATGGCAAATTCGAACAGTTTCTCGCCCACACCGATGATCAACCCTCCGACAATCGCTCCGGGGATCGAGGTGAACCCGCCCAGCATCAGTACCGGCAGCGCCTTGAGCGCGATCAGCGATAGCGAGAACTGCACACCCGATTTCGTACCCCACATGATGCCTGCGACAAGGGCCACGAACCCGGCGACCGACCAGACCATCACCCAGATGAAGTTCAGAGAAATCCCAACGGACAGCGCCGCCTGGTGGTCATCGGCCACCGCACGCATCGCCCGGCCTTGCTTGGTGTACTGGCTGAACGCCACCAGCGCCGCCACCAGCAATGCCGCGATAACTGTTGCAACAATGTCCAGATTGTCGATGAAGAAACCGTAGCCGAAGATGTTGAACGTGCTCTCATCGATCCAAAGGTTGATGCCCTGCGGCAGGCCCACATCCAGCGTCTTGATTTCAGAGCCCCACATCAGATCGGCCACACCTTCCAGCAGATAAGCCAGGCCGATCGTCGCCATGAACAGGATGATCGGCTCCTGACCCACCAGATGGCGCATCACAAAGCGCTGCACCGCCCAGGCCAGCAACACCATCACCGCCATGGTCAGAATAATCGCCAGCAGCGCAGGCACGTTCCAGCCAAAATAGTGGATATGCGTGCCGAACATGGCATTGATCAGATGCGCAAACGGCACCTGACCTTTCATGATCCCCACCAGAGTCATTGCCGCAAACAGTGCCATAACCCCTTGGGCATAGTTAAAAATCCCCGATGCCTTGTAAATCAGCACAAAGCCCAGCGCGACCAGCGCATAAAGGACCCCGGCCATCAGGCCATTCAGAATGACCTCCATCGCAAATACCAACTGATCAGGCATGTCCGCCCCCTCTCATGTCTGTCAGATGTCTAGTCATGGCTCACCCCCAGATAGGCGTCGATGACCTCTTGATTGTTGCGCACCTCATCGGGTGTGCCGTCACCGATCTTGCGGCCATAATCCATCACCACCACGCGGTCGCTCAGGTCCATCACAACGCCCATGTCGTGTTCGATCAGCGCGATGGTGGTGCCAAACTCGTCATTCACGTCCAGGATAAAGCGGCTCATGTCCTCTTTTTCCTCGACATTCATGCCCGCCATCGGCTCATCCAGCAGCAGCAGCTTTGGCTCCGCCGCCAAGGCTCGCGCCAGTTCGACCCGTTTCTTCAGCCCGTAGGGCAGGCGAGACACAGGTGTTTTGCGGATGTGCTGGATTTCCAAGAAATCGATGATCTTCTCGACCGCCTCGCGATTTTCCGTCTCTTCCGCCTCGGCTTTGCCCTTCCACAAGGCCTGTTGGATAATATTCGTCTTCATGAAGCCCAAACGCCCTGTCATGACGTTATCCAAAACGCTCATCCCCTCGAAAAGAGCGATATTCTGGAACGTCCGTGCAATCCCCTGCTGCGCCACCTCAAAGGGTCGCATCTGCGGGCGTTTTGATCCGTGAAACCAAACCTCACCCTCCTGCGGCACATAGAACCCCGAGATCACGTTCAGCATCGAGGATTTACCCGCACCGTTCGGTCCGATGATGGCCCGGATCTCACCCTCGCGAATGTCGAACGAGATATCCTTGATTGCCACCACGCCGCCAAAGCGCAGGGTGATGTTTTTCATCTCCATCACCACACCGCCGATCTTACGACCGTCTTCGGTGACATATCCTTCGGAACTATCCAGCATCAGATCCTCCCTGAGCTGTAAAAAAACGGGACGCCGGGCGGGGCGATGACCGCAAGGTCGAGCGGCGCTCGAACGGCCCTCATTCCGCCGCCACCTTGTGCGAGGTCGCAGCAACAACCGGCGCGTCCACAATTTCCAGCGTGGCCGAGATCGACCCCTTACGCCCGTCCTCATAGGTTACTTCAGTCGTAGTCGAAACGCTGGATGATCCGTCATAAAGCGCATCAATGATGTCGTGGAATTTCTCTTCCACAAAGCCGCGCCGCACCTTTCGGGTCCGGGTCATTTCACCATCATCCGCATCCAACTCTTTGTGCAGGACCACAAAGCGATGCACCTGGCAGCCCGACAGCATCTCATCTGCCGCAACCGACTTGTTGACCTCTTCCACATGCGACTTGATCGTCTCTAACACGCGGGGATGACTTGTCAGTTCCTGATAGGACCCATAAGCCACATTGTTGCGCTCAGCCCAATTTCCAACCGCCGTCAGGTCAATATTGATAAAGGCCACGCAGCGATCTTTGCCGTTTCCGAACAGAACAACCTCAAGAATATCGGGATAGAACTTCAGTTTGTTCTCGACATATTTCGGCGCAAACATCGACCCGTCGGCCATTTTGCCCACGTCCTTGGCACGGTCGATGATCCGCAAATGGCCTGACCCTTCCTCGATGAATCCGGCATCCCCGGTTGCCACCCAACCCTCGGCATCCTTGGTCGAGGCGGTCGAATCCGGGTTATTGTAATACTCAACAAACACACCGGGCGATCGATAGTGAATCTCGCCCTTATCGTCGATCTTCAACTCAACATCTGGCGCAGGAACACCAACCGTATCCGCGCGTACCTCGCCGTCAGGCTGCACAGTGATAAAAACGGTCGCCTCAGTCTGACCATATAGCTGCTTCAGATTGATACCCAGTGAGCGGTAGAAATCAAAAATCTCAGGCCCAATGGCTTCCCCCGCCGTATAGCCGACGCGGAACCGGCCATAACCCAACGTATCCTTGAGCGGACCGTAAACCAGCATATTGCCGAGCGCGTATTTCACCTTGTCGCCAAACCCAACCGGCTTGCCATCCAGCAAAAGACCGCCCACCTTCTTGGCGTGATCCATGAAGTGACGGAACATACGCTTTTTCAGCTTGCCCGCATCCTCCATCCGGATCATCACATTGGTCAGCTGCGTCTCAAACACGCGCGGCGGGGCAAAGAAATAAGTCGGCCCTATCTCGCGCAGGTCGGTCATCATCGTGTCGGCGCTTTCGGGGCAGTTCACGCAGAAGCCGCACCAATAAGCCTGACCGATGGAAAAGATGAAATCACCCACCCACGCCATCGGCAGGTAGGACAGAATATCTTCGTTCCGGGTCAGATGATCGAACTCGGCCGAGTTCTTCGCGCTTTCGATCACATTACGGTTCGACAGCACCACGCCCTTGGGCTTGCCCGTAGTGCCCGAGGTATAGAGCATCACGCAGGTATCGTCATAGGTGATCGCCGCGATGCGTTTGTCCAGTTCTGCGTCAAACCGCGCGTGACCCGCCCCGCCTTCGGCCATGATGTCATCCAGCGCGTTCATCTGGGAGTGGTCGTATTTCCGCATCCCGCGCTTGTCAGTGTAGAGGATATGCTTGACCTGATGCAGCCCCTGCTGAATCTCGATGACCTTATCGACCTGCTCCTGATCGCCACAGACAACGAACTTCGCACCGCAATGTTCCAGCACATAGGCCATCTCTTCCGCGACCGAGTCCTGATACAGCGGCACCGGCACCGCCCCCACCATCTGCGCGGCCACCATCGACCAATAATGCGCCGGGCGGTTGCGGCCTATGACGGCGATATGGTCGCCCTTCTCAACGCCGATCTCCAGAAATCCCAACGCCAGCTTGCGCACCTCGGCGGCGGTTTCAGCCCAGGACCAGCATTGCCAGATCCCGAATTCCTTTTCCCGGTAGGCCGGGGCATCCCCGAACTGCGTCGCATTGCGATGTAACAGCGCCGGAAGGGAAACCAACCCTTCAGCGCCCGATTGCGTCTGAGCCAATCTTTCTCTCCTCCCCACCCGACCCCTCCCTTGGGTCGGAAATGGCGGGTTCGGGATGGTGCCCGAACGCCAATGCCCCACAAAGGGACAGGCGGAGGATCAGCGGCAAGTTTTGCCTGATGTTTTCTCAATTCTTACGAATTGTAACAGGGGTGGAAGGGTGATGGATTGGATGGATCGCCGGAGCACATCAGTCAAAATGTCGTCACCAAGCCACGATATTTCCGCGCATTTTGATAATGAGCTATTTCAGCGTACCCTGTTTCTTACTGCTTCAGTTGATGGCCAACACGGTTGGCCACAGTTTCGTAGGGGGGGGAAACACATGTCTATCCGAAAAGCCGCAAGAGAATTCTTTGAGGCCTGCGATACAGGCAAAGGCTGGGACGCCTGCAAAAACTTTTGCCATGAGGGCGCGACGTTTTCAGCACAAGCCGACGCATTGGCCGACGTCACTTCCCTGGAAGGTTACGCAGACTGGATGAAAAACCTGCTGACTCCGATCCCGGATGGTCATTATGAGCTCAAATCATTTTCTGTTGATGAAGAGCGTGGAATTGCAAGCATATTTGCCGTGTTCCATGGAACTCATTCCGTGGATGGCCCAGTGCCTGCTACGGGAAAAACTCTGGCCGCGGAATACGTCTATGCCATTGAGTTTGACGGTGACAAAATCAAACATATGACCAAGATATGGAATGATGCGCATTCCTTGAAACAGCTCGGCTGGGCCTAATACTTTAGGATCAGGGGTACAGGTCACAAATCACGCAATTCCGACCACCGCGTGCTCTCTTTTGGCCACAGGGGGCATGCGCCCTGCCGCGACACTACAACCAATCCCGCAGAATCGGGATCAACGGCACATCAGCTGCGGGCATAGGATAGTTCCGCAGATCATTAGCGCGGACCCATTTCAGCGCCTGACCTTCTTTTGATTGTGGTATCCCCTCCCATTTCCGGCAAGCGAACAGCGGCATCAACAGGTGGAAATCGTCATAGCTGTGGCTGGCAAAGGTCAGCGGTGCTAGGCAGGAGGCCCAGGTGTTGATGCCCAGTTCTTCCTCCAGCTCGCGGATCAGGGCGACCTCGGGGGTTTCGCAGGGTTCGACCTTGCCGCCGGGGAATTCCCACAGACCGGCCATGGACTTCCCCTCGGGGCGCTGCGCCAGCAGCACCCGGCCTTCGACGTCGATCAGGGCGACGGCCGACACCAAAACGGTCTTCATGAACGATAATCCGCGTTGATCTCGATATAGCCGTGCGTCAGGTCGCAGGTCCAAACGGTGGATGCGCCTTCATCCAGCCCCAGATCGACCGCGATCACCAGATCCTGACCTTTCATATAGGCGGCAGCGTCTTCCTCGCGGTAGTCGGGGCTGACCCAGCCTTTCTCGGCCACCAGAATATCGCCGAAAGAAATACTCAGCAGGTCGCGGTCGGCGGCGGCACCGGACTTGCCGATGGCCATGACTACGCGGCCCCAATTCGGATCTTCGCCCGCAATCGCCGTTTTCACCAGCGGTGAGTTGGCAATTGCCAACCCATGCACCTTGGCATCCGCGTCCGTGGCTGCTCCGGTCACACGAATTTCTACGAATTTCGTGGCGCCTTCACCGTCGCGCACCACCTGCTGCGCAAGGTCCAGCATCACCGTTTCAAGCGCCTGCGCAAACGCTGCATTGCCTGTGGCATCCACGCCCGAGGCCCCGGTGGCGCAAAGCAGCAGCGTGTCCGAGGTCGAGGTATCGCTGTCCACCGTAATGCAGTTGAAGGTGCGGTCGGTCTGCGCGCCCAGCATCGCTTGTAGCGCCGATTGTTCGACTTGCGCATCGGTGAAGATGTAGACCAGCATTGTCGCCATATCCGGCGCGATCATGCCCGAACCCTTGGCGATCCCAGCAATAGAGACGATTTGTCCATCAATCTCGACCTGTGCGCTTGCCCCCTTGGGGAAGGTGTCGGTCGTCATGATCGCCCGCGCGGCGTCTTCAATGGCGTGGCGGCTGAGACCCATTTTAAGCGTCTCAAGCTGCGATACGATGCGACCATGGGGCAGCGGCTCGCCGATCACGCCGGTGGACGATGTAAATACCCGCTCGACCCCGACCCCGGTGGCTTTGGACACGGCCTGCGTCACTTCGGCCACAGAGGTCTGGCCGTAGTGCCCGGTGAATGCATTGGCATTGCCCGAGTTCACCAAAATAGCCGCCGGACCATCGCTGGCCCCACCGATCTTGTCCTGACAATCCAGCACCGGGGCCGCGCGGGTGGCGGAACGCGTGAACACCCCCGCCACCGAGGTACCGGGATCCAGCACCGCCAGCATCACATCGGTGCGGCCCTGGTAGCGCACACCCGCCTCAACAGTGGCAAAGCGCACGCCGTCAATTGCGGGCAGGTCGGGGAATGCCGCCGGAGCCAGAGGCGAAACTTTGGTAATCGTTGCCACGGACGGTTACTCCTGAAGCAGTTCGATCTGACGCAGTGCCTCGGGTCCGACACCCTCGGTCGTGGGGCGCTCGATCTCGGCCTGCTGGGTCAGCTCGTCGATGCGCGCCTGAATGATCTCCTGCTGAAGACCTTGGGACAGTTCGGCGCGGACAGCCTCAATATCCGGGGCTTCGGTTTTGCGCTTGTCGTTCAGGGTGACAACGTGCCAGCCGAACTGAGTTTTCACAGGGTCCGAAACCTGGCCCTTTTCCAGACTGACAACGGCAGCCTCGAAGGCAGGCACCATGCGACCCGGGCCGAACCAACCCAACTCACCCCCATTCGGGCCGGACGGGCCGGTGGATTTCTCGCGCGCCAGTTGCGCGAAATCAGCACCGTCATCAAGCTGAGCCTTGATTTCATTCGCTTCTTCTTCGGTTTCGACCAGAATGTGGCTGGCGTTATATTCATCCGCGCCCTGGAAATCAGCATATTGCGCATCATAGGCGGCCTGGATCGCCTCATCCGTCAGATTTTCCTCGATCAACGCATTCACAGTCTGCACCGCACGCAGAGATCGGGTTTCATTCTCGATGCCCAATGCGTTCAGCCGGGTCAGCGCGTCCTGCTGTTGGCCCAGCAATTGCTGCTGGATCAACTGATCGACAATCAGATCATAGAGAACATCGTCTTCGATCTGCTGATATTGCTCGGGCAAGGCTGCGGCAGTAGCGATGATGTGACCCAATGTGATCTCTTCCCCGTTCACACGGGCCACGACCGCGCTGGGATCGGGCTGGGTTTCGGCGGCCAGTGGCAAGGCCAGCACGGCAGTCAGGGCCAGCGATGGCAGAAAAGTGAGGCCTTTGGGCATGGATTCATCCTATTTTCTAGCCGCGACGGGGCGCAGCGTTGACACTGTGGAACCTGCCGCTTACATCGCTTTGAAGCCTTGGACAGGGCCGCCTTTCACCCCCCGTATCTATGGGTTGCGCGCAAGGTGGGCAAGCCTGTCGCAACCAAGACAAGAACAGATCCGCTGGAGTGAACATGCTGGGACTCGGAACGCTCGCCAAAAAGGTGTTCGGAACACCGAACGACCGCAAGATCAAGGCGACCCGCCCCCTGATCGACCAGATCAACGCGCTGGAACCCGAGTTCGAGAAATTGTCGGATGACGGTCTGAAGGAAAAGACCGAGGAATTGCGTAAACGGGCGTTGGACGGCGAGAGCCTGGATGACCTGCTGCCCGAAGCCTTTGCCAACGTACGCGAAGGCGCCAAGCGCGCGCTGGGTCTGCGCGCCTTTGACGTGCAGTTGATGGGCGGCGCGTTCCTGCATCAGGGCAACATTTCGGAAATGAAAACAGGTGAGGGCAAAACGCTGGTCGCCACGTTCCCGGCCTATCTGAACGCTCTGACCGGCAAGGGCGTGCATGTGGTCACCGTGAATGAATACCTGGCCAAGCGCGACTCGGACTGGATGGGCAAGGTTTTTGGCGCTTTGGGCATGACCACGGGTGTGATCTGGTCTGGTCAGCCAGATGCGGAAAAGAAAGCCGCCTACGCCTGCGACATCACCTATGCCACCAATAACGAGCTGGGCTTCGACTATCTGCGCGACAACATGAAGTCCGATCTGGCCGAGATTTATCAAAAATACCACAATTTCGCGATTGTGGACGAGGTCGACTCGATCCTGATTGACGAGGCGCGCACGCCGCTGATCATCTCGGGCCCGTCGCAGGACCGGTCTGACATGTATACTACGATCGACGGGCTGATCCCTTCGTTGCAGGACGACCACTATTCGCTGGACGAGAAATCGCGGAACGTGACCTTCACCGATGAAGGCAACGAGTTTCTTGAAGAACAACTGATCGCAGCCGGACTGATCCCCGAGGGCCATTCGCTGTATGATCCCGAAAGCACCACGGTCGTTCACCACGTGAACCAAGGTCTGCGGGCGCATAAGCTGTTCCAGCGCGACAAGGACTATATCGTGCGCGACGGCAATGTCGTTCTGATCGACGAATTCACCGGGCGCATGATGCCGGGTCGCCGTCTGTCGGAAGGTCTGCACCAGGCCATCGAGGCCAAGGAAGGTGTTCCGATCCAGCCTGAGAACGTGACGCTGGCCAGCGTGACCTTCCAGAACTATTTCCGCCTTTATGACAAGTTGGGCGGCATGACCGGCACTGCCCTGACCGAGGCCGAAGAATTCCAAGAAATCTATGGCCTGGGCGTGGTTGAGGTTCCGACCAACAAGCCAATTGCACGTGTAGACGAAGATGATCAGGTCTATCGCACTGGTGCCGAGAAATACGGCGCGATGATCGAAGAAACCAAAGAAGCGCAGGAAAAGGGCCAACCAGTTCTGCTGGGCACCACCTCGATCGAGAAATCCGAACTGCTCAGCCAGATGCTGACCAAAGAAGGCATCCAGCACAACGTTCTCAACGCCCGCCAGCACGAGCAAGAGGCGCAGATCGTCGCCGATGCGGGGCGTCTGGGCGCAGTCACCATCGCCACCAACATGGCCGGTCGCGGAACCGACATCCAGTTGGGCGGCAATGTGGAAATGAAAGTGCTGAAGGCGCTGGCCGAAAACCCCGAGGCCGACCCCGCCGAACTGCGCGCGGCCGAAGAAGCAACTCACGCCGAGGAAAAAGAAAAGGTTCTGGCCGCTGGCGGTCTGTTTGTTATGGCATCAGAACGCCACGAAAGCCGCCGCATCGATAACCAGCTGCGTGGCCGTTCGGGCCGTCAGGGTGATCCGGGCCGCACAGTATTTTACCTCAGCCTCGAAGACGACCTGATGCGCATCTTTGGCTCGGAACGTCTGGACAAAGTTCTACACACCCTGGGCATGCAAGAGGGCGAGGCCATCGTTCATCCCTGGGTCAACAAATCGCTGGAGCGGGCGCAATCCAAGGTCGAAGGCCGCAACTTTGACATGCGCAAGAACGTTCTGAAATTTGATGACGTGATGAACGACCAACGGAAAGTGGTGTTCAGCCAACGGCGCGAGATCATGTCTGCCGATGACCTCTCAGATGTGGTCTCGGACATGCGCGAACAGGTCATCGACGATCTGATCGACGAATACATGCCGCCGAAATCCTATGCTGATCAGTGGGACACCGATGGATTGCACGAGGCGATCAAGGACAAGCTGACCATCGACGCGCCCGTACAGGATTGGGCCGCCGAAGAAGGCGTGGATGACGAACAGGTGCGCGAGCGTTTGGTCAAGGCCGCCGACGAGATGATGGCGCAAAAGGCGACCGCTTTTGGCCCCGAGAACATGCGCAACATCGAAAAGCAGGTTCTGCTGAACACCATCGACAGCAAATGGCGTGAACACCTGCTGACACTGGAGCATCTGCGCTCAGTCGTTGGGTTCCGGGGCTATGCCCAGCGCGATCCGCTGAACGAGTATAAGAACGAAAGCTTCCAGCTGTTTGAAAGCATGTTGGACAGTTTGCGCGAAACCGTGACTCAGCAATTGTCGCGCGTGCGCCCTCTGACCGAGGAAGAACAGCGCGAGATGTTGGCGCAGATGCAGGCCCAACAGGCCCAAGCGCAGCAGGCGGTCGATCAGGCCGCAGGCCAGGCCGAAGCTGTGGCCGAGGCCGAAGCCTCGGGTGATGCGCGACCCGGTTTCGATGAAAACGATCCAAGCACATGGGGCAACCCGTCACGCAACGACAGATGCCCCTGCGGTTCGGGCAAGAAGTTCAAACATTGCCACGGACGCCTGACCTGACATCACCTTAGTTCAGACACAATTAACCCGCGTCACGGCCACATATTGGCCGTGATTGACCCGCAGGGTGCGACTCGCTCCTTCAACTGGGGAGGGTGTTTTGTTTGTAATTAAGAACTACGTGACCACTGGGGGTACCGTTGCCTGTGCCCTGGCCATTGGTTACCTGATGCAGAATGGAACGCCTGCGGAACCTGACGCCCCGCAGACGCAGATCAGTTCTGTCATGGATCACACGGCGATCATCGCAGGGCTGGAGGATATCGTTCTGACCTCCTCGACTCCGGCCCACGAAACGCCGGACGACACCACAACCGGACATCGCAAGCTGCACGCCAACGGGTCTGCCCCCTCGGGCCCGACGGACTGCGCTATCGGCGCACGGGCGCGGGCTGTACCCGGTGCTGCAGCGCAACTGACCGTCCTTGCCCCTTGCCACGCGGGCGAACGGATTGATGTGCATCACAGCGGCCTGACCGTCACGCAACAAACAGACGCGACCGGTCGTCTGGAAGTGACAATCCCGGCGCTCAGCGAATATGCGATCTTCCTGATCTCGGTCGGGGATCAGGCGGGCACTGTTGCGACCACACATATCCCCGATATCACCCATTTCGATCGCGTGGCCCTGCACTGGCAAGGCAATACGGACCTGCAAATCCATGCGCTGGAGTTTGGCGCAAGCTATGGCAGCACCGGCCATGTCTCGGTTGACGCCAAAACACAGGGCGCCGGGCAAGTTGTCCATCTGGGTCAACCCGACCTGAACGACGCGCAGAACGTTCAGGTCTATTCCTACCCTGCAGGGCAATCCGATCAGACCGGCTCGATCACCCTGTCGGTCGAGGCCGAAGTGACCCGGGCAAATTGCGACCAGGAACTGCACCTGCAATCGCTGGAACTGCGCGGCGATCAGCGCCTCAGCGCGCGCGACCTGTCCGTCACTCTGCCGGAATGTTCGAAAGCGGGTGAGTTTCTGGTGTTGAATAATCTGCTCGAAGACCTGAAAATCGCGGCAAAGTAAAACCGCAGGCAGGCTCGGGCATCTTATGACATTTCTTCGTGTGGCGACCGCCGCACTCTTCTCCTTGGCATCTGCGTCGCAGGCGGCTGCGCAAGACATCACCCTGACCTCGCATGACGGCAAGGTCGAGGTAATCGGCAATCTGCTAGGCTATGACGGCGAGTTCTATCGCATCGACACCCGGTTCGGCGCGCTTACCGTTGACGGCTCGGGTGTGACCTGCACGGGTCCCGCTTGCCCCAGCCTGACAGATTTTGTGGCCGAGGTTCGCCTGTCCGGCGCGTCAGTTATGGCCGAGAACATCTTGCCCGCGCTTTTGGTGGCCTTTGCCCGACACGAAGGGTGGGCCGCGACCCCACGACATCTGGAGGGCGGGCAATTTGCCTATGAGCTGACTAAAACCGACCGCGCGGCACCGCTGGGTCGGTTCGTATTCACCCCCACAACCACCGACCAGGGGTTTGCCGATCAAGTGTCAGGTTCGGCCGACATCGTCATGGCCCTGCGCGAGGTTCGACCAACCGAGCAAGACAGCGCCATCAAGGCCGGTTTGGGCGATCTGTCCCTGGCCCGGCGGTCCCGCATCGTGGCACTGGACGCGTTGGTGCCGGTGGTGTCACCGGACAATCCGATCCGACAGATATCACCCGCTGATCTGGTCCGCATCTTCACCGGAGAGATCACGAACTGGACCAGCCTGGGCGGACCCGACGCGCCAATTGCCGTGCATCTGCCGGACACCGACCCGTCGCAAGCCTTGCAGGACAGTTTGCTGACACCGGTAAACGCCTCCCTGCCCGCAAGGATCAACCAGCATAACCGCAGCAGCGCTCTGGTTCAGGCAGTTGCACGGGATCCGTTCGCCATCGGCATCGCCAGCCAGGCGGCGGTCGACACGGTCCGCGCGTTGCCCCTGACCGGCGGCTGCGGTCACGCGCTGGCGGCGACCCGACAATCCATCAAGACCGAGGACTACCCCCTGACCTCGCCCATGTTCCTTTACTTGCCCAACCGTCGCCTGCCCCGGATCGCAAGGCAGTTTCTGTCTTTCGCCCAAAGCCCCGAGGCGCAAGTCGCAATCCGAGATGCAGGTTTCGTCGATCAAGCCCCCGAGCTGTTGTCCATCGACCAGCAGGGACATCGCCTGGCCAACGCCGTCGCCTCGGGCGGGGCTGAAATTGGGCTGGACGAGCTACAACGCATAGTAGGTACATTGCGCGCCCAATCTCGGCTGTCGCTGTCCTTCCGGTTCGAGACAGGCTCCTCCCGCCCCGACGCGCAATCGCGCGCCAACATCCAGCTTTTGGCTCAGCTGGTGGAATCCGGCCAATTCGACACCCGGCGCCTCACATTTATCGGCTTCAGCGACGGCGACGGATCGGCACATGCTAACGCCCAGATCGCCCTGCTGCGCGCCAAAACCGTGCGCAACGCCGTTCTGGCCGCAATTGAAGCTTCGATCTCCGAAAAGGTGGAACTGAATGTCGACGGTTTTGGCGAAGCCATGCCCATGGCCTGCGACGACACCGAATGGGGACGAAAGGTCAATCGTAGGGTCGAGGTTTGGGTCCAATAGCCCGGCCCTTCTTCTCGTTCCAAATACGGCGGGGGTGAATCGTCCCCAAAGGCCAAGAAGAGCAAAGCCCCTACAAATATCCTTCCGACCGGAAACTCAGTTCTGTCGATTTCCCGATGATCAGGTGGTCATGCAAGGTCAGACCCAACGCGACACAGGCATCCTGAATCCGGGCGGTCATATCGATATCCGACTGCGAGGGCGTTGGGTCACCTGACGGATGGTTATGCACCAGAATAAGCGCCGAGGCATTCAGCTCCAGCGCCCGTTTCGCCACCTCCCGCGGGTAGACCGGCACATGATCGACGGTGCCTTTAGCCTGCTCTTCATCCGCGATCAGCACGTTCTTACGGTCCAGATAGAACACCCGGAACTGCTCGGTCTCGCGATGGGCCATGGTCGTGTGGCAGTAATCCAGCAGCGCGTCCCAGCCCGAGATCACATGCCGCTGCATTACTCGCGCACGGGCCATACGATGGGCGCAAGCCTCAAGAATCTTCAGGTCGGTGATGACCGTCTCACCCACACCTTTGATCTGACGCAGCCGTTCTTCGGGCGCGGTCAGCACGCGGTTGAAATCCCCAAACGTATCCATCAGCGCCCGCGCCAGCGGTTTCACATCCTGCCGGGGGATGGACCGGAACAGCACCAGCTCTAACAACTCATAATCCGGCATTGCAGCGGACCCGCCCGACATGAACCTTTCGCGCAGCCGCTTGCGATGGTCTTTGATATAGGAGGGCAATCGACCACTTGGCAGCGGCTGCGCGGGCGCTTCGTCCGTTTCAAACAGCATTGGGGCTTCGGCAAAGGCGTCCTTGGTCATGTTCTCACCCTGACGCCGAATCGGTTTCCAAACCGTTAACGCACTTCACCTGCCATGCGCGCCGTCGCGCGGCGGATGATCAGATGCAATAGGATCGAAAACACGCCCAAGGTCAGCATCGCGGCAAACATCAGGTCGGTCTTGGCACGCCCATTGGCCAGCAGCATCAGATAGCCCAAGCCTTGGGACGAGCCCACCCACTCGCCAATCACAGCCCCAATGGGCCCATAAACCGCCGCCAGCCGCATCCCCGAGGCCAGCGAGGGCAACGCGGCGGGAATGCGGATATGCCACAAAACCGCGCGCGGGCTAGCCTGCATGGTGCGCGCAAGGTCCAGATAGCCCGGTGGCGTGCGCATCAGCCCGTCGAAAAAGGATGAGGTGATGGGGAAATAGATGATCAGAACCGCCATAGCCACCTTAGACCACAACCCATAACCCAGCCACAGGGTCAGCAACGGGGCCAGCGCAAAGACCGGAAGCGCCTGTGTGAAGACTAGCATCGGCTGCACCAACACCCGCGCCGCTCGCGAATTCGCCAGTTGCAGCGCGGTGATCACGCCCAGAACCGTGCCGAGGGCGAGCCCGATCACTACCTCTACCGCTGTAATCCACGTATGTTCGGCAATCACCCAGCGGTTCTGCCACCATGTCTCAGCCACCAGTGCCGGACCGGGCAGGATGAATTTCGGCAGGCCCGTTAGGCTGACAATCGCCTGCCAGACGGCCAGCGCGAATACAGTTGCGGCAAGGGCGGACAGGATCTTCATGCCGCCTCTCTCAACAACCGCAACAACGCGCCCTGCGTCTCCAGTGTTTCCAGGTCATCCACATGGCGCGGAGCCGGGGCCGAGGGCGGATCGCAGGGCGTCAACCCCTGCGCCGTCATCACCATGATGGATTGACCCAGGCGCGCGGCCTCGGCCGGATCGTGCGTCACCAGCAATACGGTGCGCCCCGCCAGCGCCTCGGCCGCCAGATCCTGCATATCGGCGCGGGTGCGGGCGTCGAGGGCCGAGAACGGCTCATCCAATAACACGATGGGCCGGTCCTCCATCAACGTACGCGCCAAGGCCACGCGCTGACGCTGACCGCCAGACAATTCTCCGGGTTTTTTGTTCAGATGATCCTGCAATCGCATCCGCTCGATCAAACGGTCCCGGCGGGCCAGGTCGGGTTTTTCCCCGCGCAGCCGCGCGCCCAGAGACACATTCTGCGCCACCGTCGCCCAAGGCAGCAGCAGGTCGTCCTGCGCCATGTAAGCGACGCGGCTTGGCACTGGCTTCGTGTCGCTGGCAGTGATCTGCCCTTTGAAATCCGCGCCCGTCTCCAATCCAGCAATCAGTCGCAGAACGGTGGTTTTCCCCACGCCCGATCCGCCAAGCAGACACGTCCACTGCCCAGCCCCAAGGGTCAGGGCCAACGGCGCGAACAAGGGCGCGCCGTCGATTGTGGCCGAGCCACTGATGGCCAGATCAGGCGCTTGGGTCACGGGGTCAGACCCATTTGCCAGAAGTTGACCTCAAGCTCGGTCGCAGTGCGGAAGGTCTGACACAGTCGATCCCAACGCGGTGAGGCTTCAAAATCTGCCCCAATACGCCCCGTTAGAGCCTGATTCAACAACTCTCCGACCGCTTTGCACGCGCCTTGGTAGTCTTCACCGGCATAGGTGTTGATCCAACCACGATAGGTCTCGGATGTAGCCTCGGCAGCCAGCCGCGCGCCGATCTCACCATAACCCATGACACAGGGCGCAAGGGCCGCCAGCAGGTCCAGCAGATCTCCGCTATACCCGGCCTCTAACACGAACCGTGTATAGGCCAGATTCTCGGCCCGCTCGGGAGTCGCGAACAGCTCCTCCTGCGAAATCCCGGCAGCCTCGCAGATGCCGATATGCAGCTGCATTTCTTCAGCGACCAGAGCGTTCACTGTTCCCACAGCGGTCAACATCTCGGAATGCGTTTCCGATTTCACCACCGCCAAAGCCCAGGCGCGGCAAAAATGGATCAAGAACACGTAATCCTGCCGCAGATAGTGCAGGAACGCCTCACGCGGCAGCGTGCCGTCCTTTATGCCTTCGACGAAGGCGTGGCGGGTATAATCCCGCCACGGCCCTTGCGCCGCGTCACGCATCAGCGCGAAGGCTTTGCCGTAGCCGCTCATTGCGCGGTCACGTCAATAGTGATGTCACTGACCGGGTTGATGCTGTCGATCATGCCGCTGTCTTTCAGGAACGCCTCGAACCGTGCGTACCGACCAGCGTCAAAACCAGCCGGACGCAAGGCAAAACGGGGCAGCGTGTCGACCCATGCACGGGCGTTCAGCTCATCCTGCAGCTCGGGCGAGGTGGCCGCGAAAATCTCCCAGCTTTTTTCGGGGTTGTTGACGATATACTGCGTGGCTTTCTCGGTCGCGGCCAGAAAACGCGCGATCATGTCGGCATCCATGGTTTCGGGGTTGGCCACATAGATCAGCTCATCATAGGGCGGTACGCCTTCTTCCTCGATGTAAAAGCAGCGGCCCGCGACACCTTCGATATCCATCTGGTTCAGTTCGAAATTGCGGAACGCACCGATTACCGCATCCACCTGCCCGGTCATCAGCGACGGCGACAGCGAGAAGTTCACGTTGATCAATTCGATATCGTCCAGCGCCACCCCATGGGCATTCAGCATGGCGGTCAGAATGGCCTCTTCCACGCCCGCGACCGAGAAGCCGATCTTTTTCCCCTTCAGGTCGGCCAAAGATTTAATCGGACCGTCTTCCAACACCAGAAGGCAGTTCAGCGGGGTCGCAACCAGCGTGCCCACGCGTTTCAGCGGCAGCCCTTCGTGGATTTGCAGGTGCAGCTGCGGCTGGTAGGACACCGCCAGTTCAGCTTGACCTGCTGCCACCAGACGCGGCGGGGCAGAAGGATCGGCGGGCGGGACGATTTCAACCTCAAGCCCCTGCTCGGCGAAATAGCCATTTTCCTGTGCCACGATGATCGGGCCGTGATCAGGGTTGATGAACCAGTCCAGCAGGACGGTCATCTTGTCCTCGGCCCAGGCTGGCGCAGCGGCCAGCAGAGCGATGGCGGTGATCAGCTTTTTCATGTCTCGCGTTTCCTTTTCGCTTACGAGGTCGAGGCCGCGACGAGGACAATCTCGCCCGGCCAATCCGGTTGAATCTGTTCGGCAGCACGCCATGCGCGCAGGCCAGTGGCGCAACACAAGGCCAGTCTTTTGCCTTGTTTAGGGTCTATTTCTTCCAAATTTTCAGGCGCAATGCGCTGCGCGTTCGGATGCGCTGGGATCGCCGCCTCAGCCTCATCGCGCAGCTCAATGATTTGATCTTCAGCACCGAGTTGACCGGCTGAGACGAACCGAAAACAGCTATTGGGTTCGGGCGCGTTGTCGAACCGGAAGTTGCTGGTGCGCAGGGTACCGGCGTCGTATTGAACCATCTGCCCCAAAGGCGAGGGCGCAATCCCAAGGATCAGGTTCAGCGCCATCTGCGCCTGCATCGCGCCAATTGTTCCAACGACCGGGCCCAGTACACCCGCTGTGGCGCAGCTCGCTCCGCTATCGGGCGCGTCAGGGAACACCGCGCGCAGCGAGGGCGCCCCTCCGCAGAACCCACCAACATAGCCCGACAGCCCCAGCACCGAGGCGCTGATCAACGGTTTCCCCTGCGCCAAACAAGTATCGGACAGAATATAGCTGGCCGCATAGCTGTCAGCACAATCCAGGATCACATCCGCCTGCGCGGCCATATTGGGCGCATTTGTACTTGTTAAAGCATGTTCTAGCGCCTCAACTTCGATCTCATCGTTTAAGGCCCGACACCTCTCGGCGGCCACTTTGGCCTTGAGTCGCCCAAAATCCGCCTGCGCGAACAGAGTCTGGCGATGCAGGTTGGACAGATCAACTGTATCCCTATCCATCACCGTGATCCGCCCTACCCCAGCCCCAGCCAACAATGGCAAGACCGGCGCAGCCAGCCCTCCGGCCCCCACAACCAGCACATGCGCCGAGGACAGACGCGCCTGTCCCTCTGCCCCCACCTCAGGCAGTATTGTTTGACGCCCGTAACGGCTCATCGGGTGGCCTCGATCCATTGGCGCACGCGCGCTTCGGGGTCTGTGTTCAGGGTGATATCTGTCACGACCGAGACGATATCCGCCCCCGCCTGCAGAACACCCGGCGCGCGTTCGACGCTCATCCCGCCGATCCCGACCAGAGGGATATCGCCCACCCGCGCCTTCCATTCGGTGACACGTGGCAGGCCCTGCTGATGCCATTTCATCTTTTTCAGGATAGTCGGATAAACCGGCCCCAGCGCCACATAATCCGGGTCCATGCCCAGAACGCGTTCCAACTCGTCGTCATCATGGGTCGATACGCCCAGCTTCAGTCCAGCCTTGCGAATGGCTTGCAGGTCGGCGTCGTCCAGATCCTCCTGCCCCAGGTGAATCCAGTCACATCCGGCCTCAATCGCGGCCTGCCAATAGTCGTTCACCACCAACACTGCCCCGTGCTGACGGCACAGATCGCGCGACTGGGCAATCTGTTCACGCACCACCGCATCAGGCTGATCCTTAACGCGCAACTGCACCAGTTTGACACCCAAAGGCAGCATCCGCCGCAGCCAGTTCGAGTGATCAAAGATCGGGTAAAAGCGGTCGAGGCTCATGACAGAAACGCCTTTCCGATCACGGGGGTCGAGGCTTCGGCCATATCGCGCGCCTCGATCGGGTCGGCTTGATGGGCCAGTTGCCCGGCCTCAATCGCCTGCATCATGGCCCGCGCCATCGCCGGCGGATCACCCGCGCGCGCCACGGCGGTGTTCAGCAGTACCGCGTCATAGCCCAGCTCCATCGCGCGCGAGGCGTGGCTGGGCAGGCCAATGCCCGCATCAATCACCAACGGCACATCCGGGAATTCTGCCCGCATCGCCCGCAACGCGTATTCGTTGTTCAGCCCGCGCCCCGACCCAATCGGCGCGCCCCAGGGCATCAGCACCTCACACCCTGCAGCCAGCAGACGTTCACCCACGATCAGATCGTCGGTGGTGTAGGGGAAGACCTGAAACCCTTCCTCGGTCAGGATGCGGGCAGCCTCGACCAGTTGGAACACATCCGGCTGCAGACTATCCGTGTGCCCGATCAGTTCCAGCTTGATCCATTTGGTGTCGAACACCTCACGCGCCATCTGTGCAGTAGTCACAGCCTCTTTAACCGTATGGCACCCGGCGGTGTTCGGCAGGATCAGCACGCCGAGGTCCTGGATCATCTGCCAAAAGGTCTGACCCGCCCCGGATTCGCGCCGCAGCGACACGGTGGCCACCCCGGCCCCGCTTTCCCGAAACGCCTGCTCCAGAATGGCCGGGCTTGGATATTGTGCTGTGCCCAGCATCAAGGGGTTGGGCAATTCGGTACTGTAGAACGTCTTCATCCTCAGCCCCCCTGCATCGGTGCGACGACCTCGACCCGGTCGCCATCCACCAATTTGTGCGAGATGCGCAGGCTCGAAGGAACGAATTCCTCGTTCACCGCCGTTGCGACCCGACCCGAGAATCCGCACTCAACCAGCATATCGGCCAGTGTCAGAGACGCAATTTTGCGGGATTCGCCATTAAGCACGATCTTCATCGACCATCTCCGAATGTTTGTTCTCAAGTGCCAGATCGGCCACACCCCGCGCCAAAGCCGGGGCCAGCAGATAGCCGTGGCGATACAGGCCGTTGGCGTAGATCGTGTGGCCCAAGCGCCGGATACGCGGCAGGTTGTCGGGAAAAGCAGGACGTAGATCGACACCAATCTCCAGAACCTCGGCCTCACCGAAGGCCGGGTTCAGCGCATAGGCTGCACTGAGCAACTCCAGAATGGAGCGCGCGGTGATCCGACTGCTGTCCTCAGACTCGATCATCGTTGCGCCCAGCATGTAAACGCCATCTCCGCGCGGTACGATGTAGAGCGGCATCCGCGGATGCAACAGCCGCACCGGGCGGGTCAGGTGGATATCCGGGCAGCGGATCACCAGCATCTCACCCTTCACGCCGCGCAGATCATGCAAAACCTCGCGTGCATGTAACCCTCGGCAGTCTATCGCGTTTTCCAGACGGGGCGGGGCGAGTTTCTGGTGAAATTCAACCCCTTGACCCTGCAACTGCCGATAGAGGTCCTGCAGCGCTTGCCGAGGGTCCAGATGCGCCTCATCCGGGAAGAACAAAGCTTTGGAGAAGCCATGCAGATCAGACTCTAATTCTCGAATTTGGGTCTGATCAACATCTGCGAATGCCTGGGTCCTGCGCGCAAACCGCCGCAAATCCGGCAGATCGCGCGGATTGGCCACGACCAGAGTTCCGCGCCGCTGCACCTGTGTACGCGCGGCCCACCAGTCCAACGCGGTCTTTCCCAATCGCAGCACCGGCTCTTCGGCATTTTCATATTCGCACCATGGGGCCAGCATCCCGCCAGCCCACCACGAACACCCATGCGCACCGGGCGGGCCACCGGGATCAAAGACCTGCACCTTGGCGCCGCGCGACACTATCTCGCTAGCCACAGCCAACCCTGCGACACCGGCGCCTATGACCGACCAGATCGTCACGCAGGCCAAACCTCATGAAAATGATGAACCGGGCCGTGGCCCTGCCCAATATCCAATGCATCCGCCTTGGCAATCGCACCTTGCAAATAGTCATGAGCCTGCGCAACCGCGTCCGGGATCGTCAGGCCCTTGGCCAATCCGGCCGCAATAGACGAAGACAAGGTGCACCCGGTGCCATGCGTGTTTCTGGTTTGGCGGCGCGGTGCGGTGAACTCGGCGATCAGCCCTGCCGAACTGACCAGAAGATCATGGCAAATCTCGCCTTGCCCATGCCCCCCTTTCATCAGAACAGTTTGCGCCCCATACCCACATAGGGCGCGACCTTGTTCAACCATCTCATTGGGGCTTTGTGCATCAGAAGACCCCAGCAAACACGCAGCCTCGGGCAAATTCGGAGTCAAGACCGAGGCGCGAGGCACCAACACATCCCTAAGCGTTTGAACAGCATCCTCGGCAAGCAAAGCGTCGCCGGATTTGGCGATCATCACAGGGTCTAACACAATAGGGCCGTCGAATTCGGCGATGCTGCCGGCCACAGTGTGGATAATGTCTGGCGTTGCGAGCATTCCGATCTTGATGGCACCCACGTCCAAGTCCGTCAGAACCGCTTCGATCTGCGCCGCAATCACATCCAGCGGGATGCCATGAACCGCCGTAACCGCCCTGGTATTTTGCGCCGTCACTGCCGTTATCACACTGGCGCCGTATACGCCAAGCGCCGACATGGCCTTGAGGTCAGCTTGAATTCCAGCCCCACCGCCGCTGTCCGAACCGGCAATCGTCAATGCAATAGCGGCCATATCGTTGCTCCAAATTCTTGGGGCAATCGCGGCGTAGAAACCGTCTATAGTTTGACGACCGTTCCCTCCGCCGGAATTGCCCGGATCAGGTTCGATGGGTTGATGCGAAAGCACCTCTCAGCCCCTTCTAGGAGGCACCCCAACGGTTGGCGCGGAACATCTCAGGCGCGCAAGAAATAATCAAGAGGATTCTGCGAGGCTCTGCCTCGCGCTCCGGGATATTTACGGCGAGATGAAGAGCGGATCCCACTTTACCTGGCCAAAAGTATACCGGGGGAGTCGCCTGGAACAGGCGGCGGGGGCAGGGCCCCCTATTCGACTTTTCAGCCCTTCATTCCGTCCCAGAAAGACTTGACGGATGAGAAAAAGCTTTTGGACTCTGGGTGGTTATCCTCACCCAAGTCGTCGAACTCCTTCAACAGTTCTTTCTGACGGCTAGTCAGGTTCACTGGCGTTTCCACTGCAAGTTCAATAAACATATCGCCTACACCGCCGCCGCGCAAAGCCGGCATACCCTTACCGCGCAAGCGCATCTGACGACCTGACTGACTGCCCGCCGGGATTTGCACGCGACCGCGGCCACCGTCGATGGTGGGAACTTCGATCGAACCGCCCAACGCTGCTTTGGCCATGCTGACTGGCACGCGGCAATAGAGGTTTACGCTGTCTCGTTCGAACAGTTTATGGTCCGACACTTCGACGAAGATGTACAGATCACCCGGAGGGCCGCCGCGCATTCCGGCCTCACCCTCGCCCGCCAGACGTATACGGGTACCCGTTTCCACCCCGGCGGGGATGTTGACGGATAGCGCGCGCTCTTTTTCCACGCGACCCGCACCGCCACAGGATTTACAGGGGTTCTTGATGATCTGGCCCAGACCCGAGCAAGTCGGGCAGGTGCGTTCCACAGTAAAGAAACCCTGCTGTGCCCGAACTTTGCCCATACCCGAGCAGGTCGGGCAGGTTGTCGGTTCTACACCACCTTCGGCACCCGAACCGTCACAGGCTGAACAGGCCACAGCGGCCGGCACGTTGATGGTTTTTTGCAGACCTGAGAACGCCTCTTCTAGCGTGACGCGCAGGTTGTAGCGCAGGTCCGAGCCGCGGGCGGCGCGACGTCCACCGCTTCCGCCACGTTGGCCGCCCATGAAATCGCCGAACAGATCGTCGAACACGTCCGAGAAGGCGCTGGAAAAATCGCCCTGACCGAAGCCGCCGCCAGGACGGCCACCACCGCCCATGCCATTTTCAAACGCGGCGTGGCCAAAGCGATCATAGGCCGCCTTTTTGTCAGCATCGCGCAGCACGTCATAAGCCTCATTTGCTTCTTTGAACTGCGCTTCGGCATCCGGGTTGTCTTTGTTGCGGTCCGGATGCAATTCCTTGGCTTTCTTGCGAAAACCTTTTTTGATCTCATCCGCCGATGCGCCCTTGGCTACGCCGAGCACATCGTAATAGTCGCGTTTTGACATCAGTATGTCCTTCTGCCTCAACGTAAATAGGCCGGCCCGGAGAACGGACCGGCCCGCATTGGCCCGGTGAGCCGTTAGTTACGTTTGTCGTCGTCCAGATCTTCGAACTCGGCGTCGACAATGTCATCATCGCCCGGCGCTGCATCGGCTGCGGCCGGTTCTTCTTCGCCTTCCTCGGACTGCGCCTTGTAGATGGCTTCGCCCAACTTCATCGCGGCTTCGGTGACGTTCTGGATGCCAGACTTGATCTTGTCGGCGTTTTCAGTTTCCAGCTCGTCCTTCAACGCGGCAATCGCCAGCTCGATGGCTTCGATGGTGGTCGGGTCGACCTTGTCGGCATGCTCTTCCATCGACTTTTCGGTCGAGTGGATGAGGCTTTCTGCTTGGTTCTTGGCGTCGACCAGCTCGCGGCGTTCCTTGTCGGCCTCGGCGTTTTCCTCGGCGTCCTTGACCATCTTCTCGATATCCGCGTCGGACAGACCGCCCGAGGCTTGGATGGTGATCTTCTGCTCTTTGCCGGTACCTTTGTCCTTGGCCGAAACCGAGACAATGCCGTTTGCGTCGATGTCAAACGTCACCTCGATCTGAGGCATACCGCGCGGTGCGGGCGGGATATCCTCGAGGTTGAACTGACCCAGGATCTTGTTGTCCGCAGCCATTTCACGCTCACCCTGGAACACGCGGATGGTCACGGCGTTCTGGTTGTCCTCGGCGGTCGAGAAGACCTGAGACTTTTTGGTCGGGATCGTGGTGTTGCGGTCGATCAGACGGGTGAACACGCCACCCAGCGTTTCAATACCCAGCGACAGCGGGGTCACGTCCAGCAGAACCACGTCCTTGACGTCGCCTTGCAGAACACCGGCTTGGATAGCGGCGCCCATGGCAACAACTTCGTCCGGGTTCACGCCTTTGTGCGGCTCTTTACCGAAGAATTTGGTGACCTCTTCGATCACTTTCGGCATCCGGGTCATACCACCGACCAGAACAACCTCGTCCACATCGCTGGCCGACAGACCGGCGTCTTTCAGAGCGGCCGCACAGGGCTTCATCGACTTTTTGATCAGGTCGCCCACCAGCGATTCAAGCTTGGCGCGGGTCAGTTTCATGACCATGTGCAGCGGTTGACCGTTGGCACCCATCGAGATGAAAGGCTGGTTGATTTCGGTCTGCGAGGTCGAGGACAGCTCGATCTTGGCTTTTTCGGCGGCTTCCTTCAGACGCTGCAGAGCCATCTTGTCCTGAGACAGGTCGACACCGTGTTCCTTTTTGAACTCATCCGCCAGGTAGTTGACGATGCGCATGTCAAAGTCTTCACCACCCAGGAAGGTGTCACCGTTGGTCGATTTAACCTCGAACAGGCCGTCGTCGATTTCCAGAATGGTCACGTCGAAGGTACCACCACCAAGGTCATAAACCGCGATGGTTTGCGTTTCTTCCTTGTCCAGACCATAGGCCAGAGCAGCCGCTGTCGGTTCGTTGATGATCCGCAGCACTTCCAGACCGGCGATTTTGCCGGCGTCTTTGGTGGCCTGACGCTGAGCATCGTTGAAGTATGCCGGAACAGTGATAACCGCTTGCGTGACTTCCTCACCCAGATAGCTTTCTGCGGTTTCCTTCATCTTGCCCAGAGTGAAGGCCGAGATCTGGCTTGGGGAGTACTTTTCGCCGCGAGCTTCAACCCACGCGTCGCCGTTGCCACCGTTCACGATAGCATACGGCACCATTTTCTTATCTTTTTCGACTTCGGCATCATCCACGCGACGACCGATCAGACGCTTGACGCCAAAGATCGTGTTGTCGGGGTTGGTGACCGCCTGACGTTTTGCAGGCTGACCGACCAGTCGCTCATCTTCGGTGAAGGCGACGATCGAGGGCGTGGTCCGCGCCCCTTCGGCGTTTTCGATGACCTTCGGCTGCGAGCCGTCCATGATAGCCACGCACGAGTTGGTGGTTCCCAGGTCAATCCCGATTACTTTACTCATATGTTCGATCCCTTTCTCTTCAAGGCGATGTCCCGAGGCCGGGACCCGTTATGGCATCCCTGCCTCGATCTCAATTGCGCAATGGCCCTACACCATCACGCGTCCCGGCGTATATAAGGGCGAGACCAAAAGCCTGCAAGCGGTGTAAATCGCAGGTTTTCGGGAATCCGGGGCCTTTTTTGCAACGTTTCGGCAAGGATTGAGGAATCTTCGATGACGCGGCTGCTTTTGCGCGATTTCGATATCAGAAAAGCCTATCTGGATGTGGCGGCGCAGACCGCGCTGATCGACCTGTTGCGCCCGATTCTGAAATCCGCACCCCTGTTCCGCCCGACGACGCCATCAGGCAAAGAGATGTCGGTCCGAATGACCTCGGCCGGGGCGCTGGGATGGGTGTCGGACCGGGCGGGGTACCGGTATCAGGATCACCATCCCAAGGGGGTGGCATGGCCCGCGATCCCCGATCCGATCCTTGAAATCTGGCACGCCCTCGCCGGCGTCGAGCGCGACCCAGATTGCTGCCTGATCAACTATTATGGCGAGGGCACCCGCATGGGCCTGCATCAGGACAAGGATGAAGCTGACTTTTCCTGGCCAGTCCTGTCAATCTCGCTGGGCGATGATGCTTTGTTTCGCATCGGCAACACCACCCGTGGCAGCAAGACCGAGTCGATCTGGCTGAACTCGGGCGATGTAGTGATCATGGGCGGCCCCGCGCGCCTGACCTATCACGGGGTGGACCGTATCCGGTTCGGATCATCCAAACTGTTGCCCAAGGGTGGTCGGATCAATCTGACGTTGCGCGTGGCGACCTAGCTGCGCGCCCCCCAGCTTTTCGACACGTGCTGACGGGTGAAGAAAATGCCCAGCAAACCGATCAAAAGCAGGATAATGCCTACCCAAAGCGCGTATTCCCAGCTGGTCTGGCGCGGGAAATAGTTGCGAAACACGAACCCGCGGCATTGGTCAATGACGTGAAACAGCGGGTTCCAGATAAACATGGTCAAAGTGAACCCACCCAGACTGTTGGCCACAAACATCTTGCCAGAAAAGATCATATTGATCCGACGGTAGACGACGGACGAAATGGACACAAATGTCGGAAGCCAGGGCTTGAGCGCCATAAACAGGACGCCAACTGCGCTGCCGGTAAACCAGGCCAGCACAAGCATATAGAACGCGCCACCCGGATCCTGTATTTCAAGCGGTTCGATGGCGACGTGATACATGAACAGGATGACCAGGATCGAAACCAGTTGCGTGTAGAACGTCCCGAACGCCGCCGCCAGAAGCGACACCATCATGTTCATCGGCGAATGCAGCATCATCGGGTTGTTTCCGGTCGCAACCCCAGACACTCCGCTGACGGATTTCACGTGGGTTAGAAACAGAAACACTCCTGACAGCAGAAACAGGATGGGATTACCGCGAATCTTGGACAAGCCGGTTATCTTTCCAACCAACGTCATGATCAGATAGAACACCGTTACCAGCGCAAGGATCTGGACAATGTTCATGATCACCGCCAGCACCGCGTTCGACCGTTGCGAACGGATGCTGCGCACCACCGAATGAAACACCAGTTCCGAGGTGGTGAAGGCACCACCCAAAAGCGTCCGGTTTCGCTTAAAGTAATACACCTGCGCGGTCTTTCCTGCTTTATTGCCAGCAATCTGGCACGAAATTCTTGCTGTTCCGTAACCGGGACATCATAAGGCCGTCAGGATTTTCAATCAACAAATCACAGGAACGGAGCCTTTTTGTGACCTACGACGCCCTCATCCCCGTCATTCGACGTTTGGCCCTGGAAGCCGGTGACAAGATCATGGAGATCTATAACTCGGATGATTTCGACGTGAAGGTCAAATCTGATGCCAGCCCTGTAACCGAGGCGGATGAGGCTGCGGACGCTCTTATCTCGGCCGGCCTACGTGCAGCCTTCCCCGATATCCTGCTGGTGACCGAGGAACAGGCGGCCTCGCACTCTGAGAAAGGCGACACGTTCCTGATCGTGGACCCGCTGGACGGCACCAAAGAGTTCATCAACCGTCGCGGAGATTTCACAGTGAACATTGCGCTGGTGGAAAATGGCGTACCGACGCGCGGGGTGGTTTACGCCCCGGCCAAGGGACGCATGTTTTATACCCAGCCCGATGGACAATCAGTTGAGGAAACCGGCGCTCTGGACAAGGATGTTGTGGGCAACGTGACGCCGATACTCGTCTCTAAACCAAACAATTCGGCGCTTTTGATCGTGGCCTCCAAGTCGCACCGAGACCAAGCCACCGAGGATTACATCAACAAGTATCAAGTGCGCGACAGCAAGAGCGCGGGCTCGTCGCTCAAATTCTGTCTGGTCGCAACCGGTGAGGCCGATCTGTACCCACGCGTTGGCCGCACAATGGAATGGGACACAGCCGCAGGCCACGCAGTTCTGGCCGGAGCCGGCGGCAAGGTGGTTCGCTTCGACAACCACGAAGCGCTGACCTATGGCAAGGACGGCTATGCAAACCCGTTCTTCATCGCCTACGCTCCGGGTGTTGAGTTGAAGGAAGCCTGATGTCCGTTCTGATCGCCATTCCCGCCCGCTATGCCTCGTCCCGCTATCCGGGCAAACCGCTGGTGCCTCTGACCGGGGCAAGCGGCAAGGCGATGACGCTGATTGAACGGTCGTGGCGTGCGGCCTGTTCAGTGTCGGGCGTGGACAAGGTAGTTGTCGCCACCGATGACGACCGTATCCGCGAGGCGGCCGAAGGGTTTGGCGCCGAGGTGGTGATGACTTCAGACACCTGCCAGAATGGCACCGAACGCTGCGCTGAAACCCATGCCAATCTGGGCGCGGGCTATGATATCGTGGTGAACCTTCAGGGCGACGCGCCACTGACACCGCATTGGTTTGTGGAAGACCTGATCGCGGGCCTGCGCGCCGCACCCGAGGCCGGTGTGGCCACGCCTGTTCTTCGCTGCGATGGCGATGCGCTCAACAGCCTGCTGAACGACCGCAAACATGGCCGGGTCGGCGGCACTACGGCGGTTTTTGCGTCCGATCACAGCGCCATGTATTTCTCGAAAGAGGTGGTGCCTTTCACAGCGCAGACCTATGCGGGCACCGAGGATACCCCGGTGTTTCACCACGTAGGCGTCTATGCCTATCGCCCTGACGCGCTGGCCGCCTATCCCACATGGCCGGTGGGCCCGCTGGAACAGCTGGAAGGTCTGGAACAGCTGCGCTTCATGGAAAATGGTCGCAAAGTTCTGTGCGTCGAGGTCGAGGCCAAAGGTCGCCAGTTCTGGGAACTGAACAACCCCCAAGACGTGCCCAAGCTAGAGCAGATGATGGCCGAAATGGGCTTGGAATAAACCATGAGCCTTGATGCAGAACTGCATCCTTCCACAACGCGGGAAAAGACTGTCCGATGACGAATATTCTTGTAACCGGCGGCGCCGGATATATCGGGTCCCATGCTTGCAAAGCGTTGAAACTGGCCGGATACACGCCCGTCACCTATGACAACCTGATCACCGGCTGGCAGGATGCAGTGAAATTCGGCCCGTTCGAACAGGGCGACCTGCTGGACCGAGCCAGGCTGGATGAGGTCTTTGACAAATACAAACCCGCCGCCGTCATGCATTTCGCAGCCCTCAGCCAGGTGGGTGAAGCGATGTCGGAGCCCGGAAAATACTGGACCAATAACGTCACCGGCTCGCTCAATCTGATCGAGGCCACGGTCGCTGCGGGCTGCAAAAATTTCGTATTCTCATCGACCTGCGCCACCTATGGCGAGCATGACAATGTGGTTCTGGACGAAGATACGCCGCAATTGCCACTGAACGCCTACGGGGCTTCGAAACGCGCGATCGAGGATATCCTGCGCGATTTTGATGCCGCGCATGTACTGAACCATGTGATCTTTCGCTATTTCAACGTAGCTGGCGCGGACCCCGACGGTGAAGTGGGCGAATTCCACCGTCCCGAGACTCATCTGATCCCCCTGATGCTGGACGCCATAGACGGCAAGCGCGACGGGTTGACCGTGTTCGGCACCGACTACGACACGCCTGACGGCACCTGCATCCGCGACTATGTACATGTCTGCGATCTGGTCGATGCGCATGTGCTGGGCCTGAACTGGCTGGAGCACGGCAAGGGCAGCCGCGTGTTCAATCTGGGCACCGGGACGGGTTTTTCAGTGATGGAGGTCATCGGTCATTCCAAAGCGATCACCAACCGTGATGTGCCCTATTCCATCGGTCCGCGTCGGGCGGGGGATTGCACCAAGCTTGTTTCCGGCTCGATTCGGGCCGGGGCTGAACTGGGCTGGACGCCAAAAAGCTCAACGTTAGAGACGATGATTGCGGATGCATGGCGTTGGCAACAAAACGGGCATTACGAGAAATGAGGGCGCGGTGACCGCTGCCACCAACCCTCTCCCGCCGATCTCATGGGCGCAGAAATACCGGTTGCGCCTGAAACGTCGGCGGCTTTTGTGGCGTGCGTTCCGCAGCCGACATGTCCTGACATGCCTGATAGACCGGACCAGCGACATTCGTCCCGGTGCCATTCTGGCCTTCACCACCCTGCGCAATGAACGCAATCGGTTGCCGTGGTTTTTCAACCATTACCGCGCATTGGGCGTCGGTCATTTTCTGATCGTCGACAATGACAGCGGCGATGGCTCAACCGAGTATCTCGAATGCCAACCCGACGTTTCGCTTTGGCAAACCACGGCCAGCTATCGTGCGTCACGTTTTGGTCTGGATTGGCTGACATGGTTGCAGATGCGATACGGTCACGGCCATTGGACCCTGATGGTCGATGCAGATGAGCTGTTAGTTTATCCCGACCACGACACCCATCCTTTGCCAGACCTCACCGGATGGCTGAACCGCACCGGGCGAAACGCATTTGGCGCATTGATGCTGGATCTCTACCCCGACACGTCACTGGGGATGCAGGACTATGACCCCAGCGCCGACCCAACCGAAGTTCTGAACTGGTTCGACACTGGGCCATATCGGATGCAGAGGCAGGTTCCGCTGGGGAACCTATGGGTTCAAGGGGGCGCGCGGGAACGGATGTTCTTTGCCGAAACGCCGCAAAAGTCACCCACATTGAACAAAATCCCGCTGATCCGCTGGTCGCGGCGCTATGCATATGTGAATTCGTGTCATTCTGCCCTGCCGCGCAGGCTGAACGCAGCCTATAACGGACCGGGCGACAACGCGCCCTCTGGGGTTTTGCTGCATACGAAATTCCTGCCCGAAGTGGTTGAGAAATCAGGTGTCGATAAGACCCGCCGACAACATTTCCACGACCCCGATCAATTCAACACGTATTACGACAGCATTCTTAATCGCCCCACCATGTGGACGCCCAACTCGGCCCGTTACAAAGGCTGGAGACAGCTTCAGCAGCTTGGCCTGATGGGAAAAATTGAGTGGAAATCCGCCGCGCGGGCTAACGACTTGTAAATGCGTTGCTTTGATAGATGGAAAGATGGCATAACGCGGCAATGCTCCGGCACCACTCTGGTTGATCCAGGCCCCGGAGATGCTCGCGTAAAGTAAAAGGTTGGGCCGTCACGTGAGCCTGTTGGATTCGTATCGCATGAGATTGCGGCGCAAGCGCCGCCTTTTGCGTTGCCTGCGCAAGCGGCGCGAACTGACGCCTGTCTTGGACCAGACTAACAAGATCAGCCGCCGCGATATTCTGCTGGTCAGCGTCGTGCGGAACGAGAAAATTCGCCTGCCGTATTTCCTGGACTATTACCGAAAGCTGGGGGTCGATCACTTTCTGTTCGTCGACAATGACAGCGAGGACGGAACCGGTGCGTTTCTGGCCAATCAACCCGATGTCTCGCTTTGGTCAACTGATGCCAGCTATCGGCGGGCAACCTTTGGCATCGACTGGTCCAACTACCTGCTGCGGAAATACGCCCACGGTCATTGGGTACTGACAGTCGACCCGGACGAGTTCTTTATCTACCCGTTCTGCGACACGCGCCCCATCCGCGCTTTAACCGATTGGTTGAACGGATGTGCCGTGCGCAGTTTCGGCACCATGCTGGTCGATATGTACCCACGCGGACCCGTGGATGATGAACCTTACCGCGAGGGTCAGGACCCGTTCGAAATCGCCCGTTGGTTCGACGCGGGCAATTACATGATCACCAAGAACCCCGAGTATGGGAACCTGTGGATACAGGGCGGCCCCCGCGCACGCACGTTTTTTCGCGACACACCGGAAAAAGCCCCCGCGCTTAACAAGATCCCGCTTGTGAAATGGGACCGGCGCTATGTCTATGTCAGCTCGACCCATTCCCTGCTGCCGCGCGGGTTGAATCAAGTCTATGACGAATGGGGCGGCGAAAAAGCCAGCGGTGCCCTACTGCACGCCAAGCTGATCGACAAGCTGGGCGCCAAGGCGTTGGAAGAAATGCAACGCGGCCAGCACTACCGCAAATCCGGTGAATACCGCGCCTATGCCGAAGGTTTGGAGGATCAGACGGTGTTCTGGTGTGACTGGTCCGAGAAATACATCAACTGGCGGCAGCTTGAGATTCTCGGCCTGATGTCCAAGGGGAACTGGGCATGAGCCTTGGGGTTGTCATGCTGGTCCACACTGCCTTCAACCGGGCCGAACAGGTTGCCCGCCATTGGGCCGCCGCCGGATGCCCTGTTGTCATTCACGTGGATCGCAAAGTGCCCGACCCCACATGCGCTGCGTTCAGAGCCGCTTGTAAAGATGAACCCCTGATCCGCTTTTCAGACCGGTTCACCTGCCACTGGGGTGGCTGGGGAATTGTGCGAGCCACGCAATCAGCGTCCGAGATGATGTTGAACGCTTTTCCCGATGTGCATCACGTTTTTCTGTCCTCCGGCGCGTGTCTGCCTCTGCGCCCAGTTGCCGAACTCATCGACTACCTTGCACAGCGGCCCCGCGTCGATTTCATCGAAAGCGCCACGACCGCAGATGTCAGTTGGACAATTGGCGGGCTGGATCAGGAACGGTTCACCCTGCGGTTTCCGTTTTCCTGGCGCAAGCATCGCAAATTGTTTGATGTCCATGTGAAGCTCCAACGCGCGCTCGGTCTGCGCCGACGAATTCCAGACGGTCTTGTACCACATATGGGCAGCCAATGGTGGTGCCTGACCCGTCAGACTCTGTCCGCCATTCTGCAAGACCCCAAACGCAAGACCTATGACCGCTATTTCAGTCGGGTCTGGATACCGGATGAAAGCTATTTCCAGACGCTGGCCCGAATGTATTCGACACATATTGAAAGCCGGTCTCTGACTCTGTCGAAATTCGATTTTCAGGGTCGTCCGCATATTTTCTATGACGACCATCTACAATTGCTGCGCCGGTCCGACTGTTTTGTTGCCCGCAAAATCTGGTGCGAGGCTGATCGTCTGTACCAAAGTTTTCTGAAGGATCAATCCGGCGCGTTGGAACGGGCAGAGCCCAACCCCGGCAAGATTGACCGAGTCTTTTCCAAAGCGGTCGAACGTCGGACCCGCGGCCGGGACGGGCTGTACATGCAAAGCCGCTTCCCCCGCCATGGCAGCGAAAATGGCCTGACCTGTTTCCCCTATTCTGTGTTTCAGGGCTTTGCCGAGTTGTTCGATGATTTTGCACCCTGGCTGACGGATTGTACCGGAACGCGTGTTCACGGACATCTGTTCGACCCTGAGCGGGCCGAATTTGTGGATGGGGCATCTGTCATCAACGGTGCCTTAAGCGATTGCGCCACTTTGCGCGACTATAATCCCACTGCATTCGTTTCAAACCTGATCTGGAACACGCGGGGTGAACGACAATGTTTTCAGTTCAGCCCGCGCGACACGCAAAAGATCAACTGGTTCTTTGCCCGCGACCGAAATGCCCAAATCTCGGTCATCACGGGGGCCTGGGCGATCCCCTTGTTCCGGTCCAACCGGGATTTCGCCGACATCCGGGCCGAGGCGGCGCGACTTCAGCAAATCGAGACCAAACAGCTAGAGGTTCTGAACTCGGTCTGGACCAAGGCACGGGTCAGGACCTGGACCTTGGCCGAGTTCGTGGAATCGCCGATGGAAGCTCTACAAACCGTGATTGATGAGATTGGTACACAACCCCACGGCCACTTGACCAAAGCCCCCACCATGGTGGATCTCAGCGGATTTGGCCAATTCCTGCAAAATCTGAAAAACCAGGGCATGCACCCCTATTTGATGGGCGATTTTCCGGCGGATGACGTGTTTGGCACCAAACTCCGCCCGTTTCCGAAACCCTATCTGGTGCAATAGCACGCAATGGCCAAGACCTTCGACTATTTCGTTATTCTCGCAGCCATGCGCACCGGTTCGAACCTTTTGGAAGCAAACCTGAATGCGCTGGACGGCGTGACCAGCCATGGAGAGGCGTTCAATCCGCATTTCATCGGGCGCATCAAAAAGGACGATCTGTTAGGAATCACGTTGGATGAACGCGATGCGGACCCGCTGTCCCTGCTGGACGCCATCCGGTCGGGCGACGGTCTGAACGGGTTTCGGTTTTTCGACGGTCACGACAATCGTGTGTTAGAGCCTGTTTTGACCGATCCGCGCTGCGCCAAGATTATTCTGACGCGCAATCCTTTGGACAGCTATGTTTCGCTTAAGATCGCGCGGGAAACCAAGCAATGGCAGCTCAAGAACATAAAGCGGCGGCGCGAAGCGCAGGTTGGTTTTGACGCGGCCGAGTTCGAACGGTTTCTGGATCAACACCACGCCTTCCAAACCTCGATCCTGCACCAGATGCAAGCCACCGGTCAGACCCCCTTCTACCTTGCCTACGAGGATCTGCGGCGGCTGGACAGTTTGAACGGCCTGGCCGCATGGTTGGGGGTTGAGGCGCGGTTGGATGCATTGGACGACACGCTCAAACCGCAAAACCCGGAACCGGCGCGCTCCAAAGTGACAAACCCTGATGAGATGGAGCGCGCGCTGCCCACTCTGGACCGGTTCAACCTGCATCGCACGCCGAATTTCGAGCCCCGGCGCGGTCCGGCTGTTGCGACCTATGTGGCCGCCCCGCAAACGCCGCTGATGTATCTGCCTGTGCGCGGCGGGCTGGAAGGGCCGATCACGCAATGGCTGGCGAATCTGGATGGCGTGCCGCAGGATAATCTGACCACGGGCCAGAACAGGCGACAAGCACGGAACTGGCTGCAATCACATCCCGGACACCGCAAATTCACGGTGCTGCGCCACCCTTTGGCGCGGGCTCATACGGCCTATTGCCGCTATATCCTCAGCACCGAACCGGGCGCTTATCTGAAAATTCGCAACATGCTGCGCAATCGGTTCAAACTGCCAATCCCCGGTCAATTGCGCGACGGCAATTATCCGATCGAGCAGCACCATCAGGCTTTTTGCGAATTCCTGACCTTTCTCCGCCAGAATCTGGCCGGTCAGACTCCGGTGCGCGTTGACGGGGTCTGGTGCAGCCAGGCACAAGTGCTGGAGGGGATGGCGGGTTTCACGCCCCCTGATCTGATCCTACGCGAAGAAGACGTCACCACTGCCCTGCCCGAGTTGGCGCGCCGTTTCGGCCATGAGGCCCCCCCGACTCCAACGGCCGTAGTGCGCGATGCGCCTTACGACCTGTCAGACATTTGTGACGAAAAAATCGAGGCGCTGGCGGCCGAAACCTACCAGCGCGACTATATGCAATTCGGATTTGATCGGTGGAAACCGGTTACGCGCGCAAGGTGATGATCGTGCCGCGGTTTACCATCGCGTAGATCTCTTCAATCTCTTCATTCTTGACGGCGATGCAGCCTGCCGTCCAATCGGGCGTTTTCTTGGCGCGTTTGCGTTCAGCCCGTCTGTTCGGTTGGCCGTGGATAAAGATATCCCCACCCGGATCAACCCCGGCGGCTTTGGCCTGCGCAACATCGTTGGAATTGGGATACGAGATTCCTAACGACAAGTGATATCGGCTGTTGGGGTTGCGGCGGTCGATCAGATAGGTGCCCTCGGGGGTGCGCCCATCGCCGCGCTTGGTCTTGGTCCCTTCGGGGGCGAATCCAAGATCTACATTATATTCCTTGAGGACGTGTTCGTTGTGCAGAAGATACAACTTCCGCGCGCCCTTGTTGATGACCAAAGATGTTACTTCGGGTCCATCATAAGTTAGAAAACGTGGGCTGGCCGAGGCACAGGCCGAAAGGCCTACCGCTGCCACAGCACCCAATCCAAATGCTCGACGATCCATATTTCACTGCCTGCTACTTATTTTTTTCCGAAATTATGCCATAAAACACAAAAACTGAAATCACTTTTTGCTGTTCGCCCGCTCGGCCAGGCGTCTTTCGATATTTTCCAGCCGTTCCAGCACCTCGTCCCGATAGGCATCGGTTTTCACTTCATCCTCGGCATGGTGCGCGTCCTGCATCGAGTTCACGATCAGACCAACCAGCAAGTTCACCACTGCAAAGGTCGTGACCATGATGAAGGGAACAAAGAACAGCCATGCATAGGGATAAACCTGCATCACTGGGCGGACGATCCCCATAGACCAACTTTCCAGCGTCATGATCTGAAACAGTGTATAGGCCGACAGACCCAGATCGCCGAACCAGTCGGGAAAGCTGCCCGAGAACAGCTTGGTCGAGATCACAGCCCCGATATAGAACAGTATCGCCATCAGCAAAAATACGCTGGCCATGCCCGGCAGCGCCGAGATAAAGCCTTCGACCACCCGACGCAGGCGCGGCGCGACCGAGATCACGCGTAACACTCGCAGAATTCGCAGTGCCCGCAACACAGACAATGCGCCGGCACTGGGGACAAGAGCTATGCCCACAATGATAAAATCAAAGATATTCCAGCCGCTTGTGAAGAATCGACGCCCGGTCGCGACCAGTTTCATCGCGATCTCGGCCACAAAAATCGCAAGACAAAGCTTATCTAGAGTCACGATCAAAGGGCCCGCAGCCTCCATCAAGGTCTCGGAGGTTTCCATGCCCAAGAGAGCGGCGTTAAACAGGATGACACCGGTGATGATTTTGCCGAAAATCGGCGCTTCTATAATGGTCAGCAGACGCTGATTGATGCCCATTCGGGATCTCCAGTGCGATTAGGGGTTCAGAGCGAACCGGGCGGCAAGTTCGGTGTGGGACGACCACCGAAATTGGTCAACCACCTGTACCCATTCAAGGGTGTAGCCTGCGTTAACCAGCGTCTTTGCGTCGCGGGCAAAGGTGACCGGGTTGCACGAAACATAGGCAATCACCAGAGGTTTGGCCTGCGCCAGCTCGGCAGTTTGTGCCTCTGCCCCGGCGCGGGGCGGGTCCAGCACCACGGCGTCATAGGGTTTCAGCTCGTCCGGCATCAGCGGGCGGCGGAACAGATCGCGCGCCTCGGTCGTGACTTTTTTCAACCCCTGTGCCCGGCGCCACCCCTGATCCAACGCGTCGGTCATCGCAGACTCGCCCTCAATTGCATGAACTTCGGCAGTTTGCGCCAGAGGCAGCGAGAAGGTTCCGCATCCTGCAAACAGATCGACAACCCGCTTTGCCCCCTGCGTGGCCTGCAAAACTGCCTGTAACAGAGCCTGTTCGCCCTCTTTCGTCGCCTGCAAAAACGCACCGGGCGGCGGTACAACCGCAGCTCCGTCAAAGCGCTGAACCGGGGCGTGGCGCATCGCGATAACCTCGCCCTCCCAACTGAGGCGGGCAAGCCCGTGTTTCTCGGTCGCTTGCGCAAGGGCCAGTTCCAACGGGCCATCCAGCGGCTTGCCGCCTTTGACCGCAACGTCCAGTCCGCCTTCGGACAAGGTGAGCGTCACCGCCAGCACGCCTTTACGACTGCCACCCAACAGAGCCAGCGCCTCGGCCACGGGAATGGCAGCGATCAGGGCCGGGTCCAGCAGGTGACAATCGGGGATCTCGGTGATGGTATCAGACGCGCGTCCATGGAACCCGGCAAGCGTGCCTTTCTTCGTCCGCCGAACGGCAATCGTTGCACGGCGACGCGAACGTTCCGGCGAGGTGTGAATGGGCCGCATCAGGGCATCGAGCCCCTGCGCGGCCAGCGCGTTGCGCACCACCGCCACTTTCCAGTCAGCGACAAAATCATCCGACGCGTGCTGCAATTGACAGCCACCGCAGGCCTTATAGTGGCGACACGGTGCCTTCACCCGTTGGTCCGAGGGGGTTTCGACCCGGATATCAGTCAAAACCTGCCCGTTAAGCGTGCCGCTGACCACCTCACCCGGAAGGGTTCGGGTGGCATAAACGGGACCGTCGGCTATCCCGTCGCCCTGATGGCCAAGGCGGTTTATGGTGAATGTCTGAGTCATGCGGGCCTGATACCGGTGCCTTGCACACAACAAAAGCCCTTTGGGCCCTATTCCGCCGCCTCGGCCTGAATGAATCCGCCAGACTGGCGGTGCCAGAACCGCGCATAAAGCCCGCCTTGATCCAGCAGCGCGTCATGCGAGCCGGATTCGACGACGCGGCCCTGATCCAGAACCACGATCCGGTCCATCTCGCTGAGGGTGGACAGGCGGTGGGCAATGGCCAGAACGGTTTTGCCTTCCATCACGCGGTGCAGGGCTGTCTGGATCGACGCCTCAACCTCGGAATCCAGCGCCGAGGTCGCCTCATCCAGCACCAGAATTGGGGCGTCTTTGAGGATTGCGCGGGCCAAAGCGATGCGCTGACGCTGTCCACCCGACAGCTTTACGCCCCGCTCACCCAGATGCGCGTCATAGCCGGTGCGACCGTGAGCATCTTGCAGGGACAGGATGAATTCATGCGCCTCGGCCTTTTTTGCGGCGGCAATCATCTGATCCTCAGAAGCATCGGGGCGCCCGTACAGAATATTGTCACGCGCCGAGCGATTGAACATCGCGGTTTCCTGCGTGACCATGCCGATCTGACGGCGCAGGCTGTCCTGCGTCACCTGTGACACGTCCTGCCCATCAATGCGAATAGCGCCTTTTTCCCCGTCATAGAGCCGCAATAGCAGCGAGACGAGCGTCGATTTACCTGCGCCAGAGGCCCCAACGATCCCCAGTTTTTCGCCGGGGTGAATGACCAAATCCACATCCGATACGCCGCCGATATCACGACCATAGGCAAAGCTAACGTGGTCGAAGGCGATCTGACCCTGACCCACTTTCAGTTCCTTTGCGGCAGGTGCATCCTCGACCCGGTCACGTTTGGCCAGGGTTTTCATGCCATTTTCGACCTCGCCGATATTGGCGTAAAGACCCATCAGGGTGAAACTGACCCAGCCGGTCATCTGCGAAATGCGGATCGAGACTGCGCCCGCCGCAACGATATCACCCGCCGTCGCAATGTCGCTGCGCCACAGCAACAAGGTCGCGCCCATCAGCAAGACCGGCAGAACACCTGCCAGCACCATCAGGATGAACCGGAAAGCGGCGGACAGGCTGCCGAACTCCAGAGATCTTTCGCGTAGATCGACCATAGCTGTACGCGCGGCCTGATCTTCGAACGCGGAATGAGCGAACAGCTTGACCGTCTTGATATTGGTGATCGTATCCACCACCTGCCCCGACACCATCGCCCGCGCCCCGGCCCGCGCGGCCGAGCGCAACCGGATTCGCGGCAGGTACCAGCGGATCAAAAGGAAGTAGACGATGAGCCAGCCGATAAAAGGCATCATCACCAGTGGATGAATCGATCCTAACAAAAGCAAAGAACCCACAAGCGAGGCCAGCGCAAAGACAATCGCACTGATCGTCTCGGACACGACCGAGGCCATCGCGTTCGAGGTCTGCATCTGTTTCTGCGCAATCCGTCCGGCGAAATCATCATCGAAATAGGTGACGGATTGGCCCAGAGTCCAGCGGTTCAGCTTCGCCAACACCAAGGGCGTGATATTGGGCATCACGACATAGTTGTTCGACAGGGCCGACATGCCGAAAAACACAGGGCGCAGCAGCATGAAGAACGCGGCACCGCCAAGGATGACCCACAGATTGCTGCCGCTCAGAAAACCCTCGGGACCGCCTTGGGTCGCCACGTCTATGACGCGTCCCAAGATCCAGGCAGTTCCGGCTTCCATCGCACCTGCCGACGCCGAGAAGAACGCGGCAACAAAGATCATCGGCCAGGCGCCCGACAGGCTCCAGCGAATGAACGCCCCCAGCGTTTGCGGCGGGGGCGTTTCGGTGGATTTGAACGGGTTTATGAGGTCAGCAACCCTCATTCCGCGGCCTCCGGGTTCAGAAAGCCGCCGGATTGCCGCGCCCAGAACTGAGCATACAGTCCGCCCTGCGACAGTAGCTCTGCATGGCCACCCTGCTCGACGATCTTGCCGCCATCCATGACCAGAATACGGTCCATGCGGGCGATCGTGCTAAGACGGTGAGCAATGGCGATCACGGTTTTTCCCTGCATCATGCCGTAGAGCGTTTCCTGGATTGAGGCTTCGACCTCGGAATCTAGGGCGGACGTCGCCTCATCCAACAGCAAAATCGGCGCATCTTTCAGAATGACTCGCGCCAACGTCACTCGTTGCCGTTGGCCACCGGACAGTTTCACGCCACGCTCACCCACATGCGCGTCATAACCCGTGCGCCCCTGCGGGTCTTGCAGATCAAGGATGAACTCATGCGCTTCGGCTTGCTTGGCGGCGGCGATCATTTGCCCCTCTGTCGCTCCGGGGCGGCCATAGAGAATGTTGTCCCGGACCGAGCGGTGCAGCAACGCGCTGTCCTGCTGCACCATGCCGATATGGCTGCGCAAACTGTTCTGCGTGACCTGTGCGATGTTCTGATCGTCAATCAGGATCGCGCCCTGTTCGACATCATAAAACCGCAAAAGCAACTTGACCAAGGTCGACTTACCGGCTCCGGACCGCCCGATCAGACCGATCTTTTCACCAGGCTGAATTGTCAGGTTGATGTGATCCAGCCCTCCGGTCTCGCGCCCATAGTGATGCGACAGATCGCGGATGTCGATCTGACCGCGGGTCAGCTGCAACGGCTGTGCGTCCGGTGCATCGAGCAGGTCGATGGGTTGAGCAATCGTCTCCATCCCTTCGGCCACAACACCCAGCTCCCGAAAGAAGCTGGTCAACGCCCACATGATCCAGCCGGTCATCGCATTCAGCCGCAAGGTCAGCGCCGTCGCCGCCGCGACCACCCCGACCGAGGCGCTGCCCTGCATCCAAAGCGCAATGGCCCAGCCGACCACGCTGACGATCAGCAGCCCGTTCAGCGCAACCAGGACAGCATCCATGATGGTGAAAATCCGCATCTCGATCTGGAACGTGCGACGCGTTTCCTCGATTGCTTCGCGGGCATAGCCCAGCTCTTGCGCGTCATGGGCAAACATTTTGACCGAATGGATGTTGGTATAGCTGTCCACCACCCGCCCTGTCACTTGGGACCGCGCATCCGAGGCCGCCTTGGACGCGGGCCCCACCCGCGCAACCGTCCATCGTACTAGCAGCGCATAGAGCGCAAACCAGATCAGCAACGGCAATAACAGGCGCGGATCGGCGGCCATCAACAGGATCGCCGCACCCACCAGATACGCAAGCGAGAAAGAGATCGCGTCAAACACCTGAAACACCGCCTCACCCGCGGCGGGAGGCGTCTGCATGATGCGGTTGGCGATACGGCCGGCGAAATCATTTTCGAACCATTTCACCGACTGGCGCAGCACATGATTATGGGCACGCCATCTAAAAATAGTCCCTACATTGGGCAAAATTGCATTGTTCAGCAGCAATACATCCACCACATGCAACAGCGGACGCAGCAGCAGAACGAAGATGGCCATCAGAATCAACTCGGTGCCATGGGCTTTCCAGACTTCGGCCGGAGAGCCGGACAACAGGTCCACAACGCGGCCCATGTAGTAGATCAGCCCAACTTCTACCGCGGCCACAATGATCGAGATCAGCGCCGCCCAGACAAACAGCCCATAGAAGGGCCGGGTATATTCCAGCATGAACGGCCACAGCCGCGTGGGCGGCGTGTTGGTTTCCGTGTAAGCGGCAAAAGGGTCAACAAGGTTTTCGAAATAGCGAAACATGAAGCGTGCTCCAGATTGAGCAGATAATAGGTCGTGCGAAGAAAGATGGTGCCAGAACACCACCCTTACGGGTCAACGTGTCCCGGCTTTAGCCGAACCAGATCCCGTAATACATTCGCATCCCTCCATTCATGTGACAGGCGCACGTAAGCACAAAGAATCCAAATTGTCATCCCTTTTTGAGGCTTTGGCTCAGCTTCCCAGCAGTTCTTCACGGGTGAGGGCAAACCCGGACGCAATCCACCGCGTCTCAAGCTCTGCCAGTTTTTTGCCCAGCGCGGGGCCGGTGAAATCCGGGATCAGATCGGTCGCTTGAACTGGGAAATCAGCGGCAGCCCCTTTACGCAGATCAGCGCGCATGTCTTCTGACCAAGGCTGTTCCAGAAGAGCGCAGCGCAGCAAAGCTTCGTGCAGACCATCCTCTTCGCCGTCGCGAAAGCCCAACTCGGCAATGGATGCGGTGCCGCTGGCCTCATCCCGCATCCGGGTCAAGCGTTGAAGCTGGGTTTTGCTCAGGCGCAGGGTCTTGGCGATCTCAGGCGGGGCAATGGCGGCCAGACGGCGGATCGGTTCGGGATCAACCCCCGCCTGTTCTTCTAATGCAATCAAAGGAGCAAGCGCGCGGTCATCCGCCCCTGGCAGGATTTGAGACAGAGCCCCCGCCTGCCGCATCGCCGCGACCGAAGGCGCAGGATCCTGCGCACCCAATAGTTTCAACAGTTCAGCGCCAACGCGTTCGCGAGACAGGGCGACAAGCCCGTCCAGATTGGACGCAATCGCGGCCAGTGCATCGGGGTCAAACCCCGCCTCAGCGTCGCCATACCACGCATGAAACCGGAAATAGCGCAGCGACCGCAGGTAGTCTTCGCGAATGCGGTGTTCTGCCGTGCCTATGAACCGCACCCGTCGCGCCTGCAAATCGCCCAACCCGTTCAACGGGTCCAAAACCGAGCCGTCAGGCTGGGCGTAAAGCGCGTTCATGGTGAAATCGCGGCGGGCCGCGTCCTCTTCCACGTGATCGGAAAAGGCCACTACGGCCCGGCGACCGTCGGTTTCCACGTCACGGCGAAAGGTCGTGATCTCATGCGGGATGCCATCGCTGACGACAGTGATGGTGCCATGATCAATCCCGGTGGGGATCGCTTTCAGACCAGCACCTTGCGCCAGTTCCATTACGCGTTCAGGCCGCGCATCCGTGGCGATGTCGATATCCGAGACCGGAGCCCCCAGCAGCGCATTGCGCACGCAACCACCGACAAACAAGGATTGCGCGCCCGCATTCACCAGCGCCGCGCAAACTGTTTGCGTCGCCGGGTTTGACACCCAATCTTCGGTGATCACCGTCATTCGCTCATCCGTGCAGCCAAACCTCGCAGCATTCGGGCCGTCGCGCCCCAGATGTAGTAGGGACCATAGGGCACCGTAAAATAATACCGTTTCTGACCCCGCCACCGGCGCGATTCAACGAGATAGTTTTCAGGGTTCAGCACATGCGCAAGCGGGACCGAGAAAACCTCGTCCACCTCACCAGGTTCAGATACAAACCGGACCCTGTCATGCAAGATTGCCACGACCGGCGTGACCGTGAAGGACGTCACCGTCTCATGCGTGGGCAGATGACCCAGAATTTCCGGCAGATCCTCGGGCAAGCCAATTTCTTCACGGGCCTCGCGCAGGGCGGTGGCGGTGGCATCCACATCCCCCTCATCCTGCTTACCGCCTGGAAAAGCGATCTGCCCCGGATGATGTTTCAGGGCCGAGGAACGTTTCGTCAGGATCAGGCGCGGCGTGCCATCGGCGATGGAAATCGGAACCAGAACTCCGGCCGGTCGCAGCTTGCGCCCTTCGGGCAGAACCGTGTCGGGGTTCAGGTCAAAATCGCTTGACCCGTTGCCGGGGCGGCGCAGGGCCACCCTCAGCTGGTCTGTCAGTTCAGGCGTTGTCAACATCGAAACCAACAGTGCTGGGGTCCAGCACATAATGCGCACCGCAGAACTGGCAATCCGCGGTCACGTCACCCTCGGGCGTGGTCATCTTTTCGATGTCCTTGGCCGAATAGATCGACAGGCTTTGCCGCACACGGTCTTCGGAGCAGGTGCAGCCGAACTGCACCGGCTGCGCATCGTATACACGCGGCTGTTCCTCGTGAAACAGGCGGATCAGCAGGTCGGTCGGCGCTATGGACGGTCCTATTAGTTCAAGATCGTCCACCGTATCCAACAGGATGTTGACGCGGCCCCAATTTTCGCCCTCTTCCCCGTCCACCAGATCATTGGCGGTCAGAATCTCGCCCGCGCCCTGACCCGAAGCCGCAAAAGGCGAGGCTTTGGGCATGTGCTGCAACATCACCCCGCCCGCGCGCCAATGCTCACCGACGCCCGGTTCGGTCGATTTCCCAAAACTCAGCGAGAACCGCGTCGGCAACTGTTCGGACTGTGCGAAATAAGCTTCGGCACAGGCGCTGAGTGAGCCACCGGCCAGCGGCGTAATGCCCTGATAGGGCTGCGTACCCTCGCCCTGGTCGATGAGGATGGCGAAATACCCCTCGCCAACCTGATCAAACGGCGCGGCATCGGTCAGCTTATCATGGTCGAAACTGGCATAGGCGCGGATGCGGGCCGGTTCACCCTCGGCCTGTGGGGCATAGTAATCGGTTGCAATCATGCGCACCGCCCCCTTGGATTGCACCTGCAAAGACAGCTTCCAGCGCAGCGAAACCGTCTGACCGATCAATGCGGTTAGCAGGGCCATCTCGGCCACCAAAGCCTCGACCTTTTCAGGGTAGTCATGCTGCTTCAGGATGCCGTCCAGCACCCCGTCCAACCGCGCTACGCGGCCACGCATATCGGATACATCGAGTTGAAAGGGCAGGACGGTGTCGTCCCACGCGATTTTGGTTCCAAGAGACATGGGGTTTCCTTACACGCCACAGATTGGCATACCGCCAGCATATAGGTCGAAGATTTCGGGTTGTAAGGGGCCATACATGATCAGACGGTTCGGTGAAACCCCGCAAGCAGGGCGCAAATACACGCAGCGGGTAGGAGTTTACGCCTTATTGCCGCGCGGGCAGCAGCTTTTGCTGACCTGTCAGTTGGAACCCGGCCCCGATCTGCAACTTCCGGGCGGCGGTATCGATCCCGGCGAATCACCCATCACCGCGCTGCATCGCGAAGTGGCCGAGGAAACCGGCTGGCTGATCGCCGCGCCCCGGCGCGTCGGTGCCTTCCGGCGCTTTACTTATATGCCGGAATACGACCTGTGGGCCGAAAAGGTCTGCCTGATCTACCGCGCCCGTCCGGTGCGGCGCATCGGCCTCCCGACCGAGCCGTTTCACGAAGCGCTTTGGATGGAGGCCACAGATGCAGCCCAAATGTTGGGAAATGACGGGGATCGTCACTTTGCCACGCAATATCTGCTGGATCTCTAGTTCCCGTTATATTCGAAGAATACGGCCGAGACGTCATCATCCATGCCCTTCCCCGGTGCCATGGATTGCGTCAACCGCCAGAACATGTCGTCCAGAAACTCGGTCCCGCTGCGACCCGGCGCGCAGTCGGTTGCCAGGCGCCGCAGCCCGTCTTCGTCTAGCAGAGAGCCATCGGCCAAGCTGCATTCGGTGAACCCATCTGAATAGAGCAGCAGCTTGTCGCCCGGTTCCATATAGATTTCGGTCCGCTGAAAAGACACGTCTGACAGCAATCCGATCGGTAAACCGCCTTCGCCCAGAAACTCGGTCCCACCGTTCCGGCGCAACAACAGTGGATGCGGATGGCCAGCCTGCACCATTTTGACATGCCCGTTGCGCAAATCGACAATGGCATAGACCATGGTGAAATATTCTTCGACCCCTGCATCCGCCATTAAACGGGAATTGAGCGTTTCGGCCACGTCTTCAGGCGGTAAAAGCGCAAAGAACTTTTCAAAGCGCCGCTCCATCGCGACGTTTTGGTCAAAATGCTGACTGGAGAGATATCCACCCAGACGCGCGGTCATCATCGCCGAAGTGATCCCGTGGCCCGAGACATCTATGCTATAAAATCCCACGCGATTCACGCCCGGTGAGAACATGCCGACAAGGTCGCCCCCGATGTGACCGCAGGGCTTCAACAACATGCTGACACGCGACTTACCGAATTCCCGCGACAATTCGGGCACCAGAGATTCCTGGATCTTGCGCGCCTGCATCAGGTCCTTGTCGATTGCATCATGGGCCACCCGCAATTCGCTGAGCGCCGTTTCGATCAACCGGTTCTTTTCCGAAAGCTCGTGCTGCATGTCCAAGATGCGCGCCCCGGCCGAGATGCGCGCGCGCAGCTCATCCGCCTCAAGCGGTTTGATCAGAAAGTCATCCGCGCCGGCATCCAGACCCCGTGCCACCTCTTGCTTTTCACTTTTAGCGGTCAGCAGGATAAAATAGCTGTATTGATCCGTTTCCAACGCCCGAAACGCCCGGCAAAATTCCGGCCCGCTCATCCCCGGCATAACCCAATCGCTGAGCACTAGATCGGGCAGGTCCTGCGCACAAATCTCAATTGCGGCATCGCCACTGTCAGCTTCGAGAACATCGAAGCCCCATTTTTTCAGCGACGCCACCAGGATTCGGCGCTGCAGGCGACTGTCGTCAACGACAAGCACCGTTCGGATACCGCCGAACCCCAGTTCTGCCCTGGTTTCTGTCTGACTGACCTCTGCCACCTGAATGCCCTGCGGTTCCCGTCTTTGCAGGCAGACCCTAGCGCAGAGCTCTTTAATATCCGGTGAAGGGTGAAGCAGTTTGAGATTTAACCGGGTTTTTACCGCTTTCACGTTACCAATCCTCCGTCACCGAAAATACGGAGGTTTGGGTATGATCGACTGGCCCAGGGTCAGACAACTAAGGGATGAGGTCGGCGCCAGCGAATTTGATGAGGTGGTCACAATTTTCCTGGACGAGGTGCAAGAGGCACTAGCCCGCCTGCGCGCCGACACAAACCGCGACGGGTTCGAACGAACCCTGCACTTTCTGAAAGGCGGCGCGCTGAGCCTTGGTTTCAAAACCCTTGCAACGCTCTGCCAGGATGGTGAAAGGCAATCGGCGCAGGGGCAAAGTCAAATGGTGAATGTCGCGCAGATATTCAAGGCGTTCGAAACCTCATGCGCCGAGTTCAAGTCCGGTTTGAGCAACTTGAAAGGGCTATAGCTTTATGGGGAATTTCTCGGGAAACCGGAACTTTCGCAAGGTGACGTCCATTTTCCGATCATGGGTGAAATAGCCATCATTCATGGCCATCAATGATTTCAAGGCATCCTGACGGCACAGCTCGACACTTTCCGTCATTGGGAATTCTGCGCAGCGTAACAATTCCCGTGTCAACCGCCGGTGTCGCCGTGATCGTCTGCGCCAGCCTACGATCCCCACGGATTGTCCCGGCGTACTGGCAATCTCAACCCCACCCGCCATCGAGTCATCCACCAACGGAGACCTCTCCTGTTCCCGTCGGTGCAACTCGTCCAGGTTGCCATAGTGAAAATGCATGTTGAACAGGCCCGGAAGCAGGTCGAAACTGTCATTCATCACCCCATGCCCGCCGGTTCCGAAGGACACGCGCCGCTGGACAAGGCAAGGTTTGGAATAGGGGACCTCGAACAGGCAGAATTTATCGGGTGAAAACAGCGTTTCCTGATCACTGCCCTGCGTTGCCACCAGATTGAACCCCACCGCCCCGGCCGCGTTTTCCTCGAAGTCGAACTTGTAGTCCAACAGTGCAGATCCGTCCGCCGTTACCAGCAATTCGTCGCAATCTGCCACGATCACCCGGTCATAGAACTGCGTCAGCATGGCCGAAAAATCCGACAACATGCGCCAGCGGGCGTAGTCAAAGCTTTGATGCAGCCCGTCGCGCAGAATGGCGATGACGTTGCAGCCCTGCCCGATCCGGTCAATCTCGGGATCAGCACCGTGGGACAGGATATACACATTCTCGGGGCCAAGCTGAGTTGTGTAGTAGGCGACCCATTTCTCAAGGTACCAATAATCGCGCCATACCATGGTCACTGCTGCAAGCGGCTTCATCTGTGCACTTTCCGGTCCTGTTCACCTGAACGTGCCTAGGCGAAAACCAGAAGGCAAACAAGGCGGTCGGCGCGCTTGCAATCAGATCACGAACTGCGCCAGCGTTTCGTCCTCGGTGATATCGGTATAGGTGAACCCAGCCTCGTCCAGATGCGCAAACAAGCGGGCGAAATTCTCGGGTTTGCGCGTTTCAATCCCTATCAGGACCGAGCCGAAATTGCGGGCCGATTTCTTCATATATTCGAACCGGGCGATGTCATCCTCAGGGCCGAGGATATTGAGAAACTCTTTCAGCGCACCCGGACGTTGCGGCAGGCGCAGGATGAAGTATTTCTTGACCCCCGAATAACGCTGCGCTCTCTCTTTCACTTCCGGCAATCGCTCGAAATCGAAGTTGCCACCCGAGGTCACGCATACGACGGTTTTGTCTCGGATAAAGCTTTGAATGTCGCCCAGCGCCTCGATCGCCAATGCACCTGCGGGTTCCAGCACGATGCCTTCGACATTCAGCATTTCGATCATGGTGGTACAGATACGGTCCTCGGACAAGACATGCACGTCAGACAAGTGGCGCGATTTCAACAGCTCGAACGGTTTCGCGCCGATTTTTCCGACGGCCGCTCCATCAACAAAATTGTCTACGTGATCCAATGCAACCGGATGCCCGGCCGCCATAGCTGCGTGCAGGCAAGCCCCACCCTTGGGTTCGACAAACAGGCAATGGGTGCGGTCCCCGAACCACGTTGCCACGCCCGAGGACATCCCGCCCCCGCCCACCGGCAGGATCACGTGATCTGGTATTTGGCCCAGCTGTTCTTCGATCTCAACCGCCAGAGAGGCCTGCCCTTCGATCACGTCCTCATCGTCGAAGGGCGACAGGAAATGTCCACCCTCCTGCGCACACCACGCTTGTGCCGAGGACAGAGTATCGTCGAAATAGTCGCCGGTCAGGTGGATCTCGATATTGTCGCCACCAAAGATTCGGGTTTTCTGGATTTTCTGCTGCGGAGTCGTCACTGGCATGAAGATCACACCGCGCACGTTCAGATGTTTGCACATGAAGGCCACGCCCTGCGCGTGATTGCCCGCGCTGGCACAGACGAACAGGTCCTGTCCTTGCTGCTTGCGCATCGCATTGAACGCGCCCCGGATTTTGTACGACCGCACGGGGCTGAGGTCTTCACGCTTCAGCCAGATATCTGCACCGTAACGGTCAGACAGATGGGCATTCCGCTGCAACGGCGTCGCCGGAAAGACTGAGCGCATCGCCTGTTCGGCAGCGCGGGCGCGGGTCATGAAATCACTCATGACCCGTTCAGTGGCCGATCCTGACTAAAAGAGCAAGGAATACATATGTGTACGCAGCTTCACCGCAGCTCGCGTTTCTCCACAAACACGCCGAACATTGTGGTCAGGATGCTGACATTAACCATCGGCAACACCAGTGTTCCGAAAAACAGCGCCAGCAAGGCACCCAAAATCGGATTGAAAGCCAGTGCCGATATTACAAACTGAATAAGCATATGAAAAATTGCTCCCACGATCACCAACACAATGATCGCCCCACTGGACCCAACAGTGCCAGCCCACGCTTGGCCAAGCGTCAAAGGCCGCCCAATGGCCGCCGCAGGAAGAATGATCGACAAGCGATAAAATGCGATGAACACGAAGATTGAAAAGCCCACCATAACGATCAGGGCCAACACGCGCCCTCCGGTAGCCGTTGCAAGAAAACTAAGGGGCACAAAGGCAAGCGCAACGAGAGCAACAAGCAGGCCAATCAAAATCAACCGTCCCAGATAGGCAAGGATTCTGTCGAACCGGAATGTCGGGAAAAGACCCCGAGGGTATTCCTCAAGCAGTATGAACCGGTGCCACGACACAGCGATCCAGAACATCGTCACGATGAAAATAACCGCCAAGCAAAGGAAAAACAGAACAACCGAGCCAGAAGGTTCAGTCGAGTCGGCATCAAGTTGGTCCAATGGGACATCCAGCACAAAAAACAAACCGATCAAAAGCGCTGTCGCCACGATGGCCGGACCAAGTGTGATCTGCAAAACCTGTTTGAGATTTCCAAAAACCATTCGCACCGAGTGCATAAAAATCTGCCAACCCAACATCGTAAAATCTGTCCCTTCAACCAATTCGTGTTTTATGTGCGAATGTTTCACCCGAAATCAGGCAGCCCGTCAACGCAGATAACTTGCCCCGCGCGGCAAAACCCGTTAGGGGCCAGTCGTTCTACGCATAAAGGGAAGTCAGATGTCCGCGCCCAAGAAAGTTGTTCTGGCCTATTCCGGTGGCCTTGATACCTCGATCATTCTGAAATGGTTGCAGACCGAATATGGTTGTGAGGTTGTCACCTTCACCGCCGATCTGGGTCAGGGTGAAGAGTTGGAACCAGCTCGCCAAAAGGCCGAGATGCTGGGGATCAGCCCCGAGAACATCTTTATTGAGGATATTCGCGAAGAGTTCGTCCGTGATTTCGTCTTCCCCATGTTCCGCGCCAATGCCCAGTATGAGGGTCTGTACCTGCTGGGCACGTCGATTGCGCGGCCTCTGATCTCGAAGCGTCTGGTTGAGATCGCCGCCGAAACCGGGGCCGATGCCGTGGCGCATGGCGCGACCGGCAAGGGCAACGATCAGGTGCGGTTCGAATTGGCTGCTTACGCTCTGAACCCAGAAATCAAGGTGATCGCACCTTGGCGTGAATGGGATCTGACCAGCCGGACCCGTCTGATCGAATGGGCCGAAGCGCATCAAATTCCGATCGCCAAGGACAAACGCGGCGAGGCCCCGTTCTCGGTCGATGCGAACCTGCTGCACACCTCGTCCGAGGGCAAGGTTCTGGAAGACCCCGCCGATATGGCACCCGACTACGTCTATCAGCGCACAGTCCATCCCGAAGACGCCCCGAACGAGCCCGAGTTCATCGAAATCGGCTTTGAAAAAGGCGACGCGGTCAGCATCAATGGCGAGGCGATGAGCCCGGCTACCATCCTGACCAAGCTGAACGAATATGGAGGCAAGCACGGCATTGGCCGTCTGGATCTGGTCGAAGGCCGGTTCGTTGGTATGAAATCGCGCGGCATCTATGAAACGCCAGGCGGCACAATCCTGCTGGAAGCGCACCGTGGTATCGAATCCATCACCATGGACCGCGGCGCGATGCACCTGAAAGACCAGCTGATGCCGCAATATGCCGAGCTGATCTATAACGGCTTCTGGTACTCACCCGAGCGTGAGATGCTGCAGGCCGCCATCGACAAGAGCCAGGAACATGTCACCGGCACCGTCCGCGTGAAACTGTACAAAGGTCTGGCCTCGACCGTAGGCCGCTGGTCGGATCACTCGCTGTATTCCGAAGCGCATGTGACCTTTGAGGAAGATGCCGGTGCCTATGACCAAACCGACGCGGCGGGCTTCATCCAGTTGAACGCGCTGCGCCTGAAGCTGCTGGCCGCGCGTGAAAAGCGTCTGTCGAAGTAATCAAAACCGATCTTTGATGGAACCCGGCGCCCGAAACGGCGCCGGGTTTTCTTGTGCCATCACTGCCACGTCAGTTCCCGTTGGGTCACCCTTGCCTGACGTCGCGCTTTACCCGTACGCAAAGGTCAACCGAGGAGGAACACCATGTTGCAAGAGATCGCGGACGGCATTCAAAAAGGTCTGACCGGCAAGAATTTTGACGGCTCGCTGAAGTTCGATTGCGGAGAGGACGGTGTCATCGTTCTGGCCGATAATCAAGCCACGACGCAGGATCAGGATACCGACTGTACGATCCGCATATCCAGGGACAATCTGACCAAGCTGCTAACCGGGAAACTGAACCCGATGACAGGCGTCGCGTTGGGCAAGCTCAAGATTTCGGGAAATATGGGCGTGGCGATGAAGCTTGGGCAGTTGCTGGGATAAACTCGTCTCACCACCGCGTGACAAACCATGTCAGCGGATTGCATGAGAGGAAAAGAGAGGGCAGCTTTGATCTCAGAAGGAGACCTGCCATGACTCGCATCGCTTATCTCGACTACGTCAAACCGACGCTTCTTTTTGCTTTGATTACGATCGCAGCCTTGCTGCGTGCAGCCCCTGCGCCCGCCGCCGGGACCGAAACCCTAACCGTTGCCGGAGGGTGTTTCTGGTGTGTCGAATCCGATTTCGAATCTGTCCCCGGCGTGATCGGAGCGGTTTCGGGCTTTACAGGCGGTCAGGTGGCCAACCCCACTTATGATCAGGTGTCCAAAGGTGGCTCGGGCCATTATGAGGCCGTGCAGATCACGTTCGATCCGGCTCGCGTTTCCCGTGAAACCCTGCTGAACATGTTCTTCCGCTCGGTCGACCCCACGGATGCTGGCGGTCAATTCTGTGACCGAGGTGACAGCTATCGCACCGCGATTTTCGTCTCCAACGCAGGCGAAAAAGCCAAGGCCGAAGCTGCCAAAGCCGACGCCCAACGCGCCTTGGGCCAGACGGTCGTAACGCCGATCCTGCAAGAAGGCGCATTTTATCCGGCAGAGGAATACCATCAGGACTACTACAAGGGCGACAAGCTGGTCTTTACCCGGTTCGGCCCAAAGCGTCAGAAGAACGCCTATAAGGCTTACCGCAAAGCCTGCGGCCGCGATGCCCGCGTCAAACAGCTTTGGGGCGGCGACGCACCCTTTGCCGGGTCTTAATCGAACCGCGCCTCCCGGACGTCTTTGAGGTCCGGTATTACATCCGCCGTACCGTGCCGCGTGACCATCAGGGCCGCGGCACGATTTGCTTGGGTGATCGCCTGCGCCATTGGCATCCCGCGATCCATCCCGGCCAGAACATACCCCGTAAATGTATCGCCCGCACCCGTAGTATCCACGGCATGTACCTTGTGGGCCGGAAAATCCGAGACCTCTCCACGGTGATAGTACCGCGCGCCCTCGGCACCCAACGTGACAATCACATGCTCAATCTGAAGGTCCGTTACAGATTGACCGGTGGCCTCGCGCAGCTGCTCGGCCTCGACCGCGTTGAGGATCAAAAAATCCAGATATGGCAGCACGGCCTGAACGGACTCTGCCTGAAACGGAGCAGCAGCATAACAGACCGTCAGGCCCAGCTCGCGTCCCATCTTCGCCGCCTCAACCTGCAGATTGGTTTCGTTCTGCATCACCAACAGATCGCCTCGCGACGCAGATGACAGCGCTTGCCCCAGCTGATCCTGAGAGATCGCGTGGTTCGAACCCTGGAACAGGATGATATTGTTCTCACCCTCGGAATCCACAGCGATGATCGCATGGCCCGTGGGCACATCCACCTGCGCGATATAACGGGTATCAACGCCATATTCCGTCAGCCGATCCCGTGCCCAGCGCCCGTCGAAACCGACGGCCCCGATATGCGCAATCCGCGCCCCTGCTCGGGCCGAAGCCACGGACATGTTTGCGCCCTTGCCGCCCAGAAACCGGTCCAGCCGATTGGCCGACAGCGTTTCCCCCGGTCCGGGTAGGTGCGGCACATCATAGATCATGTCCGCATTGATCGAGCCGAGGTTCCAGATCGTCATGGTTTGCCCGAAATGTCACACGAGGCCAGAATGGCCATGTTCAGGATGTCATTCGCCGTCGAGACGGTCGAACAGATTTGAATCGGCTTGTCGATCCCAGACAGGATCGGGCCAATCACGGTCGCGCCGCCCATCTCCTGCATCAGCTTGGTCGAGATCGAGGCCGAGTGCCGCGCGGGCACGATCAGGATATTGGCTGGGCCGGTCAAACGCTGGAACGGATAGCCCGCCTGTTGATCCACATTCAGGGCCACATCCACGGTCATCTCGCCTTCGTATTCGAAATCGACACCGCGCTGATCCAGAACCGCAGGTGCACGGTGCATCTTTTCGGCGCGTTCCGACACCGGATAGCCAAAGGTCGAGAAACTGACGAAGGCAACGCGTGGTTCAAGCCCCATATGGCGCGCAACGGCGGCTGAGCGTTCGGCAATATTTGCCAGATCATTCTCATCCGGCCATTCATGGACCAGCGTATCGCCGATCAGAACAATCCGCCCCTTGTGCAAAAGGGCCGTCACACCCGCTGCTCCGTGCGCGGCGTCGGCGTCAAACACATGGTTGATCCGGTCAAGCACATGCGCCGACTTGCGCGTCGCCCCCGTGACCAGACCATCGCCATGGCCATGGGCCAGCATCAACGAAGAAAACACATGCCGGTCGCGCGCGGCCAAACGGTGAATATCCTTGCGGTCGAACCCTTTGCGTTGCAGACGCTGATAAAGAAAATTCGAGTAGGTCTCGAGATGGTTGGTATTGGCAGCATTCACCACCTCCAACTCGCGCACGGCATCGCCCAGACCGGCCTCTTCCAGCTTTTGCTTCACGTCATCGGGGCGCCCCACAACCAGTGCCTTGCCAAAGCCCGACCGCTGATATGTCACTGCGGCGCGCAGCACGCGAGGGTCGTCGCCCTCGGCAAAGATCATCCGGCTTTGCGCGGCGCGGGCACGGGCGTTCAGACCACGTAGGATGCTGGCGGTCGGGTCCATGCGGGATTTCAGGCTCAGTTCATAGGCGTCCATGTCGATGATCGGACGCCGTGCTGCGCCGGTATCCATCCCGGCCTTGGCAACGGCAGGCGGAATGCGGTGGATCAGACGCGGGTCGAACGGCGTCGGTATGATGTAATCGCGCCCGAATGTCAGCGATTTGCCATAGGCCATGGCGACCTCATCCGGCACATCCTCGCGCGCCAAATTTGCCAACGCGTGGGCACAGGCAATCTTCATCTCGTCATTGATGGCGCGGGCGTGGATATCCAGCGCGCCGCGGAACAGGTAGGGAAAGCCCAACACGTTGTTCACCTGGTTAGGGTAATCGCTGCGTCCGGTGGCGACGATGGCATCGACGCGGACCTCATGCGCTTCTTCCGGGGTGATCTCGGGGTCGGGGTTTGCCATAGCGAAGATGACAGGGTTGTCGGCCATCGAGGCAACCATGTCCTGCGTCACCGCGCCTTTGACCGAAACGCCCAGGAAGACGTCTGCGCCTTTCATCGCCTCTTCCAGCGTGCGCAGGTCCGTGGTGATCGCATGGGCCGATTTCCACTGGTTCATCCCCTCGGTCCGGCCTTGATAGATCACGCCCTTGGTGTCGCAAACGATGCAGTTCTCATGCCGAGCGCCCATGGATTTGAGCAGCTCAATACAGGCGATCCCCGCCGCACCTGCCCCGTTCAGAACGATCTTCACGTCCTCAATCTTCTTGCCCGAGATATGCAGCGCATTCAGCAGACCCGCTGCACAGATCACCGCGGTCCCGTGTTGGTCATCGTGGAAGACTGGAATATCCATCTCTTCCTTCAGGCGCTGTTCGATGATGAAACACTCGGGCGCCTTGATGTCTTCAAGGTTGACGCCGCCGAAGGTCGGCCCCATGAGTTTCACCGCACGGCAGAATTCATCCGGGTCCTCGGTATCCAGCTCGATATCGATCGAGTTCACATCGGCGAAGCGTTTGAACAGAACGGCCTTGCCTTCCATCACCGGCTTACCGCCCAGTGCACCAAGGTTCCCAAGGCCCAGAACTGCCGTCCCGTTCGAGATCACAGCCACCAGATTGCCCTTGTTGGTATAGTCATACGCCGTCTCGGGCGCGGCAGCGATGGCCTCACAAGGCACCGCGACACCGGGACTGTAGGCCAGCGACAGATCGCGCTGCGTGGTCATGGGAACGGTGGCCTGCACCTCCCACTTGCCGGGGGTGGGGTCCAGGTGAAAGGCCAGTGCCTCTGCTTCGGTGATCTTCGTTTTGGGCATCTTTTAGGTCGTTTCCATGACTTCGGGGCTTATGCGTCATAGCGCAGGCAGGGCTGCGCCTCAACGACAATACGTTTTCACCTTTCGTCACGGTTGGGGGATTTGTAAGGTCGCGACCGGAAGACGCCAAGAGGGGGCCGCTTTTGTCCACAGTCACGCCGATGATGGCGCAATATCTTGAGATCAAAGAGGCCCATTCAGACGCCCTGCTGTTCTACCGCATGGGCGATTTCTATGAGATGTTTTTCGAGGATGCGGTGAACGCCGCCGAGGCGCTGGACATTGCCCTGACCAAACGCGGCAAGCACAACGGGGCCGACATCCCGATGTGCGGCGTGCCGGTTCATGCCGCCGAGGGCTATCTGCTGACGCTGATCCGCAAAGGCTTTCGCGTGGCCGTATGCGAACAGATGGAAAGCCCGGCTGAGGCAAAGAAAAGAGGCTCTAAATCAGTCGTTCGGCGCGATGTTGTGCGTCTCGTGACGCCCGGCACACTGACGGAGGACGCCCTGCTTGAGGCCCGCCGCCACAACTTTCTGGCCGCTTACGCCGAGGTCCGGGATGAGGCCGCTTTAGCCTGGGCCGACATTTCCACCGGGGCGTTTCACGTAATGCCTTTGACATCCGTTCGGCTCAGCCCTGAGCTGGCGCGGTTGGCCCCGTCCGAGTTGATCGTGGGCGACGGGATGGAACAGGCGTTGAACGAAACGGTGCGCGATCTGGGCATTTCGCTGACCCCCATCGGACGCGCCAGTTTCGACAGTACGTCGGCAGAAAAGCGGATCTGCGGGTTGTTTCACGTGGGCGCTTTGGATGCGTTCGGGTCCTTTGGCCGTGCCGAAGTGTCGGCTATGGGCGCGCTGATCGACTATCTTGAGATCACGCAAAAGGGCAAACTGCCTCTGCTGCAAACGCCGCTGAAGGAATCCGAAGACCGTGTGGTGCAAATCGACGCAGCCACGCGCCGCAATCTGGAACTGACTCGGTCTTTGTCCGGTGGGCGCGCCGGATCACTGTTGTCTGTGGTTGACCGGACTGTAACACCGGGCGGCGCACGGTTGCTGGAACAACGCCTGTCCAGCCCGTCCCGCAATCTGGAGGTGATCCATGCGCGGCTTGATGCGCTGAGTTTCGCCGTAGAAGATAGCCTAATCTCCTCAGACCTGCGCGAGGCGCTGCGCAAAACCCCCGATCTGGACCGCGCCCTGTCACGCCTGTCCCTGGAGCGTGGAGGCCCGCGCGATCTGGCTGCCATCCGCAACGGGTTGACCCAAGCCGCCGCGATTGCCGAAATCTGCGAGGCGCAGGATCTGCCGGTTCTGCTGGCGACCGCCCTGCAAAACCTCGTTGGCTTTGACGACCTGCTGAACCTGCTGGACGAAGCGCTTGTGGTCGAACCACCCCTGCTGGCCCGCGACGGTGCCTTTATCGCCCCCGGTTTCGACGCAGAACTGGACGAAGCCCGCACCCTGCGCGATGAAGGTCGATCCGTCATCGCGGGGTTCCAACAGAAATACGCGGAACATACCGGCATCACCTCGCTAAAGATCAAGCACAACAACGTGCTGGGCTATTTCATCGAAACCACGGCTACACATGCCGAGAAAATGCTGAACCCGCCATTCTCTGAGACCTATATCCACCGCCAGACCACCGCGAACCAAGTGCGGTTCACCACCGTCGAATTGTCCGAGATCGAAACCCGCATCCTGAACGCGGGAAATCTGGCGCTTGAGATTGAAAAACGGCTCTATCAAAGGCTTTCTTGCGATATTCTGACCCTCGCCGCCCGTCTCAACCAAGCTGCCCGAGGGCTGGCGGAACTGGACCTGACCACCGCGCTCGCCGATCTAGCGCGGGGTGAAAACTGGTGCCGCCCACAGGTCGACAGCTCGCGCGCGTTCAACGTGCAAGGCGGTCGCCATCCGGTCGTGGAACACGCGCTGCGCCAGCAATCGGGTGATGCTTTCATCGCCAATGACTGCGATCTGAGCGCCGATCAGGGGGCCGCGATCTGGCTGCTGACCGGTCCCAACATGGCCGGTAAGTCAACCTTCTTGCGCCAAAACGCGCTGATCGCCCTGCTGGCCCAAATGGGCAGCTATGTCCCAGCAGAACAGACCCATCTCGGCGTGGTCAGCCAACTGTTCAGCCGGGTCGGAGCCTCCGACGATCTGGCCCGCGGCCGCTCGACCTTCATGGTCGAAATGGTCGAAACCGCCGCCATCCTCAATCAAGCCGACGACCGCGCGCTGGTCATTCTGGATGAAATTGGCCGCGGCACCGCCACTTATGACGGCCTCTCGATCGCCTGGGCCACGCTGGAGCACTTGCACGCCGCCAACCAATGCCGCGCGCTGTTTGCCACCCACTACCACGAACTCACAGCACTGGCCGGAAAACTCGAAGGCGTCGACAACGCCACCGTCGCTGTCAAGGAATGGGAGGGCGAGGTGATCTTCCTACATGAGGTCCACAAAGGCGCCGCCGACCGCTCCTATGGCGTGCAGGTCGCACAGCTGGCGGGCCTCCCAGCATCTGTCGTCGATCGCGCCCGAACCGTCCTTGAACAACTGGAAAAAACCGAACGCGAAGGCGGCAAGCAAAAAGCGCTGATTGACGGCCTACCACTTTTCTCAGCTGCGCCACCACCTCCACCACACACGCCGAAACCCTCGCCGGTCTCAGACATGCTGCAAGATATCCTGCCGGACGAACTCACTCCACGCGAAGCACTCGACCTGATCTACAAACTAAAAGAGGCGGCCAAAAACTGACCGCCCCTTCTTCTGTTCAAAAATACCTCCGCCGGAGGCTTGGCTTCGCAGAAGCCAATCAGTTCGCAGGTGTCGACGACACTCCAACCTGCGCCGGACGCAGCAAACGGTCATGTAGCATGAATCCTTCAGCTGAGACCTGAATGATGTCGCCCGCCTTGGTGCCAGGCACCGGGGCTTCGAACATCGCCTCATGCATGTTTGGATCAAACCGATCCCCAACTTCCGGCGTGATCACCACAATCCCATGTTTTTGGAATACGTCCTTCAGTGCGCGCATGGTCAGTTCCACGCCTTCTATCAAACCAGCAGCCACTTCTTTCTGCTCATCGGTCGCAGCCTCAAGCGCGCGTTTCATGTTATCGTAAACCGGCAGCATGTCACGGGCCAGCTTTGACCCACCATACTGTTCCGCATCGCGACGGGCCTTATCGCCACGTTTCCGCGCGTTCTCTGCATCCGCCAGGGCGCGCATGAACTTGTCCTTGAACGCATCTCGCTCGGCGCGCAACGCGTCGATCTCAAGCTCTTCTTCGCTAATCTCAACAAGGTCCTCGGCCAGCTCTTCCGCTTCGGCCATTGCGATATCGTCCAGAAAATCTTCGTTTTTGGGCTCTGCCATCTCTTACCCTCTAGCTCCGGTCGGAAATCAGCTTGCCGACCAGTTGCGCCGTATAATCCACGATCGGTACGATCCGTCCATAGTTCAGTCGCGTGGGTCCAATAACCCCGACCGCACCGATTATCTTACGATCAGCGTTCATATATGGAGACACCACCAAAGAGGAACCCGAAAGTGAGAAAAGTTTGTTCTCAGAGCCGATAAAAATGCGCACACCCTCGCCATCTTCGGTCAATTCAAGAAATTCGGCGATGTCACGTTTGCGTTCCAGATCGTCAAACAGGGTGCGAATGCGATCCAACTCCTCTTCCTGCGCCGGATCATGTAGCAGATTCGCCCGCCCACGCACAATCAAACGGGCCGAGTCGCCCCCGTCCCCGTCCCAGGCCGCGATTCCACTTTCGACCATGTCACGCGCCAGAACATCAATTTCCTGTTTACGCGCGTCGATCTGAGACAGCATCTGCTTGCGCACTTCGCTAATCGTGCGGCCCTCAATCAGCGCGTTCAGGAAATTCGCCGCCTCGCGCATGGAACTCGGCGTCTGCCCCGGCGGCGGAGTGAATAGGCGGTTTTCCACGTGCCCGTCGGAAAACACCAGCACCACCAAAGCGCGGTCATGGCCCAGCGAGACAAACTCGATATGCTTGATCTCGGCCTCATGCTTGGGCGTCAGCACCAGTGACGCACCTTGTGTCACGTGTGACAAGGCCGATCCCACCCGGTCCAGCATTCCGCCCACATCGCCCGTGTTAGAGCCTAATGTCTCATTCAGCTTCTGCCGATCGTCGGCGCCCAGATCGCCAACCTCAAGCAACCCGTCAACAAACATTCGCAACCCCTGCTGCGTTGGAATCCGCCCCGCAGACACATGAGGGCTGTCCAGCAGGCCCAGAAACTCCAGATCCTGCATCACATTGCGCACCGTCGCGGCGCTGACTTTCTCCGACAAGGTGCGGGTCAGGGTGCGGCTGCCCACCGGCTCGCCGCTCTCCAAATAGCTTTCGACGATCAACCGGAACACTTCGCGCGAGCGGTCGTTCATCTCATTCAGAATTTTACTTGCTTCGCTCATCGGCGGCCCCCTGCTGGGTCGTCATTAAATCGCAGGTAAATGAAAGGTCAATCGGGGTTGCATCGTAACGCCACGGGGCGGTATCCCAAAGCCAGCAAACAAAGGATTTTTCATGCGACCCTCAGGACGTAATCTAGACGAAATGCGCGCTGTTTCCATCGAGACAGGTTTCACCAAACATGCCGAAGGGTCTTGCCTGATCAAAATGGGCGACACCCATGTGCTGTGTACCGCCACGATCGAGGACCGCGTGCCGCCCTTTATCAAGGGCTCGGGCCTTGGCTGGGTGACTGCCGAATACGGTATGCTGCCCCGCGCGACCAACACGCGTATGCGGCGTGAGGCGGCCTCAGGCAAGCAAGGCGGTCGCACCGTGGAAATCCAACGCCTGATTGGCCGCGCCCTGCGCGCCGGTGTCGACCGGGTGGCGCTGGGTGAACGACAGATCACTGTCGACTGCGATGTCATTCAGGCCGATGGCGGCACCCGCTGCGCCTCGATCACCGGCGGTTGGGTCGCGCTGCGTCTGGCGGTGAACAAGCTGATGAAAACGGGCGATGTGATTTCCGATCCTCTGGTCGATCCTGTCGCCGCCGTGTCTTGTGGCATCTATGCCGGTCAGCCGGTACTGGATCTGGACTACCCCGAAGACAGCGAAGCCGGTGTGGATGGCAACTTCATCATGACCGGCTCGGGCAAGCTGATCGAAGTACAGATGAGCGCCGAAGGCTCGGTCTTTAGCCGCCCGCAGATGGATCAGTTGATGGATCTGGCCGAAAAAGGCGTCGGCGAGTTGGCCGCCGCGCAAAAGGCCGCGACCGCATGACCCGCAAGTTCGACAGCGACAGGCTGCTGGTTGCCACTCATAACAAAGGCAAGCTTGAGGAGATGGCGCATCTTCTTGAGCCCTTTGGCGTGACCGTGATCGGCGCGGGCGAGATGAACCTGCCCGAACCGGAAGAGACAGAGGATACCTTTGTCGGCAATGCCAGGATCAAGGCGCATGCCGCGGCCAAAGCGACCGGCCTGCCCGCTCTTTCGGACGATTCCGGGATCACCATCGACGCGCTGAACGGCGCACCCGGCGTCTACACTGCCGATTGGGCCGAAACTGGCAATGGCCGGGATTTCCTGATGGCGATGACCCGCGCTCATAGTGAGTTGGAAGCCAAAAACGCCCCCCGCCCGCGTACTGCGCAGTTCCGCAGCACCCTGGTGTTAGCCTGGCCCGACGGTCATGACGAAGTGTTCGAGGGCATCGCCCCCGGTCATCTGGTCTGGCCCATTCGCGGCGAAGGCGGTTTTGGCTATGACCCGATGTTTGTCCCCGACGGCTATGACATTACCTTTGCCGAGATGGATCGCTGGGAAAAGAACAAGATCAGCCATCGCGGTCGCGCGGTGGAGATGTTCGTGAAGGGCTGCTTTGGCGGATGATTGGCGCAACGGGGGCTTTGGCCTGTACGTGCACTGGCCCTTTTGCGAGGCCAAATGCCCATATTGTGATTTCAACAGCCATGTATCGCGTAATATCGATCAAAAACAATGGCTTGAGGCATATCTGACCGAGTTGCGTCGCTCTGCCACAGAAACGCCCAATCGCGTCCTGAACACGATCTTCTTCGGTGGCGGCACCCCATCCCTGATGGACCCCGACACCGTCGCCGCTGTGATTGATGAGGCCCGCGCCCTGTGGCGGCCCGCCAATGACATGGAAATCACGCTTGAGGCCAATCCCGGCTCGGTCGAGGCTGGGCGCTTCGCTGCCTATCGTGATGCCGGCGTGAACCGGATCTCGATGGGGGTACAAGCGCTGAACGATGAAGATCTGCGTCGTCTGGGCCGTATCCACACGGTGGCCGAGGCCCGCGCCGCCTTTGATATCGCCCGTAATTGCTTTGACCGCGTCAGTTTCGACCTGATCTATGCCCGCCAGCATCAAACGTTGGACGATTGGCGCGCGGAACTAACCGAAGCCCTGTCGATGGCCGTTGATCATCTGTCACTGTACCAACTGACGATCGAGGAAGGCACCGCCTTTGGCGACCGTTACGCGGTGGGCAAACTGCGCGGCCTGCCCGAGGATGACCACGCCGCTGACATGTACCTCGCCACGCAGGAGATTTGTGAGGCCCACGGCCTGCCCGCCTATGAAGTGTCAAACCACGCCCGACCAGGCGCGGAGTCGCGGCACAATCTGATCTATTGGAACTACGGGGATTATGTGGGCATCGGACCCGGCGCTCATGGGCGCATCACGGTTCATAACACCAAATACGCCACTGAAACCTACTTGTCGCCCACCGCGTGGTTGACCGCTGCCCTCAAGGGATCGGGTGAAAAGGAACGCACCGCGCTCAACCCGCAAGAGCAGGCGAATGAATACCTTATGATGGGGCTACGTGTTTCGGATGGTCTAGATATAGATCGCTACAGTGCACTATCATCGTATGAGCTGCCACATGGCAAACTCAACGATCTGAGTGAAATCGGCATGGTCGAGGTGCAAGACCGTCGGCTTAAGGCTACCAAAAACGGACGCGCCGTGTTGAATGCCGTTATCCGGGAATTGCTGGGGTAGCATGCAGTATCTTTGGGCTACTCTGGGATTGATTTGCGTGGCGCTTGCAGTCATCGGTGTCGTGCTGCCACTGCTACCGACCGTCCCGTTCCTGCTATTGGCCGCCTTCTTCTTCGCGCGCTCGTCGTCCCGTTTGCATAATTGGCTGATCACACATCGCACGTTCGGCCCAATGATTATTGATTGGCAAAGCTCCGGCGCCATTCGTGCAAGTGCAAAAAAAGCGGCAACCGTATCGATTGCCGCCGTTTTTGGAATTTCAGTCCTGATTTCTGTACCGGGGTACGTTCTTGCAATCCAGGCGGTCGTTTTGGGCGCTGTGCTAACCTTTATCTGGACCCGCCCTAACGGCTGAGCTTGGCGCAAAGATCGTCGAGTTGATCCAGGTTTTCATAGGTTAATACAACCTGCCCCGTCTCGGTCCCCGCTTTATGGTTGATGACAACCTTCATCGCCAGAATGGCTGACAGATCCTTTTCCAATGCCCGCGTATCCGCATCCTTCCCTGCATCCAGATTGCGCGCCCGAGGGACCGGTTTAGCTTCATTCGGCTGCTGTTGTTTCTTGACCAACGCCTCGGTCGCGCGGACTGAAAGGCCATCGCGGATCACAATTTTCGCCAGCTCAGTTGGGTTTTCGGCGGTAATCAACGCCCGCGCATGGCCGCCGGACAGCTTTCCCTCGACCACGAAATGCTGCACATCCATTGGCAATGACAGCAATCGCAGCAGGTTTGCGATATGGCTCCGGCTTTTACCCAGAGCCTCCGCCATTTTTTCCTGCGTATGGCCAAAGCGGTCCATAAGCTGTTTGTAACCCGCGGCCTCTTCTACAGCGTTCAGGTCAGCACGCTGGATATTCTCAATTATCGCGACTTCCAGAACCTCGGTGTCGTCGAATTCCCGCACAATAACTGGAATTTCATGCAGTTGCGCCATCTGCGCAGCGCGCCAGCGCCGCTCACCAGCGACAATCTCATAATCACCTTCCGAGATTTCACGCACGATCAAAGGTTGGATAATGCCCTTTTCCTTGACCGAAGCCGCCAGTTCATCCAGTTGCTCTCGTGAAAAAGTACGGCGCGGCTGGTTCGGATTGGCGTGCAGTTTTTCAATCGGGACTTTCATGTCCGGGCGGCGTGGTTCGGACATGACGCGGCCTTCGGTTTCCTGCGTTACATCCGCCATCAATGCAGACAATCCGCGCCCCAACCCCCGAGGTTTCGATTTCTTTGCTGCCACTGTGACCTCCTACCGCCATTCAGGCGGCTTTTTTATTTTTATGCATGACCTCGCGCGCCAAGTGTCGGTACGCCATCGCCCCCAAGGACCCAGAATCATATTGCAGAACTGGCAAAGCGTAAGACGGAGCCTCGCTGACCCGAACATTTCTGGGTATCTTGGTTTTAAATACCATCTCACCCAGATTGTCACGCGCGTCTTTTTCCACCTGACGGGACAAGTTGTTGCGGTTGTCATACATAGTCAGCACAACACCTTCGATTCTGAGGTCGGGGTTTGCGGTTTGCCGAACCTCTCGAATGGTCAGCATAAGCTGCGATAGGCCCTCAAGCGCAAAGAACTCACTTTGCAGCGGAACCAGCACAGAATGCGCTGCAACCATTGCGTTGACGGTTAAAAGGTTCAGCGAAGGCGGGCAATCGATCAGAACAAAGTCAAACCCAAACTTGTCGATAGCGGTTTGACGCAATGCGTCATGAAGCAGATAGCTGCGTTTTTCGTTGGAAATAAGTTCGATATCAGCCGAACTTAGATCCACAGTCGCCGGGATAACAAAAAGCCCCCCAATTTCTGTTTCCTGAACGACCGCCTCCAGCGGTGCATCATCCAGGATCAGATCATATGTCGTCCAATCCCGGTCTTCGACACCTAAACCGGTGGACGCGTTGCCCTGCGGGTCCAAATCGACCACGAGAACTTTGCATCCAGCTTCTGCCAGGCCCGCAGCGAGGTTGATCGCAGTTGTTGTCTTTCCAACACCGCCCTTCTGATTAGCTACCGCAATTATCCGAGGGCCAGAAGGACGAGACAAATCAACCACGAGAAACTCCTATTATCTTAAGGATAACGGCTTGGGGCTCGGTTAAACTTTTAATCGGCTCGGCATCGAAATTCCATTCCTCCTGCGCGTCCGACAATTCTTTTTTCCACTTCGCGCCTTTCGGCAACAGGGCTGTCCCAGATTCGCCTAAATGCCTGTCGCAAAACGATAATAAGACCTTTAATTCTGCAAGCGCGCGGGCTGACAAAACATCGGCATTCAAGGGGTCAACGGATTCAATTCGTTTGGAAATTACCCGGCAATTCGTGCTGCATTCACGCGCCACATTTCGCAGAAATGCTGATTTTCTTTGATCACTCTCCACCAGTGTGAACGAGGCGTCCGGATATTCTTCCATAGCCAGAATCGCACAGACCATACCTGGAAATCCGCCCCCACTGCCCAGATCAACCCAAGAATTGAAGCTGTCGGCGCAGCGATAAACTTGCACAGAATCCTTGATGTGCCGCTCCCATATGTCCTCCAGGCTGTTCCTCGAGACAAGATTTATGCTTTGATTCCACTTTTTGACCAAATCCACATAAGTGGTCAGCCGGGAAAATGTTTCACGTGAAACATTCAAGTCGTCCCTCATATCTTTCGCACTTTCTGGTTGCGGCGAAGTCTGGCCAAAACCAATGTCAGAGCTGCAGGCGTAACGCCTTCGACGCGACTAGCCTGACCAATATTCTCCGGCTTTGCTTGGGACAGCTTTTGTTTCATCTCTGACGACAGGCCTTCCAGGGCAAAAAAATCGAAACCCCTAGGAATTTCATAAGCTTCATCCCGGCGCATTGCTTCGACATCTCTTTTCTGCCGCTCAATATAGTTCGCGTACAGCGCGTCACGCTCCACTTGTTGGCGGGTATCAGGGTCAACGGCTTCCGAGCCCGAAATTAGTGGGATCAAATCCGAGTAATTGACTTTGGGAAACGCCAGAATCGCCATGCCATCTCGACGATTGCCGTCGTTATTAACCGAAATTCCTGCCGCGTTTATCTCTTTCGGCGTATATTTCCGCTTATTTAGCAACGACTTTGCCGCCGTTAACTTCTTCATCTTCTCGGAAAACACTTCTTCCCGTTTAGGTGTTACGCACCCCAGCTTAATTCCGACCGGCGTTAACCTCTGGTCTGCATTGTCTGCTCGCAATGACAGGCGAAACTCAGCACGAGACGTGAACATCCGGTAAGGCTCCGCGACTCCCTTGGTGGTAAGGTCGTCAATCATTACCCCTATGTAACTGTCTGCACGTGTAAAATGAACAGGTTCTCTATCCAAGGTGGCCAGGGCGGCATTTAGTCCCGCTACCAAGCCCTGAGCAGCCGCCTCCTCATACCCAGTGGTTCCATTAATTTGACCTGCCAAATATAAACCTGGCACAGATGGCAGAGACAGCGAGGAAGTTAACACACGGGGATCCACGTAATCATATTCGATCGCGTATCCTGGTTGCAGAATCTTGGCTTTTTCCAAGCCCTTAATAGACTGGACATATTCGCGCTGAACGCCCTGCGGCAACGAAGTTGAGATTCCATTTGGATATATTGTGTGATCATTGACCCCTTCCGGCTCCAGAAATATCTGGTGGGAGTCCTTTTCGGCAAATCGAACAATCTTATCTTCAATTGAAGGACAGTACCGCGGGCCAACGCCATCAATATGGCCGCCATACATTGCTGAACGCGCCAAGTTCTTTTCGATTATCTCGTGTGTTTGGGCATTCGTATGTGTAATACCACACGAGATTTGGGGAGCTACAACCGAACTGGACAAAAAAGAGAACAGGCTTGGTTCATCGTCTCCGTCTTGACGCTCTAGATCTGACCAATCAATCGTTCGTCCGTCCAATCTTGGCGGAGTGCCCGTTTTCAAACGACCAAGTGGCAACTCAAAGCTATCTAATCTTTCTGCCAATCGAACCGACGGTCTGTCGCCCATCCGTCCGCCCGGTTTGGACTGATCCCCAATATGGATCACACCGCGCAGAAATGTCCCGGATGTTAAGATCACTGCTTTTGCTCGGATTTCTGAGTCGTCCGCCAATCGGATACCGACAACGCGATCGGCGACCATCAGGAAATCAGTCACTTCACCGACAATAACGCTCAATTCTTGTTGAGCTTGAGTTTCTTTTTGCATAGCCGCCCGGTACAAAGCCCGGTCTGCCTGCGTTCGGGGACCTTGCACCGCGGGCCCCTTGCGGCGATTTAGCAACCGAAACTGAATTCCGGCCCGATCTGCGACGCGCCCCATAACGCCGTCCATGGCATCGATTTCGCGTACTAAGTGGCCTTTGCCCAGTCCTCCGATTGCTGGGTTACATGACATGACTCCAATGTCGGCGGCTGATAAAGTCACCAATGCGGTATTCACGCCCATCCGTGCGGCTGCGTGGGCTGCCTCGGTTCCTGCGTGGCCCGCGCCGATGACGATGACATCAAAATCCGAATGTTTCACGTGAAACACTCCTTACTTGCCCAAGCAGAAACTCGAGAATATTTCGTCCAACAAGTCTTCAACCCCGATCCTCCCGACCAGAGATTCCAACGTTCTGATTGCTGTGCGCATTTCTTCCGCAGCGATATCATACAGGTCTGGGCCTGATTCCAGAACCGAGATTGCCGCGTTCAAGGCCTGTTGCGCATTGATCAGCGCAACACGGTGCCTTTCTCGTGTCGAAATACCAGATGTCGTGGTTCGCGATGACAAAATACGCGATATACGGGCAACAAGTGCATCCACTCCGTGGCCTGTTTTCCCAGAAATTCCATTTTCACCCTCGTCTCGAAGGTCGGATTTAGGGAAAACTTGGATATCGTCGGACTGAAACTGCACATCCAATTCGGACGGGTCAGCTGTCAGAAACACTCGCATATCCGCAGCTTCCGCCCGTTTCTTTGCCAACGCAATCCCCAATGATTCCACATGATCTTCGGTTTCGCGCAATCCGGCCGTGTCCAACAGTGTTACCGGCAGACCGTCCAAGTCCATCCGCACTTCGATCACATCGCGTGTAGTTCCGGCATATTCCGATGTTATCGCGGCTTCTCGCCCGGCCAACGCATTCAGCAAAGTAGACTTTCCAGCATTGGGCAAGCCGACAATAGCAACTTCAAATCCTGTGCGAATACGTTCAGCAATCTTGACGCCTTCGGCTTCACGCATCAGGTCGGACATGACACCTTCAACTAAGGCCCGAACTTCAGGAGTGACATCGGTTGGCACCTCTTCATCCGCAAAATCGATCACGGCCTCAAGCAGGGACGCAGCACGGATCAGGTCGCGACGCCAACGCTCGGCAAGCTGCCCCAGACCCCCAGCTAGAATAGTCTGCGCCTGCTTGCGTTGCGCTTCAGTTTCCGCGTCGATCAAATCGGCAAGACCTTCGACCTGAGTCAGATCCATCTTGCCGTTTTCCAACGCGCGACGGGTGAATTCTCCGGGTTCAGCCAGGCGCAAACCATCGGTATCGGACAAACACCGCATCACAGCATTCACCGACGCAGTGCTACCATGAATTTGCAGCTCTGCGACGTCCTCACCGGTGAAACTGGCCGGAGCCTGGAACGTCAGCACCAACCCGTTATCCAGACGAGATCCATCCGGCCCGCGTAGCGTGCGTAATTTCATACCGCGCGCGGGAAGTTCCCCGCCCGTCAGATCCCTGACCGCCGAGTGCGCTAAAGGACCAGAGAGGCGTATAACCGCCACCCCTGCTTTGCCTTGCGCGCTGGCCAAGGCGAATATCGTATCCATTCGAAGGCCTCGCGTCCGTTAAGACCTGTGTCAGGTATTCATTGAATCGAAGAACTCGCCATTCGTCTTCGTCTGTTTCAACTTGGACAGCAGGAACTCGATCGCGTCGGTCGTCCCCATCGGGTTGAGGATGCGGCGCAGAACAAATGTTTTGGCCAGATCACCCTTGTCGACCAGCAGATCCTCTTTCCGGGTGCCCGATTTGAGGATGTCAATCGCCGGGAACACACGCTTGTCGGCGATTTTGCGGTCCAACACGATTTCCGAGTTACCCGTGCCTTTGAATTCTTCAAAGATCACCTCGTCCATCCTGCTGCCGGTGTCGATCAGCGCTGTGGCGATGATGGTCAGCGAACCGCCCTCTTCGATGTTCCGGGCCGCACCAAAGAACCGTTTGGGTCGTTGCAGAGCATTCGCATCCACACCACCGGTCAGAACCTTACCCGAAGATGGGACCACAGTGTTAAACGCCCTACCAAGTCTTGTGATCGAGTCCAAAAGAATCACAACATCTCGTTTATGCTCAACCAGACGCTTAGCCTTTTCGATCACCATTTCCGAAACGGCCACGTGGCGCGTCGCCGGTTCATCAAAGGTCGAAGACACGACCTCACCCTTCACCGAGCGCTGCATGTCCGTCACCTCTTCGGGACGTTCATCGATCAGCAGGACGATCAGATAGCACTCGGGGTGGTTCTGTTCGATCGAGTGCGCGATGTTCTGCAGGATCACCGTCTTACCCGTCCGCGGAGGCGCCACGATCAGCGACCGCTGTCCTTTACCAATTGGTGCAACAAGGTCGATCACGCGAGCGGACTTGTCTTTGATGGTGGGATCTTCGATCTCCATCTTCAGACGTTCGTCTGGGTACAAAGGTGTCAGGTTGTCGAACAGGATCTTGTGCTTAGCTTTCTCGGGGTCTTCAAAGTTGATCTTTGTGACCTTGGTCAGCGCAAAATACCGTTCGTTGTCATCGGGCGCCTTGATTTCACCTTCAACGGTGTCGCCAGTGCGCAGCGAATGCAGGCGGATCATGTCAGGCGAGACATAAATGTCGTCAGGACCCGGCAGATAGTTTGCCTCGGGCGAACGCAGGAAGCCAAAACCGTCTTGCAGCACTTCCAGCACGCCATCGCCGCCAACGGTCCAGCCCTCATCCGCGCGTTCGCGCAGGATCTGGAACATCATCTCGCCCTTGCGCATGGTAGAGGCGTTTTCGATCTCCAGTTCTTCGGCCATCGCCAGAAGGTCTTTGGGGCTTTTGGCTTTCAGATCGGCCAGATTCAGGGATTCATTGGACATGATACAAACCTTCACCGCTGTCAGCGCGGCACGAAGTGGAATTTCAGTACGGAAGATACGCCGCCCGGACGGGCGTGTTGACCCCTACATAAGCGTGACCTTTGTTGGAGTCAAACTGCCCTTGTATTTCCTAAGTAGTTTGTGCCCTCAGAACTTCAGAACGACCGCCAGGACAATGATAACCATCAAAACCGTCGGAACCTCGTTCATCATGCGGTACTGCCGCCCAGTGAGCTTATTTCGCCCCTCTATGAAGTCCTTGCGCCGCGCCATCAGCCAATGATGGAACCAGGTCATCCCGATCACCGCGACCCCCTTGGCCCAGGGCCAAGTCCAATCCCAACCAACAATGCCGGGCGTGAAGACCATGATCAGCCCGCAGACCCACGCCACGACCATAGCCGGGCGCATGATCACGCGCAGCAGCTTTTCTTCCATTTCAAAGAAGATCTCCTGCGCTCCGTCGACCGCCTGAGCCTTTTCTACGTGATAGACGAACAAGCGGGGCAGATAGAACAACCCTGCCATCCATGAGATCACGGCCATGATGTGAACCGACTTTACCCACGGGTAGATTGCGAAAAGAAGGTCGGTCATGCTGGCTCCGAAGGTTTCCCGGAACCCTCCCTAATAAAAAAATAAGAAAAGAAAAAGGATGATGGTTTTGTAGGGTGGTTCAAATCCGTGGATTACTTTTTTACACATATGTTTTCCCCAAGTGGACAGAATCCGGTTCTGGCCGGGTGATTCTGTTGAGGGAAATTTTTTCTGATTAATTTCAGTGATTTATACTTTTCTTGAATATGAATCACTGGGGATAAGTCTTTGGGTATATATGGAAAACCCTGGTTTTCCCGTCTGTCGAGTTATCCTTGTCCCTATTGGATAGTATTCGGGCGAATCCGGGATGTTTGACGCGAAAATCGCGGGCTTGCGTGTCAACAGGAAAACCATACAAACCATCCCGGAACCGTTAACGATTTGCTCAGGGGGTTTTCCACATGTCTGTCCCCATCATTCTGGCCTCAGGCTCGTCCATCCGGGCGGAGTTGTTGCGCAATGCGCAGGTGCCATTCTGCGTGCAAACCGCGCGCGTCGATGAAGACACAGCCAAACGCGCCCTTCTGGCCGAAGGTGCCTCGCCCCGTGATGTTGCGGATGCTCTGGCCGAAATGAAGGCCCGCAAGGTCAGCGACAAACATCCCGGCGCGATGGTGTTGGGATGCGATCAAGTGCTGGACTTCGACGGTCAGCTTTTATCGAAACCACAAACGCCTGACGACGCGCTGGCGCAGCTTAGGACCATGCGGGGGAAACGGCATATGCTGCTATCGGCGGCCGTGATCTATCAGGATGGCGAGCCAATCTGGCGGCATGTGGGTCAGGTTCGCTTGCGGATGCGGATGAGCTCGGACGCATATCTGCGGGGCTACGTGGATCGAAGCTGGGACAGTATCCGTCACGCTGTTGGGGCCTATAAGCTGGAAGAAGAAGGTGTGCGCCTGTTCGCCACCATTGACGGAGACTATTTTAACGTCTTGGGTATGCCCTTATTGGAGCTGTTGAATTTTCTGGCCGTCAAAGGGGTGATTGATCAATGAGCAAGGCAAAGATTCCTCTGGCCGGGGTGATCGGGCACCCAGTGGCGCATTCGAAATCACCTCAGTTGCATGGGCATTGGTTAAAGACCTATGGGTTGTCGGGTCACTACGTGCCGATGGATGTGTCCCCGGACGATTTACAGGATGTGTTGCGCGCTTTGCCCAAGGCTGGGTTCGTGGGAGCCAATGTCACCGTTCCGCATAAAGAGGCTGCGCTACGTCTAGCCGATGAGGTCACGGACCGAGCGCGCAAGATTGGCGCGGCGAATACGCTGGTGTTTCAGGACGATGGCCGAATTCACGCCGACAATACCGATGGCTATGGATTTCTCGAGAACCTGCGCAGCGGCGCGCCGGATTGGTCCCCGACGGACGGACCTGCGGTTGTGTTCGGGGCAGGCGGTGCCGCGCGAGCGGTGCTTCAGGCTTTGGTCGAGGCAGATGTGCCCGAGATTTTGCTAACCAACCGTACCCGGGAGCGGGCCGAGACATTGCGAGATGAATTTGGGCCCAGCATCACGGTTGTCGATTGGGTTCAGGCCGGAAATGTGATCGAGGATGCCGAATTGGTGGTCAACACCAGCTCTTTGGGGATGCAGGGGCAGCCCGAGTTACGCGTGCCGCTGGACGGGTTGCAGCCCGGTGCGGTTGTGACGGACCTGGTCTACGCACCGCTGAAAACGCATCTGCTGAAAACCGCCGAAGAGGCCGGCTGCACCACCGTCGATGGTTTGGGCATGTTGCTGCACCAGGCTGTGCCGGGTTTCGAAAGCTGGTTCGGTGTCCGCCCTGAAGTCAATGTAGACCTGCGCGCGGCTGTTTTGTCATGAGTTTCGCGCTTGGCCTGACGGGCTCGATCGGAATGGGCAAAAGCACCACAGCGCAAATGTTTGTCGATGAAGGCTGCGTGTTATGGGATGCTGATGCAGCAGTGCATAGACTCTATTCAAGGGGCGGTGCTGCAGTTGAACCGATGCAAGCTACTTTTCCCGCCGCAATCGTTGACGACGCGGTCAGCCGCGATGCGCTGAAACAGATCATCACAAATGACCCGGCTGCGCTCAAGCAGATCGAAGGCATCGTGCACCCCTTGGTTGCCGCAGACCGCGCTGCGTTTCGAGCAAACGCTACCGCGGATATTCTGGTTTTCGACATTCCCTTGCTATTCGAAACCGGTGGAGATGCTGCGATGGATGCCGTGGCTTGCGTGTCGATCCCGGCGGATGAACAAAAACGCCGCGTCATGGCGCGGGGAACGATGTCTGAGGCGCAGTTCGAGCAGATCCGCGCCCAACAGATGCCGAATGACGAAAAATGCGCACGATCTGATTTCGTGATCGTGACGGACAGTCTGGACCATGCCCGCGCGCAGGTGCAGGATGTGGTCAGGCAGATACGGGCGGGTTTGGCAGATGCGTGAAATTGTACTGGATACCGAAACCACGGGGTTCGATCCCGAAAGTGGCGACCGCATCGTGGAAATCGGCGCGGTCGAGCTTTGGAACCACGTGGCCACGGGCGAGACCTATCACGTCTATATCAACCCCGAACGTTCGATGCCGGAAGAGGCGTTTGGCGTTCACGGTATCGGCCCGGACCTGCTGGAAACTCCGCGACCACCGGAAAAAGGTGAAGTAACACTGAAGGACAAGCCGGTTTTTGCCAAGGTCGGTCAGGGATTTCGCGACTTCATCAAGGATTCGAAACTGGTCATCCACAACGCCTCGTTCGACATGAAGTTCCTGAACGCCGAGTTGAAATGGATGGGCCTGCCGCAGATTCCGATGGATCAGGCGCTCGATACGCTGGCCATCGCGCGCAAACGCTTTCCGGGTTCACCCGCCTCGTTGGATGCGCTGTGCCGGCGGTTCAATATCGACAACTCGAACCGAACGCTGCACGGAGCGCTGCTGGACTCTGAGATTTTGGCCGAGGTCTATCTGGAGCTGATTGGTGGACGGCAGCCGGATTTCGGCCTTTCGACTGTCGCCTCTGCGGCAGGTGCGGGCGGCGAAGAGTGGCGACCCACGGCACGACCGACACCCTTGGCGTCAAAGATCACCGATGAAGAACGCACAGCACATGAAATATTTGTGGAAAAACTGGGCGAAAACGCCCTGTGGACCCGCGCCTGAGGGATTATCCGGCGCGGGTCGAATGGCTTAGGCTTCGGCTTTTTGTGCTTCGGCCTGACGACGCATCAACTCGTTGCGGTACAGGGCGACAAAGTCGATATTGTCCAGGTTCACCGGCGGATAACCACCGTCGCGGGTTACGTCGCTGACGATGCGGCGCAGGAACGGGAACAACATCCGCGGGCATTCGATCATCAGGAACGGATGCAGTTGGTCATCGGCCACACCTTCAACGTGGAACAAGCCGCAATAATCCAGCTCGCACAGGAACAGGATATCTTCCATGCCCTTGGCTTTGGATTTGAGGTTCAGTTTGACCGAAACCTCATACTGATGCTCAGTCGGGCGCTTTTTTGCATCAAGATTGACCTGAACGGAAATCTCGGGCTGCACGTCGCCGGATACGCCCTTTTGGGCCATCACGTTTTCAAACGACAGATCACGAATGAATTGTCCCAGAACGCGCATCTGGATCTGCGGTGCCGCCTGGGCTGCGGCGGCTGTGTTTTCTTTGGCGTCTTCTTCGGCCATTTATCTACTCCGAAACTAAAATTTGCCTTTGCTTAGCAAGTTGGGCGCGGCACCTCAATGCAGGTCACGGACCTTCGACCCATTTCGATGGTTTTGATGGGTCACGGCGGGGGTGAACCTCGGTGTATTCCCCGTCGATCACGTCGTCTTGCGGTGCAGGGTCAGGACCGGTGCGGAACTGCGCGCCACCACCCATCTGAAACTGGGTGATGGTTACCCTGGACTTAAGAAAATTGAAAACGGCCACCCGAACTCCGGGAATAAGCAAAGCAAAACCAATGGCATCGGTGAAAAACCCCGGTGTCAGCAGCAATACGCCAGACAAGAGGATCATGGCGCCATGGGCCAGCGGCTCGGTCGGGTCGTCCAGTTCGGCAAAGGATCGCTGCAGATTGGCCAATGCCATGCGACCTTGTGTCCGTACCAAAGCCGTGCCCAAAACAGCCGTCAGAACGACAATCGCAAGTGTTGGCCACAGGCCGATCAGGCCGCCGACCTGAATGAACAGTCCGATCTCGATGATCGGGACCAGCAAAAAAGCGAGGAACAGATACATATGCGTTATCCTTTAACCAGGCTCGGGCAGTAGACTTGTCCCGAACTGTCACCTACATAGTGGCAAGAGGCTGCGTATACAAAGTCGCGGTCCGATAAAGAGGATGAAATGAACGAACCGATGATCCAGTTGCTGGTCCTGGCCGGAATTGCCGTTTTCCTGATCCTGCGCCTGAAAAGCGTGCTGGGGACGCGTGAGGGTTTTGAAAAGCCCCCCGTTCAGCAGCAGCCAGACGGGCAGAATTCGCGCCGTGACTTCGAGGTGATCGAAGGCGGCCCGGATCACGACATCACCGACCACGTTGCCGAAGACAGCGAACAGGCCCAGACCCTGACCGCTATGAAGCGGGTTGAGCCTAGCTTTTCGGTGTCCGAGTTTGTTCAAGGCGCGCGCGGCGCGTATGAGATGATCGTGATGGGGTTCGAAAAGGGCAATCTGGACGAAATCCAGCCCTTCCTGTCCGAAGAGGTGTTTGACACTTTCGTCGATGTCGTCGCAGCGCGTGAGGATCAGGGTCTGACGATCGAAGCTGAATTCATTGGGGTGAGAGAAACCGCGCTGGCCGATGTAAAGTTCGACAAGGACACCAACGAGGCCGAGATTACCATGCGCTTTGTGGGTGAGCTGACCTCGGTCGTGCGGGATCGCGGTGGGGATATCATCGAAGGCAACCCCAACACCGTCAAACGCCAAAAGGACAGCTGGACCTTTGCCCGCGTCATGGGCAGCGACGATCCGAACTGGCTGCTTGTTGCCACGGACGCATGATTGCTGCGCTTCGGTTGCTTTTGCTGGGGGCTGTGATGGCAACCTCTGCCAGCGCCGAAGCGACGCGGTCCATTCTGTCGTTTGACGATCTGGATGGCTGGGCCGCCGATGACCACGGGGCGGCTCTTTCGGTTTTTCTGAACACGTGTGGCGATCTGGATGACCCGGATTGGCGCGCACTCTGCAGTGTCGCGCAGACCTATGAAGCCGATGCCGCCCGATCTTTCTTTGAGCTGTTCTTCCGCCCCGTTCTGGTCGAAGACGGCAAGGACGCGTTGTTCACCGGGTATTTTGAGCCAGAATTGGACGGATCGCGCACTCGATCGGATCGGTTCCGATATCCGCTGTACAAAATGCCGCCCGAGGCGCGTGGGGCTGGGCAATGGCTGTCACGTCGGGACCTGTTGACCAGCGATGTTTTGCAAGGTCGCGGACTTGAGATCGCTTGGGTCGATGACCCGGTCGAGCTTTTCTTTCTGCAAATCCAGGGCTCGGGCCGTATCCGCTTGCCGGATGGCGGCGCATTGCGGGTGGGTTATGGGGGCGCAAACGGGCATCCCTTCCGCTCAATCGGGTCGGAGTTGATCCGAAAGGGAGCGTTAGCCGCCCATCAGGTCAGTGCGCAGATGATCAAGACGTGGGTGCGCAAGAACCCCGAGGCCGGGGCCGAGCTGCTGTTTCACAACCCCTCATACGTGTTCTTCCGCGAAGTCACCCGCATCGCGCCCGAGCTTGGGCCTTTGGGCGCCATGAACCGATCCGTCACCACGATGCGCAGCATTGCAGCCGATCCGGGCTTCACGCCGTTGGGCGCGCCGGTTTGGGTTGAGAAGGACGGCAAAAACCCATTGCGACGGTTGATGATCGCGCAGGATACCGGTTCGGCTATCAAGGGCGCGCAGAGGGCAGATATTTTCTTTGGTACTGGTGATGAAGCGGGCCGCGCCGCGGGGCGTTTGAAAGACCCCGGACGCATGATCGTTTTACTGCCGATCCAACGCGCCTATGCACTGGCACCGGATTCGTCCTGATGGCACGGCGCAAACTCACCTCGGACGAAATCGAACTATGGCGAAAGGTCGCCAAACAGGCCGAGCGGATGCACCCCGAGATCCCGCAAACGGTGCATCCGACTACCCTGCCGAAACCGAAGCCCACCAAAACGCCAAAAGCGCGGATCGACACGTTTGAGCTTGGCCAGACCGCACCTTCTAAACCATCGCGCCATGCGCTGAAACCCTCTATTGCGGAAAGCCTGCGCGCTAGCCCGGTGCAGATGGACAACAAAGCGTTTGGTCGGATGAAGCGTGGCAAGCTCAAGCCCGAAGGCAAGCTGGACCTGCACGGAATGCGCGTGGATACGGCCCATCCGGCGTTGGTGCGCTTTGTTCTGACCGCCCAAGCGCAAGGTAAACGTCTGGTTCTGGTCGTCACCGGAAAAGGCAAGGACCGGGACGAGCCCGGCCCCATCCCCACCCCGCGCGGCGTATTGCGCAACCAAGTGCCGCATTGGCTGAGCATTCCGCCGCTGGCGCAGGCCGTGCTGCAAGTAACCCCTGCCCATATCAGCCATGGTGGCGACGGGGCGTATTACGTTTACCTGCGGCGTATCCGTTAAAAACTGCGCGCGGCGCGGGTGATCCCGATCCAGACCAACGCGCTGGCTGCGACGAAGAACGCTCCTATCCACAGGAATTGCTGATCCAGCGCGACGCGATGGTCGATCAACACTCCGGTCAGTCCCGGCCCGATGGCCGAGCCCAAGACCATCAGGGCGGTTGCCATGGCCTTGATCGCACCGATGTGGCGGGTGCCATAGAACTCGGCCCAGAACGCGCTGGGCAGTGTGCTATTGGCCCCCACGGTCAAGGCCAGAAAAACCAACGCCAAACTGGCCCCCACCAACCCTGTCACAAACGAGACAAGGGCAAACCCGATCGCCATGGGCAATAGGAAATAAGGCATCATCCGCGCGGTGCCCCATTTGTCCAAAGCCCAGCCGGTTGCAAACATCGCCAGCAGGGACACAGCGGTGTAGATCGGGAACAATGCAACCAGTTCGATATGCTGCCAGCCCTTGATCTCGGCCAGATGCACCTGATGAAAGAAAAACGCGGTGATGAAGGCGGATGGTCCCAGCAATGCTGGAGCCATAAACCAGAAAAGTGGACTAAGTAGAGCCTGTTTTCGCGTCCAATGGCGCCCTTTCATACCGGTTGAGGAATGCTCAGACGCCAGGCTTTGCGGCGTGCGTTCCTGTCGCAGCAAACGCACCAGAACCGGGATCCCTAACAGCACCATTCCAGCTGAAATCACCCAAAGTATCCGCCAATCCAGCACTGCCATCGCGGCGACGAAAATGACCGGCAGCAGCGCCTCGCCGACCGAGAACCCGACCGAGGCAATGGACAGCGCTTTGCCCCGCGTGGCGGTGAACCAGCGTGTCATTGCCACCAGGGCCAGATGCACAGACATCCCCTGCCCGAACAGGCGCAACAGAAAGATGATGATGGGTAAAAGGAACAGCCATGCGTTCAGCGCCATCGCCATCGCGGCCAAGGCCAGACCGACCAGGACAACCGGCCCCAGAACGCGCACGCGAAACATATCGGTCAGCGCCCCGGCCCAGATCATGACCACGGCCGACACTGTCGTGCCCAGCGAATAAAGCCCGCCCCACGCCCCATGGCTCAGGCCATACGCGGCGCGGATTTCGCCGGAAAAGATCGAGATGAAGAAGGTTTGCCCAAAGCTGGACAGAAGTGTCAGCAAAAACCCCGCGCCCAGCCATGCTGCGTTGTCGCGCAGAAACCCGCCGGGCCGATGCGACATCACGGGGCGCTTACCTGTGCCTGTCCGGTTTCGGTCAGAACGATCTCGGTCGCGCCGGTTGGGTTGCGCACATTGGCCGGGGCGATGACGTCAATCCCCCGCTGCTCGGTACCGAATGTGTCGCTGACCCGGCGGGCCGATGCGATAATTGCCAGCAACGCTGGCGAGGTCGCGGCCACGAAATGCGAGGATTGCGCATCGTCATTGAAAGCGGTCGTGTCCAGAATGCTGATCTTGTATTCAGACAGCGCCTCGGCCGAACTGATATTGCCCAGACGCTCACCCTTGGTGGTGCCGCGCAGCCGGGCCGAGATATTCAGCAACTTGTCCTTTTGCGAGGTGATGACGATGAACGGATCCGGCGGTGTCTTGATCACATCCATCTGCGAGCGGAACAGATCCACGTCCAGATCCGGTGAAATCAGCACCACGCCTTCCAGATTGCGACTGGCCCAGCCTGGTTCGCGCAATTCGGCCTGTCGCATCATCTCCATCGTCAAGGCAGTTCCCATGGAGTGCGCCACCAGAACCACACGTTTGACTCCCATGGTTTTCAAGTGGCGGACGGTCTGCTCCAACCCGTCGCGGGCAAACAGCATACTGTCCAGATCATAGGCATAGCCATATCCGGTCGCCTGGCTGGGCCAGGAATAAACCATTGTGGCACCGGGAATATTCAGATCGTGTCTAAGCTGCGCGGCGCGAAACGTAGTTTCGGACTGTGTTGTGTTGTAGCCGTGAATGAAGATCGACACCTCATCCACGTTGCCCAACCGGGCTTTCAGATCGCCGGGCCCTTGTAACTCATCCACGGCTGCCATCACGAACTGCTTTTCGGGGTTTGGATTGGCGTAAGAGAAATCCAACGTTCCGGGTGTGTGATTGGGCGGGATCGAGACGGTCATTTCCAGAAACTGCAACCCATCTCCCCGCTTGAACCCGTAAGAACCATCAGCTTCGCGCGCGCGGGTTGTGGTGGCGTAGATGGTTTGGGGTGTGCCCACATCCAAAGCCGACGGCACTGTATCCGAGATGGTACGGTCGACGCAGGCTGTCAGAAGAGATGCAATCAAAAAAATGGAAATATAGCGCAGCACGAAAATAGCCCTCGAGGGTTTGCGCATAAGCTAACGAATTCCTGCCGCGGGTCCAAGCGCGACGGGTTCAACCAAGCAGCGAAAATCAGCCAGTGTCTGTTACAGGACGTATCGGCTCAGGTCGGTGGATTTGGTCAGCTCACCCAGATTGTCATCCACGAACTGCGCGTTCACAGTGATTTCCGCCCCGGCCTGATCGGGTGCAGTGAACGAGAGTTCTTCGAACACACGCTCCATCACCGTATAAAGCCGCCGCGCGCCGATGTTTTCGACGCTTTGGTTCACATCTGCCGCGATCTTGGCCAAAGCGGCGATGCCGTCATCGGTAAAGCTGACCGCAACCTCTTCAGTACCCATCAGCGCAGTGTATTGGCGGGTCAAGGCGTTGTCGGTCTCGGTCAGGATGCGGACGAAATCCTCTTCGGTGAGCGCTCGTAGTTCCACCCGGATCGGCAGACGCCCCTGCAATTCCGGCAACAGATCCGAGGGTTTGGCGATGTGAAACGCGCCAGACGCGATGAACAGGATGTGGTCGGTTTTCACCGGACCATGTTTGGTGGATACGGTGGTGCCTTCGATCAGGGGCAGCAGGTCGCGCTGCACCCCCTCGCGACTGACATCGCCACCGCGCGCTTCCGCGCGCGCGCAGACCTTGTCGATCTCATCCAGAAACACGATGCCGTTCTGTTCAACCGATTCCAAAGCCACGCGGTTGACCGTTTCATCGTCCAGCAGCTTGTCGGCTTCTTCCCCGATCAGCGCGTCATAGCTTTCGGCCACGGTCATGCGTTTCTTGACGGTGCGCCCGCCAAAAGCCTTGCCGAAGATATCACCCAAATTCATCATCCCCATCTGACTGCCCGGCTGTCCCGGCACGTCAAACATCGGCATCGGGTTTGAGCTGTCCGACAGTTCCAGTTCGATCACCGTATCGTCCAGTTCCCCCGCTTTCAGCTTTTTGCGGAACATCTCGCGCGTGCCCTCGCGGGCGTCTTCGCCGGCAATGGCGGTGATGACGCGATCCTCGGCGGCCTGATAGGCACGCGCTTTCACGTCCTCGCGCATATACTCGCGGGTCTGGATGATCGCCGCATCGGCCAGATCGCGGATGATCTGTTCCACGTCGCGGCCCACGTATCCGACCTCGGTGAACTTTGTGGCCTCGACCTTGATAAAAGGCGCGCGGGCCAGCTTGGCCAGACGGCGGCTGATCTCGGTTTTGCCGACACCGGTGGGGCCGATCATCAGGATGTTTTTGGGGTAGACCTCATCGCGGATATCATCAGCCAGCTGCTTGCGCCGCCAGCGGTTGCGCAGCGCCACGGCCACCGCGCGTTTGGCATCTTTCTGACCGATAATGAAACGGTCCAGTTCCGAGACAATCTCGCGCGGGGTCAGGTCGGTCACGGGTTGGGTCCTTTCGATCAGCGGTTTGGCTTACGTAGTCACCGCACAGGCGAAAACAACTGCGGCAGCGTTGGTTAGCAATGCGCCTGCCGGTTTGCAAATGCTTTCCATAGGTGAAACGTTTGTGCTCTGATACAATCATTTCAATATGTTGAGGGTCAGGAGCGCGCGAATGACGAAAATTGCCAAGATCACCCTGTTGTTCGTGGTGTTTGTGGACCTAATCGGACAAGGTTTGGTCTTTCCCATCATCAACTCATTGATCATGGAGACGAAATCCGGCTTCCTTCCCGACAGCACGCCGATGGGGCAGCGGCATTTCTACTATGGGCTGGTGATCGGGTGTTTCTTTTTGTCTTGGTTTCTGGGTGTGGTCTATGTCTCCAAAGTCTCGGATTCCATAGGGCGCAAGAACGCGCTTCTGGTCTGTCTGGCCGGGGCGTTGGCGGGCTATGCGCTGACGATTGCGTCGCTTTACCTCAACAGCCTTCTGCTGCTGATCATCGGGCGGTCAATCACGGGGTTCACGGCTGGCAACCAGCCCATCGCGCAGGCGGCAATGATTGATGGCAGCACGGATGCCGCCGATCGCGACCGAAACATGGGCTATATCGTGACCGGTGTCAGCTTTGGTCTAGTCGGAGGGCCCATTATAGGCGCCGTCCTGTCTGACGCGGCCCTGCTGGGCAGCGTGGCCACCCTTAATACGCCGTTCTATGGCGCGTTTGCTCTGGTCCTGATCGCCATTTTCCTGGTGATCAACTTCTTCAAGGACACCCGCACCGAACGTGAACCCTTTGTCTTTCGCCCGCGTGATATCACCGATAGCCTGTTCGCTGTGCGCGGGCATCCGATGGTTCTGAAAATCTTGCCGGTCTATTCCTTCTTCATGATCGCCAACGTCACCTTTTACGTTTTTGTCGACAACTACCTGACCAGCCGGTTCGGCTATGGCGTGATCGGCGGCAGTATGGCGATGGTTGTGATCGGCTTTGCACTGGCCTTTTCCAGCACCTTCCTGGTGAAACCCGCGCAGGAAAGGTTCAGCAAGCACAAGATCATTTATGTCTCGCTGATCACGATGGTAATCTGCGGGCTAGCCTTTGCCTTCAGTCCTATCGGATGGCTGAGCTACGTGCCGGTGTTCTTCTTCTATTTCTTCTTCGGCGTATCCTACCCGACGCTACTGGGCCTGTTTTCCGCAAGTGTCAGCGAAACTGATCAGGGCTGGGTCATGGGCGTGACGACAGCCGTCTTCTGCCTGGCCGGAGGGGTCATGTCTCTGATCGGCGGCGGATTGATGAGCATCGACATCCGTGTGCCCTACTACATCGTCATCCTTGCGGCGATACTGGGCCTGATCGGCATGCACCGCCGCTGGAAAGGGAAGGAGATTAAGGTTTTATTGGCCTGAGATTTCCTCGACCGTCAGATTGCCGTTGGTGTAGACGCAGATATCGGCGGCAATCGCCATTGCCTCGCGGGCGACGGTTTCGGCGGGTTTGTCGCTGTCCATCATCGCGCGGGCGGCGGCCAATGCGAAATTGCCGCCCGATCCGATGGCGGCGACGTTGTGTTCGGGCTCCAGCACATCCCCTGCCCCGGTGATCACCAACAGGTCTTTGCCGTCGGTCACGATCAGCATCGCCTCAAGCTTTTGCAGGTATTTGTCGGTACGCCAATCCTTAGCTAGCTCAACCGAGGCGCGGGCCAACTGACCCGGTGTGGCCTCAAGCTTGGCTTCCAGCCGCTCGAGCAGAGTGAATGCGTCGGCGGTTGATCCGGCGAACCCTGCGACGACCTCAAACCCACCGGGGGACAGGCGGCGCACCTTGCGGGCGGTGCCCTTGATCACCGTCTGGCCCAGGCTGACCTGACCATCCCCGGCAATCACCACCTGGCCGCCTTTCTTGACGCCAATAATTGTCGTGCCATGCCAACCGGGAAAATCGCTGTCTGCCATTGGGGCCTCCGTTCTTCACTGGCCCCCTATATGGGCCGGGCGTGCGTTCAGCGCAACTCTTCTCAAACTGCTCAAAAGATATGCACTAATTGCAATTCGGGGTTACCAGACTAGCAATTGTGAGACTCGGGTATTGATCCTACATGAGCCTCACAACCGACAAGAGGTCGGCTGTTTCAGTTAAAAGGAATGCGCAAATGGCAACCACCGCAAATATCCATGCGCCGCTCGGAGCAGCTACCATCCTGCATGTAGTGGACGCATTTTTCGGAACCTACGAAAAAGCACTAGCGTGGAATGAATCCCGCAAGACCCGCAAGCTTTTGTCGAACCTCAGCGACGCCCAACTGGACGATGTTGGCCTGTGCCGTGCGGATATCGCAAAGCTCTGATCTTTGCACCGACCACACCGTCAAGATGAGCCGCTCAGCCCCTGAGCGGCTTTTTCTTTGCGCATCCGTTTCTTTGGCTACCCATGAAAAAAGGCGCCCCGAACGAGGCGCCTTTGAATTCCGTTCGAAACCCGGGTCAGATCGAGTCTTCGATCCAGCTTTGCAGCGCGGCTTTCGGTGCCGCGCCAGCGCGGTTCGACACAACCTGACCATCCTTGAAAATGAACAGCGCAGGAATACCGCGGACGCCCATTGCAGCAGCCGAGTTGGGGTTGCTGTCCACGTCCACCTTGGCGATTTTCACCTTGCCGCCATATTCCGACGCCAGTTCTTCCAGCGCGGGGCCAATCTGCTTACAGGGGCCACACCATTCGGCCCAGAAATCGACAACAACAGGGATGTCGGAATTCTTGACTTCGGCGTCAAAGGTTTCGTCGGTTACGGCTACGGTCGACATATTCTGTCTCCTGAATGGGGTAAACTCGGGAACAGAACGTAGGGGCGCGACTTGGCAAGGTCAAGATATGTGGGCGCGTGTCAGTGCATCCGTCACAATATCGTGTGGCAACCACATAAGCTGCGCGGTACGCGTCCACAGGATCGCGGTTTTGATATTCCGACCGGGACAGATCTGCGCCAGCGCGTGCGCATAAGCTCCCATCTGCCGCAACAACCCATCCGGGCAGGTTTCGGGGCTGTTTGGTACGCTCATATTTGTTTTGAAATCAATGATCTGCACCTCGGTATCCGAGATGATCAACCGGTCGATGACCCCATGCAAACGCCGCCCGTTCAGCGTGGCCGTCACCGGAACTTCGGCCAGCGTGTCCGGCGCAAAGACTGGGCGCAGATGATCTGCGGTCAGGGCGGTTTTGGCCTCGGCCAACAGCACGGACCTGTCTGCGTCGGACATATCCGGTAGAATGCGCGCGCAAAGCTGTGGCCAGTTTTCCGGCGGAGTCGACGGCAAATGCTCCAGCAGCAGATGCAGGCGCGTGCCGCGCAGCTTTGCGGCCTCTTCATCTTGCCCCGCATCTCCGAACAACGCCTTTGGCCCACCCAAATCTGATGGGCTGAGAATGTCCGGTTCAACCTCAGGCGCGTCCGGGTTCGAGCGGAACATATCGGGCAAGATCTGCTCTGCTGCACGGGTGTCTTTGTGTTCGGTTTCTGGCAATCCGTCCCAGTCCCCATGCGCCAATCGCAGGATCTCCGTGCCTTCGATGGCAACAGCCCCTGCCCGTTCCATGGCAGCCTGCACCATTTGATACCAGCTGGTTCCATCCGTTCCGACATCTCCCGCTGCGGCCACGATTAACCACTTCTCCGCCCGTGTTAGAGCCACATAGAGTAGGCGCAACCGTTCATTCTCTTCCCGTTCCCGAGCCTGCGCCCGCGCGCGGGCAATCAGGCTGGGTGAGGCATCGGCTGGTAATTTCCAGGCAGGAACACCGTCGCCCACCATAATCTCGGCATCGCGCGGGGCCTGTCGTTTGCCCGTATCTGGCAGGATCACGATGGGCGCCTCCAGCCCTTTCGAGCCATGCACCGTCATGACGCGGATCATATTGCCGACGCCGCTCATCTGTCGTTTGATTTCCAGATCGTCGGTCTGCATCCAGACAAGGAATCCGGTCAGGCTCGGAATATCCGTGCGCTCATAGGCCAGCGCCTGCGACAGCAGCGCATTGATGCCATCCTCGGCCTCGGCCCCCAGACGACCCAGCAATTTGCGCCGCCCGTCATGGCGCGTCAGGATGCGTTCGATCAGGTCATAGGGGCGCAGAAAGTCGATCTGGCGGCGCAAATCGTTGAGAACCTCAAGCGTTTCAGGAAAGTCATCCGCGCGATGGCGCAAAGCCGCCCATAGAAATTGTTCCTGCCGCCGATGGGCCAGATCAAAGAGCTGTTGCTCGCTCCACCCGAATAGCGGAGATTTCAGCACGGTCGCCAGCGAAAGGCTGTCCTCGGGCGTGGCCAGAAAGCTCAGCAAGGCGGCAAGGTCTTTCACAGCCAGCTCTGCGCCGACCTTCAGCCGGTCCGCCCCTGCGATGGGCAGGTGCAGGGATTTGCAGGCGCGGATGATCTCGGCAAACAGGTCGGATCGGCGTTGTACGAGGATCAGGAAATCGCCCGGCTGCACCCTGCGGCGCACGAAGGTGCCGGGGATGTCGCCATCCTCGGGGATGGTTTCGCCCGAGTCGATCATGGTTTTGATAGACTGCGCAACCTGCTCGGCCAGGATCACCGTGTGATGGCGCGCGCCAGGTCGGTCGACCGGGTCGGTCCAGTCGGCATCCTCATCCGCTTCGACCTTTTCCACCACGGGCCACAGATCTACGCGCCCCGGTAAATCGGCCTTAAACGCCCGGTGCTGGCTGTCTTTGTGAAACCCGGCCTCGGCCCGGTTTTCGAACAGGATATCGACCAGAGACAAGATCGCACTGGAGGACCGGAAGGAATATTCCAACGTCGAATCCCAGAGTTTAGAGCCTGATTCTTTCAGCCGCCGCCCAAACTCTCGCTGCATGCGATCGAACGCGGCAGGGTCCGCGCCCTGAAAGGAATAGATCGACTGTTTCTTGTCGCCGACCACAAAGATCGTGCGCTCGACCCCGGACCGGGCACCTTCCCCGCTGGTGAATTCCAGCGCCAGTTTCTCGACCACGTCCCATTGGTCGGGGCTGGTGTCCTGTGCCTCGTCCACCAGAATATGGTCGATGCCGCCGTCCAGCCGATACAGCACCCATTCGGCCACTGCTGGGTCGTTCAGTACTTGCCGCGCACGCAGGATCAGATCGTCGAAATCCAGCCAGCCGCGCAACTGTTTGCGACGCTCATATTCCGGCAGGAAGGCGGAGGCAAACCGGTGCAACACATGGGTCTTGCGCGCGGCGACCAGCGCCAACCTCTGTTCGCGCGCGTCCTCGATGCGCAACATCAGCGACTCAAGCTGTGGCATTCGGTCGGCCAAAGCGCCTTCGCGCAGGGCCTTGGTCGGAAAGCTGTTGATCTTGGCCGAAAACGGTTCCTTGGCGGACTTGCCCGTCAGGAAAACGCCTTCGAGGATTGGCAGGCTGTCCAATCGCGGCTCGGTAAAGGCGGCCAGTTTTGCGGCAGCCTTGGCGTTGTTGCCGCCGCTCTCGGACAGTGCCGGCAGGATCGAGCGGATCAGATCGACCTCACCTCCCAGAAAGACCTTGCGCAACAATGCGTCTTCGTCAAACCCGTCGGGCAGGTCAAATTTGCCCAGAATGTCGCCCCAGCCCAGCGCGTTTGCGAAAAGGTTCCGTTTCTGGGTCACGGCGGCTGTCAGAGCGTCAAATCCAGAGTCGGTTACAAACCGGGCCACATCCTCGATCAGTCCGGCCTGCGGTCCCGTGGCGAAATCTTCGACGATTTCCTCACGAAGTAAGGCGGCGGCGCGGTCTTCCATCTCAGAGAACTGCGGGCTGACCCCGGCCTCAAGCGGAAATCGGCGCAGCAACGCCGCGCAGAACGAATGGATCGTCTGGATCTTCAACCCACCGGGCGTTTCGATGGCGCGGGCAAACAAAGTACGCGCCTGCGCCAGGCGATCCGGGTCGATCATTCCCGCCACGCCCAGATCGGTCAGCTGCCTGCGCAACGGGTCATCACCCAGCATCGCCCATTCGCCAAGGCGCTTGAATAGGCGGTTCTGCATCTCGCTGGCGGCAGCTTTGGTGTAGGTCAGGCACAAGATGTGCTGCGGCTGCACGCCGTCCAACAAAAGCCTCGCCACCCGGTCGGTCAGAACCCGCGTCTTGCCCGAACCCGCATTCGCGGCCAACCAGGTCGAGGCATCAGGCCGCGCTGCCTGCACCTGCCGTTCGGTGGCGTCGTTGCGGGCGCTCATGACAGATCCTCGGGCTTGGTCTCGGCGGTTCGGTCCCACTCGCCAAAACGGGCAAGGTGATCGTAGTCCCCGATATCCGTATCCTTGTGCAACATTCGCCGTGACGAGAACCCCTGATCAGGCTCTAAATAGGCAGAAATCAACTCTTTTAGTTCAGCCAACACCTTGTCAGTCGGTTCCTTGGCCAAGGGCGCAGGCACCTCTTTGTAGCTTCCGCCCATGCCGATAAACACTGCTTCGGCCACGGGCAGAGGGTCAAACCCTTCGATCCCGCCCTGCTCGGCCATGGCGGCTTCGATCAACAATTGCTTGTCGAACTTGGCTTGCTGACTTTCGGTGGGAGGTGTCCCGGTTTTATAGTCGATCAGTCGCACCGCACCGCGCGTGTTCAGGTCGATCCGGTCGGCCCGACCAACGATCGTGACATCCATCGGGGCGAGGACCAGTTTCATCGCCGCTTCGAACGCCACCGGCCCGCCATCGCCCCTGCGCGCGGTTTCAGCAGTCAGAAAATCGTCGGCAATACGCTCCAAACGCGCCAGCCACAATTTGCGTGCGGTTGGCCAGGCGACATGCTGGTCCAAGAGCATCTCGGCACGTTTCAGAAAGTTCTCACGGTTCAGTAGGGCTGTGTCCAAAACGCTGTCTTTCACGAAATGTTCGAGGATTTCATGAATCACGATCCCGCGCAGCAAGGCATCCGGTGCTTGCACTAATGGGTCCAGAGGTTTCAGCCGCAGTACATGTTTCGCATAAATAGCGTAAGGATCGCGGATCAGGCGTTTGATCTCGGTGACGCTCAAGCGACGAGGCCGCGACGCGACGGGCGGGCGCGGTGAGGGGCGCGCTGCCGCTTTGATCTCAGGTGCATGCTCCAGCTGTTCCGACCAACGCAACCATTGGCCGCCCCGGTCGCGCATCTTTGTAAGCGCCGAGCGTCCGCCCTGATCCGGCAAGCCCTGCAGCAGATTGGTCAACCGGTTCAACCAGCGCGACGGCACAGTTTCGGCGTCGTCCGAGCGGGTGGCGCGGGTCAACCAGACCTCGGGCGCGCCGATGGCCTGCTGGAAATCGTGTGCCGACAGCCCGATCCTCCGTTCCGGCAGCAACAAACCGACCTTGTCACGCATCTGCCGGTTCAACCAAGGGTCCGGGGCTGGGGCCTCGGGCCAGCTGCCCTCGTTCAAACCGCCCAGGATCAGAAGATCAGCCCCCTGAACCCGCGCCTCAAGCGTCCCCCAGATCATGATCCGGGGATGCGGCGCGTCACGGTCGCGAACCTCTTCCCCAGCCAGCAGCGCACCCAACAGATCGGCGAAATCATGCGCCGTCATCTGGCCGCCATGGCCGGACTCATCCTCAAGCGCAGTCAGAACGGCCAGTGCTTTTTGACCTGCGTTCTTGTCCCAAAGCGGACCGCTTTCGCCGGAGCTGCCGGTCGAGATCGCCTCGGCCAGACGACGCAAACGAGTGACCCATTCGGACAACGGCAATTCGCCCGAGATCTGTTGATCGCAGAAATGCCGGATCAACCATTGGATCCAGCCCTCAGACACTTCTTTGCGGATCGCAAAGGCGGTCAGGCTGGGCCCGTCTGGAAAAGGAGGACCATGGCGACGCAAATCCAATTCCAGATCGCGGGTGTGCAGCAAATGCGCACCCCGCTCATCACCACCGTGGCACAAAGGATGTTTCAGCAGCGTCAAAAGCGCCTCACCATCCAGCCGCCGGGTAAACAGGCCCGCCACATGGCGCAGGAACCGACCGGGCGGGGACAGTTGCAAGGGCAGACCCGCACTGTCGTCGGGTGTGATGTTCCAACGATCCAGAGCAGCGCTGACCTGTCGGGTCAACATCCTGTCCGGCGTGATCAGCGCCGCAGTTTGACCCGTTTCTGCCGCCTGTCGCAGCCGAAGCGAGATGGCCAAGGCTTCGCTGCGCGGAGATTGCGCCTCAACCAGGGTCAGGTCTGCGGTGGCCTCGGCCAAATCCGTCAGTTGCGGACCCTCGGTCATCCACGCATCCGTTATTGGCGCTGGGCGCAATGCCAGTGACACCAGCCGATTGCGCGGGGCTGAGGGTGGGGCATCCCGCGTCCAGCGTTCAATCTGATCGGGCCGCAGACCCAACATCGTCATCAGTTTACGGAATCGGTATTGCGGGTGATCTTCCGAGGTCAGCGCCTCGTCCAGCCGGGTCCAGACGGCGTCGGGTTGGTCAAAATCATATCCGGGCAGAATCAACGCGCCTTGCGGCAGGCGAGCGATTGCCTCCATCAACATCAGCGTGGTCCCACGCGACCCGGTTGACCCCGCCAGAATGACCGGATGTTGCGGCGGTTCCACCTGCCAACGGGCGATCAGATTTTCGACAACGCGCCGCTGACGCGCCTGTGCGTCCAGCGCGTTATCGCCAGTGTCCACGAACCTGTCGGCAATCCCGATAAACGCCTGCGCGCGGGCCCAATGGCCAGACATGTCGCTGACATCCAACTGCCGGATCGCCTCGGGGGAAACGCCTTCGCCCTGCATCTCGTCAATTAAGGCGGCCAGGCTGTCGGACAGATCAAACAGCGAGGACCGCGCCGCCAGATCGGGCTGTTGTTCCAGCAGTTTTGAGACCAGTTGAGTCAGTTCCAACCGTCGTCTCAGTGCTGGAATCGCGGGCGGAATCTGCGCAAGATTAATGCTTTCGCCCAGATCCGTGACCAGCGAAAGTCGCGGTAGCAAGCACGCGGGCCCTTTATCGAACAGGTCGCGAACCCGTCGCGCCATCCGCCGCGTGTTGACGACAAGTTGTACGCGAGCCAGCGCCTCGGGCGGTTGGCCGGTGCTGCGTGAGTGCAATCCCGCCACCAGCGCCTTGGGAAAATCCGAACCCGGTGGAACGGCAAAAACGCGCGGAGCCGTGGAGGGGTCAAACATCGGCAATCAACCCTTCGGCCAGCGCGATACCCTCTGGATGGCCTACATCGCACCATCGGCCAGGATAGGTCAGTGAAAACAGACGGTTGTCGCTGTGCATCCGGTCCCACAGCAGGTTCAGGGAAAAGGATGTCTGAGGGATATCCATCAGACCTTCAGTTTTCAAAATCTGCGCCCCGCCATAGATCAATCCGGGCCCGCGCGAGATGCGCCCATCCGCATCTGCGGTGAAATCTCCAGTGCCGGTGTAGCCCAAGGTTTGTGCCACAGGTACGCACATCAACAGCGCGTCCATTCGATCCGGGTCCCAAGCTTCCAGCAAGAGCCTCAACGGGTTCGGACCCGACCAGATTGCGTCAGGGTTCAGAGTGAACACCGGCCCCGACCCCAGCATCGGCAGCGCGGTGCGCAATCCGCCCCCTGTTTCAAGGATTTCGTCTGTCTCGTAAGACAGCAGCACGCCTTTCGGTGACAAATGCGCCTCAAGCTGCTCGGGCAAATAGTGCAGGTTGGCGACGATCCGCTGAGGGTTGATCGCATCAACCAGCTCGAGTGCGTGGTCGATCAGCGGCCGACCCGAAACCTCGATCAGCGGTTTGGGTCTATCTTTGGTCAGCGCGCCCATACGGGTCCCGAACCCGGCGGCGAATACCATCACAGCGTCGGGTGATTGCGTCATCTCTGTCGTAGCCTGTTCAGGTTTTCTTCGGTGGGCGCGGGCAGGGCGCTGCGCAGCAGATCAGCCACGCCGACCAGCGCGGGATGCTCTAGATCGCGCATTAAATGCGCCCATGTGGCCGGGATCAGGTCCACGTATTGGGGCTTGCCGTACTCCGTGGCCAGCCGGGCAAAACCACCCAGAATACGTAGGTTTCTTTGCGCCCCCAGCACCGTATAAGCGGTGCGGAAGTCATGATCGTTCACTCCGGTCTGCGAGATATAGTGATCAATCATACGCATCTCGGTTCCCAAGGATACGTCGCGACGAATGTCTTGCAACAAGGACACAAGATCATAAGCCGGATGCCCCAGCATCGCGGTTTGGAAATCCAGCAGGCCCACGCGTTTTACCCCGTTTCGATCGGGCAGCCAAATCAGATTCTCGGCGTGGTAATCGCGCTGGACCACGACCTTTGGTCCCGATGTTTCCTGGTGCAGGATGTCGGCAAAGCGATGCTCAAACCGACTACGCGCGTCTTGATCATGCGCGCCAAGAATGGCCTGCGCGTATTTGGTAAAAGACAGCGCCGACAACTCGGCCATCAGCGAGGGGCCGTAAGACGGCAGGGACAGTGTTGGTGCCGCGTGCAGTGTGATCAGAACGTCTGTCGCAGCCTGATAGAGCTCCCGTTCCATCTCGGGGCGGGTTTCTAGGACACGCGCGAATAGGTCATCGCCCAAATCTTCCAACAGAAGGAACCCGAACTCGGTGTCCTCAGCGTAGATCTCGGGCGCGCTTAGCCCGGTCGCGCGCAGGTGGTGCGCCATCCGCACAAACGCTTCGACCGGTTCGGCTTGACCGGGGGGGGAATCCATCAGAACGGCCGTTGCCCCGGTCTCGGGATTGGTAAGCCGCTCGTACCTGCGGTTCGAGGCATCCCCGGCCAAGGGCGCACGCAGGGCATTCGCCCAAGGTGTCTGCGCGATCAGCGCCTCGGCTAGAATGGCGCGGTTTGTCATGTGATCGCCTCCGGCAATTCAGCCCAGCGCGGGTCCGACCAACTGATCGTCAGATGGCGTTTTTCCAATGTATCAGGGTCTGTTTTGAACTTTAGTGTCAGCGCTGAGGCCGGTTTCAAGGGCCCCAGTTTGTTTGGCCATTCGATCAGGCTGATCGCGGTTTCGAACGCGTCGGTCAGGCCCAGTTCCTCGACCTCTTCCAGTGCGCTTAGCCGGTAGAGGTCGCAGTGCCAAATCTCGCCCAAGGAGGTGTCATAGACCTGCACAAGCGTGAAGGTGGGCGAGGGGACATCTTCGGGGTGGGTCATCACGGATTGGATCAGACTGCGCGTGAAATGTGTCTTGCCGCTGCCGATCTCGCCGTCCAGCAACAGAACGTCGCCGGGGCGCAGCACGCGGCCCAGTAAAACCGCCAATCGGGCGGTTTCCTCGGGCGAATTCAGGGTGATTACATGGGGCGCACTTGTCATGGCGCCACAATGGCCTTGCGCCCGGTTGGCTGCAACCCGGTTCAGGCGCTGATCTGGTGAATATCCTGACTTATCATCGCGTCCGTATCCGGTGAAAACCGCACGATCGTCGCGCTGTTCTGCATCGGGCACAAGGTGCAGATCAGGCGCGTGCCATTACGCAATCGCAGGTCCGCGGACCACTCGGATCGGTTTTCGCGCATGGCTACGAAATCTCGGATTCCGCCAAGGACCGGCGTTGCCAGGCATTGATCCTGCCAGCCCCGGGTCACATCAAGGATCGAGTCAGGCTCGAACCCGCTGTCGTCGGTTTCACCCCACAATTCCTGATAGGCGTAATTGGTGAAAGCTAGGGTTCCATCCGCACCAAACACAGCGATTGCATCCGCCAGCTTGTCCAGAATGGATTGCATCAGGTCCATCTCGGACCGGAAGCGGCGGGTCAGGGTGATCTCGGCCGTGATGTCCTCGAACAGAAAGGCGACGGCACCGTCAGGGTGCGGGCGGCCGCTGACCGAATAGACCGAGCCCGAGGGCAGGGACCATGTTTCCTGATAATTCCCGTCCTCGGCCGCTTCGAGAAGATCGTTCATCTGGCTGCGCCAACCGCGATAATTCTTTGGTTCGGGCATCATGTGCTGATCGCGCAGCCGGTCGAAAAAGCTGGACAGGCTGGGGCGACAACTGAGGAAATCGGGCGGCAGGGTGGTCAGGTCGATCAGGGCGGGGTTGAACAGGGCCAACTGACGGTTTCGGTCGAAGATGGCCAGTCCGATGGACAGCTGCGCGAAGGTCTTGGTCATCGTCTGCACAAATTTGCGCTGAGCGGTTTCGGCGTCGACGATGGCATTGATATCGACTGCATAACACAAATGCCCCTCGGGGTGATCGGACAGCGTCAGATCGAACCAAAGCTTGCTGTCGCTACCCTCGGTCGAGATCGAAACGCGCGACTTTCCTGACGGTTTTGCGTCGTCTTCAAGGCCCGGAAAGAGCGGTGCGGTCAGGTCCGTATCCTGCCCGCGCACTTTGCGTACCAATGCAATATAGGCCGCATTGCACCAGCGCACATTGGATTGGTGATCCAGCAACCAGACCGGGTAGGGCGCACGTTCCATGGCCAATCGGATTGGATCGTTGGTTTCGCGATGAACAGTCGAGGGACACCCGCCACTGTCACGCAACTGAACCCGTACAATCCCATCGATCCATTCGCACAGGACATCGCGTTCTACCGTGCAATCAATCGCGGGGATCACCATGTTGCCTTCCTGCCGGATACGTTCGGGCGTTTCGGGGAACGAAGGGAAATCCCGCTGCAACAGACGGCGCAGGTCCGGCCAGTCGCGCAGGTCGTCGAACCCTTCAAGCGCGATGTCCGAATGGCTGATCAAACGATCCCCATCAAACAGAAACACCGCGTCGAACAGCGACGAGGGCGAGGACAGACCGAAATTGTCGCCCCTTTGCCTGCGACGTGGCAGCAGCCATTGCACCGCAAGGCTGGCAGAAACCAGACCGATAACAGCCAGAATGATCCAATCGACCATGAGTGCCTCGCAGGGTTGCTCGTGGCGTCGGATAATGGGTTGCAATGGTTAACAGGGTCTTAACTCAGACCTCAATGCGCTGATTGGCACCCGATGGCACAGGGGTGTCGCCGGTCTGGGCATCCAGCAATTTGCGGGGCCATGTGACCCTGACGATTGCCCCCCGGTGATCGGGATTATCGGAATAGGTCTGATAGGGGTCCGAGCCATTGGCAAAGTCCAGCTCGGCCCCGGTCCGTTCCAGCAGCGTTTTGGCGATGAACAGACCCAGCCCCATACCCTCATATTCCGGGCGCGCGCGCTGGTCCGTCTCGGCGCGGCGGCGGCGCATGAACGGGTCACCGATGCGGCCGATCATCTGCGAAGGATACCCGCGCCCGTCATCCATGATGTGAACGGTAATCTGATCGGCCGTCCACTCGGCCTCGACCCAGACATTGGCGCGGGCGAAATCCACCGCGTTCTGGATCAGGTTGCGCAGCCCGTGAATGATCTCGGGTTTGCGCAGGATCGAGGGTTGCTGCACATCGCCGTCATCGGCGGGCCCTTCCAGGAAATGAACGCTCTTGCCTCGGTTGATATGAGGCTCTGCGGCTTCATGCACCACGGTGGATAGCGGGGCTTGCCGCAAATGCAGGTCGTCCTTGCCTGCCCGACCCATGTCACGCAGGATATCGCGGCACCGGTTGGCCTGTTCGCGGATCAGGGCGGCGTCTTCCTTCAGGTCGGGGCGGTCGTCCAGTTCCTCATAGAGTTCAGAGCTGGTCAGCTTGATCGTGGCCAGCGGCGTCCCCAGCTCATGCGCGGCGGCGGCGACCACGCCGCCCAGATCAGTCAGCTTCTGTTCCCGCGCCAGCGCCATGTGCGTGGCGGACAACGCGTCAGACATGGATTGCACCTCAGAGCTGACCCGATGGGAATAGGCCCCCAAAAAGACGATGGCGATCACTATGGCAGCCCAGTTGCCGAACAGCAGGATGTCGGGGATATCCAGATCCATGCCCACATCCGTGCGCAGCGGCACATGAAACTCGGCCAGCAGGGTGGTCAGCGCGATGGCCACACCGCCGATGATCAGGGTCGAGCGTGTGCTCATCACGCTGGCCGAGATCGTGACCGGCCCCACCAACAACAGGGCAAACGGATTGTTCAACCCGCCCGTCAGATACAAAAGGATGGTCAGTTGCAGCAGGTCGAACAGCACCATCAGGAAGTTTTCGAACTCGGACAGGCGCTTGTTGCGAGGAAAAACAAGGATCGCCGTCAGGTTTCCCATGACCGAAACACCGATCGCCAGATAACACAGCATCACGTCAAGCTGCACACCATAGGTCTGTTGCGCGACGGTGATGGCGGTGATCTGGCCGATGATGGCCACCCAGCGCAACAGGATCAGTGTGCGCAGCCTGATCCAGCTGCTGCGTTCCTGTCCACGCCAGAATGTGATGTTGGAATTGGCCATGGGTCCATTTTGTCCTGTTGCATCGGCTGACCATCTTGATAGGTGTCCGGGCCGAAACGATCAACAACCCCTCTGATCTTTAGGATTGATGCCATGGTACGCCTTTACGCCATTCTCGCTGCTATTGTTCTAGCCATAGGTCTGGGGGCTATGTGGTTGCTGACGCGCGGAGCCGGTTCGGACGACAAGTTCGCGCAATGCCGGTCCAGCCAGATCGCAGGCGGCACCGCCGCCATTGGTGGACCGTTCGAGCTGATCAACGGCGAAGGTCAAACCGTGACCGATACCGACGTGATCACCGAACCCACGCTGGTCTATTTCGGCTACACCTTCTGCCCCGATGTCTGCCCCTTCGATATGTCCCGCAATGCCGAGGCCGTGGATATTTTGGAAACCCGCGGCCAGTCGGTGACGCCGCTGTTCATCTCGATCGACCCTGATCGCGACACGCCCGAAGTTGTGGCTGACTATGCTTTCAACCTGGGTGGAAAGACCATCGCTCTGACCGGTTCGGCCGAACAAGTCAAGGCTGCGAGCCAAGCTTACAAGACCTATTACAAGGCCCATGACAAAAGCGACGAATACTATCTGGTCGATCATTCCACCTTTACTTATCTGGTCACCCCTCAGGACGGGTTTATCGAGTTTTTCAACCGGAATGACACAGCCCAGCAGATGGCGGATAAGGTCGGGTGCTTCCTGGACAAGATCTAGGACTTAATGGCCTGTTTGACCTTTGCCTTGGCGCTGCTATTACTCAGTACCAAGCCAACGGCGTGAAATAGCGGAAAGAATAGAATATGGCGGACAGCTCTGACCTGGATATCGGCCCGGATAAATCCCTGCTTCTGGTGGATGATGACGAGCCCTTTCTGAGACGTCTGGCCAAGGCCATGGAAAAGCGCGGTTTCGAGGTTGAGACCGCAGGCTCGGTCGCCGCAGGACGGGCCATTTCCACCGCCCGCCCACCTGCCTACGCGGTTGTGGATTTGCGGCTTGAGGATGGCAACGGGCTGGACGTGGTCGAAGTGCTGCGTGAAAAGCGCCCCGACAGCCGGGTCGTGGTTCTGACCGGCTATGGCGCTATTGCTACTGCCGTGGCCGCCGTAAAGATTGGCGCGACCGACTACCTGTCGAAACCCGCCGATGCCACCGACATCACCAATGCGCTGCTGACCAAAGATGACGAGCTGCCGCCGCCCCCGGAAAACCCTATGAGCGCCGACCGCGTACGTTGGGAGCATATCCAGAGGGTCTATGAACTGTGTGACCGGAACGTCTCGGAAACCGCGAGGCGGCTGAACATGCACCGCCGGACGTTGCAGCGAATTTTGGCGAAGCGCAGCCCGCGGTGAAGCGGATTTTTTTGAATGTCATTCAGCTTTTAAGTGTAAAACTTGCGGCGAGAGACATGAAGGTCTTCCGAGTTTCGGGCCCGAGGCTCCACTAAGCTACGCGGTTTTGGATGAAGAAGACCAAAAATCACGCGCCGAGCTTGGCACTGATGATTGCATCATTGATGATCAATACTATTTTGTTCGGGCTAGGTTGCAGCTCCCTATCATAGGACAAACTGAACCCTTTGTATGGTTGGTCTGGTGTTCATTAAGCCTAGACAGTTATGCGCAATGGCGAGAAATGTTTGGTGAAAAAAGCGAGCGCATGTTGGCCCATTTTTTGGTTGGTTGAATGTTCAGCTCCCCTTTTATGAGGACACTTTGAATCTTGCTACTTCTGTTCAATTGGTTGACGCTGGATCCCGACCGCTCGTCACAGTTCACGAAGCAGACAACCAGCTGTACTTCGATCAGCGTGACGGGCTGTCCCAGGCAAAGGTGGAAATGATGGTCCACGACCTTTTGCATCCAGAACTGTAATTTTCAGAAACCTCATGTCACAGCTTCGTGACTTGCACCTCTGCGCCCTGAGACCAAGTGTTCGCTTCTGGAAAACACTTAACAAGACAGGAACTTCATAGATGATCGGCTATGTGACCATCGGCGTCTCGGATATGGAACGCGCGAAGAAATTCTATACGGAACTGCTTTCGGATCGCGGCGCAAAGGTGGTCAACGATGTAGGGCGCATCGCGTTTATCGGAACCAAACCCGGAGAGGCGATGTTGGCCGTCTGCGAGCCCTATGACGGAAATGAATGCTCTGTTGGCAATGGCGTCATGATCTCGTTTGCCGCCGAATCCGAGGATGAGATCAAAACGCTCTATAATAAAGCCCTCAGCCTTGGTGCAACCGATGAAGGCGCGCCGGGTGTCCGTGTGCCGGGTCGGTTCACTGGCGCTTATGTGCGAGACCACGACGGCAACAAAATCTGCTTTTATATGTTTGCTTAAAGCTGTGCCAAGAGGGCGGCGTGTCTGTCCGTGTAAGCACGCCGTACCTCGATCGGGGGGCGCAGAACGATGTTCAGCCCCTCCATCGCGGTCTTGTCGGGGTGTCCAAAAAACTTCGTCGCCTCGGCCTCGGAAAAGCCTGCGATCTGCGTGGCCTCCATCCAGGCGCTGATCTTGTCGGCCTTTTTTATCTGACGCTTCACCGTTTTCGGCATGGCGGCGGGCAGGCCGAACCGAATGTGGATCGCCGCGGCCAACCGGTCATCCAGCGCGCCATAGTCGGGACCGACGGCGGATTTGACTGGAGAAATCATATCTCCAATCACGTATTCGGGGGCGTCATGTAACAAAGCAGCCAACCGCCATTTGACCGGAGCCTTCGGGGCGATGCGGCCATAGAGTTCTTCGACCAGCAGCGAATGTTCGGCCACGGAATAAGCAAAATCCCCCGCCGTCTGACCGTTCCAGCGCGCCACAAAGGCCAGTCCATGGGCGATATCTTCGATCTCGATATCCACCGGGGTCGGATCCAGCAGATCCAGCCTGCGGCCAGACAGCATCCTCTGCCATGCGCGGGGTTGTGTTGCCATTATACCATGCCTTGTCCGAACAGCCGCGATTGCGCCGCAATTTTGTGGTATGGTTTACCTGTCAAGATCACCAGCTGCCAACTTTTTCTTGAGCATTCGTGCTTTGAACAAGTGCGCGGTGATACCGACATGAAGTACCGAGGGGGGCGCATGCTTCTCCCGGTGTGCCCCTCTCGATTGAAACCAGAATCGAAAGGAGCTTGTTATGTTCAAGCGTTTGTTTGGAATTGCACTGGCCTTTGGCATGGCCGCCACTGCCCCTCCGGCGTTTGCCCAGCAGCAAAGTTGTGCGCAGCGTGACCACGTGATCGCCAAGCTACAAGACAGCTATTCGGAACAGCTGGCGTTTGGCGGATTGCAGAAATCACGCGGCGGGCAATCGGTGATGGAGGTTTGGACCTCACGGGAAACGGGAAGCTATACCGTTTTGGTGACCCATGCGAACGGCCTGAGTTGTATCGTCGCCGTTGGCACCGATTTTTTCGAAGCGATCCCCAAGATCAAGGTAGAAGGCACGCCTAGCTAAGTTTGGCGCATAAAATCCCGTTTCCGGCCATCTGCGTTGCCACGTCCCCAAAGGGATGCTAGGGGCAACCCGGACCAAGATTTACCGGAATGGAGTACTTGATGGCCGGGGACTATATCGTCAAAGACATTTCATTAGCCGGGTTCGGCCGCAAAGAGCTGGATATTGCCGAAACCGAGATGCCGGGGCTGATGTCCCTGCGTGCGGAATATGGCGAAAGCAAGCCGCTAAGCGGCGCGCGGATCGTCGGCTCTCTGCACATGACTATCCAAACCGCTGTTCTGATCGAAACGCTGGTGGCGCTGGGCGCGGATGTGCGCTGGGCGTCGTGCAACATCTTCTCGACCCAAGACCATGCTGCCGCTGCGATTGCCGAGGCCGGTATCCCCGTCTTCGCCATCAAAGGCCAGACGCTGGAAGAACATTGGGATTATCTGGACAAGTCCTTCCTGTTCGACGAGGGCCCGAACATGATCCTGGACGATGGCGGCGACGCGACGCTGTACATCCTGCTGGGCGCGCGTGCCGAAGCGGGCGAAGACATCATCCCCGTTCCGGGTTCGGAAGAGGAAGAGGTGATCAAGAAGCAGATCGCCAAGCGCATGGCCGCAAGTCCGGGCTGGTTCACCAAGATGCGCGATCAGATCCAGGGTGTGTCTGAGGAAACCACCACCGGCGTGAACCGGCTGTATCAACTGGTCAAAGACGGCCACCTGCCGTTCCCGGCAATCAACGTCAATGACTCGGTCACCAAATCGAAGTTTGACAACAAATATGGCTGTAAGGAATCGCTGGTTGACGGTATCCGCCGCGCTACCGACACCATGATGGCCGGCAAGGTTGCCGTCGTCTGCGGCTATGGCGACGTAGGCAAGGGGTCGGCCGCCTCACTGCGCGGTGCCGGTGCCCGGGTGAAAGTCACTGAGGTTGATCCGATCTGCGCGCTACAGGCCGCGATGGACGGGTTCGAGGTGACACTGCTGGAAGACGAAGTTTCCAGCGCGGATATCTTCATCACCACCACCGGCAACAAGGATGTGATCCGCATCGAGCATATGCGCGAGATGAAGGATATGGCCATCGTCGGCAACATTGGCCACTTCGACAACGAAATTCAGGTGGCCAGCCTGAAGAACCACAAGTGGACCAACATCAAAGAACAGGTGGACATGATCGAGATGCCCTCGGGCAATCGTCTGATCCTGCTGTCCGAAGGCCGGTTGCTGAACCTCGGCAACGCCACGGGCCACCCCTCGTTCGTGATGTCGGCGTCCTTCACCAACCAGGTTCTGGCGCAGATCGAGCTGTTTACCAAGGGTGATGAGTACGAAAACAAGGTCTATATCCTGCCAAAGCATCTGGATGAAAAAGTCGCGCGTCTGCATCTGGACCGGATCGGCGTGAAGCTGACCCAGATGGATAGCGAACAGGCGGCCTATATCGGCGTGAAACCCGAAGGCCCCTATAAGCCCGAGCACTACCGCTATTGATCACGGATCGGGTATGACGAAACGCACAGGACGCCGCCGGTTCACGCAACTGGCGGCGTCTTTCTTTTCCATCATCGTATTTCTATTTCTTGTTGGCTCTGCCGGATTCCTTCTGGTGACACACCCGAAGTCACCCTTGCCTGACCATTGGAACCCCCTGCGCGATCTGTCGATTACGGCCCCGGTTACTCTGGTTACGCGGTTTCAGTTGAACCGTGCTCTGGCGGATGGGGCGCAATGCAAGGCGGTACTGTCTGCGGACGAAGTGGCGTTTGCTGAGATGGAGGATTTGGTCGTCGATCAGAATTGCGGGATCAGCGGACGGGGCCTTCTGTCGCGCGTTGTTACCGCAGATGTGCGAGGGGTCGAAACGCGCTGTACCACAGCTCTGCGTCTTGCCATGTGGGAACATCACGTGGTTCAGCCTGCTGCGCGGGACATTTTGGGTACTGAGGCGCGTGCTCTGCGGCACCTGGGCAGCTATAACTGCCGCCGGATGCGGACCGCGCAGGGGCAGGACAGCCGATGGAGCAGTCATGCAACTGCAGATTCCATTGATATCGTGGGGGTCGATCTGGCCGATGGACGCACACTAAACCTGTTGCGCGACTGGCCAACTGAAGGGCCCGAATCCGAATTCCTACGCCAGATCGGGCAGGGCGCTTGTGATTGGTTCCGGGTGGTGCTGAGCCCCAATTTCAACAAGCTGCACGAGGACCACTTCCATTTGCAGGGGCCGGGCTGGGGCTATTGCAGATAATCCGGCCCCGAGAACCGGGGCTGGAGATTGGCTTAGCGTCCGCTGACCGCATCAGCCAGCGATTTGAACCGAACGATCTTGTAGATACCCTTCGAGGCATCCTCGCCATTGTTCAGTACGGGCGAGCGGTGCAGCTCGTTAATCGTGGCATAGACATACCCGTCAGCACCGATCGAAAACCCGTCTGGCCACGGCAATTCATCATCCGACTGGAACAGCACTTCATAGCTGCCATCCGGCTTGGTGACGCCCAGCGCATTGTCCGTCATCGCGGTGATATAGACATTGCCGCCGGTATCCACGGTCGACCCATCCGAAATCGGCTTGTCGCCATAGCGTTCAACCTTGGCCTCAAGATCGGCATCTGACAGGCTTTCATCCAGCAGCGCGGCGGTGGGGATGCGGTACATCGCACTTGCCGTCATTGGGGCGAAATAGACCCATGTGTTGGTCGGATCGACTGTGATCGGGTTGATGCCAATCTTGGCCGGATTGCCGCCCAGCGTGATCTCGCGCCCGTCAATCACCATCGGCGTATCTTCGGGGATCGTGTATTGCGACCCCTCCAGAACGCGCCGCGCGCGCCCTGTATCCAGATCAACCACAATAATGGCCGAGTTCTGCCCGTCGCCTGTATCTGAAATGTAGATAGCCCCGTGATCGCGGTCTACAGCCAGATCATTCAGGAATGAGGTCGGCCGCGCCACAGGCGCACCGATATAATGGATCGCGTGCAGGGTTTCGGTTTTGGTGTCCCAGCCGACGACGCGCCCGGTCTGGTTTTCGCCCTGACCATCCAGCATCCAAAGGATACCATCCCGATCCGCACGCAGGCCCAAAACGCCGTTCAACCCATCCGCATCGTCGTTGGGTGCGCGGGCCCAGTCTTCGGTCGGGTAAGGCTTGGTGGAGCCATCAGGCATCACCTCAACCACGCGCAATTCAGGGCCGTAGAATTCATGCACCGACATGAACATGCGCCCATCTGGGCCAATGGCCAAATTGCCCGGAGGCATGGCCTTTTCAAACTCAAGATAAGTTTCCAACTCGGCTGCTGCGGCGGGCAGGGCCAGCGCAAGCGCGCATGTGGCTGCGTAAAGTGATTTCATCAGGTCCTCCTCTGGTCGTGATCCAGCAGATACCATTTGAAATTTTCCGCGATAACTGGCTCAATCTTGAAACCAGCGTTAGGAAATTTCGAATGTATCATGTGAATGACCTACTGACCTTTGTCTCGGTCGCAAAAACCGGCGGCGTCGGGTCCGCGGCCAAGGCGCAGGGGATCTCGGCGGCGACGGTCAGCCATCGCATCACGAAACTTGAGGAGGTTCTGAACCTCAAACTCTTTCACCGTAACAGCCGCAAAGTCCAACTGACCGATGAGGGGTTGATCTTTCTGGACCGGATCGAACCACTTTTGGCCGATCTGCGCGAGGCCGAACTGGATGCCGGCAGCGGCAGCGGAGCATTGCGCGGGCATCTACGCGTCACGCTTTCCCCATGGATTCTGTCGCGCTTTATTATGCCGGTGATGAGCTCGTTTCAGGCCGAAAACCCGGACCTGACGGTCGAGTTTCTGGCCGTTGACCGCTATGTCTCGCTGGTGGATGAGGGGATAGACTGCGCGATCCGGGTGGGGCGGCTGGCTGACAGCACGCTAAAGGCGCGCAAGCTCAGCGACAATGACCGGATCATCTGTGCTGCGCCCTCGTTTTGCGACACGCATGGCATGCCGCGTTCAGTCGAGGACCTGCGCGTGATGCGCTGGGCATGCCTGCCGTGGCAGACGCGGCTGGATATAACGGACGGACATAGCGCCACATTATTCACGATCCCGCGCGGCATTGCCGTGTCAAACTCGGACATGCTGACCGAGGCGGCAGTACAGGGGTTGGGACTGGCCGTTAAGTCTCGGTTGGCCGTGCAACGTGAACTGGAAAACGGCGCTTTGATCGAGGTTCTGCCCGGGTGCCTGCGATCCCCCGATGCGCCGATTTCCTTCGTGCATGCGGGCAGCGCCACCGCCGGGCGCAAGGTGCGGGCGTTCTCGGAATTGGCAAGCCGCGCCTTCCATTAAAGCGCTGCGGGGGGAAACCCGCTAAATTTCCCCTTTGTGGCCTGCATCCGACATATTAACCTATCTGCACGTGTTTCAAGGTTTCACACAACAGCGGCCCTGCCGCCTTACCGGAGAGTTATTCATGGGAAAACGCGACGAGTTGATCGCCAAATATGCCGAAGATCTGAAATCCAAATGCGGTATGGATGCCGATATGGATCTGTTGACCAAGGTCACGATTGGCTGCGGCCCGGCGATTTACGATGCAGATGCCTCGACCGTGGCGGCAACGCAGGACGGTGAGATCGAGACGGTCAAGAACAATTTCCTGATCAAGAAACTGGGCCTGTCGGACGGCCCTGCGCTGGACGAGGCAATTCAGTCGGTGCTGGAGACCTATGGCCAGTCCGAGCGTAACAAATACCGCGCGGTCGTCTACTACATGCTGACCAAGCATTTCGGCAAAGAGTCGGTCTACGGCTGATGACAAACGCGCCCGTCCCTGTGACGGGCGTTTTCAATTTTAGGTACTTGGTGTTTGTATGCGCGGCTGCAAACGGCTAATGTCTGGATGTGACCAGGACGGTCAGAACCAATAGATTTCTATACGCGTGTGGTGAGTCGGGAGCACGCGGGGTAGGGAAGGTTCTGCATCGTCGGAACCTTCCCTTTATTATTCCGCCTGCGACTATTCGGCCGGGGTCTGCCCCAGATCGCAGATCACCTGCCATTCGGCATCTGTGACCGGTTGAACCGACAGGCGCGAGTTCTTGACCAGCACCATCGCGCCCAATCGTTCGTCGGCCTTGATCTGGTCCAGCGTGACCGGCGTTGCAAAGGGCCGAACCGCTTTGATATCCACACATTCCCAGCGTTCGTCATCGGTGGTGCTGTCGGGATGGGCGGCGGCGCAGACCTCGACAATGCCGACGATCGCCTTGTCCTTTTGCGAGTGGTAAAAGAACCCCCGGTCGCCCACTTCCATCTGACGCATGAAATTGCGCGCCTGATAGTTGCGCACGCCGTCCCATTCCTCGCCAGCGTCCCCTTTGGCGACCTGCTGGTCCCAGCTCCAGGTCGAGGGTTCGGACTTGAACAGCCAATATGCCATCAGCCGACGACCTTCTTCCAGGCAATCAGATCGACGGACTGGAACAACCCCGCCTTGGCATAGGGATCATTGTCAGCCCAGCTTTGGGCGGCAGCCATGTCTTCCACCTCAAGGATGATCAGCGAGCCTATCATTGCGTCGCCATCCAACAGGGGTCCAGCCTGTGCAACGACACCGGTTTCTTCGATGTAAGCCAGGTGGTCGGTGCGATTGTCCAGCCGGGTTTGCAATGCGCCGTCTTTGTCACGGGCGATCAGAGCGATGAGCATATTATTCCTCCTTCAGGGGTCTGTTGAGCAGGGTTTCGATGGCTTGCATGACGCTGTAGGTGCCGTGGCTAAGATCTGCCACCGTGGCGCTGATGGGCATGTCCAGACCTTCGGTTTTCGCGATATCCGACATCGCGCGGGCGGTGGCGACACCTTCGACCGTGGTGGTACTGTCAAATGGCTGTTTTCGACCTAAACAAAGGCCAAATCGGTAATTTCTGGACAGTTCAGATGAGCAGGTCAATACCAGATCGCCCAGTCCAGACAGGCCCATCAAGGTCTCGGACCGCGCGCCACGCATCAGGGCAAAACGCTGCATTTCAGCAAATCCCCGTGTCATCAGCGCAGCGCGGGCGCTGTCGCCCAAACCGGCTCCGATCGCTGCTCCGCAAGCGATGGCCATGACGTTTTTCAACGCGCCGCCCAGTTCCGCCCCGATCAGATCTGTGGTGCGGTACAGGCGCAGGTTCGCCGTGGTCAGGTCATGCTGTAGCTCATGCGCATCCTCAGCGCAGGCCAGCGTCAGCGCGGTGGGCAATCCGCGTGCGATATCATCGGCAAAGCTCGGGCCGGTTAGCAGGGCAGGGCGCGCGTCGGGAATGGTCTGGCGGATGACCGAGATCGGACCCAGCCCTGTGGACAGTTCAATCCCCTTGCAGCAAGCCACCAGCGTTTTCCCGGTCAGAACCTCGGCGTGATCCTCTAATGCGCCACGCAGTTTCTGCATCGGAACCGAGACCAGCAATATCTGGCTTTCCGCAGCCTGCGTGATGTCAGAGGTTACAGTGATCGCATCTGGCAAAGCCACACCCGGCAGTCGTGCCGCGTTTTCACGCGTAGTGAGCATCGCCCGCGCCAGTTCCGAGTCCCGCGCCCACAGCGTCACCGGTCCGTTCCCCGCCAATGAGATCGCCAGCGCTGTGCCAAACGCGCCCGAACCCAGAACGGACACGCTCATGCCTTGGCCCCTTTCTTGCCGCTGCCCAGCATGGCGGGGCTGGTCTGGTCCAGGGGCCAGCGGGGTCGCGCGGTCAGGTCCAACCCGTCGCGCGCGCCGGTGCGAAACCGCTCGATCCCTGCATAGGCGATCATGGCGGCGTTGTCGGTGCACAGGGCCAGTGGCGGTGCGGTGAAACGCGCGCCTTTCTCAACACAAACAGCCTCTAACGCGGAGCGAATGGCTGAATTTGCTGCGACGCCTCCGGCCACGGCAATCACCGGCTCCGCGGGGTTTTCGTCCAAATACAGATCCATCGCGCGGCGGGTTTTCTCGGCCAGTGTATCCACGATGGCTTGCTGAAATCCGGCGCAAAGGTCGGCGCGGTCCTGACGGGTCAGCCCACCTTTCTCGGCCACGACCTGATCGCGCATCCGCATCAGTGCAGTCTTCAGGCCCGAAAAAGACAGATCACATCCGGGGCGGTCCAACAAAGGCCGCGGAAAGCGGAACCGTTTGGGATCACCTGCGCGGGTCTCGGTTTCTACCGAAGGGCCACCCGGTTGCGGCAGTCCCAACAGGCGGGCGGTTTTGTCGAACGCCTCACCCGGCGCGTCGTCGATCGTGCCGCCCAAACGGGTAAAGCGGTCCGGCCCGTGGGCGATCAGGTATTGGCAATGCCCGCCCGAAACCAGCAGCATTAGGTAAGGAAACGCGATCCCGTCGGTCAGGCGCGGCGTCAGCGCGTGGCCTGCCAGATGGTTCACCCCGATCAAAGGCAACCCGGTTGCCGCACTGATCCCCTTTGCGCACATGACGCCAGACATGACGCCTCCGATCAGGCCCGGCCCAGCGGTGACTGCGACGGCATCCATGTCGGACAGGCCCAGCCCGGCATCCGCCAGTGCCTGCACGACGCAGGTATCCAGCTTCTCGGCATGGGCACGGGCGGCAATCTCGGGCACGACGCCGCCAAAGGCGCTATGCAGCTCGGTTTGGCCATGCACGACAGACGACAAAACCTCGGCCCCGTTTTCGCCATGGCGCACAACGGCGGCGGCTGTGTCGTCACAGCTGCTTTCCAACCCGAGGACAGTAAGTGTTTGCACCATTGGCCTGATCCGTTACACCTTGGTTGCCAAGCGGGGTATCACCCTGCGCGGATGCAAACAATCCCAAGGCCCAAGGCGCCGAACGTTGTATTTGTTGATGACCCGCCCACGCGCGGCCTCTGAAAGGTTCGTCGCGCAGCTTCCGACCCGCGTCAGGTCTCGGGTGCAGGTCATCTATTCCCCAATTCTGGAAATCAAACCCCTGCCGGTGAGCACGGATATGCGCGGCGTGCAGGGTCTGATCTTTACCTCGGCCAATGCGGTGAACGCGGCGGCCTCAATGGGGGTTGATCGGTCGCTGCCGGCTTTTTGCGTCGGACCGGCGACAACCGGGACGGCCAAGGGCGTCGGATGGGACGCGCAATTGTTGGGCCAGACCGCCGAGGAGTTAATCGCAGTCCTTTTGCAAACCCGCCCGCTCAGTCCGCTACTGCACCTGCGCGGCGAGCACAGCCGGGGCAATATTGCCGAGCGGCTGACCGAATCCGGCCTGACCGTGCGCGAACAGCCCGTTTACCAGCAAAACCTGTTACCGCTGACACCGGAGGCGACTGCCGCAGCAAACGGCAAATCCGCTGTTTTGGCTCCGATATTTTCGCCCAGAACGGCGCGACATTTTGCCGACATCTGGCGCGGTTCTGCCCCGCTTTGGGTGGCTGCCATCAGCCAGGCCACCGCCGAACCCCTTTATTCTTTGCCCTATGCGCGGTTGAAGGTCGCGAAAGAGCCGACACCAAAGAAAATGCGTAAGGCCGTTAAAAAACTTGTGAAACATGCGTTGCGGGTTGAGGGCGACGTGGCCACCGACTAACTTAACTGGGTCTGTTGTTCCAAGCATTTCGGATTCGATAAGGGGAATATTGCGGTGGCTGGTAAGAAGAATTCCGATCAAAAACCGGTGGATGACCCCAAGGTGGAGGAGGCGGTCGATGCTGTTTCCGTATCTGACGAAGCATCGGTTGACGAGGTCGCAGCGCTAGACGAGGCCCCTTCCGAAGCCGAAGCCGAAGCCGAAGCCGAAGCCGAAGCCGAAGCCGAAGCCGAAGCCGAAGCCGAAGCCGAAGCCGAAGCCGAAGCCGAAGCCACCCTTGAACGCTTCAAGGAAAAGATGGCTGATCGTAAGGCGGAAAAACAGAGCGGCTTTATGCCCGCTGTGATCGGTGGGGCCGTCGCCGCAGCGATTGGTTTTGCGGCGGGAAGCGCGGGTATGTTCGGTAGCGGTGACACAGATGCTGTAGCCACGCTCGAGGCCAAGCTGGCCGATCAGGCCAACCAGATCGAAGCTTTGACCAAATCTCTGGCAGATGCGCCGGATGTATCGGCAAAGATCGACGCGTTGACTGGGCAGATTGCGCCGATCACGGCGGATCTTGATGGGGTGAAATCCAGCCTTGATGGCCTGGCCGGGCAGATCGACCCGTTGACCAAACGGCTGACCGATTTGGAAAGCGGGGCCCTGACCCAAGGCGCTACGCCCGAGGCGACAGCTGCTTTTGAGGCCGAGTTGAAAAAGCTGCAAGACTCGCTGGCTGCGCAACGGGCTGAGGTTGAAAAGATGGTTTCGGACGCGCAGGCGCTTGAAATGAAAGCCTCGGCGGAGGCACTGGCAGCGGCCAATGCCGCGATTTTGTCAAAACTGCACGGTCAGTTGAATGCGGGCCAACCCTATGACGATTTGTTGTCCGAACTGTCGGCCGGAGGGGTTGATATTCCCGATGCTTTGTCGGCGTCGGCAGATAAAGGCGTGGCGGCAGTTGCAACCCTGAATGAAACCTTTGCACCTGCGGCGCGCGCTGCTTTGGCTGATGCGCGTGATGCGGATAAGGGAACGGGGATTGTCGCTTTCCTCCAACGTCAGACTGGAGCGCGTTCTGTGACGCCGCAGGATGGTGACGATCCCGATGCGATCCTGTCGCGCGCGCAGGCGGCGCTGTCAGGTGGTGACGTCGCGGGGGCGTTGAGCGAAATTCAATCCCTGCCTGATGCGGCCCGTGCCGCGTTGGCCGAATGGGAACAGGCGGCGCAGGCACGGGTTTCTGCCGTGGATGCCGCAGATGCGCTTTCCTCTGGCGCGAACTCGAACTGAAGGACCTGCCATGCTGTGGTCACTGTTAAAAATCCTAGTTTTTGTTGCTATTGTCGGCCTGCTGGCCGTTGGGGCCGGGTTCCTGATGGAAAGCAGCGGTGGTATTCAGATCACCGCTGGCGGCACGGAATACACGTTGGGGCCGTTGCAATCGGTCATTGCTCTGGGTGTGCTGGTCCTTGCGATCTGGCTTTTCTTCAAATTGCTGACCCTGCTGGTCGCCACGCTGAAATTTCTCAACGGTGATGAAACGGCCCTGTCGCGTTATTTCGACCGCAGCCGCGAGCAGCGCGGCTATCAGGCGTTGGCCGATGGGCTTATGGCACTGGCCTCGGGCGAGGGGCGGATTGCCATGTCCAAAGCCGCCAAGGCCGAAAAACTGCTGAACAAGCCTGAACTAACCAATCTGCTGGTGGCACAGGCGGCCGAGATGAATGGTGACACCAAGAAAGCCTCGGATACCTATAAGAAACTGGTGACGAACAACGCCACCCGGTTTGTGGGCGTGCGTGGTATCTTGAAGCAGAAACTGGCCGAGGGTGATGACGATACCGCCCGGAAGCTGGCCGAAAAGGCGCTGGCAATCAAACCGCGCCACGCCGAAACACAAGACATCCTGTTGGGGCTGCAAACCAAGTCGCAGGATTGGACAGGCGCGCGTTCGACTCTAACGGCCAAGCTCAAGGCTGGTCATCTGCCGCGCGACGTGTTCAAACGCCGTGATGCAGTGCTGGCTCTGTCCGAAGCCAAGGGCATTCTGGAAGAAGGTGCCACGGTCGAACAGCAAGAACACGCGATCGAGGCCAACCGCTTGTCGCCTGATTTGGTTCCTGCCGCTGCGATGGCCGCGCGGGCCTATATCGAAAAGGGCAAGCCGCGCGCCGCGACCAAGATCCTGAAAAAAGCGTGGGAGGTGCAGCCGCATCCCGATCTGGCTCATGCCTTTGCGGAAATCGCGCCGGATGAAACGCCGGATGCGCGGATCAAGCGGTTCGCCGCCCTGACCCGTATCCACCCGGAAAACCCTGAAACGCGCCTGATCCTGGCCGAGTTGAATATCGTGGCCGAGGATTTCCCCGAAGCTCGCCGTGCGCTGGGCGATGTGGTCGAAAAACAAGCCGATGCCCGTGCCTATACGCTGATGGCGGCGATTGAACGGGGCGAGGGCGCCTCGGACGCGGTGGTGCAGGGATGGCTGGCCAAAGCGTTGAACGCCCCGCGCGGGCCGCAATGGGTCTGCGACAACTGCCATGATATCCAGCCCGAATGGGCGCCGGTCTGTCAGAACTGCCACAGCTTTGACACGCTGAGCTGGCAAACCCCGCAAACGCCCGAGATCGCCTCGGCGACCGGTGTTCACATGCTGCCCCTGATCGTTGGCGCGCTTGAAGACAAGGTCGAGCCGGAGGTTGAAGAGCCGGAAGAAGAAGTTGCGCCCGACGTGATCGAAATGGAGGCCGAACCCGTGCGCCCCGATGTCGAGCCTGCGATCGAAGAGAAGGTCTGAGGACTCGGATCAACGGACACTTTAGAACCTTGATGCCACTTACGTGTCGCTGGGCAAGTACGTCCAGCGATACTTTGGCGGGGTCGGTCCCTTGTTTCGGCCACCCTGCTGAGACTGTTCCCACGCATGTGCAAGAATGCCGACAGAACGGGACAGGCAAAACAGGCCACGCGCCAATGGCGCGTCAAAACCAAGCTCGGCATAGATCACCGCTGTGGCTCCGTCGATATTCATCGGAACGGGTTTGCCTTTGCGCTGCGCCAATTCGCCTTCGATGTCGATCGCGACAGATTTGTAGCGCCCATCACAGGCACCTGCCTCAATCGCTTCGTCCACAAGGCTCATTAAACGTGGTGCGCGTGGATCCGTTGGGGTGTGAAAGCGGTGGCCGAATCCGGGCAGAATTTTCCCTTGCGCGGCAATCCAGTCATCCAGCGCCGGGCCAACGGCGGATGGGTGAGCATTGACAAACTGATACAGGGTCACCGCTTGTTCACCAGCGCCGCCGTGGATGTCCCCTAGCATATTCACCGCGCTTGCCATGGCATTGTTGAGCGGCAGTCCACACGTTACTGCCATGCGGGCCGTAGCGATCGAAGGGGCTTGTGGCCCGTGATCCACGGCAGCAACCAAGGCGGCCTCGAACAATTTCAACTGCGCGGCGGATGGCCTGTCTCCGCGCACCATGAACCAGATCATTTCCGCGAAACCAAGGTTGCCGATAAGGTCCTGAATAGGTGTGCCCCGCAGGTCTATTCGTCCGGGTTCCATGTCGATGATGGATGTTGACCACCAGTCAGCGACATCGCTCATATGATCCCCTCCTTCGTCAACGCATTTATTTCATCGTGGCTCAGACCAAGCTCAGACCAGATCACAGCATTATCTGCCCCCAAGTCCGGCGGGGCGGTCCGGGGCATTCTGCGTTGACCATCCATCACAACAGGGCTGCCGGTCAGTTTCAGCTCCTCGCTGTGGGACGGCAAAGATCCAATCAATCCGCGGCCTGTAAGCTGTTCGTCGGCCAGCGCTTCGGGCACGGTCATCACCTGCCCGGTCGGAACGCCAATCGCGTTCAACTCGCGAACCCATTCCCGGGAGGGTCGGGTGCGTAGCGTGGCTTCAAGATCGTCCCTAAGGTTATGGCGGTTCCTCTTGCGATCTTCACGCGAGGCATAGTCAGGGTTGCCCAGCAAATCTTCCCGTCCAAGGTGTCGAGCAAGCGCCTGCCATTGTTCGTCACGATTGGCCGCGATATTGATCGGGTTGTCCGCAGTGGCAAAGGTTCCTGACGGGGCGGACGTGGTGTTTTCGTTGCCATGCGCTGCCGGTGTGACATCCCCGATCAGGTAGTTCGACACCACCCAGCCCATGGTGGAGATCACCGCCTCGGACATTGCGATATCCAGAAACGTGCCGCGTGGTCTGGCGTTCAGGGCCGCACTGATCGCAAAAGCGGCCGTTACCCCCCCGACGGTATCGGCCAGCGGGTAGCCGACGCGATAGGGCGCTGTATCGGCTGCTCCGGTGATCGACATGACACCGCTGATACCCTGAACGATTTGGTCGTAGGCCGGGTCTTTTTTGCGAGGACCGTCCTGCCCAAAACCGCTGATTGCACAATAAATCAGGTTGGCATTTTCAGCGCGCAGAACGTCATAGCCAAGGCCAAGCCGGTCCATTACACCGGGCCGGAAATTTTCGACCAGCACGTCGGCGGTTTGAACCAGCTTCTTCAGCAAGTCTTTGCCCTTTGCGGGCTTCATATCCAGCGTGACGGATTTCTTATCCGCGTTCTGGGCGAGAAAACTGATGCCCATCCCGGCCTTGTTGCGGTCTGGGTCTGCCCCCAACACTCGAGCAAGGTCGCCGCCCTCAGGCCGTTCGACCTTGATCACCTCGGCCCCCATCAAGGCAAGCTGATAGCAGCAATACGGGCCCGCCAGAACGTTCGTCAGGTCAAGAACCCGTATTCCTGCCAGAGGCTCAGTCGCCATCGGCGATACCGGCAGCCCGTGCCCGTGCGCGGCGCGCGCGATAGCTGGGCAGCAGCACCAGCAGCGCGGCGATGACCAGCAGGCCCAGCGTCATGGGGCGTTCCCAGATAAACCCGATTCCGTCATAGAGCTGCATGGACCTTGCAAAGTTGTCTTCCATCATTCCGCCAAGGATGAACCCGATCAGAAGCGGGGCCAGCGGATAATCGGCAAATTTCAAAGCCGTGGCACAGACGCCGAACCCAACAAGGATCAACAGCTCCGTTGCATTGTTCTGTCCGATGTAAGCGCCCATCAACGTAAAGAACAGAATGAACGGTATCAGGTAGTTGCGCGGAACGGATAGTACCTTTGCGATGTAGGGGATCAGCGGCAGGTTCAGGATCAACAGGACAAGGTTTCCGATAAACATGGACATGATCACAGCCCAGAAGATCTGAGGCTCATCCAGCATCAGACGCGGACCGGGTGTCACGTTCAAAGCGATTAGCGCGCCCAGCAGGATCGCCGTTGTGCCGGAACCTGGAATGCCCAAAGTCAGCAGTGGAACAAATGATCCGGTGCAGGCTGCGTTGTTTGCTGTTTCCGGGGCTGCCAGACCCTTGATCGAGCCTTTGCCAAATTCTTCTTGTTCCTCTTTCGGAGCGATGTTGCGTTCAACGGCGTAGCCGAGGAAACTGGCGATCGTCGCACCGGCGCCAGGAAGAACGCCGATGAAGAAACCTTGTACGGACTGCCGTCCCACAACTGGTGCAATTGCCTTGGCTTCTTCCTTGGTGATGCGCAGGTCTTTGATCTCGCCATCATCACCTTTCAGATCTTTTGGCTTCAGGACCAGAAACAGCGCCTCGGGCAAGGCAAACATGGCCATGGCCAGTGTGATGAAGCCGAAGCCCGATTGCAGGTCCATGATTCCCATGGTGAACCGAGGCAGGTTGAACAACGCGCCCTCACCGACAGTTGCCATGATCAGTCCAAGGACTGTCATGATGACGGCCTTGGCGACTTGACCGCTTCCGGCGAAGGCAGCGATGGCTGAAAGACCAACGACCATAAGGGCGAAATACTCGGCCGAGTGGAACAGCAGCGCAACAGAAGACAAAGCCGGTGCAAACACCATAAGCAGGACGGCACCCAGCGTACCGCCTGCGAAACTGGCGATTGCGGCGATTGTCAGTGCTTTCCCAGCCTTGCCTTGGCGGGCCATCGGATAGCCATCAAAACTTGAGGCCACCGTACCGGCGACGCCCGGCGCGTTCAGCAAGATGGATGACGTGGAACCGCCAAAGATCGCTCCGTAATACACCCCAGCCAAAAGGATCAGTGCGGCGGATGGGTCGCCCATCGAGATTGCAACCGGGATCATGATGGCGATGATCGACATCGGTCCAAGACCAGGCAACATCCCGATGAATGTGCCGATCAGACACCCAGCGATGACCATCAGAAGGTTTTGGATTGAGAATGCCGTTTGCAGGCCGATCAGAAGTCCTTCAAGCATATCAGCCTCCGAAAATGCCCGGCAGCGGGCGCATGTAAATGCCAAGAACTTCCTGAACCAGATACCAGACGGCCCCAGTAGCGATGAAGGCAACAGGCAGCATGATGTGCCACTTGCGCTCACCCAGAATAAAAGAGCCAAGGATCAGGAATGCCGATGTGGAAATCAGGAAACCAACAGGACGCAGGCACAAAGCGTAGATCACCATCAAAGCCAGCAGCATCAGCGCCTGATCCAGATGATAATCACCCAGCCGGCGATAATTGATGTCGGCTTCCTTGATCTCGGACTTTTCAAAGCCCAGCAGGATAATTGTCGTCGTGATGATACCCAGAATGGACAGCACTTTGGGGAAGGTGCTTGGCCAGATGGGATTTCTTTGCATGAAGGGGGGGAGGCTACCGTCCATCGTGAACCAGGCGGCGTAGCCATATGTTAAACAAACACCCAGCAGAACGAGCGCGATCCAGCGATCCAACGCCATGATGCCCCCTCCTTTTTTGTTGTATTTGGGGAAGGCAGAGCGGCGGTCCGCTCTGCCGATTTTCAGTTAGAGGAAGCCCAGCTTCTTCATCAGATCACCGATCTGCTGTTCCTGCTGCTCAAGGAACGTCTGGAAGTCAGCTCCCGAGTTGTGGATGTTGACCCAACCGTTACGCGCCCGAACTTCTTCCCATTCAGGAGTGTCGTACATCTTGGCGATTGCGTCTTGATATGCCGCCAGCTTGTCTTCCGGCAGGCCGGGTGCTGCGAAGAAACCGCGCCAGTTGACGAAGGTGGTATCAATACCCTGTTCCTTCATGGTCATCGCATCAGGAGCAGCGTCGACGCGTTCTTCCGATGTGACACCGATGATTTTGACTTCGCCCGCGTTCGACAGGTCAACTGCTTCTGAGAAACCGGTCGACAGAGCCGCGATTTCACCGGACAGAAGCGCCGCCATGGCTTTACCGCCTGCGTCATACGGAATGTACTTCACGCCCAGAGCGTCTTTTCCAGCGGCTTCCATGACCATGGCTGCAACCAAGTGATCCATGCCGCCCGGTACCGAGCCACCACCAATTGCTGTGGCCGAGGGATCAGCGTCAAAAGCTGCCAACAGATCGTCCATCGAGTTGATCGGGCTGTCTTTGCCTACGACGATCGCCGCATAGTCACCGATGGTGCCTGAAACCAGAGTCAGGTCGCGGAAGTTATGCGGGAAAACACCGGTCAGCGAACGTATTACGATGGGCGTTGAGTTCACCATCAATGTGCCGTGATTGCTGTCAGCGTTTTCAATCAGAAAGCCGATGGCCTTACCGCCGCCGCCACCTGACATGTTCTCATAGGATGCAGTGCCAACAAGACCCGCATTCGTAAGGGCTTCACCCGTGCCGCGGGCAGTTCCGTCCCAACCGCCACCGGCACCACCGGGGATCAGAAAGTGGATGCTGTCCACGACTTGATCTTCGGCCAATGTCGGGCCGGTCAGGCCGATTGCGGCCACAGCTGCGATTAGGGCGCGACGGCCCAGTTTAATCGTTGTCATGATTTCCTCCCGTTTGACAACCGGCCGCATGGCGGCTCAGATTGGATGGAACAAAAACACACCAACCTGACATCAACCTGTCACGCGGCAAAATACTGAAAAAGCCTGATGAAATTTCTACTTGTCGAAGACAACCTGGACCTCGCGAACGCGGTCAGTTCGCGCATGCGACTGGACGGTCATGTCATTGATCACGCAGCGAATTTGGAGGACGCAACCGCCTTTGTCGAAACCGAAGAATATGACCTGATCCTGCTGGATATCATGCTTCCTGATGGGGACGGGCGAGACTTTCTGAAACGACACCGGGCAAGTCGACTGGATACACCCGTGATCGTTTTAACCGCGCGCAGTCAGGTTTCGGATCGAATCGGTTCACTTGATCTGGGGGCGGATGACTACGTGACCAAACCGTTTGATCATGCCGAGCTTGAGGCCCGTTGTCGCGCGGTTCTGCGGCGTAAATCCGGCAGCGCGAAGTCCACGATCGAGATCGGCGGTGTCGTGTTTGATCCGGTGGCCGGACATTTGACCGTCGCCGGAGAAACCCTTTCGCTGCGAAATCGGGAACTGCGCATGATGGAGTTATTCATCAGCGCGCCTGGTCATGTATTCTCGAAACAGAAGCTGGCCGACCGGTTGTTCTCTTACGACGACAGCGTTTCGGACAACGCGATCGAGGTCTATGTGGGGCGGCTCCGCAAACATCTTGAAAAGTCGGACTTAAAGATAACGACCTTGCGCGGTCTGGGATACAGGCTGGATCATGACCGCTAATCCAACGGTTTCCGGGTCACTGCGCAACAGGCTAGTGCTGGCCTTGATTGGTGGCGCGGCGGTTCTGGCAGTCTTGTTGTTCCTTGCAGTCAGGAACTATGCGGCTCAGGTAGCGCAGCAGGGACAGGACAACATCCTCGAAGCATCCGTTACATCAATTCTTGATGCCGCCGCGCTGAGGGACGGGGTGCTTGAAGTGGATATTCCCTACGCGGCCTTTTCGATGTTGACCACCCCGTCAGATGACCGGGTGTTTTATGCCATTTATCAGGACGGTGCGTTTTTATCGGGATACGAAGATCTTCTTTTGGCAGGGGCGTCCGGACAAAGTGATTGGTTATTCACGTCGGGCGAACTGCGTGGGGAACGCATTCGCCAGGTCAGCGCAAGTCGAACGCTTGTCGGGTTGGGGAGGCAGACGGAAATTGCAATCGTGCTGGGTCAGACGCAGGATGCGCTTTCGCAGACTTTGGACCAGATTTCGCGCAATGCCGCATTTCTGGGTCTTGGCTTCTTTCTTTTGACTGCCGCGCTTTCTTTCTGGATCACATCGACCACTATTGGCCAACTAAACCGACTGACAACCTCGGTCACAAGACGGGGGCCGCAGGATTTGAGTCCCTTCAAGAAGCCGGTGCCCCGGGAAATGGCGCCGCTTGTCTTGTCCCTGAACTCACTGATGGGGCGCTTGGATCAATCGCTCAGCCAGTCAGAGGATTTTATTGCCGAAGCGGCCCACCGTGTCCGCACGCCGCTGGCGACTGTACGGTCCTATGCCGAGGCAACTCTGCATAGAGTTGAAAAGAAAGAAAACCGAGAGGCACTCCGTGCGATGGTTCGGGCGATAGATGAAAGTTCGCGCGCTGCGGGACAGTTATTGGATCATGCCATGATCACCTTCCGCGCCGATCATCTTGAGAGGGAAGATGTCGATTTAGTTGAACTGATCCGGGAACTTGTGCAGCGTTTGACGCCGATTGCGGAAATGAAGGAACTTTCGCTTTCTCTGAGAGGCGATACTGAGGTTCTCTATTCCGGCGACCCCATTCTGATTCAGAATGCAGTCCGCAACATGATCGACAATGCACTAAAATACGCGCCTGCTGACAGCGTGGTCGATATCGAAGTTACCGCCACACCTGATGTTGCAGTCAAAGTGAGCGACTCGGGCCCGGGCTTTCCAGCAGAAGAGATTGAACAGCTGACGCGCAGGTTCGAACGCGGCAAGAATGCAGCTGGGACGATTGGATCAGGTTTGGGTTTGACCATTGCCCAGGATGTGGCGACGGCCCATGGCGGAACCTTGGTTTTGAATAATAAGCCTACGGGGGGAGCATGCGTAGTCTTGTCACTTTAGTTTTTCTTGCGTTCCCCTGTTTTCTTTGGGCGCAGGATTGGGAAGACCAGTTGGTTTTCAATGATGGCGCAGAAGGCGCGCACCTACGTATCATCTCGAGCACTGACACAGTTCTCTTCGCGCCATTGATAGAAGGCTTTGTTGCGCGCAATCCCTCAATAAGTGTCGAATACTTCGTTTCGGGCACGGCGGATATCGACCGACGCGTTCGCGCGTCGCCGGACGCTTTCGACATTGTGGTATCCAGCGCAATGGATCTGCAACTGAAGTTGGCGAATGATGGCTTTGCGCTGGCGCTTAAGGATATCGAGGCTCCGCACTGGACGCAGTGGCACCAAAGCTTGTTTGCATTCACGACCGAACCTGCTGCTATCGTCATCAATCGCGAAGCGTTTGAAGGTCAGGACATTCCGCACACCCGGCAGAGTTTGATCGAGGCGCTGCGCGAGCGACCGGAGGAATTTCGCGGCAAGGTTGGCACATACGATGTACGTGAATCCGGGTTGGGTTATCTTTTCGCTACGCAAGATGCGCGCGCCTCGGAAACCTATTGGCGGCTAATGGAGGTCATGGGTGGTCTTGATGTGCGACTGTATTGCTGTTCGGGAGAAATGATAAACGATCTGGCAGATGGAAAAATTCTGGTAGCCTATAATGTCCTTGGAAGTTACGCAGCTGTCCGCGCCGAGCGCAAGGATGCGCTTGAAGTGATTTTTCCGACAGATTTTCAAACAACGATGATGCGGACAGCGTTAGTGTCTGAAGAAACGCAGGAGCCGGACGCAGCCGAAGCGTTTATCAACTACTTGATTACTGAAAAGACAGTAGCACAGGACAGCCCGTCTTCGCTTCCTCCACTGGTGTTGCAGAACGGCGCAACAGACCGAGAAACAATAGGATTAAACCCGTCACTGCTGACATTTTTGGATGACCTAAAGCGAAAAAAGTTCCTGTCAGCGTGGGAAAACGCGGTCATTCAATAGCAAAAGGACCACTAGCTTTACGTCGGTAGCGATTGGTTCAGTGTCGGGGCGGTCAGCGAAACCCAACCTATACAGAGATGGCCACAATAGTGGACCAGTAAACTGATATTCGCCGTCTACAGCCAATTGTCCCAATCAAATCCGTTTGCTAACGTCGCCCTCGCGTCGGGGAGGGCTTGCAGACCAAGATGCTGGACTATTCGCATAACGCCTGGCTTGTGGCGGCCTCACTGGCCGTGGCGCTGATGGCAGGCTTTACCGGCCTTTACCTGACCCATGGCGCGTCCAAGCTGGACGACCAGAAGCGCAAGATCATAGTGGCGCTGGCAGCGGTGGTTCTGGGCGGCGGCATCTGGTCGATGCATTTCGTGGCCATGCTGGGGCTGCAACTGCCAATCCTGTTCTACTATGACGCGCTGATCACGCTGATCTCGGCCCTTGTGGCGATCCTGATGGTCGGGCTAGCGCTACTGTTGTTGCATTTCCGGCCACGTTCGGTGCAGACGATCATTGGCGCAGGCGTGATCGTCGGGCTGGGCATCGTGGTGATGCACTATATCGGAATGGCTGGGATGGAACTGTGTCGCCCGGTCTACAACGCGTGGGACGTGCTGTTGTCGACGCTGGCCTCGGTCGTGCTATCGGTCGTGGCGATCTGGGTGGCCTATGACAACCGCACGCAGCGTAACATCTTGCTGGGAACGGCCTGTTTCGGTTTGGCCGTATTTACCATGCATTTTGTGGCCACCGGCCTGACGGATTTCACGGCCAGCGACAGCGCGGGGGGGGCCGGTCCGGCGCTTAACAATCAGGTGCTGGCGATGGGTGTGACGGTGGCCGTGTTCTTGATCTGCGGTGCATTCCTATTGACCGGCGTTAGCTTTCTTGAACCTGCCGCAGTTGCGGCGCCTGCTCCACTCAGCCCCGAACCCGCGACTCTGCGGGCGGGCATCCCGTTTGAGCGCGAGGGCCAGACCTTTTTCGCCGCCCCGACCGAGATCGCCGCAATCCGGGCCGAGGGGCATTACACCGTTCTTTATATCGGGGCCGAGAAATTGTTTTGCCCCTGGTCCATAACCGAGGCCGAAACCCGCCTGACCCCCGATGGCTTTTTGCGTGCCCATCGCAGCTATCTGGTGAACCCCAAACATGTCTCGGGGTTCGAACGTCACAAGGACAATGGCACGTGTTATTTCGACGGTGTGGATGCGTTGACTAAGGTGCCGGTCAGCCGGTCGCGCCTGTCCGACATTCGCGACGCGCTGGGTCTCTGATCGCAACTCGTGCAGCCTATTCGCGTTTCGTGAAACAAGCTACGCGCCCCGTTCCCCTTGGCTGGAACCCCTGATGTGACCGTTCTTTTCTGAGTGCAGGTACCCCAAGGCATATTGCTTCGGACCCAGGGAGGAAAATTATGATACCAGCCGGTTTTGAGTATCACCGGCCAGGCGACATCGCCTCGGCCATCGGCATTCTACAAGAACACGGAGACGAGGCGCGCGTGATCGCGGGCGGGCACAGCCTGATTCCGATGATGAAGCTGCGCATGGCCGAGATGGGCCATCTGGTCGATCTTCAGGCCATTGAAGAACTCAAGGGCATTGAGGTCGGGTCCGACACCGTCACCTTGGGTGCGATGGTCACGCAGCAAGAGTTGATCACTCATGACGGTCTGGCCGCTGCCATTCCGCTGATCCGCGAGGCCGCGTTGCAGATCGCTGATCCGCAGGTGCGCTATGTAGGCACTGTGGGTGGAAATGTGGCCAATGGTGATCCGGGCAATGACATGCCGGGGTTGATGCAATGCCTGAATGCCACGTTTGATCTGTCCGGTCCCGATGGCAATCGCAGCGTCGCCGCGCGTGAGTTTTACGAGGCCGCGTATTTCACCGCTCGCGAAGATGAGGAAATCCTGACCCGCATCTCGATCCCGGTGCCCGGCGCGGGTGTCGGTCAGGCCTATGAAAAGCAAAAGCGCAAGATTGGCGACTACGCCACGGCTGCGGCTGCTGTGATGGTGGGTAACGGAACGGCCTCGGTCGCGATGACCAATCTGGCTGACACGCCTGTGTGGTCCGAAAGCGCAAGTGCTGCACTGGCCGATGGCGATGTGAATGGCTGCGTTGCCGCGATGCTGGATGCGATCGAGCCCGTGGCCGACAATCGCGGCCCCGTCGAATTCAAGAAACATGTGGCAGGCGTCATGCTGCGCCGCGCCATCGACCGCGCACAAAGCCGCGCGGGTTGAGGGGAGGAGAACCCATGTCAAAAATGCACGTCAAACTCACCGTGAACGGCAAAGAGGTCGAAGGTCTGGCCGAGCCACGCACGCTGTTGATCCACTTCCTGCGGGAAGATCTGAAAATCACTGGCCCTCACATCGGGTGCGAAACCAGCCACTGCGGCGCTTGCACCGTTGATATCGATGGCAAGTCTGTCAAGTCCTGCACCACCTTCGTGGCGCAGGTGAACGGCGCCGATATCACCACGGTCGAAGGGCTTACCAACGATGATGGTAGCCTTGGTGTGTTGCAGGAGATGTTCCGCGAACATCACGGGCTGCAATGCGGTTTCTGCACGCCGGGCATGATCACTCGCGCGCATCGTCTGCTGCAGGAAAACCCGAACCCGACCGAGGAAGAAATCCGCTTTGGCATGGCCGGTAACCTGTGCCGCTGCACCGGCTATCAGAATATCGTCAAAGCGATCTCGGCCTCGGCTGACATGCTGAACGCTCAGAAGGAGGCTGCGGAATGAACGACCAGACACTGACCCCCGAAGAACGCGCCGCCAATCTCAAAGGCATGGGCAGCTCGCGCAAACGCGTCGAGGATGTGCGTTTTACCCAAGGCAAGGGCAATTATGTCGATGACATCAAGCTAGATGGCATGCTGTTCGGCGACTTTGTGCGCTCCCCCTACGCACATGCCCGCGTTGTCAGCGTGAACAAAGAGGCCGCGCTGGCGCTGCCCGGCGTGATCGCTGTTCTGACTGCCGAAGACTTGTCGCCGCTGGGCTTGCATTGGATGCCGACACTGGCGGGTGACAAGCAGATGGTGCTGGCCGATGGCAAAGTGCTGTTCCAAGGTCAGGAGGTCGCTTTCGTTGTGGCCGAGGATCGCTATATCGCGGCGGATGCTGCGGAACTGGTCGAGGTTGAATACGAGGAACTTCCTGTTCTGACCGACCCGTTCGAGGCGCTGAAATCCGATGTGGTCCTGCGTGAAGACCTTGAGGGTCAGACCGAAGGTGCGCACGGGCCGCGCAAGCATCACAACCACATCTTCACCTGGGAACAGGGCGACAAAGACGCGACCGAGGCTATTCTGGCCGAGGCCGATGTGGTGGCTGAAGAGATGGTCTATTACCACCGGACCCATCCGTGTCCGCTTGAGACCTGCGGGTCCGTGGCCAGCATGGACAAGGTGACCGGCAAGCTGACTCTCTACGGTACGTTCCAAGCCCCGCACGCGATCCGTACGGTGGTGTCGCTGATCTCGGGCATTGCCGAGCACAATATTCGCGTGATCAGCCCCGATATCGGTGGTGGCTTTGGTAACAAAGTTGGGGCCTATGCGGGCTATGTCTGTTCGGTCGTGGCGTCCATCGTGACCGGCAAGCCGGTGAAGTGGGTCGAGGACCGGATGGAGAATCTGATGTCCACCGCCTTTGCCCGCGACTACTGGATGCAGGGCAAAATCGCGGCAACGAAGGACGGTAAGATCACTGGTCTGTGGTGTCACACGACGGCGGATCACGGCGGGTTTGACGCCTGTGCCGATCCAACCAAGTTCCCGGCGGGGTTCATGAACATCTGTACCGGGTCCTATGACATACCGACCGCTTATCTGGCCGTGGATGGGGTTTATACCAACAAGGCTCCGGGCGGGGTAGCCTATCGCTGTTCCTTCCGTGTGACCGAGGCGGCCTATTTCATCGAACGGATGATCGAGGTTCTGGCCATCAAGCTGAACATGGACGCGGCCGAGCTGCGCCGGATCAACTTCATCAAGGCCGATCAGTTCCCCTATCAGTCCGCACTGGGCTGGGAATATGACTCGGGCGACTATCACACCGCTTGGGACAAGGCGCTGAAAGCGGTGGATTACGAAGGTCTGCGGGCCGAACAGGCGCAGCGGGTTGAGGAGTTCAAAGCCGGTAAGACTCGCAAACTGCTGGGCATTGGTCTGACGCATTTCACGGAAATCGTTGGGGCCGGACCGGTGAAGAACTGCGATATCCTCGGGCTTGGCATGTTCGACAGTTGCGAAATCCGCATCCACCCGACCGGGTCCGCTATTGCTCGGCTGGGGACAATCTCTCAGGGTCAGGGTCACGCGACGACCTTTGCGCAGATCATTGCCAGTGAGATCGGGTTGCCTGCCGATGACATCACGCTGGAGGAAGGCGATACCGACACCGCTCCGTATGGTCTGGGAACTTACGGGTCTCGGTCGACGCCTGTTGCAGGTGCGGCAACGGCAATGGCCGCGCGCAAAATCCGTGCCAAGGCGCAGATGATTGCGGCCTATTTGCTGGAGGTCCACGACGACGATGTTGAATGGGATGTGGACCGGTTTGCGGTCAAAGGTGCGCCCGAGCGGTTCAAGACCATGAAGGAAATCGCCTTTGCTGCCTATAATCAGGCGATCCCTGGCTTGGAGCCAGGTCTTGAGGCTGTGAGCTACTATGACCCGCCGAATATGACCTACCCGTTCGGGGCCTATATCTGCGTCATGGAGATCGACGTCGACACCGGCGAGTGGGACGTTCGCAAGTTCTATGCGCTGGACGATTGCGGCACGCGGATCAACCCGATGATCATCGACGGGCAGGTTCATGGCGGCGTGACCGAGGCGTTGGCCATCGCGATGGGGCAGGAGATTGCCTACGACGAGATGGGCAATGTGAAGACCGGCACGCTGATGGACTTCTTCCTGCCGACCGCGTGGGAGACGCCGAACTATATCACCGACTATACGGTGACGCCGTCCCCGCACCATCCGATTGGCGCGAAGGGTGTTGGGGAAAGCCCCAATGTGGGTGGTGTGCCCTGTTTCTCGAACGCGGTGCATGATGCGTTCCGGCCCTTTGGGTTGGTGCAGAGCCATATGCCGCATGATCATTGGCGGATCTGGAAGATCGCAAATGGGTTGGGGATGCACGGGTGAATGGGTTCGGACCGGCCTGAGCCGGTCCGACTAAGCAAGGGGGCTCTGCCCCCTTGGACCCCCGGGATATTTTTGGCCAGATGAAGAATGGATCCTGGTTTTGACTTTGAGTGATGTGCAGAACGGATTGGCCGCGCAAGGTTATGTTGCTGATGATCGGTTGGCGATGGCGTTGCATTTGGCGCAGGCGCTGGGGCGACCTTTGCTGCTGGAAGGGCCGGCAGGAGTTGGTAAAACCGAGGTGGCCAAGGCGATGGCGGCTTGGCGGGATGCCAGATTGATCCGGTTGCAGTGCTATGAAGGGCTGGATTCCAGTCACGCGATTTATGAGTGGAACTATCAGCGGCAACTGCTGGCGATCCGGGCGTCGGAGGCGCAGGGAGGAGTTGGCGAGGCGCAGTTGTTTTCCGATACGTATTTGCTGAAACGGCCTTTGTTAGAGGCTATTTCACAGGATGCTCCTCCGGTTTTGTTGATTGATGAGATTGATCGGGCGGATGAGGAATTCGAAGCATATTTGCTGGAAATCCTGTCTGACTTTCAAATCACCATCCCTGAGCTTGGGACGGTCGTGGCAAAGACTCGGCCCATTGTGATCCTGACCGCCAATGGGACACGGGATTTGTCAGATGCTTTGCGGCGGCGGTGTTTTTACAGTTTCCTTGATTACCCCTCGAAAGAGGTTGAAATGGCGATCCTTCGGGCGCGGATGCCCGAGGTCGAAGGCGTGCTGGCGCGACAGATCATTGAGGTCGTACAGGCGTTGCGCAAGGAAGATTTGGAAAAGACGCCGGGCATTGCAGAGATGTTGGATTGGGCTGCGGCGCTGTCAGGTTTGGGCGTCAGCGACATGGCGCAATCGCGCGACGCTGTGCAGGCAACGCTTGTGTGCTTGTTGAAAACCGCCGCCGACTATGACGCCGCCCCGCCCGAGGTGATGGACCGGTTGATCGGGAAGGTAGCGTGATGCAGGTCACGCGGTTTCCTTCTCGGGCCGATGGGTTGGCAGATCGGATGTCTGGCTTCATTACGCATTTGCGATCGAACGGATTGCGGGTTGGTCCGGCTGAGACAGGCGATGCATTGGCCGCCTTGACCGCGGTACGCGCGACGGATGCGCGGCAGGCAAGGCAGGCTCTGTGCGTTTTGTTGACGGGAGATGCTGATGATTGGCGTCGGTTCGACGATCTGTTTGATGCCTATTGGTTCAACACCGGCAAACAGCGGGGCGGTGTGGCGGAAACCAGCCATGTGCGGGTGCAGTCGGCAAAACCGATGATCTGGCAGCAGGAAACGCAAACGGAAACCGAGGCCGGAAATGGCTCGGATCAGGATGGGTCGCCGGATTCGGGTGACGGTGAAGCAGAAGGCAAAGACGGCCAGCTCGTCGCAACGCGCACCACCAATCTATCGCGCAGGGATTTGCGGGAGCTGATGGATGAACAGGCTCTGATGGAGGCCGAAAAGGCTGCAATGACTTTGGCACGCGCCATTCGGGATCGACGCTCGCGTCGGCGGAAACGGGCATTGCGCGGGCCAGCACTGGACATGAGACGGATCCAGCGCGCCAGCCTGGCGCGTGGGGGTGAGCCGATGGACCTGTACCGACGGGCGAAACCGCCGCGTCCTATGCGGATCGTGGCGCTGTGTGATGTCAGCGGGTCGATGACTGTGTATTCGCGGGTGTTTCTGGCCTTTCTCAAAGGCCTGATTGGCAGTGGGACCGAAGCGGATGCTTATCTGTTCCACACGCGCCTGATGCGGGTCACAGACGCTTTGCGCGATCACGACTCTATCCGCGCGGCTGGGCGGTTGTCCTTGATGGCTGAGGGGTTTGGCGGCGGCACCGACATTTCAGGGAGCCTAGAGAGCTTTCTGAACGGCTATGGCGCGCGTGCTTTGAACGGGCGGACCATCGTGCTGATCCTGTCAGACGGCTATTGCAGTTCCGACCCGCAAGCGCTGGGCGCAGTCCTGGCGCGCATCCGGCGCAAGGTCCGGCGGATCGTTTGGCTGAATCCGCTGAAGGGATGGAAAGACTACCAACCCATCGCAGCGGCGATGCAGGCGGCCGAACCCCATTTGGACGCGCATTTGCCTGCCAACACGCTCGAGGCGCTGGCAGCGCTTGAGCCGCAGTTTCGCAAGTTGTGAAAGGAGTCTGATATGGCAAATTTCGACATATTCGACACGATCGAAACCCTGCGCCAAACCGGTGAGCCGTTCTGTGTCGCCACGGTGTTGCGGACAGCGGATGCGACCTCGGCCAAGGCGGGGGGCAAGGCGGCCATTACCCGCGACGGGCGAATTTTGGGCCATCTGGGTGGTGCCTGTGTGCAGCGCGCGGTGCGCAGTTCAGCGACACAAGCGCTGACCAGCGGTGCGCCGCAGATGATCCGCGTGAAACCCTCGGACAAGGTGGTCGATATGACGGACCCGGATGGCGTGCAAACCTTCAAAAGCGGTTGCCCCTCGGGCGGGACGGTGGATTTGCTGGTTGAACCGTATCAGCACGCGCCAAGATTAGTGATCTTTGGCACCTCGTTGATTGCCAAGGCGCTGGGCGACCACGGGACGCTGGCTGGGTTTCGGGTGACGAGCAGCACGCCCGAGACGGTCGAAGACTTGGGTATCGAGGCGCGCGACTTTGTTGTCGTGGCCTCGCAAGGTCAAGGAGACGGCGCAGCCCTTGGGGCCGCGCTGAACACGCAAGCCGCGCGGGTGTCGATGGTGGCCAGCCGCCGCAAAGCTGAAACACTCATGGAAAAGCTGATTGGACAGGGTTTGGACCCAGCCCGCGCGGCGCGTCTGAAATCCCCAGCCGGGCTGGACATTCAAGCCATTGATCCGCACGAAATTGCCCTGTCGATCCTGGCCGAGATCGTGATGTGGCGGAACACGGATAAATCGACGGAGGTCACTGAAGATGAAAAACTGGCTTAAAAGTCTGTGGCCTGCGCGCCCGATACAAACACCGGAACAGGCGACCGAAACCGCCCTTCTGGTCTTTCCCAAGTGTTGTTGAACAAAGGAAACATGAATGGAACTGAGTGACGAAATCCGCATCGCCGCCCCGCGCGACGTGGTTTACAAGGCGCTGAATACGCCCGAGATTTTGCAGGAGTGCATTCCCGGTTGCGAAGAGCTGATCCAGAACTCGCCCGAGGATCTTGAGGCCAAGGTGGTTCTGAAAATCGGTCCGGTCAAAGCCAAGTTTGCCGGGCAGGTCACCTTGGACAACTCCAACGCTCCGGGCGGGTTTTCCCTGACCGGAGAAGGTAAAGGCGGTGCAGCCGGGTTCGCCAAGGGCGGTGCCGAGGTTACGCTGACCGAGGATGGGGCCGAGACAGTTCTGGCCTATACCGCCAAGGTCGATGTCGGCGGCAAGATCGCTCAGCTGGGCAGCCGTCTGATTGCCGGAACGGCCAAAAAACTGTCGGGCAAGTTCTTCACCCGCTTTGGTGAGATCGTGGCTGAACAGGCTGTGTCCTGATCATTTTTTCGGGTCGGTTTCCGGACTGGCCCGAATTTTACTGTGCGAATTGATCCCGCGCAAAAAGCTTTGTTCTTTGCGCACATGGTGCAAGTCGCTAAGTTAGCTTGATGTTTTATGTGCAAAGTTAAGCAATTTGGCGGCGAAAATGATTGATGAAAATGACCCTTCGGGGCGGGATTCCCATGTCTGGATTTCTACGACTTGGAACAACAAGTCCGGCGTAACTCCGATGACGCGGAGGGAATATGAACGGCATTGGTTGGCCGCCCAATCCAAAGATGTTCAAGAAAAATATGACAAGTTGTTTGACGGGACTTACGAGAAAGTCCGTAAAGGAGAGCGGTTGACCGACGCCGAAGTCGGTGATGTCTGGTACTATGGCTCGCAGGACGGCAATCCTGCTCCGAGCTTCATGAACGGAGGCGGTCTGCCGGTGCTGTCGGATTCGGCCAAAACGGTTCTGGAACAGTTCGATCTGGGCGAAACCTATTTCCACTAGATCAGATTGCAGGCCCCGGCGGGACATGCAACCACGGATGAGCCGTACTACATCCTGAATGTGTGCAATAAACGGTCGATGGGGAACTACTTGGCGTTGGGGCCCGAGGGTGATCTGACGGCTCCAATGAACAATAGATCCGGGAAAAGGTTCACACCAAGGTCGGGGTGGGAGCACAAATTGGTCGTTGCCCCCGAGGCGCTGGGTGGCCCAGACATCTGGATTGATCAAAAAACGCCCAGAATTTTTTCCTCTCGGAACGTCTCGTCTCAGCTTTGAAGGCGGCCGGAGTCGATGACGGTTGGGGTTTAGTCCGCTGCCCTGTTGGGGTTCTGTGGCGCAAACGGTGCGTCGGAACAAAAAACCCCGCTGCATCGACAGCGGGGTTTCTCTGTGACAGCAGACTGACCTTAGCCCTTTTTCAGAACCTCACGGCCCAGCAACTCAGCAATCTGCACCGCATTCAGGGCTGCGCCTTTGCGCAGGTTATCGGACACGCACCACAGGTTGATGCCGTTCTCGATTGTCGAATCCTGACGGATGCGGCTGATGAAGGTGGCGAAGTCACCCGCGCATTCGATGGGCGAGACGTAGCCGCCGGGTTCGCGCTTGTCGATCACCATGATGCCGGGGGCCTCGCGCAGGATGTCGCGGGCTTCGTCCTCGTCCAGGAATTCCTCGAACTCGATATTCACGGCCTCGGAATGGCCGACGAACACGGGAACGCGGACGCAGGTGGCTGTGACCTTGATCGACGGATCGACGATCTTTTTGGTCTCGACCACCATCTTCCACTCTTCCTTGGTCGAGCCGTCTTCCATGAAGACGTCGATCTGCGGGATGACGTTGAAGGCGATCTGCTTCTGGAACTTCTTGGGTTCAACCTCGGTTGTGGGGTTGTAGACCGCTTTGGTCTGATCCCACAGCTCATCCATGCCCTCTTTGCCCGCGCCCGAGACCGACTGATAGGTCGAGACGACAACGCGCTTGATCTTGGCGCGGTCATGCAGCGGCTTCAGAGCGACAACCATTTGCGCGGTCGAGCAGTTGGGGTTGGCGATGATGTTCTTGTTCTTATAGTCGTGGATCGCCTGCGGGTTACATTCCGGCACGATCAGCGGAATGTCGGGGTCGTAGCGATAGAGCGACGAGTTATCGATCACCACACAACCCGCCGCAGCCGCCTTGGGCGCGTAGACTTTGGTTGCGTCCGAGCCGATGGCGAACAGCGCCATGTCCCAGCCGGTGAAGTCGAAGGTGTCGATGTCCTGGGTCGTCAGTGTCTTGTCGCCAAAGCTTACTTCGGTGCCCAGCGAACGACGGCTTGCCAGCACGGCAAGTTCATCGACGGGGAACTGGCGTTCCGCCAGAATGTTCAGCATTTCGCGGCCCACGTTACCCGTGGCGCCGGCGACAACGACGCGATAGCCCATTTCATGTCTCCAAAGTTAAGGACGCGCGTTCATAGCTGCGTTGCGGCAAAGAAAAAAGGGTTTTTGGGTCGGATTCCGCCCGATGACACCGATTTGACGCGGCGCATCGCCTCAGGTGTCGGTCAAAAGCCGCTCGTAGAGGGCGACAAGGGTCTTTGCTTCGCGATGGATGTCGAAATTCTGCTCGACATGCGTACGGGCGGCGAGGCCGGATTGCGCAAGGGAATCGCGGTTTTCCAGCATCCGGGCGGCGGCATCGGCCAAGGTCGGGATATTGCCGGGCTCCACCACATGGCCCAGTGACGGATCGGTCACGATCTCAGAGAACGCACCGACATCGGTGGCCACGACGGGCACGCCGCAGGCCATCGCCTCCAACGGGGTCAGGCCGAAGCCTTCCCACCGCTGGGGCGCGATGAAAAGGTCCAGAACCTGATACCATTCGGCGATCTGGTCGACTGTAACCTCGGGCATGAAGAGGATGCGGTCGGACAGGCCCGCCACCGCGACCTTGTCTTTCAATTCGGACAGAAAGGTGGTGTGTTGTTCCGTAGCGCGACCCATGACGATGCCATGCACATCGTCAAAGCGGCCACACAGGTCGATCATTGCATCCACAAAGGCGTCAGTACCCTTCTGGTGGCGGATGCGGCCATAGCAGCCCAGCAGCAGGCCATCAGGCAGGCCCAACCGGGCGCGCACGGCCGCTTTATCCTCGGGCGGGGTAAAATCCTGCAGGTTGATGCCATGCATGATCACCTGTGCATCCCGATCCAGATACCCGGCGGTTTTGCGCGAGGTGGCGACCACGGCGTCCATCTTGTCGATCAGCCATTTGGTATAGCCCGTATGCGCCCGTTGCGACGCGCTGGTGAACAGCAGTTTCAGTCGCAACCGCAGGATGTTGCGCAGGAACAGGCCCAACAGCATCTCGGTATTGCGACGCGCGTGCCAGACGCGCAGCGTTCTACGCGACAGAAAGGGCAGGCGGCCAAGCGGGATATGTGGGATATCGTCCGGCAGGCCCGGACCGGTGGCTGCAATGTCGATCCATTGCACCTGCAGTGGCACCAACCGCGCAATCGTCGCCGTCACGCCCGAAAGCCTGCGTTTGAGATTAGGGGCAATGACGCGCGGGTCGGACATGAGGTCTCCTGTCGAGGTCAGCTTCAGTCGACGCTGTCCCGGCTGAATAGATAGATCACGCAGCCAATGGCAAGCGAGATGGCAAAAAAGCCGAATATCGCTGTGTAGGGCGCAGAGGGGCTGATGTCCACCGTGGCCGCATGGACGCGGCCGGTGACAAATTGGGCAAGGCCGACACCTCCGATCCCGAACAGGTTCAGCAGGGTCACGCCTCGGCCCACCAGGTGTGGAGGAACAAAGGCGCGGCCATGGGCCATGATGACCGGAAAGCTGGCCCCGGTGAACCCGATGACCGAGATGAGTACCACCGATAGCCAGACCGCATTGTCGATCCACAGACACAACAGGGTCAGGGCGACCACGCCCAGCGCATTGCCGCCAAAGATCACCCATTTCCGCGTCCCCAATATCCGGTCAAGCGGCCCATAAGCGAAGGTGCCCGCAATCATCGACGCGCCCATGATCAGAGTGGCGGTTCCGATCTGTGTGGTGCTGAGGGCGAAGATATCACTCAGATATGGTCCGGCCCAAAGGCCGCGGGTCGCAGCCGACGGTGCATAGGCCACCAACATCAGGGGCAAGATGGCCCAGAGTGCGGGCTGCTTCAGCAGATCCAGAACCGATCCCTTGTGGTCGGTTTCAACGCGTTTGGGATCATGAACTGTGAACAGAATGCCGATGGCGATCACGCCCGAAAACAGGGCCAAAGTGACCATCGTAGCGCGCCAACCCATCAGCTCAACGGCCAGCGCAGTGGGGTAGGAGGCGACCAAATTGCCAACCGACCCAACACCCAGCATCAGGGCGGCCAGCGTGGCAAAACGGGCCGGAGGGTATTCACGGGCGAAGATAAAGTACGAGGCCATCAGGATCGGCGAGCATCCCACTCCGATCAGCCCCATGGCCACGGCGACATGAAAAGGCGTGCTGGCCACGGCAAAGATCAGTGCGCCGCCTGCGCCACCGACCAGCAACAAAACGGTCGAGGTCAGCCGCGGCCCGACCCGATCCAGCGCCCAGCCAACCGGGAGTTGCATGGCGGCAAAGACCAGAAACCAAAGGCCCGAGGCAAAAGCGAGGTCCTCTGGCGTGGCGCCGATATCACGACCCAGATCGACGCTGAGTACGGCCAAAAAGGCACGAAAAAACTGGCTGAGCACATAGCCCAGACACAACACGACCAAACCTGCCTTCATGAAATGCCCCTTTTGCCATCATCTGACCGGACATGCTTGGCACGGGACACCGCTGCGCACAAGCACGTGTGTCTTGACGATTTCGCGGGACTTGGGCCGCATTCGGGCTATGTTAAATCATGATTTGAGACCGAGGTATTCATGAAAGACGCCCAGGCCGCCTTCTATGACAGCCTACCCCTTTTGCGCGATTTTTCACGGCTGACCGATCCCGCGCAGTTCTCGGCGCTGCCTGATGATTGGGTTGTGGGGGTTGCGGACATTGTCGACTCGACGGCTGAGATCGCCAAAGGCCGCTATAAGACGGTGAATATGGTTGGCGCGGCTGTGATTTCGGCCATGATCAACGCCATGAAAGGCGCCGAGTTTCCCTATGTGTTTGGCGGCGACGGGGCCGGATTCGCCGTGCCCGCAAGTGCGATGGATGATGCGCGGCAAGCACTGGCAGACCTGCGCCGCTGGGCCGAGGATGAGTTTGGGATCAAGTTGCGCGCCGCATTGACGACGGTCGCCGAAATCCGGCAGGCGGGGAAAGAGTTGCGAGTCGCCCGCTATGCCCCGTCCAGCGGGGTGAATTACGCCATGTTCTCGGGCGGCGGGCTGGCCTGGGCCGAGACGCAGATGAAATCCGGGTCGTCTTCCGTCGATCCGTCCGGGCCGGGCGCGCTGCCGGATTTGAACGGCTTGTCCTGTCGATGGTCGAATGTACGGTCGCAGAACGGGCAGATCGTGTCTTTGGTGGTCGAACCCACGGCGCAGGCTACCGAGAGCGATTTTGCCGATCTGGCGCAATCGGTGCTGCGTGCCTCGGAAGAGTTGGAACGGGCGGGCCATCCCGTCCCGGTCGGGGGACCGCCAATGCGCTGGCCACCTCCGGGTTTGGATCTGGACGCGCATGTTTCACGGGCTGGGCGGAATGTAGCTGTGCAAAAGCTGCTTCTGTTGGTCCAAAACCTGCTGATCGCGCTTTTGTTCCGGCGCGGCAAGCCGCTGGGAAATTTCGAGCCTGTCCACTATCGCAACATGGTCAGCAGCAACGCGGATTTTCGCAAGTTTGATGACGGGCTGAAAATGACGCTGGATTGCGACCCGGCCACGCTGGCGCAAATTCGCACGATGCTGGAGCAGGCGCGTGGCCAGGGAAAGATCAAATACGGCCTGCATGCGCAGGATGAGGCGATGATGACCTGTTTTGTGCCGTCGGCCACCCGCGACGACCACGTGCACTTCGTGGATGGTGCTTCGGGCGGCTATGCACAGGCGACGGCTGCGATGCAGGGCTGAAGGGTTACTTCGCTTTCCACTTGGCTGAAAGCGCCCGCGCGGCTTGCGTCAGTAGCATCACGTCTATGCCAACCGCCTGAAACTGCGCGCCCATGTCCTGAAATGCCTGAGACGACTCGTCCGTAACTCCCAGAATCCCCGGGGCTTTGCCTGCTGCACGCGTTCGCGCAATCGCATCCGCAATCGCCGCCCGCACCTCGGGCGCGGCACTGTTGCCCTGATAGCCCATGTCGGTGGACAGATCGGCTGGGCCAATAAAGACCCCATCAATACCGTCGACCTTCAGAATATCGTCCAAGGCGGCCAGACCCGCGCGGTTTTCAACCTGAACCAGCAGGCAGATCTGGGCATCTGCGGTGGGAATGTAGTCCGGGATCGTCCCATACATCGTCGCGCGCGAGGCCATGGCGCCGACGCCGCGCACGCCTTCGGGCGGATAGCGGCAGGCACGCACCAGGTCCCTTGCCTGTTCGGCGCTTTCGACCATCGGCACCAGAATTGTTTGCGACCCCGCATCCAGCACCATCTTGATCAATGCGGCATCCCCAACCGGGACACGAACCACAGGATGGGTCGGGCTGGCGGACAGGGCCATCAACTGATCCCGGATAGACCGGATATCGTTGGGCGCGTGCTCGCCATCGATGACTAGCCAGTCGAACCCGGCGCTTCCCATGATCTCGGCGGTGACGGCCTCGGCAAAACTGGTCCAGCAGCCGATCAACCTTTCACCGTTTATTAGAGCCTGTTTGAACGAATTTAACGGTGCGGGCATGATCAATCCTTTAGGTCAGAGAGCGGGCGATTTCGGTGATGACATCGTAGGCCACGCGTACATCATCTTCGGTCGTTTCAAACTGTCCGGCTTGGAACCGGATGGTCAGGTTGCCGTCCACTCGGGTTTGGGTCAGGTAAATACGACCGTCGTCATTGATGGCGTTTACAAGCCGCAGGTTCAGATCGTCCAGATCAACCGCACCGTCCGGGGCATAACGAAAGGTCCATAGCGACCACATCGGTTTCGTGGTGATTTCGAAATCCGGCTCGGTGGCCAGACGGTCATGCAAGTCCACAGACCAGTTTACATGATTGCGCAGTCGGGTGCGCAACCCCTCAAGCCCATAGGCGCGGATCACGAACCAAAGCTTCAGCGCCCGGAATCGCCGCCCCAAAGGCACCGACCATTCCGAATAGTTGATGATCCCGTCCTTGCCGTGGGTTTTCAGAAATTCTGGGCTGATCGCCAAGGTCTGCACCAGATCTTCAGGGTTTTTCAGAAAATGCGCGCAGCAGTCGAATTGGACGCCCAGCCATTTATGCGGGTTGAACACGATGCTATCGGCGCGCTCGACCCCCTGCCAATAGTGGCGGTATTCCGGGCAGATCATCGCCGACCCCGCCCACGCCGCATCTACATGGGTGTAGAGCCCGTATTTGGCGGCGACCTTCAGGCATTCTTCGACCGGGTCGGTACCGCCGACACTGGTGCCGCCAACCGACAGAATGACCCCCGCCGGATGCAAACCGGAGTCTAAATCAGATTGAATCGCCTGTTCCAACGCCACAGGATCCATGCCGCGCCAGTCACCTTTGGTCAGGACGCGCACCAAATTCTGCTGCCCGATCCCTGCGACCCAGATCGCCCGGTCAATCGAGGTATGCACCTCGGCCGAGCAATAAACGCGCAAGGGTTTCTGTGCAAACAGCCCCTGTTGATTGCCCTGCCACGACAGGGCCTTTTCGCGCATGGTCAGCACCGCAGCCAGCGTCGCGGATGAGGCGGAGTCCTGGATCACGCCGGCGAACCCTGTGGGCAGGTCCAGCGCGAGACGCAGCCATTCCATCATCCGCGTTTCCATCTCGGTCGCCGCGGGTGAAGTCTGCCACAGCATGCATTGCGCTGCGATCGCGCTGGTCAGAAACTCGGCCAGCACCGAGGGCGGAGAAGTGTTTGCGTTGAAATATGCGAAAAACCGGGGATGTTGCCAATGTGTGATGCCCGGCATGACGATCTGTTCGAAGTCCTGAAAGATGTCCTCGATAGGCTGCGCTTGCTCGGGCGGAAGTTCTGGCAAGGCATTCAGGATGTCGCCTGGCTCGGTCTGCGCGCGTACTGGCTTATCTTTGACGGTTTGGTGATAGTCCTGCGCCCATCTGGCGGCTTTCTCGCCCCACTCTGCAAAGGAATCCCAATCCATTTCCTGCCCCATGTGATGTACCATCTTCGGGTTTTCGTCGGAAAACCCGCGATGCCAGTGGTGGCTATCGGGCGAAAAAGGTCAATCCAAATCGCCGAAAAAAGGGTTGCGAACTTTTCGTCTAGAGTGGAGTTTGCAAATAAATTCAATCATCTTAATTATTGAGTTTGGTTGCAGTTTTTGGGAATTTCGTTCAAGATTTCATATGTCCAGAGATTTGCCACTGACTTCCCGCTCTTTGCCGATTGCGCTGCTTCGGGCGCGTGAAAGGGTCATGGGGCCGATCCGTCGCATGTTGGCGGATGTCGGCGTGACCGAGCAACAATGGCGTGTGTTGCGTGTTCTCAAGGAAGATGGCCCGCAAGAACCAACCCATATCGCCGAGCGAGCCTGTCTTCTTCTGCCCAGCCTGACCCGCATCCTGCAGAAGCTTGAGGCCAAAGGGCTGATCCTTCGACACGTGCACCCTGTCGACAAACGCCGCCAGATTGTAGAGATCACGGCAGCTGGGGATAAGATCATCCAGGACAATATCAACCTCATCCTGCAAGAGGCCGAAGGCATTCGCATCCAACTTGGCCCCGAGCGCCATGAGGCTTTGCTGGACTTGTTGAACGACCTGCACGATCTGAAATCCTGACCTCAAAAAACGCAGTCCCGCCAGAGGTATGGGGGGCGCCCTCTGGCGGGGTTGGCCAGACCAAGACTGGACTGCGTGTCTGGCCCACAAGCAGATGCCCCGGGACGATCCGGGCGATCGGCTTGTGTTTCGGATAACCTGTCAACCTAGAATAAGGTGTACGTACGGTCCTGAGACCCTTGGGTGAGTAGCCTCTGACCGAGGCGATCCGAAACTAGTCTACCGCAAATGTGTTAGTGCGGTGATCTTGTGTTGCGCGAGACCCGCCCATCCCATAGCGCGGCGCTCAGGCGCATCGTATTGATGTCATGCGTTTATACGCATAATCTAGCCTATCTCGGCGGATTTCCAAGATGTGAAACCGGATTGTGAACCGGGTTGAGTTGACGGCAGTCATCTGCTTGCCCTGCGCGTGGGGTCGCCTAATATGCCCGAAACCAAGCAGACCCGAGACTCATATGGCCGATACTTTGTTTTCCCTGCCCAAGCCGGTTGTTATACCGGTTCAGCGGCTTTCCACCCCCTATCCTGTTGGCCGGATATTCTGCGTTGGGCGCAATTATGCCGCCCATGCCGCAGAGATGGGCCATGAAGTGGATCGTGAGGCACCGTTCTATTTCACCAAATCCGCGGCAAACGCGATCCTGACCGGCGCAACCGTGCCATATCCACCGGGAACTGAGAATTTCCATCATGAGATGGAATTGGCGGTCGCCATTGGTGCGCCCGTGTTTCAAGCGTCGAAATCCCAAGCGACCGAGGCGGTCTATGCCTATGGATGCGCGCTGGATATGACGCGGCGTGACCTGCAAATCCGGGAGCGGAACAAGCAGCGCCCTTGGGATTTGGGCAAGGACCTAGAAAACGGCTCGGTGTTTGCCCCTCTGACCCGCGCCACGGACTGGTCGCCCAGCGATGACAAGCGGATCCATCTTAAAGTCAACGGCGAAACCCGTCAGGATGCCACACTGCATGAGCTGATCTGGAAGATCGACGAGATCATCGGCCATCTTTCCGGTTACTACCATCTGCGCCCAGGTGATTTGATCATGACCGGAACACCGGCAGGGGTAGGACCAGTTCAGGCAGGCGACGTGCTGGAGGGCGGCATTGACGGGCTGCATCCAATCCGCCTAACGCTAACTGAGGCAGAATAGATCTTAAACAGGGTCTTTCAGCCATTCACCGACAAACTCGATCCGCGTCAGACCGGTAAATCTGCGCACTCTGTCCAACTCGGCCTCAAGGCGTCGGGTGCGCGCATCCGTCCAACGCACGCCACGTTCCGGCCACAGCGCGGTGACGCGCAGGACATCCTGATCCCGATGAGCTTTCATATCGATCCGACCCACCATCCTGTCCCCTTCAAGCAGGGGAAAGACGTAATAGCCATATTTGCGTTTGGGGGCAGGCACGAAAACCTCGATCCGATAGTGAAAATCAAACAGTCGCTCAGCCCGGTTGCGATCCCGTAACATTGGATCAAACGGGCTGAGAACCCGCATCCGACCAGGGGCCGGGGGCAGGTTTGTTGGATCGGGCCATTCTGGCCGTGTTATCACTTTGCGCGCGCGCCCGTCGGCGCAAGTGACTTCGATTTCCTCGGCATGGCCTTTGATTAGAGCCTGTTTGACCCATTCCCGAGCCTCAGACGCGCTGACCGTATCCCAGAATGCAGCCAGTTCCCCGGATGTCGCAAAGCCCAATCGGTCCAGCGCGGCGTTGCACAACCAGTCGATGGTCTGCTCTGCGTCACAAGGCAGGTTGCCAGGACAAAGATGGGTTTCGATCACCCGCTCAGTCAGATCATAGCGCTTCTGAAACCCCTGACGGCCCACAACGGCCAGTGCGCCGGACCGCCACAGGAATTCCAGCGCCGTTTTCGAGGGGTGCCAGTCCCACCATCCGCCCGAGCCTTTTTTCTCGTCCTTGCCGACATCCGAGGACGAAACTGGCCCGTGGTTGCGGATATGGGTCAGCACCGATTCAAACTGTTGCTCGAAACCATCCCGCCGCCAGTTCCTCCAGCGCGATTTCAACAGGGCTGCGTCACGTTGAAACCGCAGGTGCCAATGGGGGTAGAACGCCATCGGAATTACGGCGGCGTCATGGGTCCAGTGCTCAAACAGGGCACGATCTTGTTCATACAGCCGACTGAGGTTGCGCGCCCGATAGCTGGGCCTGCGCGAGAACAGGATCATGTCATGGGCGCGTGCGACGGTGTTGATGCTGTCCAGTTGCACAAAGCCCAGACGCTGGATCAACTCCAGCAGGCCCGCACCCTTGGCATTGCCCGAGGGCCGTTCCAGCAATGCGTGCCGATCCATGAACAGCGCCCGCGCTGCGCGGTTGTCCAGCCGTCGCAACGCCACGGCGTCAGCGCCGCTTCAGAGTGTCGCCAAAGCTGATCTTGGGGGTCAGGGTCACACGGGTTTCAACGTCAGCCTCTGGATCAGCCAGTTGCGAGGCGATGATTTCGGCAGCTTTGCGCCCGATCTCAAGCCGGCAGGCATCCATCGTGGCCAGCTTGCGTGGCAGGCCCTGCAACAGTTCGACATTGTTGAACCCGGCCAGCCCGATCTGCCCTGGCACGTCGATGCCCTGATCCAGCAGGTATAGCAACCCGCCCGCGCCGATCATGTCGTTGGAATAGTACAGAAAATCTAGCTCGGGTGAGCGTTCCAGCATTGTTTGCGTCATCTCGCGGCCCTTGGCCAGAGCCGAACCACCTGAATAGAACTCGCGGTCTTCAATCTCGATTCCGTTCTTGCCCAGCACTTCAGTGAAGCCTTCGAACCGTTTGCGGGCGCGGTGGTCCAGCGGCATCTTGGTGCCCATAAATCCGATATGTTCATACCCCGCCTTCAGGATCGCCTGCGCCATCTCGCGCCCTGCACGCCGATGGGAAATACCCACCATCGCATCTACGGGCTTACCGTCGGTATCCATGATTTCAACAACCGGAATCCCCGCAGAATCCAACATCGCGCGGGCTGCCTCTGTATGTTCCAGCCCTGCAATGATCACGCCCGAAGGTCGCCACGAGAGCATCTCGTACAGTACTTTTTCTTCTTTCTCGGGCAGATAATCCGTGACGCCGACAACAGGCTGCAACTCGGTATCTTCCAGCACCTGGTTGATCCCTGTCAGCACCTCGGGGAAGACCATGTTCGACAGCGAGGGGATGATCACTGCCACCAGATTCACCCGGCTAGAGGCCAGCGCGCCCGCGATTTTGTTGGGCACGTACCCCAACTCTTTCGCCGCAGCCAGAACGCGGGTGCGGGTTGCATCGGACACATCGCCCCGGTTGCGCAGAACCCGGCTGACCGTCATCTCTGACACCCCCGACGCTTCTGAGACATCACGAAGGGTAAGCGGGCGTTTTGTTTCTGTTGTCACGAGGGCACCTGCGTCGTTGTTTTGAAGAATGGTAGCGTGAACAGGGCGCAATTTTCAACTGCCCATCAAAGCCCATGACAACCCCGAAAAACCAAGCTAGAGAGAGGCTTGCGCGGCCCCGTGGCTCAACTGGATAGAGCAGCCCCCTCCTAAGGGGCAGGTTGCAGGTTCGAATCCTGCCGGGGTCGCCAGCCAGTATTATGAACGAACATACCTCTCGCTTTGGATGATTTCGCGTGATGAGCGAGCATTGAAAAACCTTCGGAGACTGCAGTGTAACCGGACTTAGCGGCCGAGATTGCCAGGCATGATTTGGAGGCCAGCTGCTTTTTTGGCGAGCCAGTTCATGCGTCTTTCGATCAAGATGGCTCCACACCAGAAATTGTCACCCAACTAGGCTAAAGGCCGGTCTTTTTGCCAACAATTGAACCGAACTGCCAAATTGGACCTGATCAGAAATCGACAGCACTGAATTGTTACAAAGCGTTTAGACAAAATCGCGATAACTTGTCCGCAAAAGGCACATTTACGCCCCAGGCCACACGTCAAGACGACGATGTCCCTCCTTAGCACTGTTCCCAACTACCAACGGGAATGGAGTGCGGCTAATGCGATTTCTGAGTTTGAGGCTCTGCAAATGGAAGAGACGGTTTGCAGGTTATGTGATGGGGCTTTCTGTCCTGTTATGCGTGCTTGCAGTGCCTGGCGCCGGATACTCGGAACAACCTTTGGTGGTTGGCAGTGATCGAGGCGGTTTCTTGCATGATCGTTTGGTCGAATTGGAGAACCTTCAAAGAAATGGCATACGTGTCGAGCTGCGCGGGCGGATCTGTTATTCGACCTGTACGATGTTTCTTGGCCTGCCAGGGACATGTGTAACACCGGACACAATATTTGGATTTCATGGTCCGTCGCGTCATGGCCGGCCGCTCAGTGCCTCAGATTTTCAGTATTTCAGCGAAGTGATGGCGGAGTTCTACCCCGAGCCCATCAAGACTTGGTTCATGGAAACAGGACGAAACCGAATTCGCGGCGTACACAAAATCAAGGGTGCAGAGCTTATTAGATTGGGTGTTTTTGCTTGCCGCACGGCGTAGCGTCGCGCTTGTCTTCAAACCTCTAGATAGGTATGAGTGTATTGTATGAGCACAATCATAGCGTGTGCTTTGACGGGTAGCCTTGCATAGGAAATTAGTCTGGTTGATTTCGGGACTCCTTCATCGAATTCATGGGGGCAAAGCGCGCAGAGCTCTTGCGCCGACAAAGCCGATCTGCGTCATAGGGGATGTCCATGGCTGCATCGGGCTTTTGGAAAAGCTCTTGTCCCAAGTACCGCATGACGCCCAGATCATTCTGGTTGGAGATTACATTGACCGAGGCGAACACAGCTCGGAGGTTTTGCGGATGATGCAAGCTTGCCCTGAATTTATGTGTTTGATGGGAAATCATGAGCAAATGCTACTGCGTTTCCTGGCCGATCCGAAGAAACACGGTCGTCAGTGGCTACGAAATGGGGGCTTGCAGACACTGGCGTCGTTTCGCATCCCAGCCGCTCGGCCAGAAATGACTTCCGAGGAACTGACCAAGTGTCGGGATAGTTTGCGGCGCGCTATGGGTGATGAACTTGTTGGCTGGATCGCAGATTTGAAGACCAGTTTCCATAGTGGGAATATCTTTGTCTCGCATGCTGGGGCAGACCCCACACGTCGGCTTGACCAGCAATCTGAGCACGACCTGCTTTGGGGCAACAAACATTTTCAGACCAAAGACAGGAAAGACGGTCAGTGGGTTGTCCATGGCCATACAATCGTGAGTCGCGCTGCGGTTCGGGGCGGCCGAATTGCTGTCGACACGGGCGCGTTCGCGACCGGCGTGCTCAGCGCAGTCTATCTGGACGGTTCTGAGCCAGAGTTTCTGACGGCGCTTGGTTAGTATTGGTTGTTTTTGCAACACTGAAAAAACAATCTAAGGCAGAATACATCGAAACATTGTTTCGCGAAAAGAGAGTGAATTAGACCTGAGATAACTAGGTATTTCGAGCGTTTCATGTGCACCCTTCGGATCCCATTTTACGGCGTTCTGCAGATTGGACGTCGGCTGTACCCTTCAGGAGATGACTTGGGCCTCATGGCATTGCGGGGTGGTGGCAACACGGGCTTACAAATCAGGCCCGCGGTGACAGCGGAGTGTTGGGCAGATTGAAAGTTGCCATCGTACATTATTGGCTAGTTGGAATGCGCGGCGGTGAAAAAGTCTTGGAGGCGCTGCTGGATCTATTTCCGGGCGCAGTGATTGTGACTCATGTCTATGACCGCGAAAAGGTCAGCGCCAAGGTCAGAAAACACGAGGTGCGAGAGACCTTTATCGGGCGCTTGCCCGGTGCGCGAAAGCACTATCAGAAATACCTGCCCCTTATGCCCCTGGCGCTTGAACAGATGGACATGCAGGAATTTGATCTGATTCTGTCCAGCGAATCCGGTCCGGCAAAGGGGATCGTGCCGCGCCCCGATGCGTTGCATGTCTGCTATTGTCATTCACCGATGCGCTATATTTGGGATCACTATCACAGCTATCGGCAACAGGCGGGGGGTGTTGCGCGGATGGCGATGCCCTTCCTAGCGCATAGGCTGCGCGTTTGGGATGTCACGACTGCTGCTCGCGTGGATCGTTTCGTGGCCAATTCGTCCTTCATTCGTGACCGAATCCAAACCTATTATCGGCGCGAAGCAGAGGTTATTTTTCCTCCGGTCGAGACGCAGGCGTTTCAGATATCGAACCATGTTGAAAACCACTACCTGCTTGCAGGTGAGATGGTTTCTTACAAACGGGCCGATCTGGCGATTGATGCGTTCAACGCGTCTGGCCGTAAACTGGTGGTTGTTGGTGATGGTGAGATGCGCGGCGTGTTGGAAAAGAAATCCTGCCCCAATATCACTTTTCTTGGCCGGGTTGATAATGCCGAGCTAAAGCGTCAATTCGCCACCTGTCGCGCGCTGATTTTCCCCGGTGAGGAGGACTTTGGCATAGTTCCGGTCGAAGTGATGGCCAGCGGACGACCGGTGATCGCATATGGGCGCGGTGGGGCATTGGACACCGTCATCGAGGGTGTCAGCGGTGTTTTGTTTCATGAACAGACCGCCGAAGCCCTAAACCTGGCCATCGACCGGTTCGAGAAGAACCCGGATTTGGTGAAGGATCCAGCGACGATCAGGGCGTTGGCGGATACATTCGATGTTGAGGTCTTCAAGCAAAAGATATGGGCACTAATCGCTGACGCGCGGGCAAACGCCTGACGCGGACGCAACGCACGCAGGACTTGTAGGTCATTAAGCGGTTTTTCCTAACGTGCCGCTGATTGACACACAGACAGCGAGTCCTGACCCATGACCACCAATCCTTTCGTAAACCGAGTATCCAGCCTGTCCGGTCCTGCCCGAGATATTGCACCCGTGACGCCTTCGGATACTGCGGACCTGCCAGATGTGGCGATCGGGCTATACGTTGAATCGGGCGGGACGATTGTGTTGACGACTGTTCGCGGGGAAATCCGCACGGTGCAGGTTCTGGACTTTTCGATCCTGCCAGTGGGCGTCAGCCGTGTTCATGCCACGGGCACAACAGCCAGTGGAATCCATGCAATGGTGCTGGCATGAAGCTGACCCGCGACCTTTCTGTAACGTCGCACCCTGCGCGCCGGGTATCTGGCCCAGCCCTGTCACTTGATTTCGAGCGGCAGGAGTACCGGCGGTTCGGGCGCCCCATCGCGTTGAGCGAGGCGATGACCTTCGCGCGTGCCTCTTCGGCCCGGCAGGCCGGGGCCTCGGGCATGATCGAGACGGTGGGCAATGGCGTATTGCGGCGAGATCATGTGGTCGGAACCGGAGCGTTCCGGGGGGCCTTGTTCGAAGGTCAGGCCACCAATCTGCTGCACTATTCAGATGACTTTACCCAATCCTACTGGAACGGATATGCGCGTAAGCCCAGTTTCGTCGGCGGGCAGCTTGCGCCGGACGGGACGGCTTCGGCCCTGACATGGAATTGCGCGGATATACGCAAAGCAGCCTGATCAAACGTGGGTTTTTAGCATGGAGGAAGGCACGAGACCGAGATGTCAGGCCTTGGGCAGTGGCAGACAGCCCGGCAGGCCCGCAGGGAGCACCAGGCGAGCGCCCATATTATATAGGGATTTTACAAATCCCTCGCTTTCTGACGCGACGGTCAGGCTGAAGGGCGAGGCCGCAAGGACCGAGACGTCGCCGGGCAGCGCCTCAAGCATCTGCGTTTTGGGCAGGACAACCACATAGGCCGGGGCGTCGTCTGTCAGCAAAGCCACAACAACAAGCGTGGACAGCCACCCCAGAAACATCAGCGGCAGGGCAATCAGAACCGCCCTAATAGTCATGGATATGTTCCAGTGCCAGGCCTGACCCCGGAAGTTGGCGCAGACGTTCGGCCAGATCGGACACTTTGACGACGATCAGATGTCGGTGGTCGCCGAACCCTTGGCGAGGCGCGCTGTAGATCGCGTCTGCCCGCGTGGGCTGATCCGAAATTGCGGTAAACAGGATGTCGTCATTGCCTGCGATCTCGACCACGTTCACACCGTCACCGGCCATCTGCACCAGCAGATTGGTCAGGGCGCGGTAGCGTGGCGTCTCGATCTCAATCCCTTCGGGGCGCTGGGCGATGACTTGCATGTCGGGATAGGCGGGCAACTCGCCCTCTGAGGTGACGATCATGCGAAGGGTCAGCTCATCCTGACCGACCTGCTCAACGGCCTGTTCAATCACCCTGGCATAGCCACCCTTGGCGGTGTATTCCAGACCCAGAGCTATTGCGCGTTCAGTGTCGCGGATCGAGCCGCTGGACTGGTCAATCAAGCTTTGGGCATCGTCGTCAAAGCGCCACTTGTACCATGGCACCTGTTGCAGGAATTCAGCGTAATCTGATGCCTGCTGCGCCGACAGTTCATCCAGGGGAGCCCGTTCCGGGCCGCGCAGGGCGGTAAACAGGCGGCCGACTGTCTCTTCGTACAGTGCCTTCAACGCCAGTTCCGCCGTGAAACTGGCCCCGATCACATAGATCGTTTGCTTGGTCTCACCGCCAATCTCGCCATGGGCAGCGGCTGTTTCGGACAGCGCGCAGAGCGAGCTCCAGAACCCCGTGATCCCTTGCCAGAAGCCGTAGTCATGTGGATCGCCTTGGCTCAGAACCTCGGCATAATCCTCATAGGCGTGGACGATGTGCCATTCAGGATAGGTCATCAGGCTGCGGGTTTCGGGGCGGTGATGCTCGGCCGGTAGCAGGGCGTCATAGGGTTGCGCCTGCGCAGTGCCCTTGCAACTTGTTTCGACATAGATGATAGGGGCGGCCAAGCCGATCCCGACCAGCACCAACAGCAGAACCAGCCTGCGCAGCCATCTCAGCAGAAATCTCATGTCGTCCTCCGTGCGTCACGCAGACCGGCCCAGGCGGCCACCCCTCCCAGCGCCAGATGCGGCAGGTTTGCCAGCACGCGTCCGAGGGACAGGTCCATCCCGGCTGAGTTGTTCGTGAAGATCCCCAGATCCAGATAGCCATAGCCAGTGAAGAACCCGAAAACTCCGTCGCCCAGATAGGCCAGCCCGAACAGGATCAGAAAGGTGCGCGCAGCGCGATGGGACCAAAGCCCGGCAATCAGCGCCCAGAAGGCCGACGCCACATGCAGCGCGTCGTCATAGATATCCAGGGCAAAGATGCCAAAAGCCAGACCGTTTTCATCCGTCAGACCGGGTATGTAATTCAGCGACGCGGCAATCATCAGTGCCACAAAATACCCCATACAGAGTTTTTGAAGATTGGTCATAGCTGCCCCAAATAGCTGTCCCAAAGGTTGTTTCTTAACACCAGTTGCGGATCTAACGCGCTTTTGGCCTGCGCAAACTCTCGCGCGCGCGAATAGGCGGCGGACAGTTGATCCAGCCGCGCGTGCGGGCGGTAGGGCAGGTAATAAGCCCCGCCGATCGCGGTGATCCGGTCGATCAGCTCTTGCGTCATACGGGCCATGTCGGCCTCGGCGCGGTCGGTCATCTCCTGACTGAAGGACATAACCGCAGCGATGCGTGGTTCCGAGGCGAAGGACAGAACCGCCTGATCGTCTTGCGCCACATAGCGCAGGGTCACGTTCAGAAACTCCTGATACGAGGCCGGGATCACCTCGCGGCAGGCGGTCAGGAAATCGTCAAAGGCGTCGAAGCCCACGAAATATTCGTGCAGGATATCGGTGCGGTCCGGGTTGCGGTCGTCCAGCGTGACAACCGGTTCGTTGATCAGGGAATTCCGCGTTGCCTCACCCCCGCCCAAGGCTGGGCCTAGCGTGGTTTCGTTCCACCAGCGAAAGGACTTGAACGCCTCGTTGCCTAGCTGCGCGCGGTAGAGACGACTGGCGGCATGCGACATCCATCCCGAGCCGGTTGCCGGCGGCAGGTCCGATTGATCCTCGGTCTCGCGGTAGGTGATCAGCAAGGCTTTTTCAAAGAAGGACGCCCTTTCGACATTGAGCCTGCCATAGGCCATCGACACAGCCGGGTCAGCCACGGCCTGGCGGAAAGCGTTGGCAAAGGCGCTGGCTTCCATCAATTTGAAAGTAGGTGATAGCCGTGTATTAGAGACCATTTCGACTTCTAGATCGACGATGATGCCGATCAGCCCATAGCCTCCCATGCCCAGATTGAACAGGTCGGCGTTTTCCGTGGGCGAGCATGTCACAAGCTCTCCGTCCGGTAGGATCATGCGCAGGGATCGCACGGTTGCGCCCATCGGTCCGAACGGAACCGGCCAGCCATGGGCGTTGACGGAATAGGTCGCGGCGACGCCGAAATCGTGGTTCGATTGCATCACCTTGGGCGACCATCCTGCAAGGTCCAACGCCGCAATGACCTGAGACCAGCGTGCCCCGGCATGGGCGCGGTATGTCTGCGCTGCGCTGTCAATCTCGACCGAGCCGTTGTCAAAGGTGATCGCTGTGCCATCGCGCGGGATGGCTTGCGCCCCCATCGAATGGCGCGCGGCACCGACATTCACCGGGCGGCCCTCGGCCTGTGCCTGCGCCAGTTCCTGACGGATGGCCGTGATCAGGGCTTCATCAGCATTCTCGGTCATCACCAGATGCTTGTGTACCGGCGTCGGTGACAATCCGCTGGCGTCATTCAGGATCGTGGCATCCGACACGGCAGGCGTGTAGCGGGTGCCGTCATAAACGGGCAGGTCTGGTCCCAACCAACGAGACAATCCCCAGCCCGCCACTCCACCGGCGGCGAAAAGTGCGGCGCGTCTGGTGAAAATCGTCATACGTCTTCCTTTGATAGCGTCGGCCCGGGCATGGCCTTCAGCACGTCAATTAATGCGGTTTGAAACTGCTCTGGGTCCTCGATTTGCGGGATGTGACCTACATCGGGCAAGACGATCAGCGGTGCTTCGGATAGCAGCGCGTGCAAGGCGTGGGCTTGCGCGACCGGGGTCACGGTATCTTCCGCGCCCCAGATCAATGCGACCGGCAGGTCGAGCGTACGCCAGCTTTCTGCCCGTGTGCTGCGCGCGTTCTGCGGCGGCACAAGCAGGTGCGGCAACCAGTCCGCAACGGCCTTGGTATATCCTTCGCGGGCCATTGGATTGCGCAATATCGAGACGATTTCAGGCGTTGCAGCCAGTTTCACATGCAAAAACGCGCGAAGGAAATGGCGCGTTAGCAGTGGATTAGAGACTGTTGTGGCGGCTATACCCTGTCGCAGCAGCCCATTTCGCAGGTAAATGGGCTCAGAAGTTGGAGAGTCATGCGCCTCAAGCGCAATCGCCCCACAAACTATGACCAACCCGGACACCAAATCGGGGCGCAGCATAACAGCCTCGGCCACGGGCCCTGCGCCGATGGAATGCGCGACGGCGATCGGAGGGCTGTCCAGCTCTTCGAGAAGGGCGATAATGCGTTCGGCCTGACGCGTCCGACTGTAGTCCTCATCCTGTGCTGGTTCCGACCAGCCGAAAGGCGGCATGTCAAAGGCGATCGCGCGAAACCCGGCGTCGGACATGTGGGAAAGCGTGGGTCGCCACAAACCCGACCACGCCGCTGTTCCATGAGCAAACAGAACCGGCGGCGCCGAAGGGTCGCCGACGTCCAAAGCAAAGATCGCACCCTCAGAGGTTTCGATCATCCGGCCTGTGTCATCAGGCAAGTGGCCCACCGGAACAGTCTCACGGTTGCTGGCTGCCACCCAAAACCCGGTCAGCACAACAGTGACAAGCAACAGAGCTGAAAAAATGAACCTGAAAAATACCTTCATTGCCCGGATAGTTGTGCGCGCCAGACGGAAATGCAACCGCCGGAAATCCTTACCGGGCAAGGGTGCTGCAATTCGGACGCACAGCAGAATCCGGGTGATGACACTGCATTCAGCGCTCTAAACTTGACCAAGCGGTCAACTAATTTCTATACAAAACAGTCTCTAATCAATGGGAAAACCAAGAGTCGAGATAAACATTTCAGTTGGCTCACAATCTAGTGTTGCAACTGTGAAAATGATCTGGATGATCAGGACCACCAAGGCCGCGACAACGGCCTGCCGTCTGGGATGGCGGCGCTAACAATAAACGGGGAGATTATAATGATCCTAAGAAATCTGATGATTGCCGCCAGTGCGACCGCAATGATGGCGGCAGGTGCATCGGCTGAAACTCTGCGCTGGGCGCGCGCGGGTGACGCGCTGACGTTGGACCCGCATTCGCAAAACGAAGGTCCGTCGCACACCATTCGCCACCAGATGTATGAGCCGCTGATCATCCGCGACGTGACCGGCGCGTTTGAACCCGCGCTAGCGACCGAGTGGGGACCAAAGGCCGATGATCCGAACGTCTGGGTCTTCAAACTGCGCGAAGGTGTGAAGTTCCACGATGGCGCGGATTTCAACGCAGAAGACGTGGTGTTCAGCTTTGAGCGCGCCAAGCAGCCGAACTCGGACATGAAAGAGCTGATTGGCTCGATCACCGAAGTGCGCGCGGTTGACGATTACACCGTCGAGATCGTCACCGATGGTCCGAACCCGATCCTGCCGTCGAACCTGACCAACCTGTTCATTCTGGACAAAGGCTGGGCCGAGGCGAACAACACCGTCAACGTTCAGGATTTTGAGGGCGGCGAGATCACCTATGCCACCACCAACGCCAACGGCACGGGGCCATATAAGCTGCAAAGCCGCGAGCCTGACGTGAAAACGGTGATGGTGCGCAATGACGACTATTGGGGCATCGACCAGTTCCCGATGGAAGTGACCGAGATCGTCTACACGCCGATCCAGAACGCTGCGACCCGCGTGGCTGCGATGCTGTCGGGTGAAGTGAACTTCCTTCAGGATATGCCAGTGCAGGATATTGAGCGCGTCAACGGTGCCGATGGCCTGATGGTCAAGCAGGCGCCGCAGAACCGTGTGATCTTCTTTGGGATGAACCAGGGCGCAGATGACATCGAAGCGGATAACGTGGACGGCAAGAACCCCCTCGCCGATGTGCGTGTGCGTCAGGCCATGTCGATGGCGATCAACCGCGATGCGATCAAGCAGGTCGTGATGCGCGGCCAGTCGCAGCCTGCGGGCATGATCGCACCGCCCTTTGTCAACGGTTGGACTGCTGATATGGACGGCGAATCCTCGACCGACCTGGAAAAAGCCAAGGCCCTGATGGCCGAGGCAGGCTATGGCGACGGTTTCTCGCTGCGGCTGGACTGCCCGAATGACCGCTACATCAACGATGAGGCGATCTGTCAGGCGGCTGTCGGTATGCTGGGTCAGATCGGCGTGACTGTGAATCTGGACGCCAAGCCCAAGGCACAGCATTTCCCGCTGATCACCGACAGTAAGACCGACTTCTACATGCTGGGTTGGGGTGTGCCGACATATGACTCGGAATACATCTTCAACTTCCTGGTCCATGGTCGCGAGGACGATATCGGAACTTGGAACGGCACCGGCTATCAGGACGATGCGCTGGATGCGAAGATCAAGTCGCTGGCCTCGAACACCGATCTTGATGCGCGGAACGCTGACATCGCCGACATCTGGCGCGTGGTGCAGGACGAAGCGCTGTACATCCCGATCCACCACCAGGTTCTGAACTGGGGTATGGCTGATGGCGTGGGCATCGAAGTGGATGCGGAAGACCAGCCGAAGGTCAAATACTTCACGATGAACTAAATAGGTTCGATTGCGAACAAGGCAGGGCGCGGATTTCGCGCCCTGTTTTTTGTTTCGCCCTGAGATTTCCTTGCGTGCAAGCGAAAAACCAAGAAAACTCAGGCGCAGAGAACAGGGAGAGATAAAAATGATCCTTAGAAACAGTGCCATCGGCCTGGCCCTGCTGGCTGCGACCAGTGTTCAGGCGGCCGAGTTCAAATGGGCCTCGACCACCGATCCGCAGACCATGGACCCGCACGCCGTCAACTCGGCCCCGGTTCTGGGTTTTCTCAACAATGTCTACGAAGGGCTGGTGCGCCGCGGCAAGGACATGACGGTCGAACCCGCGCTGGCCGTAAGCTGGGAGCCGATCGGAGAGGGTGAAGGCTGGCGATTCAAGCTGCGTGAGGACGTGACCTTTCACGACGGCAGCACCTTTGATGCGCAAGACGTGCTGTTCAGCTATCAGCGGGCCTCAGGCGAGGCGGCAGATACGCGCAGCTGGTTTGCGCCGGTCAGTGAAGTGATCATAGTCGATGACTATACGGTCGATATCATGACCTCGGCGCCGAACCCGCTGTTCCCGTCCTCGATCGCCAACTGGATGATCATGGATCAAGGCTGGACCGAGGCGAATGACGCCGTGGTGCCCGACAAGGAAACCGGCAACTACGCCACGATCAATGCCAACGGCACCGGCGCGTTCAAGGTGACGGCCCGCGAACCGGGGCTTAAGACCGTGTTAGAGCCGCATGGCGACTGGTGGGGCGAGGTCGAACACAACATTACTCGCGCCGAGTTCAACCCGATCCAGAACCCAGCGACTGCTGTTGCGGCGCTGCTGTCGGGTGATGTGGACATGATCAATCCTGTCCCGATCCAAGACGTTGCACGTCTGAAGGAAAACGCCGACGTGGACGTCATTCAGGGGATCGAGGCGCGCGTGATCATGTTGGGTTTCGATCATGAAGCCGAGACGCTGAAATACACCGATGATGCGGGCAAACCGAACCCGTTCCGTGATGTGCGGGTCCGTCAGGCAGTTGCGCAGGCGATCAATGTGGACGCTATTCTGGCCACGATCATGCGTGGCAACGCCGAAGCCGCTTCGCAACTGGTCAGCCCGGCCATGAGCGGCTATTCTGCAGCCAATGCAGACCGCTCCGCCTTTGATGTCGAAGGCGCCAAGGCGCTGCTGGCCGAGGCAGGCTATGGCGATGGGTTCTCTTTCGGGCTGAAGTGCCCCAATGACCGCTATCTGAATGACGAACCGGTCTGTCAGGCCGTCGTCACCATGCTCGCGCAGATTGGGATCACGGCGGAACTGGATGCCATGCCCGTCCGCAACTACTGGCCAGAGCTGCGCGAGGATAACTACGACATGTATATGCTGGGCTGGAGCCCCGGCACATTCGACGCCGAACATCCCGTTCGCTTTCTGGTAGCCACGCCGAACGAGGAGAAAAAGCTGGGCAGCTGGAATTTCGGCGGCTACTCGAACGAACGGGTGGATGAACTGTTGCCGATGATCCAATCCGAGCTGGACGCGACGAAGCGTCAGGCCATGCTGGATGAGGTGACGGCCATCTATCAGGACGATCATGTCTATGTGCCGATGTATGTTCAGCCTCTGGTTTGGGGGACCGGCAGCAATATCGACCTGACACAACGCCCGGATAACTTCTTCATCCTGCGTTGGGTCACGGTGAACTGACCGCATGGGCGTCATGATTGCCGGGGTCTACCACGTGGACGACCCCGCCCCCGATACATCGCTTGACGGCGCATACCGTCGTCAGGCGTCGTCCATCCGCAACGCTCTGCCAAACGGTCCTTATGAGCCGGGGCGGTTCCACCTGTATGCCGCGTGGAATTGCCCTTGGGCGCATCGGGTCCTGCTGACGCGCGCCGTTAAGGGATTGGAGGAGTTGATCACCGTCGCCTATGCCCGCCCGCGCCGCACGCCGGACGGTTGGGTGTACGACACCGATGGTGACTATGCCGATCCTCTGTTCGGTGTCACCGCGTTGCATCAAACCTATGCAAAGGTTGATCCTGCTTATACCGGGCGCATCACCGTGCCTTTGTTGTGGGATCGCGCCGAAAACCGCGCGGTGTCGAATGAATCCGCCGATCTCGTGCGTATGCTGGGCACGTTAGAAGGCTATGGCCCCAATCTGGCCCCGCCAGACAAGTTGGATCAGATCAATGCCTGGAACGACAAAATCTATCCGCGCCTGAACAATGGCGTCTATCGCGCCGGGTTCGCCCGCACGCAAGAGGCGTATGAGGCCGGGTTTCACGATGTCTTCACCATGCTGGACGAGATCGAGGCGCATCTGGCCACCAACCGATACCTGTGCGGCGATGATCTGACCGAGGTCGACCTGCGCCTGTTCCCGACCCTGGCGCGGTTCGATGTGGCTTATCACTATGCCTTCCGCTGTAATTTGTGGCGTTTGGTCGACTATCCGCATCTGTGGGGTTATGCGCGGGACTTGTACTCTCGACCGGAGATTGCCCGGACAGTGAAGCCCGAGATATACAAGGCCGGGTATTTCTCACCCTCCGAGCTGCGAAACCCGCTGGGGATCGTGCCGTTGGGGCCAAAGATAAACTGGGCTGAGCCACAGGACCGGGCGGCGTTGTCCTCTGCGACATCTTGACCATTCGGGCGGGGCATGCGTAGAGAGGCAGATCAACGGGGAAACTAAATGTTCGCATATATCGTCCGAAGGATGTTCCAATCCGTGATCGTGTTGCTGGTCGTGGGTCTGGTCGCATTTTCCATGTTCCGCTTTGTCGGCGATCCGATCGACAACATGCTGGGGCAGGAACGCACGCAGGCTGATATCGACCGCCTGCGCACCGAGCTTGGGTTGGATAAGCCCTTCCCGGTCCAGTATTTCAAGTTCCTGCAAGGGGCCGTTCAGGGCAATTTTGGCGTCTCTTACCGCCAGGGTCGTCCGGTTTCGACCATCATCGCAGAACGTGCACCCGCGACGCTGGAACTGGCCTTTGTGTCAGGTTTTCTGGCCATCACAATGGGTATTGCTCTGGGCGTCTTCACAGCGATCCGACGACAAGGGATCGCGGCGAATGTGATTATGACCGTCAGTTTGATTGGGGTTTCGTTGCCGACCTTCCTGATCGGGATACTGCTGATCTATATCTTCTCGGTCGAGCTTGATCTTCTTCCTAGCTTCGGGAGGGGCGAAACCGTTATGATTGGAAACTGGTCAACGGGCTTCTTGACGTCGTCGGGCCTCAAGGCGTTGATCCTTCCCGCGATTACGCTGGGCCTGTATCAGATGACACTGATCATGCGGCTGGTCCGATCCGAGATGCTGGAAGTGTTGCGCGCCGACTACGTTCGTTTTGCCCGTGCCCGCGGATTGTCGGACCGGGTGATCAACTTCCGCCACGCGCTGAAGAACACACTGGTGCCGGTGATCACCATAACCGGTTTGCAATTGGGGTCGATCATTGCGTTCGCCATCATCACCGAGACGGTGTTCCAATGGCCGGGCGTTGGCCTGCTGTTCATCAACGCGATCCAGTTCGTCGATATCCCCGTCATGGCCGCCTATCTGATGCTGATTTCGGTCATGTTCGTGACGATCAACCTGATTGTCGATCTTCTTTACTATGCTATTGACCCGCGCCTGCGTGTCGACGCGAGGGCCACATGACCGATATTCTCGATACCCCCAAAGCGCCGGAAAAGTCGCGGTTCGCCAAGTTCTGGGACGGCGACTTCGCATGGTCCTTTCGGCATTCACCTGTGGCTATTGTCTCGACTCTGGTTGTCGCCATACTTGTGCTTTCGGCGATCTTTGCGCCGCTGATCGCGCCCTATAATCCGTTCGACCCGTCCTCACTGAACCTGATGAACGGGTTTACGCCGCCCGGAACACCCAACGCCTTTACGCAGGAAACCTTTCTGCTGGGCACCGACGATCAGGGGCGCGACGTATTCTCGACCATCCTCTACGGGATGCGCGTTTCCCTGTTCGTGGGCGCATCTGCCGTGCTGTTGGCCTTGATCATCGGTATCGTTCTTGGGCTGGTCGCTGCTTATTTCGGCGGCTGGATTGAAACCCTGATCATGCGGGTCGCTGATGTGCAGCTGACTTTCCCGGCCATTCTGGTCGCTATGTTGATCTTTGGTATTGCCAAAGGCGTCACCCCGCCGGAATACCGCGATGAGATGGCGATCTACGTCCTGATCGTCGCCATTGCGCTGTCTGACTGGGTCCAGTTCGCCCGCGTGGTGCGCGGCGCGGCTCTGGTCGAGAAAAACAAGGAATATGTTCAAGCGGCCCGTCTGATCGGTCGTGGGTCCTTCCCGATCATGTTCCGCCACATCCTGCCCAATGTTCTCAGTCCGGTTTTGGTGATTGCCACCATCTCGCTGGCTCTGGCTATCATCGCCGAGGCGACGCTGAGTTTCCTTGGCGTCGGCGCCCCACCGACCCAGCCTTCTCTGGGGACATTGATCCGCATCGGACAGGGCTTCTTGTTCTCGGGTGAGTGGTGGATTCTGTTCTTCCCGGCCTGCACCCTTCTGGCGCTGGCTTTGTCTGTGAACCTGCTGGGCGACTGGCTGCGCGATGCGTTGAACCCCAAGCTGCGGTGATTTCATGAGCCTTCTGACAATCAATGACCTGACGGTCGAATTCCCGACCCGCCGCAAACTGTTCACTGCCGTGGACCATGTGGACCTGTCGGTTGAGCCCGGCGAAATCCACGGGCTTGTCGGTGAATCCGGGGCCGGTAAATCCACAATCGGAGCCGCCATTATGGGTCTGCTCGACCGACCCGGCCGTATCGCCAGCGGTACGATCAAGCTGAGCGGTGACCAGATCAGCGGTATCGACGCCGAGGCGATGCGTGGGCTGCGCGGCAATAAGATCTCGATGATCTTTCAGGACCCGCTGACCTCGCTGAACCCGCTGTTCACCGTGCGCGAGCAACTGGTCGAGACCATTCAGGCGCATCTGGGTGGTTCAGATAGTGAGGCCAACAAACGCGCCCGCGATCTGATTGACCGGGTTGGTATCCCTGACCCCGATACACGGCTGGACCAGTACCCGCACCAGTTCTCGGGCGGGATGCGGCAGCGTGTGGTGATTGCTTTGGCGTTGTGTACCGAGCCCGACGTGATCATCGCGGATGAACCGACGACAGCCTTGGATGTATCCGTTCAAGCGCAGATTCTGGACCTGATCAAAGAGCTGGCGACCGAGCGGCAGGTAGGGGTTATCCTAATTACCCACGACATGGGCGTGATTGCCGACACCACCGACAAGGTGACGGTGATGTATGCGGGTAAAGTGGTCGAAAGCGGCCCTACGTCTCAGGTCATGGGCCAGCCGACCCACGAATACACCAAGTCCCTGATCGCCGCCGTACCGCGCCCAACACTCAAACTGCATCGCTTTCCGCAAATCAGCTATGGCGGGCGCGAGACCCGCTTTGCGATCGAAGACATGGCCCGCCACTGGCCCAAAGTGGACAATGACACCAGCAAACCGGTGTTTGAGATTCGCAACCTGACCAAGAAGTTCCTGCAAAAGCGAGGGCTTCTGCCGTGGGACCGCACCTATTTCACCGCTGTGGACGATGTCAGCTTTGACATCCGCGCGGGCGAGGTGTTTGGCGTCGTGGGGGAGTCCGGCTCGGGCAAGTCCACCGTCGCGCGGATGATTGCGGGGCTCTATCCGGTTGATGGCGGCACGATCACATTCGAAGGGCAGACAGTCAGCGATCTGACCAACAAAGCCGCGCTGGATGCGTATCGCAAGAACATCCAGATGATCTTTCAAGACCCCTATTCCTCTCTCAACCCCCGGATGCGCGTGGATGAAATCGTGGCAGAGCCGATCCGCCATCACAAGCTGATGGACGGGGCTGATATCAAGCGCCGCGTGGATGAGCTGTTGGATCAGGTTGGGCTGGGTCATGAGGCCGGGCTGAAATACCCGCATGAATTCTCGGGCGGTCAGCGTCAGCGGATTTCCATTGCCCGCGCGCTTGCCACGCAGCCCCGCTTTTTGATCTGTGACGAACCGACCAGCGCGCTGGACGTGTCAATTCAGGCCCAAATCCTGAACATCCTGAAGGATTTGCAGGAGCATCTGGGTCTGACCTTGCTGTTCATCAGTCACGATTTGCCAGTTGTGCGCCAGATGTGCGACCGCGTGGCCGTGATGAAACAGGGCAAGGTGGTCGAGCTGCAAGAGACCAACGACCTGTTCGCCAATCCACAGACCGAATATGCGAGCGAGCTGTTGCGGTTGATGCCCAAACTGGACGATCTGTCCACGGAAGGGTTGAACGCCGAAACCTAACTCTCGCAATCCGTGCAAATATGCGAAAATAAACATTAAATTCGTTAACCATTGCAGACTCGGGCGTGTCTGCCGTGCTAGTCTCACCTTTGGAGTTGGGGGCTTCAGAGGGGCGACATGTCTCAGGACCTTAGGGACTGGCTGAGCGCGCTTGGATTGTCTGACTATGCGCAAGCCTTTTTGGATAACAAAATTGATTTCGCCATTTTGCCCGATCTAACGGGCGAAGACTTGATCGAAATCGGAGTGACCGCAGTCGGTGATCGCCGACGGCTTCTGCGTGCGATTTCGGAACTGGACGTGGCCGAAATGGTCTCGGCCTACACGCCGCAGGCCCCGCTCGAGCCTGCCAAGCGGCAAGTCACCGTCATGTTCGCGGACCTGACCGGATTCACGCGCCTGTCCAGCGAGTTGGATGCAGAAGACATGCACGCGCTGCTGAACGAGTTCTTTCAAAAGGTCGATCACGTGGTCGAGAAATACGGCGGGCGGATCGACAAACACATCGGCGACGCGGTCATGGCCGTGTTTGGCGCGCCGATCTCGCACACCAACGACACCGAACGGGCGGCGCGGGCGGCGTTGGAAATTCACGCGGTCCTGCCCAGCCTGACGCGGCCTTTGACTTGCCATATCGGCATCGCCTCGGGGCAGGTGATCGCCAGCACGACCGGCAGCGAAGCGCATACGGAATACACGGTGACGGGAGATGGGGTGAACCTGGCCTCGCGCGTGACAGATATGGCGGGGGTTGGCGAGACGCTGGTGTCCCACGACATTCAGCGCGCGCTGGGGCCCTTGTTCGTGGGCGAGTCGATGGGCGAGAAGGCGATCAAGGGTCTGAATGACCCGGTCGAGCTGTGGCGGCTGGAGCGTCTGGCGCAAAACATCCGGTCGCGCCGTCACCGCTTTGTCGGGCGCGAGCGCGAGATGTCCATCTTCGAGGCCACATTCGACCGGTGCAAGCGCCACGGCAAGGGCGAGGTGCATATCATTCTGGGCGAACCCGGTATCGGCAAAACACATTTGTCGGAACAGGTGGCCGAGCTGGCCAGTGGGCTGTCTTATTCCACGCATACAGGCGTCGTGATGGATTTCGGCGCGCGCGAGGGGCATTCCGCCATTCAATCCGTCGCGCGGAGCATTCTGGGATTAGAGCCTAGCGCCGATGCCGCCACCAGCGCCGACGCTGCCAAGCGGGCAGTTGCGAAAGGGTGGGTGTCGCCCTCCAATGCCGCGCATCTGAATGCCTTGCTTGAGCTGGAACAGGACCCCGGTCTGGCGGAAGTTTATGCCGTGATGGACAACGCCACGCGCCTGCGCGGGCGGCGTAGTGTGATCGATGAGTTGATCGCCGGGCGCAGCCGGGACAACCCGCTATTGATCCAGATCGAGGATATCCACTGGGCCGCGCCAGATATCCTGACCGCATGCGCGCATATGGCGGCGGCGACGCGTGACTTGCCCTGTGTACTATTGATGACAAGCCGCGTTGAAGGCGACCCGATCGACCGGGAATGGCAGATGGGCACGGAGGGTGCCTTGATCTCCAAGCTGGAACTGGCGCCGATGGGAGATGATCAGGCGCGGCAATTGGTCGAGGAATTCACCGGAATAGACCCTGAATTGCTGGAGGCCTGCGTAGAACGGGCCGGTGGCAACCCGCTGTTTCTTGAGCAGCTTCTGCGCAATATCGACGTGCTGAAACGCGAATCCGTGCCCGGCAGCATACAGGGCATCGTTCAGTCGCGGCTGGATTCACTGGACCGCAAGAACCGGGCGGCAATTCAGGCGGCCTCGGTCCTGGGGCAGCGGTTCTCGCCCGAGGTGCTGAATTTCGTGCTGGGTGAGGGGCATCTGGATGTGTCCACCCTGATCCGCTCGGCCCTGATCCGCGAGGCGGGGCAGGATCTGATGTTTGCCCATGCTCTGATCCGCGACGGGTCTTACGCCACGCTGGTCAAATCCGAACGTGCGCGGCTGCATCGGCAGGCAGCAAAATGGTTCGAGGATCGCGACGCCACCCTACGCGCGCAACATCTGGACCGGGCCGGGGCCAATAACGCTGCGCAAGCCTATCTTGAGGCTGCGGACAAGCTGATCCAGGCCTTCCAGTTCGACGATGCCAGCCCGCTGATCGAACGGGCACTGGAACTGCCTGCACCGGCCGGAGTGCGGTTTGATCTGCTTTGCGCGCGGGGGGAGACACACCGCCTACAGGGCTTGTCTGATGAGGCCCTGCGCGAGTTTCATGAGGCCGCATCGCTGGCCGATACCGACGAACAGACCTGCCGCGCCCATATCGGGTTGGCGCAGGCCGCGCGTCAGGCCAGCCGGTATACCGAGGCTTTGGAAAGTCTGGCGACAGCCGAGGCCGCCGCCAAGCGCTGTGGCTCGGATCGGGACATCGCCCAGATCAACTATGTGCGCGGCAATGTCTATTTCCCGCTGGGGCAGGTCGATAAGGCACTGGCCAGCAATGAAACGGCTCTAACACTGGCGCGTAAGCTGGATTCGGTGCGACTTGAGGTTGGGGCGCTCAGCGGTTTTGGCGATGCCAATTTCATGAGCGCCACGATGCAGACGGCGGTCGGGTTCTATACGCAGGCCGTAGAGCGGGCGCGTGAGAAGGGCCTTGTTCGGGACCTTGCGGCGAACCTGCACAACCTCAGCGTTGCGCGCAGCTATTCCGGCGATGTGGCGCAGGGCAAGATGGACGCGCAAGAAGCCATTGAGGTGTCGCAAAAGTATTTTGCCTTTGTGCCGGAATGCGTGGCCCAGACCTGTCTTGGCGTGGCGCATACCTTTCTGGGTGAGCTGGATCAGGCGTCCGAGGCCTTTTCGGTTTCCGCCGAGATTGCCAACCGGGTCGGGGCCAAACGGCTTGAGGCGCAGGCGCTAGAGCATCTGGCCCGCACACAGGTTTATACCGGGCAACTGGATCAGGCCCGGAAGACGGGCCAGCATGCGGTTGAGATCGCGTTGGAACATGGCCGGAACTTTGTGGGCCCCAAGGCGCTTTCGGCGCTGGCCATGGCCGAGCCGGACGCTGATGCGCAGGATCGTCATCTGAAACTGGGGGCCGAGATCATCGCCGAGGGCTGCGTTGGCCATAGCCATTTGCATTTCTACACCGATGCCAGCGCGGTGATGTTGGCCCGGCAGGAATGGGACCGGGCCACGGCCTATGCCGATGCCCTGGCGGCCTTTACTGCGAAAGAGCCGCTGCCCATGGTGGACCTGTCCATTCAGCAAACCAAAACGCTGGCGGAATGCGGTGCGTGGGGCATCCCGCTAACCGCACATGAAGGGCTGGAGGCCCTGCGCGCCGGGTTCCGCGACATGGGCATCACGCAGACGCTGGTCGGGCGGCTGGACGATTAGGTAAGGGGTTGGATGAGTATCGAACGCAAAGTCTGGCGCATCTCAGGTGTATTGACGGTTCTGTTGTCCGTTTTGCTGATCGTACTTTGGAACGCGCTGAACCATTTCGAAGGCGATCCGACGCAATTGCCCGATCAGGCTTCGGTCGAGGATTATCTGAAAGACCTTGAGACCGTGCCCGAATATCGCGTTAAAACCGGGATATTCATCAAGTCCTTTGTCTTTACCGGTGCCAGCGACGTTCATGTGACCGGCTATGTTTGGCAGCACTACAAGGATGGCGTGCATGATGCGATCAAACCGGCCAAGGACGATGTCGGGTTTGTTTTGCCCGATGCCTCGGACGCGGCCAGCGGGACGATTGAAGAGGCGTATCGCATTGATCAGGGCGACGAAGAGCTGATCGGCTGGTATTTTGAACAGACCCTAAGACAGAGTTTCGATTACACCAGCTATCCGTTCGACCACAAAACCGTCTGGGTGCGGTTCTGGCCCGCCAGTTTCGACACTGCCGTGGCGCTAATCCCCGATTTCGACGCCTATCCCGCCACAGGGCCCAGGGATATTTTCGGCATCGACAAGCGCATCGTCATGGGCACGTGGGAGCGTGAGAATACCTATTTCGATTATCGCCTGTCCGATCTGGGCACCACGATGGGCCTGAAGGATATCGACTTTCAGACCAACCTGCCCGAGCTGCATTATAACTTTGTCATCAAGCGCAATTTCGGCAACGCGTTCATCGTGCATATGATACCGCTGATCGTGGTGACGATGCTGCTGTTTGGCGCGGTGATGACCGTGACCCGTCGCCCCGAATTGGTCGAGAGGCATGATTTCAGTACCTCCAGCGTGATCGGTACCTGCTCGGTTCTGTTCTTCGTGATCCTGCTGGCCCATGTGCAACTACGCGAAGGCTTTGCCGGTTCGCCGGTGATCTACATGGAGTCGTTCTTTTTCCTGATGTATTTCCTGCTGCTGGCCGTGTCGGTGAACACCTATCTGTTTGCGTCCGAGGCCGTGCCATCCCTGCGGTTCATTCACTACAAGGACAACCTGATCCCCAAGGCCGCGTTCTGGCCCTTTGTTCTGCTGTGCATGGTGGCGATCACGGCCTACAACCTCAGCCTCAAGGCGGACCCCGAGGATGAGGCCGTGATCGAGATGCTTAACTAGGGGGCGTAAAACCCGGCTTTGGCGTGCCGGTCGCCATATCCAGCGTGTATTCCGCCACCACCCCGGCAGACCCATCGGCCCATTGGTCCAGATATTTGGTCGGATGCGCGATCACATAGACATAGGCGGGTTTCTTCACCCCATCCAGCAGCACATTGATCCGCTTGCGGACATAGACATTCTCGGGCGAGCCGGGACCGTGATACCCTTCGAGCTTGTCCAGATCCTTCAACCCCGAGGATGACACGCGATAAACCTCGCCCTGGATCGGTTCGCCTCGGCCTTTCTGATCGACCAGCGTGGCCATCCGGTGCAGATAGCCGCAATTGGGATTGTCGCAATGGGGTTCGTGCGGAACGATCAGTGGCATCCGTTGCCGCGTCACCGCCTGCCCGACGAAATCATCCAGCACTTCGGCATGGGCGTCGTGGTTGGGGAAGCCTTTCTTCAGCGACCCGTAGGTGAAATACAGATAAGTCCGCTCGCGGTCGTCGATCAGATCGTCTTCGTCCACCTCTTCGGGGGCGATGACCGTGTGCGCATTGGCCCAATCGTCCAGCATCGCCGCAATCTCGGGCTTTACCTTCCGCACGTCCCTTGCGTTCTTGGGATCGCGCAGGAAATTGATGCAGGAACTGGCGTCGATCCCCGGCGCGCCCAGTAGAACCTTCACCATCTTGGCCGAGTTGTTCATTACCGCCACATGTAGGCTGGTAAAGCCGTGATCGTTGGTGGCATTGACGTCGATCCCGCGATCTATCAGCTCTTGCGCTGCTTCAAGGTCGGGCTTGCCAAGGTCTTGCCCGTTCTCGTGCAACTCGCCCTCACCACCGGCCGCATAGTGCAGCAGCGTGTCGCCATTGCTGTCATCGACGATGTCTATCCCAGCCATGCCTCGGTCGATGGCATCAAAGACGCGCCCCCATTGGGCGAACTCGTCCGAGGCTGCGGCCTCCTGCGCCCATTTGCAGATATTGTGCTCCTGATCGGCTAGTTCTTCGAAGGCTTCGTCCAGGACCTCCATGATCTGATCCGGGGTGGCCATCATGCCGATCCCCATCATGCCGTTCGAAAGCCGTCCCCGGCGCGGTCCGACGATATCGACCCCCAGATCCCGCAGCTTTTCAACATTGTTCTGGGTTGTGACATTGTTCCACATATTCGTGTTGCAAGCAGGGCAGAGGATCACCGGCTTGTTCCGGTACTGCCACGCCACAAAGACCGAGGTCAGCAGATTGTCAGCAATACCATTAGCGATCTTGCCCATCGTGTTGCACGTCACCGGCGCCACGATCACGCAATCTGCCCAGTCGCACAGCGCCAGATGCGAGGCCCGCAGGGGCATTCCGAACTCGGTATAGCGGAAATTCCACTCATCATCGTCGCGGTAGTAATCATGATGCGAGATGTAATCCTCGATCGTTTTGGGGCGCATGGTTCTGGGGCCGTCTGTTTCGTCCTCGACCTCGATATCGCGAAAGAATTTCTCGGCCGAGACGGATGGGATCAGCTTGACGTTATGGCCCGCATCCTTGATCCGTTTGACCAGATCCGGCACCTTATCCGCCGCCGAGGACCCGCAGGCACACAGCAGTACATTGCGCTTTTCGCTGGGCGCATCGGTCAGCCCGCCTTTGGGATAGCCGAAGATATTCTTGTCGAGGCTGGGGGATTCATGGCGCAGCAACACCGGCAGCCCGGCATCTTTGACGCTTTGCTGAAAACTGCCATCCAGAACAACATCGACGATATCCTTGCGCCGCCCCAGACATTCGCCCTGAAAGAACAGGTAGGGCGCGGTTTCCTTGCCGGTCATCATCGTCAATTGCCGCCGCATCTTCATAACGTTGGCCCCGTGGCCTTCGATGTCGATCAGACGGGCGGTGGTGATGCCAATATTGGCCAGCATACTGCGCAGCATATAGGACCACGGGTCCTCATCCGCGTAGAACAGGACGATCGGATTCTCGCGTACGATCCGTTCCACATCAGTGGGGTCCTCGGGCGGCTCGTGTTCCTCGATCACCAGCATCGCAGGGTTTGACAGGTCGCGTAGGCCGCGGAACAGATGCCCGCGCGGCGCTTGCCAGACTTGCGAGGTCGCTGGGCTCATATCCACCACGGTCACCAGATCGGTTGCCTCATCATAGGCGATGCACAGGCACCAGAATTCTTCCAGCAGCGCGGTCTCGCGATACACATTCGCAGGGGGGCGGATCACTTCGAACCCCAGCACGCGGTTGAAGTCGATATTGATCATCAAATGCCGGTCTTTTTCGATGTTCAGACTATGCAATTGAGCGCGAAACCACTCTTGCGGCGTTGGGTTCCCCTTTCCGGGGTGTTCGGCAAAGCTGCGGAAAGTGCTGCCCAAATGCACATCGGGGGATTGTCCCAGATAGCGCTGCGCCAGCAAGTGCATTTCCTTGGCCGTGGACACCCGGTTGAGTTTGTCGGTCAGATTGGTCTGCGTGGCGATCAACAGCTTGTCTTCATCCACCTGTTCATCCCCGAGGATGTTGAGGCTTTCCGCCAGAACCCCCAGCGAGTTCATGTTCGGGCTGGCCCGCCGGAACAGGTTGCGGCGTTTCTTGGGGTCTTTCGCCAGATATTCGGTGCTGTCCACATAGTTGCAATCCTGTTGCAGCGTTTGCAGCGTTGTCTTCACCGCCTCGAGCGCCGAGAACCGCAAAATCCCCCGCGACCGCATCGAGGTTCCGTCGCGGTCGGACATGCCCGCCCATAGTCGGTCAATCGTCGTGACCCAAAGCTTGCCGTATTTCTCGGGGTGGACATCCATCATATGCACCAGACCGGTGCTGGGGTTGCATTTGGCGATGATCGCAAAATGCCCGCCCGGCATGTTCTGCTTGCCATGGGCCACGCCGACCTGAAAATTGGCCACCAGAATGTCGTTGTCGCCGCCCACCCGGTTGGATTCATCAATCGCCTGCAACAGCAACTCGACCGAGGTTGTGGCCTCATCCATGAAATAGGCCTGAACCTGTATCTTCTCACGCAGGTCCTGCGTGTTGATGAATGTGCAAGCGACGTCGTAAAGCTCGCCCAGCGAAATCCCGTCATTGACCACAAAGGATGTGGGCAAGGCGCATTCGCGGAAGATGTCGTTGACCTCGTAGCTGAACCCCAACGCCGACATGCTCAGCGCTGCCGCTGTCACGCTGCAACAGTTGATGGGTTGCTGAAAGTTGTGCAGATGCACGCTGACCAGATCCCCAAACAGGGTGTCGTAACAGTGTTTACGGATCGCAATAGGGATTTCCAGCCATTGGCTGCTGGACAAATAGGCCAGCCTGGTCCCCGCCGTGGCCAGCGCCTGAAGGCTGACGGGGATATCGAAAATCTCAAGATGTTCTTCATAGAAATAGTCACCGGCGTCAGCTGCGGCCAAAACCACCTCATCCTGCTGCAACTGGACCAGACCGGACAGAACCACATACATGCCTTCGGGTGACAGGATGGTGTCGGCTTCAACCTCGAAGCACTCGAAATGCGGTTTGATGGGTTTGTCTTCCGATGCGGACAGGATCGCATAGATCACTGACCAGTCAGACTCGGATGGATTGAATGTACGGAAATTCTCAATCGGATCTTTAGGCACGCCTGTTCCCCCCTGAACGTTGGCTTCAATGCATTTCAGGACCGATGTCGGGATCAACCAGAACAGGCGCATTGGTCCGGTAATTGGGCGCAATGCGTTTCCCGACAGGGTCAGGGCCACGCGTGACGCGGAATTGGCGCGGACAAAATGGCCCAATAGCCTGCACCTTACCTTAGGTTAGGCGGAAAATCACGGAAGTATTTGGATAGTTGCATATCTACTCGGTATTCGTGTGGTCCGTCTAAAAGACGAAACAACCGACATTATGACGGATCAATTGGCTATTTCGTCAAGATTGCCTCTGCGGATCGAACAACCGCGCCTTCATACTTTTCCAAAACACTTGAGGAGGCGCACTATGAGCTGGAATATCTGTGTCATCGGAGCAGGCAAGATCGGTCATATGATCGCCGCCCTGCTGAAATCGTCATCCAACTATTCGGTCACCGTGGCCGACCGCGACTTGTCGGCCCTTTCGGTGCTGAACCGGCAAGGTATCTCGACCCGGCAGATCGACGTCGGCGATGAAACGCAATTGGCGCAGGGCTTGGCGGGGTTTGATACCGTGATCTCGGCCGCGCCGTTTTTTTTGACCCCGCAGATCGCCAAGGCGGCCAAAGCGGCAGGGGCGCATTACTTTGACTTGACCGAGGATGTGGCGGCCACCAATGCCGTGCGCGAACTGGCCGACGGCAGCGAAACCGCCTTCATGCCGCAATGTGGTCTGGCACCCGGTTTTGTCGGCATCGCTGGGGCTGCACTGGCGGTCGAATTCGACACGCTGGACAGTTTGCATATGCGGGTGGGGGCGTTGCCTCTGTTCCCGACCAATGCGTTGAAATATAACCTCACATGGTCCACCGACGGGTTGATCAACGAGTATTGCAACCCTTGCGACGCCATCGTGAATGGTGAGCGGATCAAGACCGCGCCGCTGGAAGATTACGAACTGCTGGGCCACGACGGGGTGGAATATGAGTGTTTCAACACCTCGGGCGGCTTGGGCACTTTGCCCGAAACGCTGGAGGGCAAGGCGCGCGCGGTGTCCTATCGCTCGATCCGGTATCCCGGCCATTGCGATATCCTGAAGCTGCTGCTCAAGGATCTGGGGCTGGAACGCCGGCGCGATCTGCTCAAGGATATTTTCGAGACCGCCCTTCCGCGCACGGATCAAGACGTAGTGCTGGTCTATTGCACAGCCAAAGGCATGATCGAAGGAAGCTTGCGCGAGAAATCCCTGATCAACAAAAGCTATGCCCGCAAGATCAACGGACAGGTCTGGAGCGCCATTCAAGTCACCACTGCCGCAGGCGTACTGGGCGTGGTCGATCTGATGCGCACCGGTGCGCTGCCTGCCAAGGGCTTTGTCCGGCAGGAACAAGTGGCCCTGTCCGATTTCCTGAACACCGAATTTGGCCAGCTTTATCGCGCTGGCGATGCAACCCAACAAAACAAGGCGGCCTAAGATATGAAAGACATCGTGATGACTGCGCAAACCACCCTTGCCAATCTGGACCTGACAGCGGCTGAGCTGACCGGCGGCTCGCTGACCGTGCGCTCGCCCATCGACGGCAGCCTGCTGGCCGAGGTGCATGAAACCCCGGCGGGCGACATGGAGACTGTGTTTGCCAATGCCAAAACGGCATTCAATGCCTGGCGCACCGTACCCGCTCCGCGCCGGGGTGAATTGATCCGTCTGCTTGGCGAGGAACTACGCGCCGCCAAAGAAGATCTCGGCGCGCTGGTGAGTTGGGAGGCGGGCAAGATCACCTCCGAAGGGCTGGGCGAAGTGCAAGAGATGATCGACATCTGCGACTTTGCCGTGGGTCTGTCGCGCCAGCTATACGGCCTTACCATCGCATCCGAGCGCCCAGGCCACCGGATGATGGAGACATGGCACCCGGCGGGGCCAGTCGGCGTGATTTCGGCCTTCAACTTCCCGGTTGCGGTTTGGTCGTGGAACGCGGCGATCGCGCTGGTTTGTGGCGATACGGTGATCTGGAAACCATCCGAAAAGACACCTCTGACCGCGATGGCTTGCCAGAAGATTTTCGAACGGGCACTGGCTCGGTTCGGTGATGCGCCGGATCACCTGCTGCAAACCCTGGTCGGCGGTGCCGCGCTGGGCGAGGCGTTGGTGGCCAGCGAAGATGTGCCGGTGATCTCGGCGACCGGTTCCACCCGCATGGGTCGCGCAGTGGCTCCTGTGGTGGCATCCCGCTTTGGCAAGTGTATTCTGGAACTGGGCGGCAACAACGCGATGATCGTTGGCCCCTCGGCCGATCTGGAAATGGCGGTGCGCGCAATTGTCTTCTCAGCCGTGGGAACAGCCGGTCAACGCTGCACCACGCTGCGCCGCCTGATCGTGCATAACTCGATCCGTGAGGAACTGGTGGGTCGCTTGAAAAAGGCCTATGCCGGTCTGCCCATCGGCAACCCGCTGACCGAGGGCACGCTGATTGGCCCGCTGGTCGATGAGGCCTCGGGCGCCGCCATGACCGCAGCGTTGGACGCGGCCAAAGCCGAAGGGGGCACCGTGTTCGGCGGTCAGCGCGTCACCGAGGGCGTGCCGGATGGCGTCTATATGCAGCCCGCCATTGTTGAGATGCCCGACCAGACGGCCACCGTAAAGACCGAGACCTTTGCGCCGATCCTCTATGTGATGGGCTACGACGATTTTGATAACGCCATCGAGATCCAGAACGATGTGCCGCAAGGCCTGTCGTCTTGCGTGTTCACCCTGAACATGCGCGAAGCGGAACAGTTCCTGACCGCAGCCGGATCAGATTGCGGTATTGCCAACGTCAATATCGGTCCGTCTGGGGCCGAGATTGGCGGAGCCTTTGGTGGTGAAAAAGAAACCGGCGGCGGGCGTGAAAGCGGATCGGACGCGTGGAAGGCCTATATGCGGCGCCAGACCAATACGGTGAATTACTCGGCCGAACTGCCGCTGGCGCAGGGTGTGAAATTCGACATCTGATCGTTGTCCCGGCGGCCTTTTCGGAGTGTCGCCGGGATTAATCTGCAAACAGGTAGTCCAGACGCAGAATGCGTTCCGCAATGTCCGTCGTGGCGTTCAAAAACCCGGCAACAGCCACCGCATTCTCGTCTTTTGTATTGGTTTCACGGATGCGGAAATAATCGTCCGAGGCAGCCGCGCGGATCATTTCGGATTCGTAGGCCAGCGAATGGCGCAGAGTGGGGATCAGGGGCGCGACCGTCTGTTCGGGGCTTTGCGCGCCTGCCAAACCGACCCGACGGGCGTGCCCGATCAAGTAATCGTTGGAATACTCGCACTCGACCTCAAGCACATGGGTACGCGCTTGATCGGCGCAGAAGTCCTGAACGATGTCCAGATTGGCTGGGTCAACGCACAGAACCAGCTTGTCGGTGTTGAAACTGTCGAACAGCATACCCACAATCGCCCGCCTGTGGCGTGAGCGTTTCAGCAAAGTGGTCTCGATCCCGCCCAGATCAGGTAACGCAGTGTCTTGTTCGTTGAACAGATATTCGACGCAGGCCATGTCAGTTTCCGAGACGATCTGATCAATCAACCGCTTGGCCACGTGCCACTTTTTGCACACCACCAGGTACAGGTCACGATCCGGGCCTAGCGTATTGGCGGCCTCCCAGAACCTTTGGCCGTGGCGACGTCCGACTCGGCCACGCCCGGTTAGGAAGCCGTAGAGATTGCGCCCCTCATCCGAGATCTGAAACTCCACCCCCTCAGCCGCGTAGAGCGCGCCAAGCCGGTCCTTCAGCTCATGCGCCTCGGGGCTGATTTTGCGGGCAAACAGGTAATCCTGCCCCAGCAACATGTCATAGTGGTCGTTGTAGAACGTGACCGGCATCCCGTAGTCCGAAAACATCAGGAAAGTGGGCGTTCTGTTCTCGATCTCGTCGCGGGGAACCAGGTGGCGGACGAGGGTCTGAAAGAAGGTCTCATCCGGAATCCATGTGGTCGAGAAGAACCGTTTCACGTCCGGCCGTTGGCGCAGGAATTCCAGGATCATCTCAATCGTGCGGCGGCGCAGGCACCACCATTGACTGCCGATCATCACTTGGATGTCTGCCGGAACATCGCGGGTCAGGCCAAAGCGTTTCTGCAATTCGTATGAGGTGTAGAACGACCAGCTTTGGGTGCGCTCGTTGAAGAAATGACGATAGATCAGCCGGTCTTCCTTCATCCCGGTCTTGATCCAGTTGCTGTCAAAGAAATCGTGGCTTTCGACAAAGTCGTGGTCGCGTTCGTCCAGAAAGTTGTGCGTGTACTCGGCCGTCTTGATCGCCATGCAATCGCCCGAGACCATGTAGAAATGCGTGGCGCGTGGAAAGGCTGTAACGGCGGCTTCGATCGCATTGAGGGTGGCCTGAACCAACGACCATTCCCCCCAGCCGCATTTGATGCGCTTTTTGGCAAAGGTGACGTTCGGGTTGCCCTTTAACGCGTCTTGAATGCGCTGAAAGGCGTCCTTGCTGGCGCGCGCGTCGAAATGGATCGCCATGCAATCGCCTGCGGCCGTCAGTTGTTCAGCCTGCGCGATGATCGCATCAGGGTCTTTGTGGCACAGCAAAATATAGGCAATCTTTGCCATTTGTTTCACAATTTCCGTTTCTGCCCGTTTGCAACCGTGATACTGAGGATGAGCGATTGAATAAACAGAATATTTTTGGTTCTCTGATTTGAAAATGCGGACAAGATTTCAAGGTTCTGATCCGCGCAGGAGGCATAGCAGATGGGTTTTCCCGGTACATGGATGACCGAGAGTGAAAGCATGGTGTACCGGGTGGTGCCGAAATGTGCCTGCTCGACCATTGGCCAGATCATGTATTACTCGGATCATGGCCGCTTCTTTGACGGTGATATCCATGACGCCAAGGATGGGATGCACAAATGGGCCTTTGATGGCAGTCAGGGGCCGATCTCGGACAATGTCAGGTCTCATGCGTCTTATGCGTTCACATGCGTGCGCAATCCCTACACGCGGATTCTCAGCTCGTTTTTTGACAAGATCTGCGGGATTCAGCGCAACGGCAAGCGCTATCGCGGCAATCTGGTGCCGACGCTGATCTATAATTATGGGATTGAGGTTGGCGGCGATGACGGCAAGGGTGAGTTCGACCAGATCGCCAGCTTCCGTCGGTTTTTGCTGTTCGCGCGTGATACGATCCGCTGGCGCAGACCGATGGACCCCGATATTCACTGGTCGGCCATGTCAGGCCATGTCTCGACCTTTATCGTCAACGGCGGGCGCTATGACCGGATTTTCTGGACCGAAGCCTTCAACGAAGGGATGCAGGATGTCCTGAACCATCTGAACACGCCGCACTCTGTGGACCTGTCCCAGATCCCGCGCTTCAACGAATCCGAAGGGCATGGGCCAAAGCGAGCGCACCCGGTCGAGGATTATTTCGACGATCTGTCGATGCATCTGGTCTACGAAATCTACAAACAAGATTTCGAGCTTTTCAAATACGATTTCGAGAACCCTGCGAACAAAATGCCAACCGGCGCGATTGATCTGGACGAGGTCCACGCCAAACTGGGGGATTGAGGGGCTCTAGGTGCGTCGCGCAGAGGTGCATCTGCCTAGGGCAGGATTTGCAAGTCAGGGTCTGCTTTGAGCCCTAAAGTTACCAGATACTCAATTTGACACGTTGCCACAAATCGAGTTGCTTGTTCGCATGTTCATTTATCAATTCGTGCCGTCTGACACACTCGTTTTAATCCCTTCCCATCTTGGAAAATACAAATGCCTTTTGCTGATCGAGAGACCCGTTGGAGAAGAATTTCGACATGAATTAAGTCGGTTGTTGGTTAGTAGTGGATGCCTTTTTACCATGGCGTGGGGTTTGGACTGCTCTCTTTGGGATGACAGTGTAGACTATGCGAACATTGAAAAATTCGACTATCGCGGCATTCCTGATGATCAAGTCGTCATGACGACTTGGCATGAAGAGGATACACTAGAAGAAGTGCTCAGGTTTGCAAAAGTGGACGCCGTTGTTTCGTATGCAGATGAACCGTTTCACAATCTTCTAGTTCTCGACTTCGTAAAGGAAAATCGAGCCGAGCTCATCGAAGCAGCTTACAACCGAATAATCTAAAAACCGAGAAGTTCATCGCTCGGCGAACGGCAGCAAAAGGTCCGCACAACAGAACAAAAAACGGCCCACCGTAAAGGCGGACCGTTTCCTGTTGAGCGGTGTCCAACTCAAACCTGACGCACAGCCCCTTTGGCCGCGCTTGTGGTCAGTTTGGCATAGGCCTTCAACGCCGTGGAGACTTTGCGTTTGCGCGGGGCGGCAGGTTCCCAGCCTTTTTCATCCTGCTCGGCGCGGCGGGTGGCCAGTTCTTCGTCCGAGACCGCCAGATGGATCGAGCGTTTGGGGATGTCGATCTCGATCTTGTCACCCTGACGCACCAGACCGATAACACCGCCCTCGGCCGCCTCGGGTGAGACATGGCCAATCGACAGACCCGAGGTGCCGCCCGAAAACCGACCGTCGGTTAGCAGCGCGCAGGCTTTGCCCAGACCTTTGGATTTTAGATACGAGGTCGGGTAGAGCATTTCCTGCATCCCCGGCCCACCGCGCGGACCTTCGTAGCGGATGACGACCACGTCGCCCTCTTTCACCTTGCCGGTCAGGATGTCGTTCACCGCCTGATCCTGGCTTTCGCAAACATAGGCCGAGCCGGTAAAGGTCAGGCTGGCCGGGTCCACACCGGCGGTTTTCACAATACAGCCGTCGCGCGCGATATTGCCGAACAGAACGGCCAGACCGCCATCTTGGCTAAACGCGTGTTCCTTGGACCGGATCACGCCGCCCTCGCGGTCGGTGTCCAGCTCTTTGTACCGGTTCGACTGGCTGAAGGCCTGCGTGGTGCGCACGCCGCCCGGCGCGGCTTTGAACAGGTCTTGCGCCTTGGGGTTGTTGGCGACCTTGATGTCCCAGTTGGCAATCGCCTCGCCCATGGTGCCGGAATGTACGGTGCTGCACCCCTCGTGTAGCAGACCAGCGCGGCTGAGTTCGCCGAGGATTGAGAATATGCCACCGGCGCGGTGGACGTCCTCCATATGCACATTCTCGGTATTGGGCGCGACCTTGCACAGGCACGGCACTTTACGGCTGAGCCGATCCATGTCGGACATGTCGAAATCCACGCCGCCCTCATGCGCAATGGCCAGCAGGTGCAGCACGGTGTTGGTCGAGCCACCCATGGCGATGTCCAGCGACATGGCGTTCTCGAACGCGTCAAACGTGGCGATTTCGCGGGGCAGGAAGCCCTTTTCGTCCAGATCATAGTGGCGCTTGGTGATCTCGACGATGCGGCGGCCTGCTTCAAGGAACAGCTCTTTGCGATCCGAATGGGTGGCTAGCGTCGAGCCATTGCCCGGCAGGGCCAGACCCAGCGCTTCGGCCAGACAGTTCATCGAGTTTGCAGTGAACATGCCGGAACACGACCCACAGGTGGGGCAGGCATTTTCTTCGATGTGCTGAACCTGTTCGTCGGTGAACCGGTCATCCGCGGCAGCAACCATGGCGTCTACAAGGTCGATTTTCTTGGCGTCCAGATCGGCGATGTCGATCTTGCCGGCCTCCATCGGCCCGCCCGAAACAAAGATTGCAGGGATGTTCAGGCGCATGGCGGCCATCAGCATACCCGGCGTGATCTTGTCACAGTTCGAAATGCAAACCATCGCATCGGCGCAGTGTGCGTTGACCATATATTCGACCGAATCCGCGATCACCTCGCGCGAGGGCAGCGAATACAGCATCCCGTCATGGCCCATTGCGATGCCGTCATCCACGGCGATCGTGTTGAATTCCTTGGCGACGCCGCCGGCTTTTTCGACCTCGCGCGCGACCATCTGGCCAAGGTCTTTCAGGTGAACGTGACCGGGCACAAATTGCGTGAACGAGTTGACGATGGCGATGATCGGTTTGCCGAAATCGTCATCCCCCATACCTGTTGCGCGCCACAGGCCGCGGGCTCCGGCCATGTTACGGCCATGGGTAGAGGTTCTGGATCGGTAGAGTGGCATGACGCTGTTTCCCTATTGCCTCGGGTTGCATGTCTTGGGGTTCGTACGTTATAGCGCACGTATCACATGTGCGCTATAACGCACAAGAGGATTCGAAAGACGAACGACATGGCACCGGATGAAATAACGCTGAAACTGCGGGACGTGCGCGCGGCCTCGGGGCTGAGCCTGTCGAAGGTGGCCGAGATGACAGGCGTCAGCAAAGCCATGCTGGGCCAGATCGAGCGTGGCGAGTCCAGCCCGACCATCGCGACCCTATGGAAGATCGCCAAAGGGTTTCAGCTGCCGCTCAGCGCGTTGATCGGATCGTCCGTTCTGCGTGACCCGGCGGATGCCAGCCTGTTCCGAACCGTGACTTTCCCCGGCAGCATCGAGGTCAAGATTGTCTTTCCTTATGACCCCGCCCTGGGAGCCGAGACCTTTCACGTTGATCTTGCCCCAAACCAAAGCCACGAATCCGCCGCCCATGCCGCAGGGGTGACCGAAGAGGTATTTGTTCTGAATGGATCGCTTGAAATTCTGCGCGATGGCGAATGGGTGCCTTTGCGGGCCGGGCAGGGGCTGCGTTTTGCCGCCGACTTGCCGCATGGCTATCGCGCCGGGCCCGAGGGGGCCGCGTTTTTGAATATGCATCACTACGCGCGGGTCGCATCCGTCTGAACGTCGTAGAAAAGGGGCTCTAGTGGCAGATTTCATCACCTCACTCACGCTGGCGGATGCCATCGGGTCTTTCGGGGCGCTTGTCGTCGTGGCCGCGTATTTCGCCACTCAGATGCGGATGATGAATTCAGACGATCTGGCCTTCCCGATCCTGAACCTGGCCGGGTCCATCCTGATCGTCTATTCCCTGCTCGAGAATTTCAACCTCGCCTCGATGTTGATCGAGACATTCTGGATCTTGATCAGCCTGATCGGTATTGTGCAGTTTTTCCGCCTGCGCCGCACAAGGTAGCTGTTCTGCCGCCCATCCAGCCTTGAACCCGCATTCGCGCGCGTATAGGGAGAACGCAAGCGCGCGCAGCGGAGGCCCAGATGCAGGACGATCCGAAAACCCTCGTTTCCACCGAATGGCTTGCAGCCCATATGAAAGACCCCGATCTGCGGGTTTTGGACGGGTCGTGGTACCTGCCGCAACAGCAGCGCGACGCCAAGGCTGAATATGATGCGGCCCATATCCCCGGTGCGCGGTTTTTTGATATCGACGAGATTTCGGATGCGCGGTCCGACCTGCCGCACATGGCTCCTCCGGTCGAGAAATTCATGTCGCGGATGCGGGCGATGGGTGTCGGCGACGGGCATCAGGTCGTGGTCTATGACGGCGCAGGCCTGATGTCGGCGGCACGGGTCTGGTGGCTGTTCCGCCTGATGGGGCAAGAGAACGTGGCCGTTCTGGACGGCGGCTTTCCCAAATGGCAGGCCGAGGGTCGCGAGATCGAGGATTTGCCTCCTGTGATCCGGGACCGTCACATGACAGTGCGCGTGCAGAACCATCTGGTGCGGGATGTGACGCAGGTCTCGGCCGCAGCCAAGCTGAACGATCACGAAATCATCGACGCCCGCGCGGCCGCCCGCTTTGCAGGCACCGCGCCCGAGCCGCGCGAAGGGCTGCGTTCGGGCCATATTCCGGGGTCGCGCAACGTGCCTTTTGGCGAATTGCTGAACAAAAATGGCACGATGAAATCGCCCGAGGAGTGCCGCGCTGTGTTCGAGGGCGCTGGCGTTGATCTGTCGAAACCCGCCATCACCTCATGCGGGTCGGGCGTGACCGCCGCGATCCTCAGCCTTGCGTTGGAACGCATGGGCAAGAAAGACCATTCGCTTTATGACGGCTCCTGGGCTGAATGGGGTGCCTTCCCGACCCTGCCCGTCGCAACCGGAGAGACCTGATGTTCGAGAACCTCAAACCGCAGCCTGCCGACAAGATCTTGGCGCTGATGCAGATGTACCGCGACGACCCGCGCGATCAAAAGATCGACTTGGGTGTGGGCGTCTACAAGAATGCCGAAGGCGTGACCCCGGTGATGCGCGCCGTCAAGGCCGCCGAAAAGCGCATTCTGGAAGAGCAGGACAGCAAAGCCTATACCGGTCTGGCTGGTGATCCGGCCTATGCCGATGCGATGATCGGCCTGATCCTTGGCGATGCCGTGCCGCGCGGCAATATCGCTGCCGTGGCGACCCCCGGGGGCACCGGTGCCTGTCGTCAGGCGTTTGAGATGATCCGCATGGCCAACCCTGAGGCCCGCGTGTTCGTGTCGAACCCAACATGGCCCAACCACCTGTCGATCCTGAGCTATCTGGGCATCGAAACCGTCCCGTACCGCTACTTCGACGGCGAGACGCGCGGCGTCGATTTCGACGGCATGATCGCCGATCTGAAAACGGCCAAGGCGGGCGACGTGGTGCTGCTGCATGGCTGCTGCCACAACCCCACCGGTGCAAACCTGAACATGGTGCAGTGGCAAGAGGTCGTGGACTTGATCAATGCGCAAGGCCTCGTGGCGATGATCGACATCGCATATCAAGGCTTTGGCGATGGTCTGGAAGAGGACGCGCAGGCGACTCGTCTAGTGGCCTCGTCGGTCAAGCGTTGCCTGATCGCGGCCTCCTGTTCCAAGAACTTCGGCGTCTACCGCGAACGGACTGGCCTGCTGATGGCGATCAGCGATGACGCGGCGCAGACATCGCTGAACCAATCGACGCTGGCCTTCCTGAACCGTCAGAACTATTCCTTCCCGCCTGACCATGGCGCGCGCGTTGTGACCACGATCCTGAATGACGACGCCCTGCGCGCCGACTGGGCGGCAGAACTGGAAGAGGTGCGCCTGTCGATGCTGGGTCTGCGCCAGCAACTGGCGGACGAGCTGCAACGCCTGACCGGTTCTGACCGCTTTGGTTTTGTTGCTCAGCACCGAGGCATGTTTTCGCGCCTGGGTGCCGCGCCGGAACTGGTCGAGCAACTGCGGGTCGATCACGGCATCTATATGGTGGGCGACAGCCGGTTGAACATCGCCGGTCTGAACGCAACGACGGTGCCGATTTTGGCTAAGGCGATTGTTGACGTCGGCGTCTGAGGCCCTTTCAAAATCAAGCAAAGCCGCGCTTTCCTGCGCGGCTTTCTTTTTGGGAAAACAAAAAAACCGGGCGCGAACGCCCGGTTTTGATTTGAATACTCTCGAGTCTTAGCCCTTCGAGAACTCGGGGTAGGCTTCCATACCCAGCTCTGCCATGTCGAGGCCGTTGATCTCATCCTCTTCGCTAACGCGGATGCCAACGGTGGCTTTCAGGATACCCCAGAGAACCAGTGCACCGACAAAGGTGAACACACCGTAGGCCGCGATACCCAGCAGCTGTGTGCCCAGCGAGGCCTCACCGTAGAAGATCACGGCGATGGTGCCCCAGATGCCTGCGAACAGGTGAACCGGGATGGCACCGACAACGTCGTCGATCTTGAACTTGTCCAGCATCGGAACCGCGAATACTACGATGATGCCGCCAACCGCACCGATCCACAGCGCGCCGAACAGGGTCGGGGCCAGGGGTTCAGCGGTGATCGAGACCAGACCGGCCAGCGCGCCGTTCAGCACCATGGTCAGGTCAGGTTTCTTGTACAGAACCTGCGTCAGGATCAGGGCTGCTACAGCACCCGAGGCTGCGGCCATGTTGGTGTTGGCAAAGATGCGCGACACGTCCGATACGTCACCCACGGTGCCCATCGCCAGTTGCGAGCCGCCGTTGAAGCCGAACCAACCCAGCCACAGGATGAACGTCCCCAAAGTGGCCAGCGCCAGGTTCGAACCGGGCATCGGGTGCACTTTGCCGTCCTTGTACTTGCCGATACGCGGGCCAAGGATGATTGCACCGGCCAGTGCCGCCCAGCCACCGACCGAGTGTACTACGGTCGAGCCTGCGAAATCCGAGAAGCCAGCCTCAGACAACCAGCCGCCGCCCCACTGCCACGAGCCCGAGATCGGGTACAGGATACCAGTCAGAACAACGACGAAGATCAGGAAGGGCCACAGCTTGATCCGCTCGGCGACGGCACCTGACACGATCGAGGCGGTTGCCGCAACGAATACAAGCTGGAAGAAGAAATCCGAGCCGATCGAGGCATAGTCAAGCGCCGCTGCATCGGAACCAATACCCACTGGATCAAGTACGGTCGGACCACCAATGGCAAAGAAACCATTGAAGTCGCCGGGATACATCGTGTTGAAGCCGACCAACCAATACATGATCGCCGCTATGGAAAAGAGCGCGATGTTTTTGATCATCTGCATCGCCACGTTCTTGGAACGCACAAGGCCGCCTTCCAACATGGCAAACCCGGCCGCCATGAAGAAGACCAGGAAACCGGCCATCAGGAACAGCAGAGTGGTGAAGATATAGCCCACGTCCTCCATCGAAGAAGGCGGGTCATTCGCGAATGCAGCCGCCGGAAAGGCGACCAGCACAGCGGCTGTGGCGAGAATTCGGTTTAGTTTCATTTGATATCTGTCCTTTTACGGATGGGCGCGGATTACAGCGCTTCCTCGTTGGTTTCCCCGGTCCGCACGCGCAGGGCCTGCTCGACGTCGAGGACGAAAATCTTGCCGTCGCCGATCTTGCCGGTCTTGGCGGTTTTGGTGATGGTTTCGACGATCTGATCGGCCATCGTGGCGGGCACCACGATCTCCAGCTTGATCTTGGGTACGAAGTTCACGGCATATTCTGCGCCGCGATAGATTTCTGTGTGACCCGATTGCGAGCCGAAGCCCTTGATTTCGGTCACCATCATGCCGCGCACGCCTGCTTCGGTCAGTGCCTCGCGCACCTCCTCGAGCTTGAACGGCTTGATTGTCGCAATGATCAGTTTCACGTTGATCCCCTCTGCTTCCCCGGTCTGTCCGGCTTGTTTGCACTCGCAGCAAAAAAGCGTGCTCGGGTGCTGTAGGAAACGTCCCGGGTCTGCGAAGAGGGGGAAAATTGTGGCAAGGTGCACAATTTTTGCACAAATAATGCAAAACGATTAAAAATTATGCATTCAAGAGAGGGAATTTACCAGTAATTCTGACCTCAACTTCATCGGTACGGCAGGGTATGGTGCGTCAAAACGATAATCGGGCAGAGTTCGGAAATGACTGAGTCCAGGCGCCGCAAGACCCCTCTGGTCGCGGATAAAAGATACCCGTCCAAGGGCCGCAAGCCCAAGACGACCAAGCGCGCGGCCAAGCCAGCGGGCAAGAAATCTGTTGCGCGCAAAACCACCTCGCGCAAGGCCACGCGTAAGAAAACACGAAAGAAATCCGGTGGCGGGGGTGGCGGAATCTTCCGCCGGATGTTCCGCTGGCTGTGGCGTCTGGTCTGGGGCGTGACCTGGCGCGTTGGGGCTGTGTGTGCGCTGCTATTGGCGCTGGCGATCGGCGTTGTCTACTCAACGCTGCCCAATGTCGATTCGCTTTTGGACGGTCGTGCGCGCGGTTCGGTCACGATGCTGGACCGCGATGGTAAGGTTTATGCGTGGCGCGGGGATCAGTTTGGTGGGGTCATCACCGCCGATACCGTGTCGCCGCATCTAAAACACGCGGTCATCGCGACCGAGGACAAACGCTTCTATCGCCATTTCGGCGTCAGTCCCCGTGGCGTTGCCAGTGCTGTGCGCATCAACCTCAGCGAAGGGCGAGGGCCGTTGTCGGGCCATGGCGGGTCGACCATTACCCAGCAGACGGCCAAGCTGTTGTGTCTTGGCGTGCCCTACGATCCCGCCGAGTGGGAGTCCGAGGCCGCGTATGAGGCGGATTGCCGTCAGGGTTCGCTCTGGCGCAAGGCAAAAGAGGCCGTCTATGCGATGGCGATGGAGGTCAAGTATTCCAAAGACGAGATTCTGACCATTTACCTGAACCGCGCTTTCCTTGGGGCCGGTGCCCGTGGGTTCGAGGCTGCCAGCCAGCGTTATTTCGGGATCTCGGCGGCCGAGGTTTCGCCGTCCGAGGCAGCGATGTTGGCAGGGTTGCTGGTCGCGCCCACACGCTATGCTCCGACGAACAACCTGCAACGCTCGCAGGATCGGGCGCGACTGGTCGTCGGGCTGATGGAGGACCAGGGATACCTGTCCACCGCGCAGGCTAGCGAAGCCCGCGCGCGCCCGGCGGTTTTGTCGGATGCTGCTGCTGCCCGCGCAGGGGGGTATTTCGCCGATTGGGTCATGGCCAGCGGACCTGAATTCTTTACCCGTAATACGACCGAGGATGTGGTGATTCGCACCACGCTGGATCAGCGCATCCAGACATCGGCAGAAGAGGCGCTGAAATACATCTTTCAGGAAAAGGTGCGCGAAGGGTCCAAGGCGCAGGCCGCCATTGTTGTGATGTCGGCCGATGGGGCGGTGCGCGCCATGGTTGGCGGGCGCAAGACCCGCGTGTCGGGGGCGTTCAACCGCGCCACGCAGGCGCTGCGACAGACCGGGTCATCGTTCAAGCCGTTCGTCTATGCCACGGCGCTGGAACTGGGCTATTCGCCGTTGGATACGGTGATGGACGAGCCTTACTGCATCGATATCCCCGGCTCGGGCCAGTGGTGTCCCAAGAATTACACCAACAAGTTCTATGGTCGGGTGACACTGGCGGATGCCCTGAAGAACTCGCTGAACATCCCGGCGGTGAAAGTGGCCGAGATTTCAGGGCTAGAGAATGTGCGCACCGTTGCCAGCGAATTCGGTATCGCCAGCGATCTGGCCGAAGGCCCGGCACTGGCATTGGGCGCGTCTGAGAGCACGCTGATCGAGATGACGGGCGCCTATGCGGGTATTTTGAACGGAGGCTCTGCGGTTGAACCTTATGGCCTGACCGAGCTGAAGCTGTTGGGTGACGATACCCCTGTCATGGTGACGACAACCGGTATTGGTGAGCGTGTCATAAATGACAAGGCGGCCAAGCAACTGACCTGGATGATGGAGCGTGTGGTGTCCGAGGGCACCGGTGGGCGCGCCAAACTGCCGGGGTGGCAGGTGGCAGGCAAGACCGGCACCACGCAGGCGGCGCGGGATGCTTGGTTCATTGGCTTCACGGCGGATTATGTGACCGGTGTCTGGATGGGGTATGACGACAACACGCCGCTGTCTGGCGTCACAGGCGGCGGCCTGCCCGCCGAGATCTGGAAAGAGACGATGGTGCGCGTGACCGAAGGGATGACACCCACCCCACTGCCCATGCTGGCCCCGGACCCGCCGGTGCGAACCGAACAGCCTCGGCAGCAGCGCCGCAGGCAGAACAACGGGTTTGAGAAGGCCATCAACAACCTGCTGAACAATATATTCGGCAACTAAGTCACAATAAAAGGCGGTGCGCTGGGCACCGCCTTTTCTACACGTGGTGAGGCGAAATCAGACGCTTTCGTTCAGTGCGGCCAGAATGGCGTCGCCCATTTCTGTGGTCGAGACCGGCTCAACGCCCTCTTCGGCCAGCAAGTCGGCGGTGCGGACACCATCGGCCAGAACCTTCTCGATCGCGGCTTCCAGGCGATCGGCCTCATCCCCTTGGTCAAAGCTGTAGCGCAGCGCCATGGCAAAGCTCAGGATACAAGCAATCGGGTTGGCCTTGCCCTGACCCGCGATATCGGGGGCCGAGCCGTGGACGGGTTCGTACATCGCCTTGGGGCGGCCGTTGGCCATGGGCGCACCCAGCGAAGCGGATGGCAGCATACCCAGCGAACCGGTCAGCATCGCCGCGCAATCCGACAGGATATCGCCGAACAGGTTGTCGGTGACGATCACGTCAAACTGCTTGGGTGCGCGCACCAGCTGCATCGCGCCGTTATCGGCATACATATGGGACAGCTCGACCTCGGGGTAGTCCGCTGCGACACGGTCCACGACCTCGCGCCACAGGATGCCCGATTCCATCACGTTGGCTTTCTCCATCGAGCACAGCTTCTTGTTCCGGCGCATCGCCAGTTCAAAGGCCGAGCGCGCGGCGCGTTCGATCTCGGACTCGGTATAGCGCTGGGTGTTGATGCCTACACGCTCATTACCTTCGTTGAAGATGCCGCGCGGCTCGCCGAAATAGACACCCGATGTCAGTTCGCGCACGATCATGATGTCCAGACCGGCGACGATGTCTTTCTTCAGCGACGAGAAATCCGCGAGTGCGTCAAAGCACTGGGCCGGGCGCAGGTTGGAAAACAGGTCCATTTCCTTGCGCAGGCGCAGCAGGCCGCGCTCGGGCTTTACGCTGAAATCCAGATCGTCGTATTTCGGGCCACCCACGGCGCCCAGCAGAACCGCGTCCACCTCTTGCGCCTTGGCCATGGTTTCGTCCGTCAAAGGCGCGCCATGCGCGTCATAGGCGGCACCGCCGACCAGATCCTCGCTCACGTCAAAGTGAAGGCCGCGTTTTTCGCCGAACCAGCCGATGATTCTGCGCACTTCGGCCATAACTTCCGGGCCAATTCCGTCTCCGGGCAGGATGAGGAGCGAGGGGTTGGACATGAAAGGTCTCCTTGCGTTTCGTCGCACAGGCCCTAGCGTCTGCATCGCATCGGGTCAATGAGACGATCCCGCCAAACCACGAGGAAAACACATGCTGACACCCGGAAACCCGGTTCCCGCACTGAAAATTGAAACCGTCGCCGGTGGGGACTTCGATCTTGAGCGCGACAAGGGCGAAAACGGCACGTTGGTGATTCAGTATCGCGGGTTGCATTGCCCGATCTGCATTCGTCAGATGGGCGAGGTCGAAGCGGCGCTGGATGACTTTGCCGAACTGGGGATCGAGGTGGTGATGATCACCACGGACACCGCCGAGCGCGCTGCTGAAACGGTTGAAAAAGCGGGCGTGTCGCGCCTGCGTGTGGGTCACAGTCTGCCTATGGCCGAGGCGCGGGAAGACTGGGGGCTGAACATCTCGGAAGGACGTGAAGGGACTGCAGAGGCCGCGTTCTTCGCCGAGCCGGGACATTTCTACATCTCGCCCGACCGCAACCTGTATTTCGCCTGGCAGCAGACCATTCCCTTTGCACGCCCCGCCATTGCCGATATTGCCGGAGGCATCAAATTTGCGCTGAACAACGGCTATCCCCCGCGCGGCACCTATACCGGTGCCCTGTAGGTGGTGGTAGATGGACCTTCTGGATCAGCCAGAGGGCCCAAATGCGTCCGAAAAGGCGGCGCGCAGCCATTCGACCGTGACCTGAACCCGTTTGTATCCGACTGTGTCGGGGTTGAGATAGAGGTTCAGGCTTCGGTTAAATTCGGGCCGGCCTGTGCCCACACGCACCAGATCGTTGCGCCCTTTGGCCAGACACATCGGCAACAGACCCTTGCCGACCCCTGCGGCGACGGCTGAAACCAGAACGCTGGCATCGGTGGCGGTGACGCGCATGGTTTCGGTACTTTTGCTCAGCCGCTCGACAGCCCGGCTGATGATCGGGCGACTTGCGTCTTCGTCAAAAAAGGCGACCCAATTGGCAGGGGGTGTGTCCAGATGCGCCGCACGGTATACGGCATATGGCACCTGACCAAGCGTAACGGTGTATTCCGCAGCTTCGGGTGGAACCTCGAACCACATCTGGATCGATGCTTCACCCGAGACACGCGCAGACGGTGCGCGGGTCATCAGTCGCAGATCCAGTCCCGGATTGGTGGCCAGAAAGCGATCCATGCCGGTCATTGCCAGCCGTTGCATTGTCCATGAATTTCCAACCAGCCGCATCACGCCTACGGCGCTGGCCTGCGATTGCGAAATCTGGTCGGTCATCTGGTGATAATGTGCCTCGATTTGTTCTGCCTGCCGGATCGCGATGACGCCCGCCTAGGTCGGGACAAAGCCGGATTTAGAGCGCACGAACAGGATAACTCCCAGCTCTTTTTCAAGCGCAGTCAGACGCCGCCCCATCGTCGTCGCGTCGACGTCAAGCGCGTGCGCCGCGCCGGTCAGTGAACCGGCCCGACCAATGGCCAGAAGCACTTTCAGATTGTCCCAATTCATGTCAGTTACCTGCAAAATTGCATGATCTTGATGCAGTTTAGTGCCTTTTTGTCAGCAGAAATCAAATCTAAATTCAAGCAATCCAGAAGAGGCACTGCACTTTCCAAAGTTCACAGTGGGTTATGAGTTTTCTTTTTGGGGTGTTGGGGTCTGTTCTGGATCCCGTGATAAAGGACAAGTGAATGCAAGTTTTTTCGAAAGTTTGGACTACGGCGGTCTGCCTGACATTTGTGGCGGCGTGCAGTCAAACCGAGGCTCCGCAGCCCATTCAGGCTGAGCCGATTTTCAACAAGTATGGTGACGTTATCGGATGCTCGGACGGTTCATCACCCGCAGGTACGGCAACCGAGCCCTGTGTGCCGCCGCCGCCTCCACCGGAAGGCTGTGATGATTCCTCGGTTGCTGGAACGGCGTCTGTTCCTTGCACCCCTCCGGGGGAAGAGCGTGACCCAAGCGACAGTTCGACATCCGGCGGTGGGCGTGACCCTGACGGAGGGCGCGATCCAAGCGACAGCACCTCGACCGGAGATGGGCGTGACCCAACGGGGGGGTCGTCCGCACCCGGCACGCCGCGCACGTAAGTTTTTCGATTTTTAAGTCTGTATAGTAACGAGTCTGTCCGGGTAATTGACAATCCTCGACCTGAAATTGGGCCACCGCTTGGTGGCCCTTTTTTCTTCAGTTCATGTCTATGTCGACCCAGACCAGCCGGTGGCGGCTGGCTTTTTCGGCCGCGTCCCGCTCTGGCGTGCCCAGTTTGGGCCAGTACACGCCCGCGCGCTGCACGGTCCAGTGGGCCGAGGGCAGAACATAGTCGACCCTCAGATCCCCGACCGCTTTCCATGTGACCGTAGTCAATGCACCGGTAGGGTCCTGCGGACGCGGGTCGGTCAGGCGCAGGTCGGTCAGCAGGCTGTGGATCGCCAGTTTGAGACCTTCACCCTGCGTCGGATCCTGGTTTGCATCCCCGGCGATGATGAAAGGGCCATTGGGGGCCTGTCCCAGATCGCCATCCAGAACTGCGCGCCACAGCATGATCTCATCATGATTGCGCAGACCATTGCGGTCCTCTGGCCCATCAAACACCGGAGGGGCAGCATGGAAGGTCATCAAAGTTAGCGGCCCTTGTGGGGTTTCTATTGGGACCGCCCAATGGGCCACGGACGAAAGTCGCTGGATGTCCTGCGCGTTGGTGGAGGGGAAGGGTCGCCCATCGACCAGCGGCAACTTGGCATTCGGCAGGTCGCGCCAGCGCAGCGCGGTAAATTCCTGCACCTGATCCGTGGTGATGGGATAGCGCGACAACACTGCCATCCCCGCTTGACCGGTGAACCGGCCCCAGCCCTGGGCATCACCGGGCCCTGATGTGCGGCCATCGCCATCCATATCCAACCCGGTTTCCAGGCCAGAGTTCGGCTGGGCGGCATAGATATGTGGATAGCTCAGCCCCTGTGATGACACTTGCGTGGTCAGCGCCCGGATCGTCTTACCGTTCAGGTCCCAGTCGATCCCCTGCAACGCGACGATATCGGCCTGAACCGCCAACAGGACCTCTACCACCGCTTGAACCTGTGCATCGCCGCGCTGGATATCGCGCAGCAACAGTCCGGGCCCGTCGCGGCTGAGTTCGGTGTTGAAGGTGGCCACGCGTAAAGGTTCTGCCTGCGCCATGATCGGCAGCAGCAGAAGGATCAGGGCACGGATCATGCGGCCTGAGTGGACTCGGTTGTGGAATAGGCGCGGCGTTTTTCGACGATCAGGTTGGCAATCCGCAAAGTCGCCATCCCGCGCATGATCATGCTAGCGGGCAGGAAGGCCCATGCGCTCATCGTCCAGATCAGGGTTTGCGGGTTATTAAGCGAGATGGGATCGGCGTATTCCGTCAGTATCTTGATCAACGCCGGGATCAGGAAGGGCAACAGCACCCCGATCGAGATGTTCAGCCGTCCGTCCCGTTGCAGCCGGGTGACGACGTCGCCGCCCTTGGTCGGGTCGAATAGCGGTAGATTTGTCCAGACATTGAATGCACCGTTGCCGGTTGGCCAACCACGCAGCTTCACCGCATAAGCAAAAGCCGCGATGGTCGCCAAGGCGGCGACATAGGCGACGCTGGCGGAAATACGCACTAGCTCGGTCAGTGGCGCACTTGCCCCTGACGGCAGGATCAGGACGATCAGGCGGACCGGAGAATAGGGGAAGTCCACGATATTCGCGATACCTAGGCCGACCGAATAGAAAACCTCGGTCAGGCTGGTGGGCATATAGGCGTTCTTGCAGATCAGCGTCAGGAAGGTGACCATTGTAACTAACCCGACAAAGCGCAACCGGTTCACCGGCGGCGCATCGCGGAATTCGATAAAGCTGGGAAAGGCCGAGTTATATTCGGCAAAGGTCAGAAAAAATGTGAGAATGGCGAGAAAGACGACGATCTCGGTCCCATTCGTTGACGATACGGGCAGATACAACGCGGGGGTCAGCACCACAAGTGCAACAAGAATGCCCCGAATTGCCGCCCCTGTTGTGCGCGCAATCACTTTCCGAACCCTTTCAAACTGGACGGGCCGATCTTTGCCGACTTCATTCCAACTTGTGCCCGTCATTGATTATTTTGACGGATGCCTCATTAGCGCCAACATTGACCCCCCAAGGCAATTCGCTCAAGCCAAGGTGCAGAAAACACGCCATTTGAGGCAAAAAGATGGCAAAACTGGTGCTGGTTTGCATCATTCCTGACGCAAAACCGTCGTCTAGTTTAAGGTCACCGCAACATGTTGTGTTTGCCGAATTTCAGACCCCAAGAATGCGAAAGGGACCGCCGAAGCGACCCCTTTAAGTTGCATTGCATACGATGTCTAAAAGAATCACACCCACGGACGCGCCTGAGAGGCGTGCTCTTCGAATTTGTCGATATGATGTTCTTTTTCCATCGACAGGCCGATATCGTCCAAACCGTTCAGCAGGCAGTGCTTGCGGTGAGGGTCGATGTCAAATTCGATCTCGACGCCGTCCGAGGTCGTGATCTTCTGATCTTCCAGATGCACAGTCATGCGGGCGTTCTCGCCCTTGTGCGCGTCATCCATTAGAACCGCATGATGCTCTTCTTCGACGACGATGGGCAGGATGCCGTTCTTGAAGCAGTTGTTGAAGAAGATGTCCGCGAAGCTGGTCGAGATCACGACCTTGATGCCGAAATCCTTGATCGCCCAGGGCGCGTGTTCCCGCGACGAGCCGCAACCGAAATTGTCGCCTGCTACCAGAATCTCGGTGTTGCGATAGGCAGGTTTGTTCAGAACGAATTCTTCATTCTCGCCGCCATGGTCGTGATAGCGCATCTCGTCGAACAGCACGACGCCAAGGCCAGACCGTTTGATGGTTTTCAGGTGCACTTTGGGAATGATCATATCGGTGTCGATATTGATCAGTGGCATTGGGGCGGCCACCCCGTGGACTTTGTCAAACTTTTCCATGTTCACACTCCTGCGGGAGAGGGCCGCGCCCGTGCCCCGCGTTTAAGCTTCTTTCGCTTCTGTTGTTTCGTCTTTGGGTGCGTCTTTGACGTAGAACGCCATAAAGACCAGGCCGAGCCCGTTAAAGATCATCTCGATGCCCAATAGAATGCCCAGCAATTGCAGCATGATCGCAGGCTCGACTGTGGCAAAGCGCCAGATAAGCATCGCCAGGACAATCGACATGATGCCAGAGATCAGTGTGGCCCAGAAATATTGAGTGCCACGCATCTGGAACGACAGGATAACTCGGGCGATTCCGCCTGCCAGAAACAGGATCAGACAAACGGTGGCCAGCGTCAGCGTGCCCTGCAACGGGTGACCCAGAAAGGACCAGCCCAGAAACAGCATCACCACACCCATGATGAGTGACAGGATTTTGTTACCCGTGCCTTCGACGGTAAAGCCGCCGACAACTTGCAACGCGCCCGAGATCAGCAGCAACACACCCGTCACCACCGTTACGGCAATCGACGCCACCGCCGGCGCGCCCAGCACAAAGATGCCAAACACGATGGACAGAAGTCCAAGCAGCAGCCATTTGATCCAGTCACTCATTTGTTCAATCCCTCAAATATCTAGATATGAGGGTACCTTACATCAAGTCGCGGACGTCTGTCAGCCGTCCTGTTAGGGCCGCTGCGGCAGCCATTGCCGGGCTCAGCAGGTGGGTGCGTCCTCCGCGGCCCTGACGACCCTCAAAGTTACGGTTCGAGGTCGCGGCACAGCGCTCGCCCGGTTGCAACTGGTCGGGGTTCATCGCCAGACACATCGAACATCCTGCCAGACGCCATTCGAAACCGGCCTCTTTGAAGATGTCGGCCAGACCTTCTTCCTCGGCCTGCAATCGGACCAGACCCGAACCGGGCACGACCATTGCGCGCATCCCGTCCTTGATCTTTTTGCCTTTGAGGATTTCAGCAGCGGCGCGCAGATCTTCGATCCGGCCATTGGTGCAAGACCCGATAAAGACGGTGTCGATTTCCACGTCGCTCAGCTTCTGACCGGCTTCCAGTCCCATGTATTCGATCGAGCGGCGGGCCGCGTCAACTTTGCCGCCTTCGAAATCTTCGGGGTTCGGCACGGTTGCGGTGATCGGCAACACGTCTTCGGGGCTGGTGCCCCATGTCACCACGGGCGCGATATCTTCGCCGCGCAGGGTCACGACCTTGTCGAAATGCGCGCCTTCATCGGTGTAAAGCGTTTTCCACCACTCCATTGCGGCTTCCCACTGGGCGCCTTTCGGGGCGTGGGGGCGGCCTTTGACGTATTCGAACGTGGTCTCATCGGGGGCGATCAGACCCGCGCGGGCACCGCCTTCGATCGCCATGTTACAGACGGTCATGCGGCCTTCCATCGACAGATCGCGGATCGCTTCGCCGCAATATTCGATGACATAGCCGGTGCCGCCTGCTGTGCCGGTCTCACCGATCACGGCCAGAGTGATATCCTTGGCGGTCACGCCCGGCTGCAATTTGCCGGTGATTTCCACCTTCATGTTCTTGGATTTCTTCTGGATCAGAGTCTGCGTGGCCAGAACATGCTCAACCTCAGAAGTACCAATGCCGTGGGCCAGAGCACCAAACGCGCCATGGGTGGCGGTGTGGCTGTCGCCGCAGACAACGGTCATGCCGGGCAGGGTCCAACCTTGTTCGGGGCCGACGATGTGGACGATGCCCTGACGGACGTCATGCACCGGGTAGTAGTGAATGCCGAAATCCTTGGCATTCTTGTCCAGCGCCTCGACCTGAATGCGTGATTCCGGGTTTTCGATCCCGTTCACGCGGTCCGGCGTGGTGGGCACGTTGTGATCCGGCACGGCGATGGTTTTTTCCGGCGCACGCACCTTGCGGCCCGCCATGCGCAGGCCTTCGAAGGCCTGAGGGCTGGTCACTTCGTGTACCAGATGGCGGTCGATATACAGCAGGCAAGTGCCATCGTCGGCTTCATGCGCGACATGGGCATCCCAGATCTTGTCATAGAGTGTTTTGGGGGACATCGGTCCTCTCCCGTATGTAATGAGAATTGGCTGGCGAGGTGGCTTAGGCCGCCGATAGGCGGGCCAGAACCGTGCGGGCAGCCCCATAGAACCGTTCGCGCAGACGGGCGCGATCTTCAAGGTTCTGAATCTGGGCTACGGTGAGTCTCATGGCGTCCAGATATATTGCCCATTGCCGTCAATCAAGGTTCAAAACCGCGTCAGGCTTGCATCATGGGGCTGTGCTGTCCAAGCTGCAGGTATGAATCAAGACCTGATCCCCAGCTCGCTGTCGGACCTTTATGACAACATGGTCGCGGGCTTTTCTGTGCAATTCGAAAACCTTCTTGAACTGGTGGTCACGCCGGGCTGGCGTCAGCACCAGCTGGTGATCATTCTATTGCTATGGGCTTTGGCATTTGGCCTTAAGCTTTTCACGCAAGGCCGGTGGGATTCTTGGGCGCGGGCGCGCACTGGGTGGCCCAAATGGCGTTTGCGCGTTTTAGTACAGCTGATGCAGCGCTTGACGCTGGTCTATTTCGTAGTGCTGTCCTGGGCACTGTATCTGGTCATGCAGCAGATCACATGGCCGTCCCGCAGCTATATCATTGGCGTTATCGCGACTTTGGCGACGGCGTGGTTGGCCATAGCGCTGGTGGCGCGACTGGTGCGCAACCGGACGCTGCGGCGGATCTTCAAATGGGCCATGTGGGTCTATGCAACGCTTGTTGCCCTGAATCTGACTGATGACGTGGCCGAGTTTTTGGACGGAGTCGCGATTTCTATTGGAGATCTGCATATCTCGGTGCTGGGGATCATCAAGGCGACGCTGTTGATCGGTGTTCTGCTGACGTTGGCGCGTGTGGGTACGCGCGCAGCCGAACGTGGTTTGAAAAACAACGATGACATTACGCCTTCCATGCAGGTGCTATTGGCCAAGGGCATGCAGGTGGTTCTGTATGGTGCGGTTTTCTTGGCAGCCATTCGAACGTTGGGCTTTGACCTGACCGGGATTGCGCTGTTGTCCGGTGCCATCGGTGTGGGCATCGGGTTTGGGCTGCAAAAGGTGGTATCGAACCTAATCTCGGGGATTATCATCCTGATGGATCGCTCGATCAAGCCGGGCGACGTGATCTCGCTGGGGGATACGTTTGGGTGGATCAACGCGCTGGGCGCGCGTTATGTCTCGGTCGTGACACGGGACGGGCGGGAATACCTGATCCCGAACGAAGATCTGATTACCAGTCAGGTCGTGAACTGGTCGCATTCCGACAAGTTCGTGCGGCTGGATCTGGAGTTTGGTACCAGCTATGGCGACGATCCCCACAAGGTGCGCGCCACCGCTATCCGTTCAGTGAAGTCCGTGGCCCGCGTGCTGAGTGGCGGTCTACATGAACCGGTCTGCCATATCACTGGATTCGGGGACAGCAGCGTCGACTACGTGCTGCGGTTCTGGATCAGCGACCCAACCAAGGGGCTGACCAATATCCGCGGCAATGTCTACCTAGCGCTCTGGGATGCGTTTCAGGCCGAGGGTATCTCGCTGCCCTTCCCGCAGCGCGAGGTGCGCCTGCTGCCCGACGCAGACCCGCAACAGATCGTAGAGGATTGACGCTGCGTTGATGGCGCGTTCATTGAAATGTTGCATTCCCCTTGTTACCTTATTAGTACCCCGGCGCCGGGATTTGATGGCGCGCAGCAAAGGAGGACTATGTCCTGTCTCTACATACCCAGGCGGGGTTGCCCGCCGATGACGGGGCCAGCGTGATGGCCCACTCTCAGTCAATCAGCGACAAGCTGCTTGAGCGTATCCTTTCCTCACTTTCCGATGACAAGGCCGAAGACGTCGTGCAGATTAACCTGCAAGGTAAGTCTTCTGTTGCGGATCACATGGTGATTGCCTCGGGTCGGTCGACCCGTCAGGTCTCGGCCATGGCGGAAAAGCTGACGGATCGCATCAAGCAGGAATTCGGTTTCACCTCGAAGGTCGAAGGCAAGGATGCCGGCGACTGGGTGCTGATCGATACGGGCGACGTTATCGTCCATATCTTCCGCCCCGAAGTGCGTGAATTCTACCAGCTGGAAAAGATGTGGCTGCCTCAGGGCGGCAGCGCCTCGGCGAACTGAGGCGCTATCCCGGCCTGTATTGAAAGGCCGGAGGCGAGAGAGATATGCGGATTAGCATAGTTGCGGTCGGGCGATTGCGCGCCGGACCCGAGAAGACCCTGCTTGACGATTACCTGACACGCTTTGACCGGACCGGACGCGCTTTGGGCCTTGGTCCTGCGCGGGTGATCGAGGTTGAAGACAAGAAAAACGCTGGAATGGGCGCTGAGGCGACGCTGCTTCGCAAGGCGCTGCCCAAAGGCGCGGTCATCTGTACTCTGGACGAACGGGGCCGTGTGATGTCCTCGCCGGAATTTGCCAAAAAGCTGGGCGGCTGGCGCGATGCCGGGCGGCAAGATTTGGCGCTGATCATCGGCGGGGCAGACGGAATAGACCTTAATCTGCGTGCCGAGGCGGATTTTTCGATCTCATTTGGTTCGATGGTATGGCCCCATATGCTGGTCCGTGTGATGCTGGCCGAGCAACTCTATCGGGCCGCAACCATTTTGTCGGGCGGCCCCTATCACCGGGTCTGATATGGCGCAGCTTTTGATCATTTACCATTCGCGCACCGGCGGGGCCCGGCAAATGGCCGAAGCTGCAGCCAAGGCTGCAGGGGATGAGGCGGATGTGGTTCTGAAACCCGCCGATCAGGCCGGACCCGAAGATTTGTTGCAAGCCGACGGCTATATCTTCTGCGCGCCCGAGAATCTGGCCGCGATTTCGGGTCTGATGAAAGAGTTTTTCGACCGCAGCTATTATCCGATGCTGGGTCGGATCGAAGGCCGCCCCTATGCGCAGATGATCTGCGCCGGGTCTGATGGCGAAAACGCCGCGCGACAAACCGCCCGCATCGCAACCGGTTGGCGGTTGAAAGAGGTGCAGCCGCCGCTGATCATCTGCACCCATGCGCAAACACCCGAGGCGATTCTGGCCGAGAAAACCATCCCCGACGACCAGCTTGAAAATTGCCGCGAGCTGGGTCTTGCCATGGCCGCCGGTTTGCAGATGGGCGTGTTCTGACTTCAGTTCAGGTCGACCACAAAGGTATTTTTGGCCCAGCCATCCGTATTGGTGCGGGCCTGTACCTGCACTTGCGACGTGCCCGCCGGGATCGCCACACCGCTTAGTGAGCGGGTAAAGGGCTGTTCATTCTCATGCGGGTGATGCAGCACGCGCAGTCCCAGCTCTTTCCCCTCCATATCCAGCACACGCCAGCCATCTGCATAGTCATCCCATCCGGTTTCAGGATGTGAGACGGTCACATCGAATCGCCATGTGCCACCGTTTGATTTCGCGGTGACGGCTTCGATCACGGGGTCATCTGCAAGGGCCGGAGTGGCCAGAAGGGCGCTCAGAACAAGATATCTCATGATATGAACTTAACCTTTTGTGGTGAGCTGAGGGATCACGATCCGGTGTTGAGGAGAATTGTGCGGGAATGCGACGCGAATTCACGCCGATAGAGCATAGCCAGCGTGATCACCGTGCCCGCAATCAGCGCATAGGGGCCCAAGATCCATGCAACAGAAGCCAGCGCAAAATAGGTCGCCCGCAGACCACGATTGAAACTACGCGCGGCGGTGACGCAAATCTCGGCCGCTTGGGCGGCGCGCGGATAGGCGGCGGGCTCTTCAGGGTCATTTGGCACAGCCGCCATCAATACGGCGCAATAGCCAAACAACCGGTGTGCCCAGACATATTTTAGAAAAGCATTCGCCAAAAACAGCAGGATCACAAGAATTTTGACCTCCCACACCAGCGCGGGCGCGGTTCCCAGTGCCAGATCCTGCGCCAGCCCGGCCAGGCGCTCTGTGTTGCCCAGCAGAGCTAGTCCACCCCCGATGGCAATCATCGTGGTTGAGGCAAAGAACGTGCTGCCCTGCCGCATCGTGCCGACGACCTGCGCGTCAAACATGCGCGGCTGACGGGTCACCATTTCTTTCATCCAGTCTCGGCGGTAGTCGTCCATGATCATTCCAACCGAGGGCTTGTTCGGTGACGGGTTTTCGATCCGCCAGCCGATCCCCAGCCACGCGCCGATCAGCAGGGCGATACCGACGAAATCCAACGGTGCGAAGGGCATTGATTGATAAATCCAGGACATGCATTGGACCCTACGTTTTACGGGAAAAACTTGCCAGATCGGAAAATTGGTAATATTATTTTACCAAACTGGAGGATCAGCCATGGAAATGCCGACGCCTAACCCTGACGTTCTGCGCCGAAAGGATGCGGTGTTGCGCCGTTTGCTGCAAGTGCTGCCTGAAGACGCCGTTATTCACGACCCGGCCGAGACGCGCGCTTATGAATGCGACGCGCTGACAGCTTATCGTTGCCCTCCGATGCTGGCGGTGCTGCCGTCTACGACCGGCGAAGTTTCGGACGTGCTGCGCATCTGCAATGAAGAGGGGGTTCCGGTCGTCCCGCGCGGCTCGGGTACTTCGCTGGCGGGTGGGGCGTTGCCCACGGCTGACAGTGTTATTCTGGGCATTGCCCGGATGAACGATGTGTTGGAGACCGACTATGACAACCGCATCATCCGCGTGCAGACCGGCCGCACCAACCTGAGCGTGACCGGCGCGGTGGAGGCGGAAGACTTCTTCTATGCTCCTGATCCTTCATCGCAGCTGGCTTGTGCGATAGCGGGCAATATTGGAATGAATTCGGGCGGGGCGCATTGTTTGAAATATGGTGTGACCACAAATAATCTGTTGGGCGTCAAAATGGTGATGATGGACGGCAGCGTGGTCGAGATCGGCGGCGCGCATCTGGACGCGGGCGGGTTGGACCTGCTGGGCGTGATCTGTGGTTCGGAAGGGCAGTTAGGCGTTGTGACCGAGGCAACGTTGCGAATTCTGCGAAAGCCCGAGGGTGCGCGGCCCGTGCTGATGGGGTTCGATGATAACGAAGTCGCCGGGCAATGTGTCTCTGACATTATTAAATCGGGCATTCTGCCGGTGGCGATCGAATTCATGGATACACTGTGCATCAAGGCGTGTGAGAATTTTGCGCAGGCGGGCTATCCCGATTGCCATGCTTTGCTGATTGTCGAGGTCGAAGGATCAGAGGCCGAGATCGACTATCAGCTGTCCAAAATCATAGAGATTGCCAAGCGTCACAATCCGGTCGAGCTGCGCGAAAGTCAGTCGGCTGAGGAAAGCGCGAAAATCTGGTTGGGCCGAAAATCCGCCTTTGGCGCGATGGGGCAGATGAACGATTACATGTGCCTCGATGGGACGATCCCAGTTTCTGCCTTGCCGCAGGTACTGCGCCGTATCGGAGAGCTGAGCGAGGAATATGGCCTTCCGGTGGGCAACGTATTCCACGCGGGCGACGGCAATATGCACCCGCTGATTCTGTTTGATGCCAACAAGCCTGGCGATCTTGAGAAATGCGAGGCGTTCGGCGCGGAAATCCTGAAGCTGTGCGTGGATGTGGGTGGCTGCCTGACCGGCGAGCATGGTGTGGGCATCGAAAAGCGGGATCTGATGTCGCATCAATACGCGCCAGCGGACCTTGAAGCGCAGATGGCCGTCAAGGATGTGTTTGATCCGAACTGGTTGCTGAACCCGGCCAAGGTGTTCCCGCTGGATGTGTCTGAGGCGCGCCGGATTGCAGCCGAGTAAGGGGGCGCTGCCCCCATCGCGGCAAGCCGCGATTCCCCCGAGGTATTTTTGAACAGAAGAAATGTCATGAGACCTGAAACAGAGGCCGAACTGGCCGAAATAGTGGCCGGGCTGCAGGGCCCCGTGCGAATTGCCGGTGGTGGATCCCGCGGGATCGGCGGGCCCGAGATGACCATCGAAACCGGCGGACTGAGCGGTATTTCCCTGTATGAGCCGGGTGCGCTGACGATTGTGGCGCAGGCCGGTACTCCGGTGGCCGAGGTCGAGGCGGCGTTAGAGGCCGGAGGGCAGCAATTGGCGTTTGAACCGATGGATCATCGCGGTCTGTTGGGCACGAATGGTGCGCCGACCATTGGCGGTGTCGTGGCCGCTAATATCTCAGGCCCGCGCCGCATTCAGGCCGGGGCTTGCCGTGATTTCCTGTTGGGCGTGCGATATGTCGATGGCAAGGGCCATGTGGTCAAGAATGGCGGGCGGGTGATGAAAAACGTCACCGGCTATGATCTTGTCAAACTGATGGGCGGGTCATGGGGCACGTTGGGTGTTCTGACCGAAGTGTCGCTGAAAGTGCTGCCCAAGCCAGAGGCGGTGGCGACATTGGCCGTGCGCGCTGATGATGTCAGCGCGGCTGTTGCGGTGATGTCAGCGGCGTTGAAATCCCCGTTCGAAGTGTCGGGTGCGGCCTATGATCCGCAAGAGATGCGGGTTCTTCTGAGGGTCGAAGGGTTCACGGACTCTGTCGCCTATCGCGTTGAGCAGTTGAAATCGACATTGGCCGTTTTCGGAGAGATTGCTGAGATCGATGGCTCGGTCGAGCGGTGGCAGGCCATTCGGGACGTATCTGCGTTTCATGGTGTGGATGGGGATGTGTGGCGGATTTCGGTCAAACCTTCGGATGCGACCGGGATTGCGCAGCGGATTGGAGCGGATCGAACCCTCTATGACTGGGGCGGCGGGCTGATCTGGGCGCTGGTGCCCAAAGGCACGGACCTGCGCGCACGCGTCGGCGCATTTGACGGTCACGCGACCTTGGTCAGAGCAAATGCGGAAACGATTGAGGTCCTGGGGCGTTTTCAGCCGGAAAGCCCCGGAGTTCAGGCTCTGACAAAGGGCATTCGACAGCGTTTCGACCCGCGCGGGTTGTTCAACCCGGGTCTGATGGGGTAAACAGATGCAGACAATATTCACTGAAAAACAACTGCAAGACCCGGCGATTCAGCGCTCGAACGAGATCCTGCGCAACTGCGTCCATTGCGGGTTTTGCACCGCCACATGCCCCACCTATCAGGTGCTGGGCGATGAGCTGGACAGCCCGCGCGGGCGGATTTACCTGATCAAGGACATGCTGGAAAACGAGCGTGTGCCGGATGAGAAAACGGTCAAACATATCGACCGCTGCCTGTCCTGTCTGGCCTGCATGACCACGTGCCCGTCCGGTGTGCATTACATGCATCTGGTCGATCACGCGCGTGAATATATCGAACAGAATTACAAACGGCCCTTCACCGACCGCGCCCTGCGCTGGGTGCTGGCGCAGATTCTGCCTTATCCGATGCGGTTCCGCTGGGCTTTGATCGGGGCTAAGCTGGGCCGTCCGTTCAAATTCCTGATGCCAGATGCGCGGTTGCGGGCGATGCTGGATATGGCGCCAAAACATATCCCTCCGGTCAGTCGCAACGACGACCCGCAAAGCTTTGCCCCCAAGGGTGCGCACAAAAAGCGTGTGGCGCTTATGACGGGGTGCGCGCAAAAGGCGCTGAACACTGATATCAACGATGCCACTATCCGTTTGCTGACCCGGCTGGGGTGTGAGGTTGTCGTGGCCGAAGGTGCGGGCTGTTGTGGAGCGCTGACGCATCACATGGGCAAGTCCGATGACAGCCACAAAGCGGCCGCTGCCAATATCCGCGCTTGGGTGGCCGAGATAGACGGGGACGGGTTGGATGCCATCGTCATCAACACTTCGGGCTGTGGAACGACCGTGAAGGACTACGGGCATATGTTCCGCAATGACGCGTTGGCCAAAGATGCGGCGAGGGTGTCGGAGATTGCCATGGATATCAGCGAGCTACTGATGCAGCTGGATATGCCCGAAGGTGGCGAAAAGGGTCTGACTGTGGCCTATCACGCAGCCTGTTCGTTGCAGCATGGTCAGAAAATCAAAACCTATCCCAAGGACCTTTTGAAACGTGCAGGGTTTACTGTGGTCGAACCTGCGGACAGCCATCTGTGCTGTGGCAGCGCCGGAACCTACAACCTGATGCAGCCCGAGATTTCCGGGAAACTCAAACAACGCAAGGTCAGGACGCTGGAGGCTGGTAACCCTGATGTGATTGCCGCAGGCAACATCGGATGTATGATGCAGATCGGATCGGCTACCGAGGTTCCGATTCTGCACACGGTCGAGTTGTTGGACTGGACGACCGGAGGGCCCCTGCCAAGGGCCATGCAGCAGGACCACAGGCCGGACCGCGAGGTGCCGATCTTAAGGTAGGTATCTGTTCCGGCGACGCACTGGTCGCGTTCAGAACCCGGCTGTCAAGCGAGCGCCCTAATTTCGCCTTACGCACTGCGTAGGAGGATAAGTCGAAGCTACGCCGGAGAACCGCTTGCGAAACTGGATCAAGGTCTTAGCACTGGCGCTGATGCCCATGGCCGCAATGGCTCAGGATTCAAGGTTGAAAAGCCTGGAAACCACCGATGCCGGGCGCGCGTGGATGGCTGTTGGGCGGCTGGATATCGGCGGTGCCGGGTTTTGCACAGGCACCCTGATTTCGCCGACTATTGTACTGACCGCCGCGCATTGTTTGTTTGACAAGGTTACTGGCCAACGCGTGGACTTGTCAGATGTCGAGTTTCTAGCCGCATGGCGCTTGGGTCGAGCGTCGGCCTATCGGGCGGCGCGGCGAGCTGTCATTCATCCCGAATACCAGTTTGGCGAGGACTCCACTGCCCGGATTGGCAGCGATATCGCGCTGGTCGAGCTGTGGCAACCGATCCGCAACACCACCGTCATCCCGTTTGAAACCGGCGCACGCCCGGCGCGAGGGGAAGAGGTTGGCGTGGTCTCATACGCGCAGGACAGGGCTGAAGCGCCATCGTTGCAAGAGGTCTGCTCGGTCATGACCCGACGTTCGGACGTTTTGGTGATGTCCTGTGATGTGGAATTCGGCGCGTCCGGGGCGCCTGTGTTTTCGTTCGAAGGCGACCGCCCGCGCATCGTCTCGGTCGTGGCTGCCAAGGCCGAATTCAATGGCCAACGTGTGGCCGTGGGCACAACGGTCGAGGATTCACTGGATGTTCTGCACCGTGAATTATCCGCAGGTCGCGGGTTTATCGCCGACACGCCGCCAGGGGCGGCCCGCAACAATGTGGGTGCGAGGTTTGTCAAACCGTGACGCGTATTCTTGCGACCCTATTGTGTCTGCTGGTGATGGCGACAACCGCAAGCGCCCAAAGTGCCAAGCGCAAGCTGACCGACCGGGAAGACCTCTATGGTTGGGAAGCGGTCGGGCGTCTGGATATCGGAACCCAAGGCTTTTGCACTGGCACCCTGATCGCGCAGGACATTGTACTGACCGCCGCGCATTGTGCGCTGGATAGGGCAACGGGCCGACCCTATGCGCCGGGGCAGGTGACGTTCCGCGCGGGTCTAAGTCAGGGGCAATCGCTGGCAGACCGAAAGGTTGTACAGATCGCAGTTCATCCCGACTATGCCAGGCATCCATCGCTTTCGAATGCTGGCGTTCGGGCCGACGTTGCCCTGATGAAGCTGGAACAACCGATCCCTCTTTCCATTGCGGACCCTTTTGCCTTGCACAGCGGGCGTGTGACGGGGGGTGAGGTCAGCCTGGCCTCATACGGGCGGGGTCGATCCGAGGCGATTACCCGCGAACGGTCCTGCGATATCCTGGAAAGAGTGCAGGGGCTGATCCTGTTCAACTGCGATATCACCTTTGGGTCTTCGGGCTCGGCCCTGTTGGCGCGCAAAGGGTCTCGCTGGCAGATTCTGTCAGTGGTTTCGGCGGTTGGCGCAGTCAATGGCCGCAAGGTTGGGTTTGGCATGGAACTGGCCGGAATTGTCTCGGATCTGAAGGCCGATCTGCGCCGCGACGCACCGCAGCCCAAAGCCTCGATCAATCGTCTACAGGTCGGGTCGGGCAAGTCCAATTCCGGTGCGAAATTCATCAGCCCCGGCGGGGGTTGAACTCGGCCAAATCGTTACCCATGTGAACTGTATCGGGTCGCCAAGAACGGGGCCTGATACAGCAAACCGCCCGTCCGAACCGGAGGGCATATCGTAGATCGCTCAGACTTGAGGATATGACACATGCGTACTTTTGATTTTGCTCCGCTGCACCGCGCAACCATTGGCTTTGACCAGATCGCCGACATGATGGATCGCGTTCTGACCAATGACGTGGCTCAGCCCAGCTATCCGCCTTATAACATCGAAAAAACCGACGCTGACGCCTACCGGATTTCCGTCGCTGTCGCCGGTTTCGCCGAAGCCGATCTGTCGGTCGAAGTGAAGGAAAACGCCCTGATCGTGGCCGGCAAGAAAGCCGCCGAGGACAAGGACCGTTCTTACCTGCACCGTGGCATTGCCACCCGCGCGTTCGAGCGCCGCTTTGCGCTGGCCGACCACGTGCGCGTCACCGGTGCCAGCCACGAGAACGGCATGTTGAACATCGACCTCAAACGCGAGGTGCCCGAAGCGCTCAAACCGCGCCGGATACAGATTTCGTCTGGTCAGGCCATCGAAAAGGACGTGGTTGACGCCAAAGCCGTGAACTAAGGCCGTCCGACCACCGCGATAGTCCTGCCTCTCGGGGCTATCGCAGACTGCACGCCCCGCGTTCCTCCAGACGCGGGGCGTTGTTCCCCAAACCAATATCGATCCTGCGCAATAGTGCAGAGGTTGAATGTTCAACGAGCTACTTGAACCCAGCCGTCTTGATCTGGGTCAGTTCCGTGGTGGGTAGGGGTTCGTTGGGTCTTACATGACCAAAAGTAAGGACAATTGAGTGCGAGTGAATGGAAGGAATCTGAAATGAAGAAAGTAACTGTATCTTGCTTGCTTGTGGGCACGCTTGCGTTAGCGGCGTGCGGGGCGCCAACGACGCCAACACAGGCCCAGGTCCAGCACGATGCGCGTTGCGCAGCAGGTATTTTGGGTGGCGCGGCTCTTGGTGGCGTTGTCGGCAATCGCTTTGGCGGCGGTTCAGGTCAAACACTGGCGACTGCGGCAGGTGCCGGACTTGGAATGTATGCAGGTCAGTCGGCTTGCAACTGACGAAAAGTTGCATGCTGAACAGTTTAGCGCCGCGCAGGTAATGCGCGGCGCTTTTAATTTAGGAATATGTGCTTCAGTTCCCAGCCGTCACCTGACCGATCGACCAGAACATCGTCTCGCCCGAGGCATCGTCGACGCCGTCATTGTCGGTCATCACGAAAGCCTCGCCCGAAGGCAGGATGGCCAGACCTTCGATCTTGTCCAGCACGTAGCCGCCCGTTGAGGTCAGGTCTGGCAGCAGGTCGCGGACCTCTTCCTTGGTGACCACTGGCAGTTCACCACCCAGCGGGGCAGGGGTCATTTCTGACAGCGGGATGCGATAGATCTTTTTGGTCACGGCGCGGTGGTCGTGCTGGTTGTCGCGTTCGATGACATAGACATGATCACCAAAGGCCACGATCTCCGACAGACCGACCCAGCCTTTTTCCGGGTCAGCCTTGGGATAGTGCACTGCACCCCATTCCTTGGTGTCCAGATTGTACGCGACCAGTTTCACGTGGTTTTCCGGGTCGTCCTTCCATTCGCGCTGTACGGCCATCCACAGGGTTTCGCCGACTTTGGTTATGCCCTCGAAACCGAAACGCTTCTCGACTGCCATCAGTTCAGGCGGCAGGCCGATCTCGCCTTTGCGGTCCTTGATCTTGCCTTCAGCAGAGACGTGGTAGATCGCGTGCGGGATAACGCGGTCGGTCCGCCCTTCGGACGCGACATAGAAGCCACCCTTGCCATCCAGCGTGATGCCCTCAAGGTCCAGCTTTTGCGCCGGGTTGCCGTCCTGACGGTGAATGCGGATCACGTCCACGATGCGGGCGGGCTGCTGGCTAGGGTCGATCTTAAAGATCGAAGGCTGGAAGCCGTAGAAGCTGTCATTGACCGCATAGATCATGCCGTCCTCATCCGCGACCAGACCGGAGAGGGCGCCCCAACCGATCAGCTCATCCGCGCCTTCCGAGGTCAAATGCGGATAGTTGGCGGGGGCGTCCTGATACTCAAAAATCGAGACATGCGCACGCGGGCCTCCATCTTCGATCAGGTCTTTTTCGTTGGCGGAGATCAGCAGATTGCGCTCGGGGATGGCAACATAACCTTCCGGCCCAACGCCTGAGGGCAGCAGCTGTTTCAGAACCGGGCTCGCAGGGTCGGTGGCGTCATAGACCCCCACGACCGAGGCGCGCTCGGCCCCCACAAAGATCATCGGAATACCGCCAAAGGTGGCTGCGGTCACGCTTTCCGGCTCAACGCCTTTGCTGTCCGAGCGTTTGTCGGGGTAGTGACCGATCTGGATGATGGCTTTCTCGAACTCGGTGCCGTTTTCGTAAATAACGGTGCCGTTCTTGTGGAAGATCGTCCAGCCACGCGAGCCGCCCTCATAGTCGCCTTCATTGGCAGTGGCGAAGTGGTTGTCGTCGATCCATTTCACAGCGTCGGGTTCACGCAAGCGGCCCGGCTGGCTTTCGGTGAAAATTAGCGCGCCACGTTCATCGGTGGCATCGATGCCTTCCAGATCCACGCTGCCGGCCGAGAAATGGCTGATCACGGTGCCATCTTTGGCAATAACCGCCATGTGGTTATTTTCTTGCAGGGTGACGACGGTTTCACCCAAGCTGTTTATGTCCACGAACTCGGGCTCGGGGTCGGTCGGCGCAACCTCGGCCAAACCGGTCAGCGAGGCCATTTTCATGCCCGCACAATCCAGCGCGCCATCTTTCAATGGCACCAGAGCCAGCTCACCTGCAGGTAGCTGTGGGATGAAACCGTCGTTCAGATCTTCGTCACGCTCATTCTCAATGGCGACGGCGACAAAGCTGGCATCCGGGGCGATTGCGACGCTGTCAGGCTGACCGCCCAGATCACAAGCGCCGGTTTGCGCTTTGCCCGCAATATCGACCGAGATCAGCTTGCCCGAGGGTGCGGTGTAGCTGTCCGACGTGTTCACGCCAACAAAAGCCGTCGAGCCAACGATTCCAACTGAGGTTGGCTCGCCACCCACCTCCATCGCACCCAAAGGTGCCGGGTTCGCCGGGTCGGCGATGTCGACCATACCGATTACGCCCAGCGGGCTGTCGGTATAGACCAGCGTCATGCCATCTGCAGTCGCCGCGATAATCTCAGGCGAGGTTTCGCGGTTCATATCCGCACCCTCAGCCATGTTCTTCACAACTGGAAATGACGCAATTCGGTTGAAATTCATCTCTGCCACGGCCTGACCGGCGGTCAGGGCCAAGGCAGATGTCAGACAGACACAGCGCAATGACATCGGTTGGTATCCTCTCTTGCTTAGTTGCAAGGGGGGATGGACGTGGTTCATTACGCTGGCGTGACGGTTTTGTTTCAAATTGGTGACAAGATGGGCTGCCTTCTTGCTGCCGCGATGCGTTTGTTCGTTTCAGGTCGCGCCCAGATTGCAGGGTCTATCTTTTGCCATGTATTTTTGCCAGTCTTTGCAGGAATTTTCCGCCCAAGGGGATGTAAATAGGCGTAACATTGCCTATCTTATTGGGGATTTTAACAAAAAAAGGGATAGCAGATGTCGAACCATCAATTTGACGCCTTGATCGAAGAAACGCAGACGAAAGTGCGTGAAAGCCAGTCGCAGATCGAAAGCCTGACCTCGCGGATTGACGCGGCGCGGGCCAAGATTGGCACGGCCGAGGCAGATATCGACATCGAAAACGCCACGCTTGAAGACGTACATGCCCATACCGAGGTGATGAACGCCAATATTGCTGAGCTGATTATGGGGCTGGATGACGTCACCAACGCGTTCTCCAAGGATTTCGACGAGATGCGCTCGAAAACTGGATGGGAGAGCTTTGTGGGCATTTTCGCCAAAGCCAAGTCCGAGTCGATGCGGCAGGAACGGATGCGCACCGCCAATATCGACGACAAGCTGCAGGACCTGATCGCCAAATCGGACGTGATCGTAAAGCTGTTGGAAGGGCAGCTGTCCGTGCTGGAAGAACAGCGAGTGAAGGTTGAACAGAACCTGACCGGAACGCTGGACGACCGTGAGGCCACCGTGGCCGAGCTGGAATCGCTGCGGGCCGAGATTCAGGGTATGGACCCGACCATTATCACTCTGGAAAACAAGATCAGCGTCGAACAGGACGCCGCTGCGCGGACCCAGTTAGAGACTGAATTGGCCGAGCTGAACAAGCAATACAACGCCAAGGTTCAGGAGGAACAAGTCGAGCTGGCCAAGTCGCAGACGCTGGAGCGTTATATCGAAAAGGGCAAGACCTGGGTCGATTCATTGCAGAACCAGGCGGCGACGCAGATGGTGCTGATCAACAAGCTGCAGACAGACACGCAGCAACGCGTGGTGCTGTATGATGCCTTATCCAAATCGCTGAAAACGGCGCAGCAGCAGGACGTGGCCCACCGCATCAACGAGATCGGCGTGCAGACGGACCAAGAGGCGCAAACAGCCATGGCCGCCATCGGCACCGCGACCAACCAGAAAATGGCCGACATGCTTGAGGCGCACGAAGGTCATATGGTCTTTGCCCGCGACGTGCTGGAGAAAAAGGCCAAGGCGGATGAACGCTTTGCCCGCCGGTTTGCCTCGATTGTCGAGAAGCATGATAAGAATTTGTATGGGGGTTGAGCCAGACGGCGGACTGCAACGTGGCAAAAGACGTAGTTTTTCTGCTCCTAAAAATGCTGACGATGTGCGCGTGCCTAGCGGTAGCGATGCTTGTTGTATTTTTCGTATCCCAAAGGTTTTTGGGTGAGTACGAATTCTTGTTCCTCTTGGTGAACCTTGCTGTAGGGATCGGGAGGTTTTGCGCCCTTCTTTTTTCGATGGGGATGCTAAAAGAAGAAATGCAAAGAATAGAAAAAAAACATCGTCCGTGGCTCTTCGATGGGTTCGGAAACCGCAAATGACTGACCCTACCCAAGATCATGTCGGCCTGACCGACACCTTCGCCTCGCGCCGCTATTTCCGTAAATTAGAGGTGATCACCGTCCACCTCCTGCGCGTGGCCGCGACGATGGAGGCCGAGGGCGCGATCAGCAAGCAAGAGGTGCGGATCGTGTCGCGTTACCTCTCGGGGCTGCTCTACACCTTCCGCGCGCTGTCCATGAAATACCTACTGGTCGGGCGCGATACGGGGCGGTTCTTTGGCAGTCTCGCCATGGACAAGCGCGACAGCGGGTTTCCGGTGGCGGCTGAATTGCAGACCATGGCCAATGACGCGCAGCAGGCGCAGGTGCATCTGGCGAATATGCCCTCGGAGGATGACCTGAAAACCGACATGGTGCGGACGATCATTGGCGATCAGGAAATCCCGACCAAGCTGCAATTCGCTCTGTCCCAAAGGCTCTATTACGAGGAATTGCTGAAAGGTCAGTTGTTCTGGTCCCGCAACGATCCCGAGTGCCACTGGACTGGAAATGAGGGTGAGCGGCGCAAATTCCTGATCCACTGGGCGGTCTATGACAGCCAGATCAACCTGCCGGTCATCTACATGATGCAGGTGGAGGACAGTGGCAGGACAGCACTGCCCAAAGACCAACGCCGCTGGCCCGAAGTGCAGGCGCATCTGATGGCGCAATCCTTGGGCGGGTTGAAGCTGGTGACCATCGCCAAGGGCTTCGATCAGGATTTCGACGACCTGCACCCCAAGCACCTGCGTCGCATCCATGTGGGGCCGATGTATTCCTCGGCCTATACCGAGCAATCTGGCCCCTTGCGGCAGGTGCTGGAGGACGCGCAGGCCCCCGAGGGTCAGGACTGGGCGCTGGCCTGGACCACCGAGGAACTGGAGAGCGAGGACGTGATCGAGGAACGCGCGGGGTGGTTCTCGACCGTTGAGCGCGAAATTTTTGCTTTGGATCCGTTTGGCGCGCAGGGGGCCGAGACTGGGGCCACGCGCACGCAGCGGTCGATCATCCTGCCGCAGCGCCCGTTTCAGGTTCTGGCCGAGCGTAACCCGCCGGGCTTTGGTGATGTGCGCAAGTTCGTTGTCAGTAAGACAGGGCAGGTGTTGCGCTATTAGATTTTTTGCCTCCGGCGGAGGTATTTTTGAACAGAAGAAGCAGGGGCGGTTTTTGAGATGAGTTTGACGTCAGATCAGATGGAATTGCGCGAAGATGATATTCGTAAGCATTACCCGGCAGCGACCGCCTTGCTGAGCGGGTTCGAACATGCGCCGCGGATTGCCAAACCGGTTGAGGCGGCGGTCGAGCGGTCCTCGGGCGTGTCGACGGGGCGGCGGTTTCGATCCACCACACCGGGGTTGGTGACACGGCGCACGGTGCGCGCGGATGGGGTGCATCTGGTCGAGCGGATCGAGGCTGCGGATGATGGCGATGCGTTGGTTTCTCCGCAACAGGCCACGACGCAGCAGGCTGTGCGCCGCGCGATTGCCATCGCCCTGGCCGTGGCCGAGGCTTATGCGGAGCAAACCGCTCTGGCCGATCTGAAGCGCGCCAATCTGGCGGGGGATTTGCCAGCTGCGCGCAAGAGCGAGTTTTCGGAATTGCTGACGGCTGAGGCTTTGATTACATCTCACACCTTCGGCAATGCACTGGCGTATCTGATGTCGTCCCATCTGGGCGAAACCACCGTTGATCTGGGCGAGATTGAAGAGATTCTGACCGACAATGGCCAGCTTGCGCTGCACGGTGCCTTGTGGGAGCTGGATCAGATGTTGGCGAAACACGCCCCGGACGATGCGCATCTGATCGCGGCCACCAGCGCCTATGCTGAACAACTGATGGACAAGGCCGCCCTACGCGCGCAGTCGGCGGGTCATTTGACCCCGTTCCAGAACACTGCCTGGCATATCGAGGCGGATGACTTGACGATCCGGGGGTTCGAACCCGCCTCCAAGGCCAAATCCACCACCCTGACCATGACGTTCAAGAAGCCGAACGAGGTGGTGGGCAACCACATCGCAAAATATCAGGCCATGAAGCTGGCCAAGATGCTGATGGCCTATGATTTCGGCCGGCGCCTGAACCCGTTTGCGGAACTCGGCGGGTTCATCTTTACCTTCATGGGCGACGGCAAACCGGGCACAGGCAAGACCACCCTGATCCAAATGATGGCCGGGCTGATCAACGATTATTGCCAGAACGCGGGCTATCCTTTCCGCTATCAAAACCTGAGCACCGACAATATAGACAGCTATCAGGGCAAATCCGGACAGAACGCCAAGGCGTTTATCAACACGATCATCGACCCCTCGGTTATCGGCTTTGGCACCATCGACGATATCGATCAACTGGCGGGTAAACGCGGCGACCGGCAGTCCTCGGCTGGGCAGCTGGAAATCACCGCCGTTCTGATGGAGAGCTTTGCGGGCGCCAACACCGTCGTGCGCGGCAATTGCACCTTTGGCATGTTCTCGAACTATCCCGAGAACGTGGACGATGCTCTTCGCCAGCGGGCGGGAGCGCGGTTTCTGGTGGACGGGCCGCAAACGCGCGAGGACTACATCGACATTCTGCACCTGCTGATGGGCCGCAACCACGACATTCCGCTGGGTGAACACGAAGCTTATGCCGCGCAGGAAATCAAAAAGGCCGTTGCCGCCAGTTTCGAAAGCCACTCGCGCCCGCATGAGGACGCCTTGCTACAGGTCTATGACCGGGTTTCCGGTGAGATCGGCCAGATGGACACAATTGCCAAGCTGGGCACCTACCTCAAGGCGATCCAGCAGGCGGACGAGCGGTTTACGGGTCGCGCGATCAAGAACATCACCGACGCGGTCAAGGTCCGTGCGATGGATTTCGAACTGCCGGATGAGTGGATGGAGAACCCCGACCTGTTCCTGTTCCGCGACTACGACACCAAGAAGGGCATGATCGAGGAGCTGCGCCAGCCGATCACGGTCGAGATGGTGATGCAGGAAATCAACCGCTACGCCGACAGCGAGTTCCGCTATGCCGACAAGAGCGATGAGGTCGCGATTGAAAACGCTGTGCGCGAGATGGGTCGGATGGAAGAGGCAAAGCGACGGTATCTGGAGGGGAAAGGGTGACGGCTACTTTGATCAAGCAATCAAACTGTCCAGATCAGTTGGCTGAAATGCCTTCACGTTTTCTTGGTCGGCCGTTGTTACCTCATGTGATCGCGCAGACTTTGAGCGTCAGAGCGCGCACTGATGCGCTCTGTCAGTCAAAGGAGAAAGAGACATGACGTTGACAGTCGCAATCACCGGTTTGGCCCTTGTTCTGGGCCTGAATTTGCCTTTGCGCTGGGGTGTGATCGGTTTTTTGGCTGCCGTAGCGGTACTGTTCCTGACCCAATTCGGCGTGAACGCGGGTGGCGGGTTCGAGGGCACCTCATGGGAAGAGACGCTGATCCTGTTTGAGGGCAGCGTGGTGTCTTACATCGGGTTCAACCTGCAAATCACCGCGCGGGCGTTTGCGTTGCCGTTGTTGGTGTTGGCGGTTGTTTTTGTACGCCGTGCGACAGCGAGTGCAGATTAGTCGATATTCATTCAACAAAAAGGAAAGGATAGGGCCATTTGAAATCCAAAGGACTGAAAAGGATCATCTACATTCTAGCGCTGCCTTTGTCGGGCGCGTGGCTTATAGTCTTCGCCGAGTTCGGAGAGTTATGGCCGTTTTCCAACATTCCAGTCGAGTTGGACGGTCAAACGCCTTCGAGCGCTTTTAGGAAGAGCTTTTTTGGGTTGGCCGTCGTCGTTTTCGTGATTGTAGACTTACCTAACATTCTGGGATGGAACGACCGTGCGAAGCGACTGGGCTCCCATTCAAACGAAGATACGACCAATGCTTGATGTACGAAACGTTGTCTGTGAACTCCCAGCGCGAATTCTACTCTTGGAGGCCTTCCAATGATCCGCCTCATCGAAAAAGGCCTGATGTTCGGCAATCTCGTCCACATCTCCAGCCCGGCTTTGGTCGAGCGGTATAACCGCGCGTTGCAGCATCTGGCGGGCAAGGCCACTCAGCTGACGGATTTCCACGTGGATATCTCGGGCTATTCCCCAGAGATCGGGCAGGAATTGGACGACCCGCTCTACCTCAATCCAAACGGGGTGAACCGGCAGTTCATCCTGCTGACGACCGAGCAGAAACGCGCGCCTTTGCTGAACGTCAAATTCTCGACCTCGCGCGACATTCTGCGCGAGTTTATCGAGATGAACGAGGCGCAGTTGTTCGCCCTGACCGCCACCGATGCCGTGGCCGGAGAGCTGGTGAACTCGGTCTTCAAACTCAGCACGCCCAATGATCTGCTGAACCTGCGCAAGATTGAGATCGAGGCCGATACGGTCGGCGGCACCTTGCGCAAGGCTGAACAGCTTGCGGGTTTGGTCGAACGGTTCAAGACCGAACAGGACGCCTGGTTCGATGATGTTCTGATTGCCGAGATGATCGATACCGCCAAGGACACCGGTGACGTCACCCGCAACCCGGTTCGGCTGCGCCACACAGCCTTTGAGCAGCCGAATTTCTGGACCGCGCATTATGGCGGGCTTTACCTTTTTCCGGACCTCGACCATCCGGCGGCGATCTGTATGGGTGATACGCCTGACGATCTGTCGATGACGTATGTGTTCCACAAATCGCAGCGCAATCAGATCGCCAAGTTTCTGGGCTACAACAATCTTGTCGAAACGGTCATCGAGGCGCGCGGCGTGGATTCCGCCGCCATTCTGCAACAAAAGATGGATTTTCTGACCGTGGCGGCGGCTGCGGGTTCAGGGGTTGATCTGACAGGGTTGGAGCGCCGCGACATGCGTCGTCTGGCCCGAAACCACGCCGACCACCTGCCCGATGCCTATCACGGGTTGGCGCAATTGCTGCGCTGGGCGACCGATGGCGGGCCGTGGCCGCGAATCACTTCGGACCATCCGGCCTATTTCTACACCCTGCGCGCAAAGGACACCCCGCATCGGGATCTGGTGAATATGCTGCTGGCCGAATTGGCCCCGTTGGACCCGCGCCAGTTGTTCATCTGCCACAAGGAATTGTTCTACAGCACCTACAAAACCTGGCCTGAGAACAAGAAAACCTATGTTGCCGACTTTCTCGCGCGCGAGTATCAGGTGGACAAGGCCGGGGCTCGCGCCGCCTTGTTTGGGCATGAGCCCGACATGAGCGGCCAGGACCGGGTCAGTGAGGCGGTGATTGCGCGGGTCGGCCCCTGGGGCGCATTGGAGAGAGGGTGAATGTTCGTCGCGATACGATTTCTGATCCCCCTGTTGATTGTCCTGACCGTGATCTATGTTGGGCTGTCGATCTATTCCCGTCTGGTGCGTCGCCGCAAGCTGATTGCCCATTGGGAAAAGAAAGGGTTGCGCGGTGATCGTGACGCATTTCTTGAACGTGGGATGCGGCAGTATGACAACTCGTTTCGCAAGAAACTGTTGTTGGGTGTCTATGTCATCCCGCTTGGGGCGATTGCCCTGTTGATCTATATAACAAATTTCATGTGAGGACCGGATAGATGGTCTATGTCAAATGGGCGTTCATCATTGTGTTCTGGGGGCTGATTGCCTCGGTTTTGGAATACACTCTGCCACAACAGGATGTGGTGCGTATCGTGAAGACCGAGGTGCGGCGCGTCGATTTCGGTGAGAATTCGATCTTTTGGGCGCAGCAGGACACCGGGCAAGAAGGTGCGCAGACCGTCAACCGCGACGTGCGCTTTGTCGAAACCTTCCGCCCCAACGGCAAACCGCGCGTCTATCGCAACGAAGATACCGGTTGGGGCTGGCCACCCTATTTCAAGTTGGATAGTTCCAACTTGCAGGCCGAGTTGACCAACCTTGTTTCGACAGCAGACAACCCGCAATGGGTGGTTTTGCGCCACTATGGCTGGCGCAATCAGCTGATGTCGATCTTTCCCAACGCTGTTTCCGTACGCCCCGTCGACAGCCCGGATGTGCGCCTGATCCCCTGGTTCAACATCATTTTTCTGACGGTGCTCGCAGCGCTGATCTGGGCCATTTGGGTGCGTTGGCGACGCTTCCGCGCGGCGCGGGTCGATCCGGTGATCGAGAATGTTGAGGATGGGCTCTACGCTGCCGGCGACGCGATCGGCGAACAAAGCAGCCGTTTCAAAAAGTGGCTGAATACCTGGAAATCGAAGTAACGTACTCCAGATACCGGGTCTGCTGCCATTCTTTGCCGCAGCAGACCCTTGTATATCTAGCGAACGACAAATTCCGCATGGAGCGCCCCAGCGGCTTTGATTGTCTTGAGAATGTCGATCATGTCACGCGGCGACACACCAAGCGCGTTCAGGCCGGCGACAACCTCGGACAAGGTTGTCGCCTCGGGAATTTCGGCCAATCCCGTGCCTTCTTCCTCTTCGATCCCGGCGATCGTGCGGGGCACCACAACAGTTTCTCCCCGGGCAAATGGGTTGGGTTGTATCGCAATTGGGGCTTCCTCGACCGTTAGGGTCAGGTTTCCTTGCGAGACTGCGACGCGCGAAATGCGCACCTCTTGTCCCATTACGATTGTGCCTGACCTTTGATCAACGACCACGCGGGCTTTTGTTTCGGGCTCGACCAAGATGTTCTCGATCCGACCAATCGCGTGTGCTGTTGATATGGCCTGAGTGGCGGCGATGTTCAGCTCAACGGTGCCCGAATCCCGCATGATGGCAACAGGTCGGTTGAATTCGGTATTGATTGCCACTTCGATCCGGCCTGCGGTGGTGAAATCCGGTACGCGCAGGGCCAATCGCATCTGTGTCAGGGTCGACAGATCAAAGTCGATTTCCCGTTCCACCCGCGCACCCGAAGGGATCACGCCCGCGGTCGGCACGCCTTGCACCACGGTTGCGGCCTGACCTTCAGCCGAGGCACCGCCCGCAAGTACTGTACCCTGCGCGACCGCATAGATCTGCCCGTCGGCGGCGTTCAGCGGGGTCATGATCAATGTCCCACCCAACAGGCTGCTGGAATCCCCTATGGCAGAGACTGTCACGTCAATCTGCCCACCTACCCGCGCAAATGGCGGCAGGCTGGCTGTCACCAGCACAGCCGCTACGTTTTTGGGACGAAAATCTTCACCGGTGACGTTCACGCCCAGCCGTTCCAGAATGTTCGACATGATCTCTTCGGTGAACGGCGAGTTGCGCAACCCATCCCCGGTTCCGTTTAGCCCGACCACAAGCCCATAACCGACCAGATCGTTGCCGCGCACTCCGTCGAAATCCACCAGGTCTTTAAGGCGGATTGCCCCGGCAGATGCCAGGCTGGGCAGCAACATCAAAAGGAAAACAAGAACTCTCATCTCAGGAAATTCACCAGTGACAGGTTGGCGTTGCGGACTGTGACGGAATACAGGCTTTCCAACTGGAACTGGACTGTTTGCAGCTGTGCCGCCGTTTCATAGGGGTCTGCGGCGATCAGTTTGTTGCGGCTGTATTCCAGACTGGTCCGGGCGGCATTGTTGCGCGTGGCGGCTTGTTCAATCCGCGCCTCGGCCACACCGATCCTGGCCCGCAGATTGACGGTTTCGTTCTGGGTATTGGCCAGATCAACCCCGAGTTGCTTGAAGAGATCTGTTCGTTGATCCCGTGGAATTCCCAAGGCAGGGTCGGCGACAGCGGCCGCAACAGCGATATCGCGCAAGGCCGCCTTGAGCGCAGGATCGGTTGCCGTCACCGGGACTCTGACGCTTTCTGATTCCGATATTTGCATTGGGGACAGCGTCGTTGCAGAGCCCTGATAGATCACCGCATCAAAACCTGCCGGATCGTTGAACCAATCCTCGGCGCGTTGACGGATATCGGCCACTGTAACCGCCCCGGTTAGCTCGGTCTTGAGCGCGGCCAGCAAAGTTTGCGCAGACGGCAAAGGAGATACATCGGTCGCCGACCCGGAAAAAAGGCTGCGCCCGCCCGTCCGCGTGTTCAGCGCAGAAATAATTGTGTCCAACTCATTCTGCGCCTGAACCGAGGCGTTTTCGTGGGTCACGGCCTGGTTGGATGTTCCGAATGACAGCAGAGATGTAGTGATTTCCGAGACGGAATGGTCAACGGTTGTCAGGCTCAGCTGCATGGCATCGGTGAACAACCCGGCCTCGGACGTGGCGACCTGAAAGGCATCAAGTCGGGCAAGGCTGCGATCCAGATCCAAGAGATGCGAATAATCTCCGTCCAAACGGCCCGATACATCCTGCACTTTGCCGGTGGCCATTTCGTAGGACAGTGTTTCGATCTGGTTTTTGATGTCGGTCGCGCGAGTTTTCAACGTCAAACCCCGCGCCAGATCTCCGATAGACGTCAGACTCATTCTTACAACCTCAACAGGGTTTCCATCAGCTCATCCACTACCGAGATCAGCCGCGCATTGGCGGCGTAGGTCTGCTCGATCTGGATGAGGCGCTGTAGTTCCTGATCCGTGTCGACGCCCTGCTCGGCTTCGATCCGGGCCATCTCTTCTTGCGTGCTGTTGGCGAAAACCAGACGCTGATTGGCCGTATGCGCGTCGGCCCCGGTTTTGGACATCAGCGCTTCGGTCAAGTCCGAGGCGCGCATATCTCCGGTGCCGAAAACTGGGTTTGCAACCGGCCGGGCCGCACTGAGGATGGCGCTGAACGCATGCAATTGCGAGGCATCCCCCGGATCACCCGGAGCCGCCGCCCCAAGCCCCGCGCGCAGCCGCCAGCTTTGGCCACCCGCATCAGGATCGACGATTTGGTTCAGACTGATTCGCGACGCAAGTCCAGCCGGAGCAGCCGGGTCAAACCGATTGCCTGCATCCGTAAACACCCCTGCGTCAGTGGGGAGGGCGGTGGGGTCCAGCCCCGGTGTTTCGAACCTTTCGATCAGGTCTTGGGCCACCGTGTCCAGATTGGACTGAACCTCAACTGCAAGCGCGTCGCGGATATGGAACTGCGCGGCCAGTGCGCCGCCTCGGATCTGCGCGTTGTCGCCTAATGTTCGAACCGAGTTACCGTTTAGTGTCAGACCCGAAAGCAGCCCGTTGTCGACGGTCATATGGGGCTTGGTGTCACCGGTCGTGGTGTAAGAGAACTCGGCCGCGCTGCCCTCTAAGAGGATCAAGCCGCCGTCAGAATAGATCGATACCTGATCATTCGCGCGCGGCACGACGTTGACGGGTAAGATCTGGTTCACCTGATCGATTAGTACTTGGCGCTGATCCAGAAGCGCGCCGATGTCGCCCCCCGCATATTTCACGGCGGGGATTTTGGCGTTGATCTCTTCCAGATCTTTGAGTGCCTGGTTCAGGCTGTCCACCTGTTTGCCGATTGCGCGATCGGCGTCCGATCGCATCTGACGCAACCCTTCCGAGGTCGCGTTCAATTTGTCTGCAAGGTCGCGCCCCGTACGCGCCACCTGATCCAACCGTTCGGACGAATCAGGTAGGCTGGCGGCGGTAATCAGACTGCCGTCGAAATCGGCAAGCCTAGCCGCAAGCGAGGTCGAATCGTCGGGTCCGCCCACCAGACGTTCGAATTGAGTGTGAAACCCCGAAACAGCTGTTTGAAGGGAAAGATCCGCGTCCGCGCTTCGCCTATTGGCCGTCAGGACCGGGTCCTGGTGCCGAACCACGCCGACACTCCGAACGCCGTGGCCGGAAATCGTGTTGGTCGTCAGCTCCAGCGACCTGCGCGCGTATCCCGGTGTCAGCGCATTGGCGATGTTGCCGGAGACAACTGCGGCGCCGCGGCTGGCGGCGGTCAGGCCGCCGATGGCGTTGTTCAAGGCTGTCGACATGTTCATGAGACAGATCCCCCTGGGTTATCGTTTGATATTGGTGGTTTCCTGAAGCATCTCATCCACCGTCTGGATCACCTTGGCACTTGAGGAATAAGCCCTTTGCGTCTGGATCATCGAGGTTAGTTCGGTCGCCACATCGGTCGTGGATTCCTCGCGCGCGAATGAGACCAGATCGCCGGTGGGACCCTCGCCCGCGTTCCACAGGAAAAAGGTCCCGCTTTCGCGTGAGGGCGCGTAGGTCTGGCTGTCTAGTGCCGTCAGCCCGTTCGGGTTGGGCACATCCGCCAGCGGGATCTGGAACATGCGGCGACTGACGCCCGTGTCATAAAACGCGTAGACATATCCGTTCTCGTCAACCTGAACGCTGGTCATCGTTCCAACCGCCGAGCCATCGCGGGTGATCGAGACCGGAGCAAACGTATCCGACAACTGCGTGATGCCATCGGCGTCGCCAATCTGACCGATATTTACCTCCATAGGCCCCCCTGCCACGTTCACCATCAGGCTGCCTGTCGCCGGGTCATACGCCCCACCGGACACCGCCGTGACGCTGGCCAGAGTCCCGCCCGCCGTACGGCTGTCGGTGAAGGTCAGGGTGTATTCCCCGACAATTGCACCGCCCGATGCCGAATCGCGCAGGATCATGGTCCATTCATTACTGCTGCCCGCAGCGGGAACGGTTGGGACCAGCTCAATATCCACGCTTTCCGATTTTCCCAGATTGTCGAAATATTCGACCGACAGGGGCTGAGTGTCCCCCGGCGCCCCGGCATCCGTGGCCGTGGCGGGCAGGTTCATACGCAGGTTCATCTGTGTGGTCGGCGCACCGGACAGTTGGTTGACGCTCAGCTGGATCGGTTCCAGCGCGGCGGGCGTGTCGCGCGGTACAGCCGGGATAGTGCCATCTGGATTGGCGCGCCAGCCCAGCAGCACCAGTCCGGATTCCGTGACCAGATACCCTTCTTCGTTGGTGCGAAACGAGCCCGTAGTGGTCAGCAACATCTCATTCGAGCCACTCGCGATTTGCGAGCTGGGCCGCACCGGCAGCATCCCACGCCCGCGTACGGCCAGATCGGTCGAATTGTTGGTGGTCACAAGCGAGCCGCGCTGGTCGATCAGACGCTGGCTGGTGGTGCGGACACCCCCCGCGGAATAGCTGCCGCCTTGACCGGACGTGACCATGGAATGAAAATCCGTCTCGACCCGTTTGTATCCGAAAGTCGATGAGTTCGCGATGTTGTCGGAAATGGTCGCCAGCCGGTTGGCATTGGCCTTCAATGCGGCCACACCGGCATTCAGCGAAGAAGAAATAGTCATTGGCACGCCCTTCTGTTGCGTCAATTCTTGATGCAACAGCTAACGCGCTGGGCCTTAACAGCGCGCTAACAGGTAAAATGCGTCCTACCTTTTGCGGTCAAGGATTGCGTAGAAAGATGACCTCAACCCTGTTATTGCGCACGGCCATCGGGTTTTTGGCCGTCAATTCTCGGTCAGCATGTCCCGTGACGCGATCCAGTCGAGACGGCGTAACCCCTTTATCCTGCAGCATTTGCCGCACTTTCTGAGCGCGCGCGGTTGATACGTCCCAGGCCGGGTTCTGTGCCAGAACCACGGGCGAGGCGCGCACATGCCCTTCGACGGCCACCGCATTTGTCACCAGGTCCGAGGACCGCGCCACCAAAAGTGCCAGCGCCCGCATCATCGCCGTTGGTGTGTCACTATCCGATTCGAACAGGGGCTGGTCTTCGGTATCGAACAGCTCGACCACAAGACCTTCGTCGGTGACGCGCGTGACGATGTGCTGCAAGACCTTGTTCGAGACCATGCTTTCGCCTGTCCGCCCCATCAGTTCGGCCTCAAGCGTGGTGAAATCCTGAACCTCGCGCTCGCCGCCATCTGCACTGACCCCGATGGATCCCTGCGCCTGCCTTGCTTCGGTCGGTCTGCGTTGACTGGCGCCAGAACCGCTCATGGCCAGGGTCTTCTCCGAGAACATATTGTCGCCACCAAAGGCCCCGCTACCCCCACCCGAAACCGGGTTCACCGGGATCGTCGGCGAAAAATAGTCCGCCAGCCCTTTGCGTTGTTTTTCCGTCGTTGCATTCAGCAGCCACATCAACATGAAGAACGCCATCATGGCCGTGACAAAGTCGGCATATGCGACTTTCCAAGCGCCGCCGTGGTGGCCATCACCACCTGATACACGTTTCTTCTTGATGATGATTGGCGCCGCATTGGATTGCGCACCCATCTCCACCACCTTTTTTATCACCCGACTACAGGGGTAGCCGGGCAGGTCTTAAGGTGGACTTAACACTTAAAACTGTCTTGATTTCCCTATCGCGGAAGGTTGGATCCGGCTCGCCGCAAGATCAGGTTCAACCGGTTGAAGCTGCTTTCGATCCCATCCGGTTCAGCCTTGGCAAAGAATGCGTCCAGTTCCTCATGCACGCGCACGGCCTGATCCAGTAGAGGGTCCGCGCCCTCGGAATACAGCCCCGCCTTGATCATCACCTCGGATTGCTCATAGCTGCCGACCAGCTTGCGGGCCTCGGCGATCATTCGGTTTTCATCCTCGGACGCGGCGCCCGGTAAACTGCGCGAGACCGAGCGGCTGAGGTCAATGGCCGGGAATCGCCCACGCTCGGCAATCTCGCGGCTCAGGACAATATGGCCGTCCAGCACGCCGCGCAGGATGTCGGCCACGGGTTCATCCATATCCGATCCTGCTACGAGAACGCTGAACACGGCAGTGATATCGCCCTGATCCGCCGTCCCAGGCCCGGCCCGTTCACACAGACCGGCGATCAGCGGCGTGACTGACGGAGGGAAACCGCGCAGCGACGGGGCCTCGCCCATGGCGACAGCGATTTCGCGGTGCGCCTCGGCAAAACGCGTCACCGAGTCGGCAAGGAACAGGACGTTCAGCCCCTGATCACGCAAATATTCGGCCACCGACATGGCCGTCCAGGCACAACGCCTGCGCGCCAGAGCCGACTGATCTGAGGTCGCGGCCACCACAACCGACCGCTTCATCCCCTCGGCCCCCAGCGCATGTTCGACGAATTCGTTCACCTCGCGCCCGCGTTCACCAACCAGTGCAACCACCACCGCATCCGCCTGCATCGACTTGGCCAGCGTGGCCAATAGCGTCGACTTGCCCACGCCCGAACCCGCGAACAACCCCACGCGCTGACCCTGTACCACAGGCAGCATGGTGTTGAGCATGGCCAGCCCGGTCTCCATCCGTGTGCCCAAAGGTTTTCGGGCCACGGCGGGGGGCGGGGCCTGCATGATGTCGCGCTCCTGCGTACCAGAGAGCAGAGGTTTGCCATCCAGTGGTTTCCCGAACGGATCAACCACCCGTCCAAGCCAATGCATCCCCGGCGCAAACTCAGGCGTCTGCTCTAGAATCACCCGGTCGCCCAGACAAACACCATCGGGCGCGGACGCGGGCATCATATGAATCAAATCCGATTCGACATGCAGCACCTCCCCGCCCAGATCCGGACTGCTGCGTCGCCGAAGGGTCAGGTGGTCGCCGATCCGTGCCTGCCCTTCAAGTCCTTGAATTTCAACAACTCCACGCGCCACGCTGGACACACGCCCCATATGGCGCACAGCGGAAAGACGGTCGAATTCGCATTTTAGAAAGCTTGGGTCGAGATCGGACATCGTGGGTTCTCCAACGGGTTTCTGAAAACGGTTTCTAAAGGAATCGGGGTTAAGCCTTGATTGAAATTGATCGAGGGAGAAGCCCCGATGTTCTATGACCTGAACGTCTTTAAGACAGCGCACGCAATGGCAACCCATGCCGGGCAACGGCAGGCCGTAATTGCGCGTAACATGGCCAATGCGGATACGCCGGGCTACCAGCCCCGCGATCTTGAGGCCTTTCGAACAGCATTCGAAGAAACCGGGCTCGAGGGGGCGATGATCGCCACGCGGGCCGGGCATCTGAACGGCAACAACGCGTCGCAGCCTTGGGCCGAATATGACGTCGCGCCTTCGGGCGATCCCAATGGCAACGGTGTTTCTATCGAGGAAGAGATGTTCAAGGCGGTCGAGGTCAAGCGCCAGCATGACCGCGCACTGACCATTTACAAATCTTCGATGAACATCCTGCGCACCAGTCTTGGCCGGTCATAAAGGGGTAGTGAGATGAGTGATTTTTCCCATTCCCTTGCCGCCTCGACCAGCGCCCTGCGCGCGCAATCGGCGCGTCTGCGACACGTGTCCGAGAATATCTCGAACGCCGATACGCCGGGGTATCGCCGCAAGACTGTACCGTTCGAAACCGTGCGAAAAGACGGGCGTGAGGTGGTACAGGCCGGGCGGGTCAAGCTGGACCGCCGCGACGCGTCGCGCGTTTACGACCCCGGTCATCCGATGGCGGATGAGACCGGCCATTATCGCGGCTCGAATGTCGATCTGATGATCGAGATCGCCGACGCCCGCGAGGCACAGCGCAGTTACGAAGCCAATCTCAAGATGTTCGACCAGACACGTCAGATGTCGTCGAGCCTGATGGAACTCCTCAGAAAATAAAGGACACCAGAATGGATATCCGAGTCCTCAATGCTGCCCAGAACTATGCTGGCGCGCGCTCTGCAACGCAGGCCGATCCCGATCACGCCGGAATGGCGCAGGGATTGCGCAGCACGTTTCAGGATTTTGCCGCGACGCTGAAACAGTCCGAGGCCATCTCGCAGACCGCGATGACCGGCCAGGCTGATCCGCACGCGCTGGTGCAGGCGCTGGCGCAGACCGAACTGGCGGTCGAGACGGCCGTGGTCGTGCGCAACAAAGTGGTCGAGGCCTATCAGGAAATCCTGCGGATGCCGGTCTGACGCGATGCTCAGCGAAGGTCTGTTCTATGACATCGTGCGTCAGGCGCTGTGGGTCGCGGTGATCACCTCGGTCCCGATCCTGGCTGTGGCGCTGGTTTCGGGCCTGATCGTGGGCCTGTTCCAGGCGCTGACCTCGGTGCAGGAGATGACGCTGACCTTCGTGCCCAAGCTGATCGCCATCGTCATTGTGTTCTGGATTTCCATGGGGTTCATGACCCAGACGCTGGTGACGTTTTTCACCACAACCCTTGTCCCGCTGATCGCCGGAGGTCGCTGATGGATACCGCCTATACCACCTTGTCCCGCCAGTCGGGGCTGATGAACGAAATGCGGCTGGTGGCGAACAATATCGCCAATGCCAACACCACCGGATACCGCGCGCAAGGCTTGGTGTTTTCCGAATTCGTGCGCGACATGCCCGGCAATCCGTCCTTGTCAATGGCGCGGGCCGAGGTGCGCAACACGTCATTGCAGCAAGGGGTTCTGACTGAGACTGGAGGCGATTTTGATTTCGCCATCGAAGGCGATGGATTCTTCATGGTCGAAACTCCGGCCGGCAATCGATTGACACGGGCAGGGGCGTTCTCGCCAAGCGCCGAGGGAGATTTGGTCACGATGGATGGCCACCGTGTGCTGGATAGCAACGGCGCGCCGGTTTTTGTACCCCCCGACGCGGCCTCGATCGACGTCGGCAGCGACGGCACACTCAGTATTGAGGGGCAATTGCTGGGGCAGCTTGGTGTCTACCGGGTCGAAGATCCCAAGTCCCTGGTGCGCGAAGGCAGCACGCAGTTCCGTAGCGAAGGCGACGTAGTGCCGATCGAAGAGCCGGTTATCGTTCATCGCTTTCTCGAAGGGTCCAACGTCAACGCGATCGAACAGGTGACACGGCTGGTCGAAATCCAGCGCGCCTATGAGCTGGGCCAGAGCTTTCTTGAAACCGAAGACGAACGGGTGCGTGGCGCGCTCAAGGCGCTGATGCGCTGACTTTAGAACGGAGGATTTGACATGCGGGCATTGAAAATCGCAGCGACGGGTATGACCGCGCAGCAGATGCGGGTTGAGACGATCTCGAACAACCTCGCGAATATGAACACCACCGGCTACAACGCGCGGCGGGCTGAATTTGCCGATTTGCACTATCAGCAGATGGCACGGGCCGGGTCGGTGAACGCCAATGATGGCACGGTTTTGCCGGCAGGTATTCAGTTGGGGCTTGGCGTCCGCCCCGCTGCGGTGACGGTGCAGCTTGCGCAAGGTGCATTGTCGGCAACCGGCAGCGATCTGGATGTGGCGATCGAAGGGCGTGGGTATCTGGAGGTGACGTTGCCCAACGGTCAGTCCGCATTTACCCGCGACGGTAGCCTTAAGCGGTCAGCCGAGGGTCTGATTGTCACCTCGGACGGGTTCGCGGTTGCGCCCGAGATTACAATCCCCGACGACGCGCGCTCAATCTCAATCAACGCAGCGGGCGAGGTCTATGCCTATTTCGACGATGCCGCCGAAGGGCAGCTGCTGGGTGAATTCACCCTGGCGAGTTTCTCGAACGCCAAAGGCTTAGAGGCCATCGGCAGCAACCTGTTCAAAGAAACCGAAGCTTCGGGCGCACCAGTTGTCGGATCTCCGGGCGAGGATGGCCTGGGCACGCTGCGACAGGGCTATCTTGAGGACAGTTCCGTCGACGCCGTGCGCGAGGTCACCGAACTGATCGAAGCCCAGCGGGGATACGAGATGAACGCCAAGGTGATCTCGGCCGTCGATCAGATGATGGGCGCAACCACACAGGTGCGTTGATGCGGGTGCTGTTTTTGACACTTGTGATGGCAGGACCCTGCGCGGCGATGGCCGATATTGTGGTCCCGACCCGTACGATCCGCGCGAAAGAGATCATCGCGCCCACTGATCTGGCCACCAAGGAACAGGACATACCCGGCGCGATTTCCAACCCGGACGTGCTGGTTGGGCAGGAGGCACGCGTGGCGCTCTATCCCGGCCGTCCCATTCGCGCGGGCGATTTCGGACCGCCCGCAATCGTCGACCGCAATGATCTGGTGGTTCTGATTTTTGATCGCCAACCGCTGTCGATCACTGCAGAAGGGCGCGCGTTGGGTCGCGGGGCAGTCGGCGATCGCATTCGGGTGATGAACCTGTCGTCGCGAACCACCGTGACCGGCTTTATCCGAACCGACGGACAAATCGAGGTAAAATGATGCCAGTATATACCAAATCACTCCTACTGGGCGCGTTGGTTCTGAGCGCCTGTGGCCGCGTCGATCACCTGGGTAAACCCCCCAGCTTCACACCCAATGAGGATTCGCCCGAACATGTCGCCATGCTATGGCCCGGTCTGCCGCTGCATACGCAGCCCCAACGCGCGGTCGATCAATCGTCGCTGTGGACGGGTGGGCAGCAATCGCTGCTGGGCGATCAGCGGGCGATCAAGAAAGGCGATATCCTGACGGTCGTGATCGAGCTGGATGAAAAAGCCGAGATTTCCAACGACACCAACCGGTCCCGCGCGGGATCCGAAAGCCTTTCGGTGCCCGGTCTGTTCGGGCTGCCGCAAAGAGCGGCAGAGCAACTGCCCGAAGGCGCCTCTTTGGATGAGGCGGTGTCGATTGATTCAGCCTCCAACAGTCGCGGCAAAGGGTCGGTAAAGCGCAAAGAGAAACTGACGCTGCGCGTTGCAGCAACCGTGATTGATGTGCTGCCCAATGGCGTATTGGCGATCTCGGGTTCGCAGGAATTACGGGTGAATTTCGAACTGCGCGAGCTGCTGGTAACCGGCTATGTGCGCCCGCAGGATATCTCGCGCCAGAACGAAATCACGTATGACAAGATTGCCTCTGCGCGGGTGTCCTATGGGGGGCGCGGTCAGATTACCGATGTGCAGCAGCCGCGCTATGGGCAGCAGGTTCTAGACACTCTTCTACCGTTTTGAGGGTTGATTGATGAAAAAACTGATCCCCGTTTTGTTTCTGTTGGCAGGCCTTGGCGTAGGTGTCGGGGCCGGGCTTTTCCTGGCCCCATCCGACGCGCCCGCACAAGAGGGCAAGGAATATGCGTCCGCGGAAAAGGAGCCCAAGGACAAAAAGGCCAAAGATGAGAAACCCAAACCGAAGTTCAAAACGTCGGAGAAAGACGACAAGAGCAGCGATGTGGAATATCTGAAACTGACCAAACAGTTTGTGATACCAGTTGTTGAAGCCGAGCGCATTTCGGCCATGGTAACGATGTCCGTTAGCCTTGAGGCTAAACCGGGCATGACCGACACTTTCTATGCCATAGAGCCGAAATTGCGCGACCGCTTCCTGCAAGTTCTGTTCGATCACGCGAACACAGGTGGGTTTGACGGCAATTTCACCACTTCGGAAAATCTGGACTCGCTGCGTAAGTCCCTGTTGGAAGTGGCGCAGAAAGATCTGGGCAAGGAAATCTCGAACGTGATGATCCTGAGCGTGAACCGGCAGGATGCCTGAGCGCATTAAGGTATCTGTTTCTTCTGCAAAGCGCGGCGTCGGTTTTCCGTTTCGATATCAGACAGTCGGGTAACCGCCTGCTGGCGCCCAAACGCGGATCGCAACGCGTCCAGAGCTGCAAGCTTTTGCGATCTCACCCGCGCCAGTTCCATGTTCAACTGACGACGGGTATTGGATTCCCACCCATGCCACAGGATATCTGTTCCGGTGACACGATATCCTTCGGTGTCGTTGATATCCCGACGCGTTTGCCGAACTTGACCGTCCAATCGTGCCAGCTGGTTTTGGATACGGATCTCGGCCTGCAAGATGGGTGCCAGGGCTTGATGCTCTTTCTGGAAAAGTGCGTCTGTGGCTATTTGCAAGTTTGAAAGCTTTTGGCGTTTCATCAAATCTGCCCTTTTGCTTTTTTGCGCATTGCCTCGGCAAACCGAATAGCCGCAGCGACGGGTTTATAATGTTCCTCTGCAATCTCCTGCCCGATCTCGACGGTCGCGTGCAGCGCGCGCGCGGTTGGCGGGTCCGAGTGTATTGGAACGCCCGCTGTTCCAGCCGCCGATCGAATGGCGGCTGCCACCTCGTCCACGCCCTTGGCAACACAGACCGGGGCTGAGCCGGCGGCCCGCGACCACTTTAGCGCGACTGCAAAATGGGTTGGGTTGACAACAACCACATCTGCCTTGGGCACGTCCGCCATCATCTGATTTGTCGCGATCTCTTGCGCGCGCTGGCGGCGCTGCTGTTTGACATGCGGATCGCCCTCGGCGTCCTTGGTTTCGTCCTGAATTTCTTTGCGCGACATCCGGTTTTTGCGGATATGCTCGGCATATTGCCAAAGGTAATCCACCGCTCCGATCGCGAGAGCCACGGCGACGACGATAAACAGGAACCGAAACAACAAATTCATCATCAAAAGCAAAGATGCCTTGGCCGGTGCCGCGCTGGCTGACAGGATCTGGTCCAGATTGGCGCGCAGAAACAGGGCCAGGCACGTTCCATAGATCACCAGTTTCACAAAGCTCTTGGCAAATTCGAACAGACCGCCACGCCCGAACTTGTTCTTGGCGTTGGATGGGATCGAAATACGCGAGAGTTTGGGCTTCAGCTTGCTGGGCGCAAAAATCAGGGCCCGCTGGGCAATCAGGCTGAGCAATACGGCCGCGGCGGGCGAGGCGAACAGGATGGACATCGCCACCAGAGCGGTTTGTAGTAGCCCAGCGACCGGATTGACGGCTGGACCCTCGATCAACAATTCTGACAAGTCGCTGGCTTGATCGACCAGAACGACAAACAGTGTCCCCATTTGCTGGACGCCATAACTGCCTGCGGCCAGCAGAGCCACCAGCAACCCCGAATAGGCCGCGACAACCGACAGGTCGTTAGACTTGGCAACTTCGCCCTTCTCGCGTGCTTTCTGAAGCTTCTGTGGCGTTGGCTCGAATGACTTGTCACTGTCGTCATCACCGCTCATCTGCTGGCTCCGACCGGGTTGACGATGAAGGAAAACAGCACGTCGGCCCAGACCGACAAGATCAAAGGCGTGCCGGCAAACAACAGGAACAGACCGGCAAAGGTAATCGCGGGGGCGCCGACAAAAGCCACCATAAGCTGTGGCATGGCTCGGTTGATCACGCCAAGCGCGAGGTTATAGATCAATGATGCGATGACGAAGGGCATGGCGAGGCTGAACGCAAGGCTGAAACTGCGCGCGATCCGCTGCACGCCCCATTCCGACAGGTCCGAGGCTGCCGGGGCCACGCCCATCGGAAACAGCGTGTAGCTTAGGATCAGGAATTGCGCGACGTGAACATGCAGCCCCAGCAATACAGCCAGGGTCAGGCCGGCCAGGGTGAGCATGTAGCCCATAGCCGGAACCGGGTCAGCGGCCGCGCCACTCAGGATCTGGGACAGAGAGGTCGCTTGCGCGGCGATAGAGCCGGCGGTTTGCAGGGCCAGCACGAAAAGTCGCAACCCCAGCCCCAGTGCCACGCCGACCAATATCTCGGTCACGATAAGCCGTACCATCGGCAGTAGGCCGGGGGACGGGATTGGTGCCGGGGTGGCAGGCAGGATGATCAGTGTGAACGCCACCGAGATGCCCAGTTTCACGCGGGTCGGAATGCTGCGCTCGCCAAATGCGGGCAGCAGAGAAACCAGTGCAGAGACACGCAGAAAGACGGCAAAGAGGTGCCACAGCCCATCCCCCAATTGGGGTAGAAGCTCGGGCGGCAGGGCGATCACGCGGGCACCGTTCCGACCAGGGCAGGGCGTGCTTCCAGTCCGATTTCCTCGAACGAGAGGACCGGGTTCGCGACGCCGCGCGCGTGCATGATCGTGCGCAACAATCGCCGTCGCCGGGTCGAAGTCACAACCGCCGGAAACAGCCCATGATCGGCCGATCGTGACACCGTGTTAACGACTCCATCGGCTAGTTTGTTGAACAGGTTCGGCGGCAGCGCGACGTCCAGCCCCGCATTTGGCGCGTCGATCTGGTAGGTCGAAAACGTATCCTCCCATTCCGGGGCCAGTTGGATAAGTGGGATCGAGCCATCCTCGCGCTTCATCTCGGCCACCAGTTGGAAGCCCAAGCGCTGACGGACCAGTTCGCAGATACCTTCAGGCTGTGTCGTGGTCAGGCGCGCCTCGGCCACGCTTTCCAAGATCAGGGCCATGTTGCGGATCGAAACACGCTCATCCAGCAGCAGCCGCAACACCGCATGTAGCGTGTCGATCGGCACTTTGTCGGGGATCAGTTCATCCAGCAGCTTGCGGTTGGCCTCGGCCCGGATGGGATCGCTGAGCTTGGTCATCTCGGCCAGCAGCCGGCGCAGAGATTTCAATGTCAGCAGGCGCGAGAAGTTCTGTTTGATGATCTCAAGCAGGTGCGTGGCGAGGATCTCGGGGGGCGAGACGATGGTGGCCCCGCTCATCGCCGCGGCCTCTTGATCTTTGGGCAGAATCCAGCGGGCAGGGGCGCCATAGACGGGTTCGGTCACGTCGGTGCCGTCGGGTAGCAAATCTCGGTCGTCCTGTACCAGCGCCAGCACCAGATCGGGGTTCAATTCGCCACGCGCCTGTTCAACCCCGTGGACCTTGACCACATAGGTGCCCATGGGCAGATCGGCGCGGTCGGTCAGGCGGATGTCAGGTAGGATCAGACCGAAGGTCGAGGCCACATAGGTCCGCATATTGGCGATCCGGGCATCCAACCCGGTGCCGGGGTTCAGCACCATGCTGACCAGATCCGGCGCAAATTCCAGATGCACGTCGTCCAGATCCAGAATGTCTCCAATCGCCTGAGAAACCGGCGTGTCGTCGGTGGTCGCTGGGTTGATGGCGGCGTCGGCCTCGGCCTTTTGTTTGCGGTGCACGCTGTAGGCCGCATAGCCTAGTACACCTGCCCCAAGGATGAAGGGCAGGAAGGGCAGACCCGGCACCAAAGCAAACAGCACCATCAGCATTGCCACCGTCCCCAACGCCGCCGGGTGCTTGCCCAGTTGTGAGAAAATAGCGTTGTCCGTGGCCCCCTGCGTACCGCCACGCGCCAGCAGCAGCGCCGAGGCGATCGAGATGATCACGGCTGGGATTTGCGACACCAACCCGTCGCCCACGGTCAGGATGGCATAGGTTTCAAACGCCGAGGATATCGGCATCCCATGCACGATCACCCCCATGATCAGGCCCATCACAAGGTTCAGCAGGGTGATCAGCAGACCAGCAACCGCATCGCCTTTGACGAATTTCGAAGCACCGTCGAGCGAGCCGAAGAATGTCGTCTCTTGCTGTTCGCGCTCGCGCCGTTCCTTGGCTTGCTGGTGGTCGATGGCTCCGGCGGACATGTCGCTGTCAATGGCCAGCTGTTTGCCCGGCATTCCGTCCAGGGCAAAGCGCGCACCGACCTCGGCCATGCGGGCAGCGCCCTTGGTGATGACCATGAAGTTCACGATCAGCAGTACGCCGAACACCACCAGCCCCAGAAAGATGCTGCCGCCCATGACGAAATTGGCGAATCCCTCGATCACGTCCCCGGCGGCGCTGGGGCCGGTGTGCCCCTGACCGATGATCAGCTTGGTTGACGACACGTTCAGCGACAGCCGCAGCATCAGTGAGGCCAGCAGGATCGTGGGGAAGGATGAGAAATCCAAGGGCCGTTCGATGAACAGGGTCAGAGTGAAGATCAGGATCGCCAGCGCGAAAGACGCCGCCAGACCTACATCCAGCACCCAGGCGGGCATCGGCAGGATCATCATCACGATGACCGTCATCAGCGCCAGCGCCAGCAGGACGGTGGGCGAGAACAGGGAACGAAGGTCGATCTTGGGCACGCGACCCTCCTAGTTGAATGGGATGAAGGCGGTGGCGGTTCCGGTCGCAGGAACCAGCGAGCCAAGTGCAGTGCCGCGCGTTTGGTCGGTGTCCTGCGGGATCAACGGCGCAGCCGCCCCGGTGAACGGGTCCCGCGCCGCCAGAGGCGCGTCGATAACCTGCTCTAACCCGGCCAGAACGCGCCTGAACCGGCCGGAATAGGCCTGCGCCAGATCCGGCGTGCGCGAGTGATAGGCACCAGCGGCAGCGGTCCATGACCCAAGCTCGGCATGCAGTTTTTTCAGGAACCGGGCGGCGTATTGTGCGTTTTCAAGTGGGTCGAACATCGCGTCGATCGACCGAAAAGCCTTACCGTGCCACCGGTAGTTGATCTGAAAGCAGCCGACATCAAAGCTGCGTTTGCCTGCTTTGAAGATGTTGAAAAGATAGGTTTTCGCCTCGTATTCCGAAGTAAACCAGAACCCCTTGCCCTCAACATTGATGGTCCAAGGCCATGGGGCAAGCTGGCCGTCCACCGCACGGCCTGTTTCGACCCGCGATATGGCGCGCAGCACGTCCAGCGGCACGTCATGCGCCTGTGCCGCGCGTCGGGCGGCATGGTCGCAGATCCCGGCAGCGCGGGCATCTGGCGCGGCGGCCAGCGGTTGCGCGACGAAAAGCGCGACAACCAGTCCTGAGATGAAACGATGGGGCATTCTGCCGGTCCGGGATTCTGATCAGTCCCGGCCAAACTAGTCCCGCTTAGGTTTACAGAGGGTTATCGGCCAATCAGATTCGATCAATCCGCCGCCCGAACACGACGCTGGTATTGGTGCGCAGAACGCCGGGGATTTTGGCCAGCTCATCCACCAGAATGTCCAGATCTTCCAACCTTGGGGCCTCGGCGGATAGCAACAGGTCGAATTCTCCGTTGATGGACAGGCACAGTTTGACCTCGGGGTAGGCCTCGAGCCGCTTGATGATGCGCGTGGTTTCCTTTTGCTGTACCTCCAGCAGGACAACGACCTGTACGCGGGGGCTGTCTTCGGGTGTGGTCAGTACGACGGAGTAACCCGCGATCACGCCGCGCTCTTCCATGCGGTTGATCCGCTCGTGCACGGTGGTGCGGGCTACGCCCAGCTTGGCCGCGATCTTGGTTGTCGACTCACGGGCATTGTGTTGCAGGGCGGCGATGATGCGGCGGTCCAGTTGATCCATGACGCCAGATGTAGTGCAAGGGTGGGCAGAGGCTCAAGGCTTGTTGTGGGGGGAATGGGTCAGGGACCGTGGCCACAGAAAGCCCACAAACCCGATCCCCCAGGCCGCCGCAAAGGTCATCCAGGCAAAGGTTTGGGTTGTGCCCTTGTCTGTCATCAGCCAGCCCGCAAGGGGATAGAGCACCAACCAGCATAGATGCGACAGCGTGAATTGCGCGGCGAAAAGCGCAGGGCGATCCTCAGGCGGGGCCGAGCGGGTCAGCAAGCGGCCTGCCGGGGTCAGCGTTGCCGAATAGCCAAACCCGACGCAGGCCCAGATCAGCGCGAGGCTGGGCAGCGAGATCAGTGACAGCGCCGACATCGCGGCGGCCACGGCCATCGACAACGTGCCAAAGCTCGCGCCGGTCAGCATGACGTCGCGGTCCCGCAGTTTCTCTAACAGGGCGGGCAGGGCAAAAGCGGCCAGCATTGAACCGCCTCCGAACCCGGCCAGAGCCGTTGCCACTGCGCTTTCCGACAGTCCCAGATCGCCGCGCACAATAACCACCGTGTTGACAATAACCGTCGCGCTGAGGGCTGCAGCCGTCCAGTTCAGCGCCAGCAACCCCCAGAGGCGTGGTGTGGCCAAATAGATGCGCAGGCCGCGGGTGGTGCGGTCAAAGATACCGCGGGGTTGTTTGGGTTTGGGCGAGGGCAGGACGACCGAAACCACCAGCAGGGCCGAGGCGACAAAACCAACCCCAGTGCCCCAGAACAGGCTGTCAAAACTGACAATCGTCAGCAAAGCAGCGGCAAGCAGTGGGCTTACGACGCTCTCCAGATCATAGGCCAGCCGGGACAGCGATAGAGCCTTTGTATAGTCGTGCTCATCCGTAAGCACATCCGGGATCGTGGCCTGAAACGCGGGCGTGAACCCGGCCGAGGCCGATTGTAGGATGAAAATCAGCACAAAAACCTGCCAGATCTCGGTTACGAAGGGCAAGCAGACAGCCACAGCCGCGCGGACCAGATCCAACACCACCAGCATTTTGCGGCGATCCAGCCGCTCGGCCACGGCGGCGGCAATGGGCGCGACCAGCACATAGGCGACCATCTTGATCGTCAGCGCCGTGCCGAGCACCATGCCAGCGGCATTGCCCGCAAGATCAAATGCCAGAAGTCCCAGCGCAACCGTCGCCAAACCGGTGCCGGTCAGCGCCACGATCTGGGCAGCCAACAGGTGGCGATAAACGCGGTTTCGCAAGATGCTCAGCATTGTCCGGGCGGTCCTTTCCGGTGGAAACGGATACATGGTTGGTTTTCCCAGCCCAGTCTCGGATGGTCAAGAATCGCGTATCTTTGTTGCATTCTATGGATGGCGTTGAGTTCACGGGCCAAACCGCCTATCTCGGGGGCGATACCGCACAAAGGAAGACCCCGTGGCGAACCATCTTTATCAAAACGACCTGCCGGACGGGTTGGACCTTGGCCCTGTCGTGGCCATCGACTGCGAAACCATGGGGCTTAACCCGCATCGCGACCGTCTGTGTGTGATCCAGATGTCGGGCGGCGATGGCAACAGCCATATTGTGCAGGTCGCCAAAGGTCAGACCGAGGCCCCAAACCTGTGCGCGATGCTGGAAAACCCCGACGTACTGAAGCTGTTCCATTTCGGACGCTTCGATATCGCCGCGATGTATCACGCCTTTGGTGCACTGGCCGCGCCGGTCTATTGCACCAAGATCGCCAGCCGTTTGGTGCGCACCTATACCGACCGCCACGGGCTGAAAAACCTGTGCCAGGAACTGATCGGGGTCGATATCTCGAAACAGCAACAGATGAGCGACTGGGGTGCCGAAACCCTGACAGAGGCGCAGCTGGACTATGCGGCCTCGGACGTTTTGTATCTGCACCGTCTGCGCGAGGCGCTGGACGGTCGGCTGGCCCGCGAAGGCCGGACGGAAATGGCCCAGGCCTGTTTTGAATTCTTGCCGATGCGTGCGAAGCTTGACCTCGCCGGTTGGCCCGAAACGGATATTTTTGCGCACTCATGACCGATACAGACGCCTTCCTGAAAACCGCCCGACAGGTGATCACCGACGAAGCCCGCGCGCTGGACGTGCTGGCCGACAACCTGAACGAAGACTTTGCCGAGGCCGTGCAGCTGATCCTGCAAGCCACAGGCCGCATTATCATCAGCGGCATCGGCAAATCAGGTCATATCGGCCACAAAATCGCGGCAACTTTGGCCAGCACCGGCACGCCCGCCTATTTCGTTCACCCTGCCGAGGCCAGCCATGGCGATCTGGGCATGGTGTCCAAGGGCGACGTTGTTCTGGCGATTTCGAATTCTGGCGAAGCGCCGGAACTGGCAAACTTGCTGGCCTTTACCCGCCGGTTTGGGATTCCGCTGATCGGCCTGTCCAGCAAGCCTGAAAGCACGCTGATGAAACAGGCGGATGTGCACTTGCTGATCCCCTCGATGGGCGAGGCATGTGGGTTTGGCATGGTGCCCTCGATCTCGACCACGCTGACATTGGCGATGGGCGACGCGCTGGCGATCGCGCTGATGAAACATCGCGATTTCAAGCCCGAGGATTTCCGTGCTTTCCACCCCGGAGGCAAGCTGGGCGCGCGGCTCAGCACGGTGCGTGACCTGATGCATACGGGCGAGGCCCTGCCCCTGCTGGCATCCGATGTCGCCATGAGCGATGCGCTGATAGAGATCAGCCAGAAAGGGTTCGGCGTCGCGGGCGTGACAGAAAGCGGTGGCCAGCTTTCGGGGATTATCACCGATGGGGACCTGCGCCGTCACATGGATGGTTTGCTGTCCAAAACAGCCGCGCAGGTGATGACCGAGAACCCGACGACAATCGGACCCGATGCATTGGCTGAAGAAGCCGTGGCGATCATGAATGACCGCAAGATCACCTCGTTGTTTGTGGTCGAACCGGATACGGACGGCCCCGCGCTGGGTCTGCTGCACATTCACGATTGCCTGCGCGTCGGGCTGGGATAAGAGGGCGGGGCCGTGGACAGCCACTCTCGGATGGTGCAGTTCTTGAAGGTGGTCCTGCCGCTGGCGGCCATTGTGCTGTTGTCCACCGTGTTCCTGCTGTCGCGCAGCATCGAAACCGACGTGACGGTCCCCTTCACCCAACGCGATATCGAGGAACGTCTGGCCGATCAGGTGGTCACCAATCCGAGCTACCGTGGCACCACGCGCAAGGGCGAAGAGGTACTGATCGAAGCCACGCAAGCCACGCAAGGAACCGAGAACTCTGTGCCCACGGCATCCGAGTTTCAGGGCAGGCTGGGGCTTTTGAATGGCGGTATCATCACGCTGGATTCCAATTCGGGCACGATCCGCCCTGACAAGAACACGGCAACCTTCGTGGGAGATGTCGTGATTACCACGACCGACGGTATTCGGGTGACAACCGATTACCTGAACACGGCCTTGGACGAAATTCGGGGTGATACGCCGGGTCAGATTGACGGAACCGGCGCGATCGGCGATTTCTCGGCCGGTCGCATGACATTCGGGGCGGAAAAAAAGGACGGTCCGGTCCATATTCTTTTTACAGATGGCGTGAAGCTGATATACCAGCCGCAACAAGCAGAAAGATAAGCTGTGTTCGATTTTCGTACTGTCCTTCTTACCGTCTCTTTGCTGGCCGGTGCCAATCTGGCTGCGGCGCAGGGAACCCAGGTCGCGTTTGGTGCCGTCAAGGCAGACCCCAGCCTGCCGGTCGAGGTGACATCAGAATCGCTGAACGTGAACCAGGAGGACGGCTCGGCCGAGTTCGTGGGCAACGTGATCGTCATCCAGGGAGAAATGCGGCTGACTGCGGGTCGGGTACTGGTGATCTACAATGAGGACCGCTCGGGTATCGAGCGGATGGAGGCCACGGAAGACGTTGTTCTGGTCAGCCCGCCCGATGCGGCGGAAGGGGATTGGGCGGAATATACCATCGACTCGGGCCAGATCGTCATGCGCGGTAACGTTCTGCTGACCCAGGGCCCCAGCACGATCAGCGGCGATCAGATGAATGCAAACCTGACCTCTGGGTCGGCAACGGTGACGGGCAACGTCAAGACGATCCTTCAGCAGGGGGCCAACTGATGGCGCGACCCAGTCTGAGCGTGACCGAGGGCACATCGGGGCTCAGGATCGAAAAGCTGCGTAAATCCTACCGGAAGAAAACGGTTATCCGCGATGTCTCGATGACATTGGGCCGGTCCGAGGTTGTGGCGTTGTTGGGCCCCAACGGGTCGGGCAAGACCACGACCTTTTATTCAGTGGCTGGGCTGGTTTTTCCCGAGGCCGGAACCGTGACCATCGACGGTCAGGTGGTGACGACCCTGCCCATGTACCGCCGCGCACGGCTTGGTATTGGGTATCTGCCGCAGGAAATGTCGATTTTCCGGGGTATGAGCGTTGAAGAAAACATATCTGCCGTGCTGGATATCACCGTAAGACACGCGCATCGCCGCAAGGAACGGCTGGAAGAGCTGTTGTCCGATTTCTCGATCGAACATCTGCGTCGCGCGCCTGCGCTGGCCCTGTCTGGTGGCGAACGGCGCCGGGTCGAGATCGCGCGTTGTCTGGCGGCTGACCCCAAGTATTTGCTGCTGGACGAACCTTTTGCCGGTGTGGACCCGATCAGCGTGGGCGACATCCGTCACCTTGTGGCCGATCTGAAAAAGCGCGGGATCGGTGTTCTGATCACTGATCACAACGTGCGCGAGACGCTCGAGATCGTAGATCGCGCCTATATTCTGCATGATGGTCAGGTACTTATGTCCGGAACGCCGGACGAAGTAGTCGAAAACGAAAACGTGCGCCGCGTCTATCTGGGCGAAAACTTCCGTATTTCATAGGTTTGCGTGGTATTGCGCCGGATGCATGGCGGAAATCTCGTATATACACGCCTGTTTTGATTGACTCTTCCTCCGTCTCTTGCCTCAATTGGGGCATGGCATTTCCTCGGTTCCAGTCTGGATCACGATGCCCCTTCTTCGAAGGGATCAAGTTCCGGCTACCGCGGAACATGTCGATACCCCCCACCCGATAAAAAAAAGCGCGTTGTATTTCACAGCGTCTAAATGGGTGTGAATTGTGAAGGAGATCACATGCGTTACCAAATCAGCGGAAAACAGATCGACATCGGCGAAGCACTTCAGACCCATGTGCAGACCGAACTTGGCGAGGTGGTGGGCAAATACGCCCAGCGACCGACCGACGCCAATGTCGTCTTTTCCCGTTCTGCGCATGAATATGTGTGCGAGACCACCGTACATCTTTCCACCGGCCTGACGGCGCAGGCCAAAGCCCACGCAACCGAGATTTACGCAGCATTCGAGGGGTGCTGTGACAAGATGGAAACACAATTGCGCCGATACAAACGCCGTCTCAAGGACCATCACAAGGATCGGTCCGAGCCGGTTGAACTCTTTGGAGCTTCCTCTTATATCCTCGCCTCTGACGAATCTGAGTCGGCGGATGAGCCTGAAACTCTGCAGCCGATGATCGTGGCTGAGATGGAAACCAAGATCCCATCGCTGAGTGTTGGTGAAGCCGTTATGCAGATGGAACTGGCTGGTGCCCCGGTGCTGGTGTTCCGGAATGAGAACAAGGATGGATTGAATGTCGTTTATCGTCGGGAAGACGGAAACATCGGCTGGATTGATCCGTAACAGGCAAGATTAGAAAGACGTGCCCCTGCGCCAGTGGGGGCATCGTCATGGAGCGTTATCATGGAGCTTTCGAGCATTCTGAAGCCCGAAGCAGTGCGTGTGTTATCCGCCGCATCCAGCAAGAAGCGGTTGTTTCAGGAAATCGGCGATGTTGCGGCTGCGACACTGGGTCTGGACGCGCAGGTCGTTGTGGATGCGCTTCTGGAGCGTGAAAGCCTTGGGCCCACAGGCGTGGGCCATGGCGTTGCTCTGCCTCATGCGCGGCTGACCGAGCTACAGGATGTCTCGGGCGTGTTTGTCATGCTGGAAAAGCCGATTGATTTCGGGTCGGTAGACCGGCAGCCTGTTGATATCGCTTTTGCATTGTTCGCCCCCGAAGAGGCGGGAGTGGATCACCTGAAGGCACTGGCGCTGGTATCTCGGACGCTGCGCGATACCTCGGTTTGCGCCAAGCTGCGGGCCAATCCCGATCCAGTCAAGCTCTATGCGATTTTGACCGAAGCGCAATCCATGCAGGCGGCTTAATCGTCTGATTGAAAAAGAAAAGCCCCCGAATACTGGGGGCTTCTTTTTTAAGTGGCTGTGGTCAGCCGCCGGTCCCCATTTCCAGAGTCCACCAGATTTTCCCGCCATTCTCCTGATGCCAGGCAAAGCCCATTTGTGTGGCCTTTGGGTCCAGAATAACCGAGCGTGGCCCCGGTTCCTGCATCCAGGCGGCCAGCGTTTCGGTTTCGGTTTCGAATGTCTCGGAAATCGCCTCGCCCAGAAATGTGCCGAAATATCCCACACGCGCCGCCCGGTCGATTGGCGAAGAGCCGTCGGACCCGAAATGCCATGGCCGGTTCTGACGCGCCATGTCCTTGGAGTGGGTCGCGGCAGCGGCGTTCAGTTGGGCATTCAGTTGAACCGGTTGTAGTCCCGACGCCTGACGCAGCGCGTTGACCGAATCAAGCATGCGGAATTGCAGTTTTTCGGGATTGCCTCGAATCTTGTAGACAGTCGGCAAAGGACGCCCGTCGGCACCGTAAGTCGGCGTGCTGCTGGGGGTACATGCTGCCAGAGCAACGAGGCAAGCAAACAATAAAGAAATAATACGCGTCATGGTGGGCCTGATGTTTCTGTTGTCCTAGGGCATAGCGCGCTCGACGGGGTTGGGCAAACCTGCAATAGCCGATTCTCGCGTGATTTTGCCGGTTTGGTTTGCGAAAGACGCATTCTGGCAATAAAATACGTCAGTTTTTCAGATTTGGTATAGAGAGGGACCGCTCGATATGGTCAAGAAACCTATTCCGGCGACAAGTCGCCGCGTATTTCTGACGACCGCCACGGCGGCGCTGGCGTCACCTGCGATTGCGCAATACATCCCCGGTGATCCGCTCAGGCCGGCCCCAGAGCCCGAACCTCAGGTGCGCCGCAATATTTCTGGCTTCCGCGCTTTGGATTGGAAACCCTATTTCGACAACACTCGAAACGGCGCAATTTTGGTCGATACCATCTCACGGGCGCTACATTATTGGTCAGAAGATCAAAGTGTGTACAAACTGTATCCGTCTTCAGTGCCCTTGACCGAGGAATTGACCCGCCGGGGACGCACCAGCGTGATCCGAAAAGTCGAAGGTCCAAGCTGGGCGCCGACGCCGTCGATGAAGAAACGCAACCCGGAATGGCCGGACTATATTCCACCGGGTCCGGATAACCCGTTGGGAACGCACGCTTTATATCTAAGCTGGAAATACTATCGCATTCATGGAACCCACGATACGCGCAAAATCGGGCGTAGATCATCCAATGGCTGCATCGGTCTTTTCAACGAAGATATTGCCGAGTTGTTTTCGATGGCCAATGTTGGCACGCAAGTGTTGCTAATTTGACGACAAAATCGCGCGTGAACCCGCTTGCGACGCAAGTTCCATTTGCATTCCAGTCGGATAGCTGGTTAGAAAAATATACGAGGTAAGTCTTGGGTGTGCGGTTTCGCTAGTTGGAGCCGTACTTATTCTGGAGGTTAATATGAAGAAACTCGTTCTCGCCGCTGCACTGACCGCTGCTGCATCGACCGCTTTTGCTGGCAACCTGGAAGAGCCGGTTGTTGAAGCACCTGTTGTTGTCGAAGAAACTCAGGGTTCGTCGCAGGGCATCATCCTGCCGCTGGTCCTGTTGGTTGTGGTTGCCGCAGCTGTTGCAGCAAGCTAATTCGACGAGCGAAATACATAAAAAAGGCGGTGGAGCATTCCACCGCCTTTTTTTATGCGCTCATGCAGGCGCCGGATCAGGTCGGGTTTAGTCCAGCCAGCCCTTCAGATTGTCTTCGATGACCTTGCTAAGAGCTGCGATATGCGCGTCGTCGTCATTGAGGCAGGGGATGTAGGTAAAGCTCTCGCCGCCGGCTTCTTCAAAGCTTTCCTTGATCTCTTCGTTGATCTCTTCCAGCGTCTCGATGCAATCGGCGGAAAAGGCCGGAGCGATCACGGCGATGTTTTTCTTCCCCTGACGTGCCAGGTCCGCCACGTGATCGACCGTATAGGGTTTCAACCATTCCTCGGGCCCGAATCGCGACTGGAAGGTTGATACAAGCTGATCATCCGCCCAGCCCAACCGTTCTTTCAGCAGGCGAGAGGTTTTTGCACATTGGCAGTGATAGGGATCGCCCTGCTGCAAATAGCGGTCCGGCATCCCGTGATATGAGCAGACCAGAATATCAGGCTTGGTTTCCATCGCGGCGTAAGCCTGTTCCACAGATCCGGCCAGCGCGTCGATATAAGCGGGTTCGTCGAAATAGGCGGGCACGGTGCGTGACGCAGGTTGCCAGGCTTCTTCCATCAGGGCGCGGAAGAACTGGTCATTGGCGGTGGCGGTCGTGGCGCCCGCATATTGCGGATAGAGCGGGAAGAACAGGATGCGCTCACAGCCCGCTGCCACCAATTCGCGCACCTTGGATTTGGTCGAGGGATTGCCGTAGCGCATACAGAAATCGACCATCACCCGATCGCCATAGCGCGCTTGCATCGCATCGCGCATCTTGGCGGTTTGATCCTTGGTGATCGTCATCAGCGGGCTTTCGCCTTTTTCGTGATTCCAGATCGATTTGTAGGCCTCGCCCGAACTGAAGGGCCGCTTGCTGAGGATGATCCCCTGCAAGATCGGCTGCCATTTCCATTTCGGATAGTCGATGACGCGCTGGTCCGAAAGAAACTCGTTCAGATATCGGCGCATTGGCCAATAGGTGTAATCGTCCGGAGTGCCCAGATTGGCCAGCAGGATGCCGACGCGGCCCATTTTGACCTTGGGGTGGTCTTCGGGGGCATGAGCGGGTCGAGTGGCGTCAAACATGGGATTGTTTCCTGAATTCGTCGTGTTCCGGGCTGAGATAAACGGAAATGGTCCGCCGTCAATCGGACAGTTTGCCTTCTTTTGTCCCCAATGCATCGGCAAGGCGGGTTTGGGCCGATCCCGGGCGAAGGGGCTTTTGCTGACTGTCATCTGGGGACCAGCCGGTCAGGCAAATCAGTTCATAGGTGGTTTTCAACCGCCCTTGGGGGGTTGCGAAGTGTTCGGCGTATATCTGCTGGGCGCGGTCAAAGACCTGTCGCCGAGTGGGGCGTCTGATGCGGTCGGTTAGGCTGTTGGTCTCGCCCATTACGCGCAGATCCTGCATCAGATGTCGCAGGTCGCGGTATTCGGCCGTCAGTCGCGCCGTGTCGGCCACCGGCAGGGCCAGCCCGGCCCGTTGCAGCAAGCCGCCCATATCACGCAGCTCTCCCATCGGCGCGATGCGTGGGCTAAGCCCGCCCGAGACCTCGATCTCGGCCTGACCCAATGCTGCGCGCAGCTCGTGCAGGGTTTCTCCGCCCAGACAGACCACCAGCAGCAGCCCGTCAGGCTTTAGCGCCCGATGGCATTGGATCAACTGGCCTACGGGGTCGTTGGCCCAGTGCAGCGCCATAGCGTGAATCACCAGATCATGCGCACCGGGGGTCAGGGCCAGCACCTCATCATCGGCCACGATCTGTGCCTCTGGGAACACATCCCGCCAGATATGGGCAAACGGCGTCACCACAGCCGGGGCCGTAAAGGTTTTGTTAACCATGCTGAGTCGATCCTGAACCTCGTCCACGGCGGCGCGGTGCAGGAACAGGGCCTCGTCCCGGGTGCGGGCGCGATGCAGGGTCAGGGCCTTGCGGTCGAACAGAGAGGGTGCGTTGGAAGCAGGCAGTTTCATAGGGCGCAAGTATCGCATCTGGCCGCGGATTCAAACCGCCCTTCAGATGATCTATCCACCGCGTTGCATGGGCTGCCGCGAGTTGACCGAGTCTGACTTTGGCCTTTGCGGCGCGTGCTGGCGTGACACGCCGTTCATCGGCGGGGTCGTCTGCGAAAGCTGCGGGTTGCCTCTGCCGGGCGAGGCGGATGGGTACCGGATCGAATGCGATGACTGCATGAAGACGCCCCGGCCATGGCGGGATGGACGGTCGGCATTGTTGTATGACGGCAAGGCGCGAGGACTGATTTTGGCGTTCAAACACGGGGACCGGCCCGAACTGGCGCGCCCCGCTGCGCGCTGGATGACCGAGGCAGGTCGGGATTTGTTCCGCGAAGACATGCTTGTGGTGCCGGTGCCCTTGCATTGGTCCCGATTGCTGAAGCGACGCTACAATCAATCCGCACTGTTGGCGCAGCACTTGGGCCAGCAAACCGGGCTGGAGGTCTGCCCCGATCTTCTGACCCGCCGGGTCAAAACGCCGGTTCTGGACGGGAAAACCGCCGCGCAAAGGGCCGAGACGCTGGAAAACGCCATCGCGCCCCATCCCAGGCGCATCAGCCGGATACAGGGTCGGGATGTCCTGCTTGTCGATGACGTGATGACCTCGGGTGCGACGCTGGCGGCCTGTGCCCGTGTCTGCATGGATGCAGGGGCAAATCATATTTTCGTGTTGACCCTAGCGCGCGTTGCCAAGGATGCCTAATTCGCGCAGGATTATGCGAAACCCGAAGGGATGATTTATGAAACCGGTTGAGATCTACACATCGCCTCTGTGCGGCTTCTGCCATGCGGCCAAGCGTCTGCTGAAGCAGAAAGGCGTCGAGTTCAAAGAGGTTGACGTCTTCATGCACCCCAAACGCAAGCCCGAGATGATCAAGCGCGCCGGCGGCAAACGCACCGTGCCGCAAATCTTCATCGGCACCCAGCACGTTGGCGGCTGTGATGATCTGTACGAGCTGGACCGTCAGGGCAAGTTGGATCGCCTGCTGGCGGCATGAAGACTGCGCTGCTGCAGATCACCTCGTCGGATGATCCGTCTGACAATCTGAACATGGTGCGCGCCCTGATGGCCGAGGCGGCCGCGCAGGGCGCGCTGTTCATTCTGACGCCCGAGGTGACGAACTGCGTCTCGACCTCGACCACGCGGCAACGCGAGGTGTTGCAGCACGAAGAAGATGACCAGACGCTGGCGGGCTTGCGCGAACAGGCTGCTGCGCTGGGCGTGTGGTTGTTGATCGGCTCGCTTGGGATCAAGACGCACGACGCCGATGGGCGCTTTGCCAACCGGTCGTTCATGATCGATCCGCGAGGGCAGATCGTGGCGCGCTATGACAAGATCCATATGTTCGACGTGCAGGTCTCGGAAACTGAAACCTTCCGCGAGTCGAAGAACTATCGCCCCGGCGACCGGGCCGTGATTGCGCAGACCGATTTCGGTAAGGTCGGTATGGCCATTTGCTATGACATCCGTTTTCCGCATCTCTTTGCTGCCTTGGCGCAGGCAGGTGCGCGAATTCTGACCGTTCCGGCGGCGTTTTCTCCGGTCACGGGCAAGGCGCATTGGGAATCGCTGCTGCGCGCGCGGGCGATTGAGACCGGCTGTTGGGTGCTGGCTCCGGCGCAAACGGGTGCGCACCCTAAAACGCGCGGAAAAACACGACATACGCATGGCCATACCATGGCCATTGCCCCGTGGGGAGAGGTCGTCATCGACGCAGGCACTGATCCGGGCATTCACATTTTCGATTTGGATGATAGTTCTGTGTCAGAGGCGCGCCGCCGCGTGCCCTCACTGACGCACCTGCGGCCCTTCGATGGGCCCTGACTCAAGATCGGACCATGGCAAACGACACCAATGCCCTTGCGGTCACGCTGTTCAGCGAGATCCTGACCGCCGACCAGCTATTGCGCAACCGGCTCAGCCGGGTGCTGCCAAAGGGTATGGAGATCTCGCATTTCTCGGTCCTGAACCATCTTGTGTTCGTCGGCGATGAGCGCAGCCCGGCGCAACTGGCCAGCACGTTCCACGTCACTCGCGGGGCGATGACCAACACATTGGCCAAGCTGGAATGGGCCGGATACATCCACATCCGCCCCGACTGGGACGACGCCCGCCGCAAGATGGTTGCCATCAGTCCCGCCGGTCGTCGCGCGCGCGATCAGGCGATTTCGTCGATTGCCCCGCTGATCAACCGCGTGGTCGGAGAGCTGGGGTTGGAGCGCGTCCGCAGCACGCTGCCCGTACTGCGGGATTTGCGGTTGCAGTTGGAGGGGGAGTAGCCTCAGGTAGGCTTCACACTCGCCGTCACATAATTCACGCTCAGATCGCGGTCCGAGATCGACCAGTTCCACAGGATTGGGTTGAAGACGAAGCCCTTGCGGTCAACCGGCTCCAGCCCGGCTTGGCGCAGCAGGTCGAACAGCTCATCGGGGGTGATGAACTTGTTCCATTCATGCGTGCCGCGGGGCAGCCAGCGCATGACGACCTCGGCCCCGAAAATGGCCATGGCATAGGATTTCGGGTTGCGGTTGATGGTCGAACACACCTGTAGCCCGCCGGGTTTCAGCAATTGCTGCGTGGCGGTGAGATAACCCAGAGGGTCGGCCACGTGTTCGACCACCTCCATATTCAGCACCACGTCGAATTGCTCGCCCGCGGCGGCCATGTCCTCGGCGGTGGTGTGGCGATAGTCGATCTCAAGCCCCGATTGTTCGGCATGGATGCGGGCGACGGGCAGGTTGCGTTCAGCAGCGTCGGCGCCCACGACCGTCGCGCCCAGACGCGCCATCGGTTCGCTCAGCAGCCCGCCACCGCAGCCGATATCCAGCAGGCGCAGGCCCTCAAACGGTTTTTCGGCCTTCAGATCACGGTCAAATTCACCCGCAATCTGCTGTGTGATATAGTCCAGACGGCACGGATTGAGCATGTGCAGAGGTTTGAATTTCCCATGCGGGTCCCACCATTCTGCAGCCATTGCCTCGAATTTTGCGATCTCGGACGGGTCAACCGTGTTCGGATGCGCTTGCATTCCTGTCTCCGTGTGCTCTTTTACGTTTAAAGACTATATAGGGCCCTAATGGATAAGTACCCGGACCAAAAGCGCGCAGTTCAATATCTGTACCCGCCGATCGACCCGTTCGATCAGCGCATGGTCGATGTGGGCGATGGGCACCGTATTTATATGGAGCAATGCGGCAATCCCGAGGGGCTGCCGGTCGTGATCTTGCATGGCGGCCCCGGTGGCGGGTGTAGCCCGGCGATGCGGCGCTATTTCGATCCGCGTGTGTTCCGGGTGATTCTGTTTGATCAACGCGGGTGTGGTCGGTCGCGGCCCCATGCGTCAGTTGTGGATAATACGACGTGGGATCTGGTGGATGACATCGAACGCCTGCGGACTCTGCTGGATATCGACGACTGGACGGTGTTTGGCGGCAGCTGGGGGGCGACCTTGGCGTTGATCTATGCACAGGCGCATCCAGACCGCGTCAATCGGCTGGTGCTGCGCGGCGTATTTCTGGCCACTCAGGCCGAGCTGGATTGGTTCTATGGCGGCGGCGCGGGCAAGTTCTGGCCCGAGCAATGGGCGAAATTCACCGCTTTGCTGACCGAGGATGAGCTGTCGGATACCATAGGCGCCTATCACAAACGACTGTTCTCGGGCGATCGGGCGACGGAAATACTGTATGCGCGGGCCTGGTCGGCGTGGGAGAACGCGCTAGCTTCGATCCACTCGCACGGGTCCACGGGGGAAAGCCCCGGAGAATACGCGCGTGCCTTTGCGCGGCTTGAGAATCATTACTTCACCCATGGCGCGTTTCTTGAGAAGGACGGTCAGATTTTGGATCAGGTGGATCGGATCGCCCATATCCCCTGCCATATCGTGCAGGGGCGCTATGACATGATCTGCCCGCCGCAGGCCGCGTGGTCTTTGGCCGAACGTTGGCCCAATGCTGAGCTGAAGATGGTGCGACAAGCAGGCCATGCCCTGTCCGAACCCGGCATCAGCGCCGAGCTGGTGCGCATCATGGACCGCGTGGCGGAGGGCATCGCATGACCCGGATGGACCGTCGTGCCTTATTTGCCTCGGGTGCCGCGGCGGCTTTGCTGGCGGCCACGGGGGCCTCGCTGGCGGATACGCCCAAAAAGGGCGGAACGCTGCGGCTGGCCGTGCCACGTGATGACAGTTTGGAGCAGATTGCGCGTGGGGCTGTCTTTGACACTCTGACCGAGATCGCGCCCGATGGCACCTTGCGCGGCGAATTGGCGACCGGGTGGCACACGAATGCGGATGCGCGGGTCTGGAGCTTTGATCTGCGGGCTAATGTGACCTTCCATGACGGCGCGGCGCTGGATGTTGCAGATGTGGTGTCGGTGCTGCAACTGGTCGGGCGGGCTGAGGCGCTGTCGGCAGATTCACTGCGACTGGAACTGACCGAGGCCAATCCCGGCCTGCCGTTCCTGCTGGCCGATACCCGGTTCGTCATCACACGCGATGGGCAGGGCGTGACGCCTTTGTGCACCGCCAATGGCACCGGGTGCTACCGGGTGGAACGGGCCGAGGACGGGCGGAATTTTCTGGGCCGCCGGGTGGCGGAACACTACAAGGACGGACAGGCCGGTTGGGCCGACGCGCTTGAGGTTATCGTGATCCCTGACGCCCGCGTCCGGGCTGAGGCGTTGCGCGACGGGTACGTGGATGTCGCGGCGCTGCCAGATCGTGATGGGCTGATGGATCAGCGCGGCCTGCGCTATCACCCCAGCCAAGATGACATGGCGCTGGCCGTGGCCGGACAGGTGGGTATGCCACGCCAGATCGGGGGCCGCGCGCTGGACGACGGGCGCATCGCCGAACGGTGGTGGCTGGCCTGACCTGATCACGTTTCACGCCGGGGGTTGCAGACTCGGGAAAGCCTGCGTATATGCAGATGCAACAGCGGCGCGTTGGACTTCTGGTTCAAGGCTCCACCGGAAAATACGACGGGCCGCGCGCCCGTTTTTTTGTGCCCGATTGCAGGGTAGAGATCTGAATGACAAACGACCTGATTGCCAAAGCTGCCATCGACCGGCGACTGGCCGAGATCATCACCCCCGTGATCGAGGATCTGGGGTATGAGCTTGTGCGCATCCGCCTGATGAGCGGCAAGACCACCACGTTGCAGATCATGGCTGACAAGCCCGATGGTGGCATCGAAGTGGATGACTGCGCTGAGATTTCCAACGCCGTCAGCGCCACGTTGGATGTCGAGGATCCGATTTTGGACGCCTATACGCTAGAGGTGTCCAGCCCCGGTATCGACCGCCCTCTGACCCGTCTCAAGGATTTTGAGAATTTCGAAGGGTATGAAGCGAAGATTGAAACCGCGGAACTGATCGACGGCCGCCGTCGCTTTAAGGGTGAGCTGGCCGGGATCGAAGGGGATGAAGTTCTGATCAACATCCCCGAGGGAGATGAGACGATCACCATCGGTCTGCAATTCGACTGGCTGAGCGATGCCAAGCTGGTTTTGACCGATGACCTGATCAAGGAAATGCTGCGCCAGCGCAAAGACGCTGGATCCTTAAACGAAAACGCTTTCGACGAGATTGAGACCGAAGGGTCCGAAGAGGAGACGAACTGATGGCAATCACCTCAGCCAACCAGCTGGAGCTGCTGCAGACCGCCGAGGCCGTGGCCCGCGAAAAGATGATCGACCCCGGTCTGGTTGTCGAAGCGATGGAAGAATCGCTCGCCCGTGCCGCCAAGAGCCGCTACGGCGCCGAGATGGACATCCGTGTCAGCATCGACCGCAAGACAGGTAAGGCGACCTTTACCCGCGTCCGCACCGTGGTTGAGGATGAAGAGCTGGAAAATTATCAGGCCGAGTTCACCGTCGAACAAGCCAAGCAGTACATGGAAAACCCCGAGGTCGGTGACGTCTTCGTCGAAGAAGTGCCGCCGGTTGAAATGGGCCGGATCGCGGCGCAATCGGCCAAGCAGGTGATCCTGCAGAAGGTCCGCGAAGCGGAACGTGATCGCCAGTACGAAGAGTTCAAGGATCGCGCAGGCACCATCATCAACGGTGCGGTCAAGCGCGAAGAATTTGGCAATGTCATCGTCGATCTGGGCGGTGCCGAGGCCGTTCTGCGCCGCAATGACAAGATCGGCCGCGAAAGCTATCGCCCGAATGATCGCGTGCGCGCCTACATCAAGGAAGTGCGCCGCGAGGTTCGTGGCCACCAGATCTTCCTGTCGCGCACCGCGCCGGAATTCATGGCCGAGCTGTTCAAGATGGAGGTGCCGGAGATTTATGACGGCATCATCGAGGTTAAGGCCGTGGCCCGCGACCCCGGTTCGCGCGCCAAGATCGCTGTGATCTCTTATGACGGCTCGATCGACCCTGTCGGTGCCTGCGTTGGTATGCGCGGCAGCCGTGTGCAGGCGGTTGTGAACGAGCTGCAGGGTGAAAAGATCGACATCATCCCGTGGAACGAAGATCAGCCGACCTTCCTTGTGAACGCCCTGCAGCCCGCGGAAGTCTCCAAGGTGGTTCTGGATGAAGAAGCTGGCAAGATCGAAGTTGTCGTACCCGAAGAACAGCTGTCGCTGGCAATCGGCCGTCGCGGTCAGAACGTGCGTCTGGCCAGCCAACTGACCAACCTGGACATCGACATCATGACCGAGGCCGAAGAATCGGCACGTCGTCAGAAGGAATTCGAAGCCCGAACCCAGCTGTTCATGGAGACGCTGGATCTGGACGAGTTCTTTGCCCAACTGCTGGTGTCCGAAGGCTTCACCAACCTCGAAGAGGTGGCCTATGTCGAGCTGGACGAGCTTCTGGTCATCGACGGCGTTGACGAAGGCACCGCTCAGGAATTGCAGACCCGGGCCCGTGAATTCCTGGAAGCACAGGCCAAGGCGGCTCTGGACGCAGCCCGTGCGTTGGGCGTCGAGGACAGCCTTATTGAATTCGAAGGCCTCACACCCCAGATGGTAGAGGCGCTGGCCAAGGATGACGTGAAGACTCTGGAAGACTTCGCCACCTGCGCCGACTGGGAACTGGCCGGTGGCTGGACCACGGTCGACGGCGAGCGCATCAAGGATGATGGTGTTCTGGAACCTTTCGGCGTGACGCTGGAAGAGGCACAGGACTTGGTCATGACGGCACGCATCATGCTGGGCTGGGTTGACCCGGCCGAGCTGGAGCAGGCGGACGAAGACGGCGAAGCAGAAGAGGAGGCCGAGGCCTGATCTCAGGGCCTCGGGGTGGCGTTAATGGGTCGCGGTGGCGTCCACAAGGATCGGTCGGACGGACCCGAACGCAAGTGCATCGCCACGGGCGAGGTTCAGCCCAAATACGGGCTGATCCGCTTTGTAATGGGTCCGGAGGGTCAGGTCTTTCCCGATGTTGCGGCAAAACTGCCGGGGCGCGGGGTCTATGTGGCGGCGGATCGCGCCGCGCTGGATAAGGCCGTTGGCAAAAAGCTGTTCTCGCGCGGGTTCAAGACGCAGGCGACTGCGCAAACGGACCTGGCGGATGAGGTTGAAAAGCAAGTCGCGCGACGGGTGATCGAGCTGATCAGCTTGGCGCGCAAGTCCGGTGACGCGGTCGCCGGGTATGAAAAGGTCAAGACGTGGCTGGACCGGGAAGAGGCTCAAGTACTGATTCAGGCCAGCGATGGATCGGGGCGCGGCAAGTCGAAACTCAGCACGCCGCACTTCGGAAAATACGTCGGATGGCTGACTGCGGATGAATTAGGGGCGGCATTTGGGCGCCAAACCGTGATTCATGCGGCGCTGGCCTCTGGCGGACTCGCCAAACGTGTTGTAGAGGAAGCGCAGCGCCTGCGTGGCTTGCGCGAAACGGATGACGGCGGCAAGGGCCGCACGGAAGGGTAAGAAGCTTTATGAGCGATAGTGACGGCAAAAAGACATTGGGTCTTCGTGGCGGGGCACGCCCCGGAAATGTGAAACAGAGTTTCAGCCACGGACGCACCAAGAATGTCGTGGTGGAAACCAAACGCAAACGCGTGGTGGTCCCCAAGCCGGGTGCCGGAAAGCCGAGCGGCGGTGCAACGCCTTCGGGTGATCCGTCTCGCCGTCCTGCCGGGATTTCCGACGCCGAAATGGCCCGCCGGATGAAGGCGCTGCAGGCCGCCAAAGCGCGCGAGGTCGAAGAGGCCGCCGCCCGTGAGGCTGCTGAAAAGGCGCGTGAAGAAGAACGTGCCCGTCGCCGCGCGGAACAGGAAGCCAAGGAACGCGAACAGCGTGAGGCTGAAGAAAAGGCACGTGCCAAGGCCGAGGAAGAAGAGCGCAAGCGTCAGGAGGCAGAAGAAGCCGCCAAACGCGCCGCCGCTGCCCCCGCGCCCGAAGAGCCCAAAGCCGCGCGCAGCCCAGCCAGCAAGCCCGCACCTGCGGCTGCTCCGCGCAAGCAGGATCGCGAGCGTGAACAGCGCGGTCGTGGCAAGGGCCGTGATGACAACCGCCGCTCGGGTAAACTGACTCTGGGTCAGGCCACCGGTGGCGAAGGCAACCGCCAACGCTCGATGGCTGCGATGAAGCGCAAGCAGGAACGTGCGCGCCAGAAAGCCATGGGTGGTTCGGTTGAACGCGAAAAGGTGATCCGCGACGTTCAGCTGCCCGAGGCGATCATGGTTTCGGAACTGGCCAACCGTATGGCCGAGCGTGTCGCTGATGTTGTCAAATCGCTGATGCAGATGGGCATGATGGTCACGCAAAACCAGACCATCGACGCCGATACCGCGGAACTGATCATCGAAGAGTTTGGCCACAAGGTCACTCGTGTCTCCGATTCGGATGTGGAAGACGTCATCAAAGAGGTCGAGGACAAGGACGAGGACCTGCAGCCGCGTCCGCCGGTCATCACCATCATGGGTCACGTTGACCACGGTAAAACCTCGCTGCTGGATGCGATCCGCGACGCGCGCGTTGTGGCCGGTGAAGCCGGGGGCATCACCCAGCATATCGGCGCCTATCAGGTGAAAACCGATGGCGGCACCACGCTGACCTTCCTGGATACTCCGGGCCACGCGGCCTTTACCTCGATGCGCTCGCGCGGGGCTCAGGTCACGGATATCGTGGTTCTGGTGGTTGCCGCCGACGACGCGGTGATGCCGCAGACCATCGAGGCGATCAACCACGCTAAAGCGGCCGAAGTGCCGATGATCGTGGCGATCAACAAGGTCGACAAGCCGGATGCAAATCCGGACAAGGTGCGCACCGATCTGCTTCAGCATGAAGTGATCGTCGAGAAAATGTCAGGTGAGGTTCAGGACGTCGAAGTCTCCGCCATCACCGGTCAGGGTCTGGACGAATTGCTGGAAGCCATCGCGCTGCAGGCTGAGATTCTGGAGCTGAAAGCCAACCCCGACCGCGCCGCCCAAGGTGCTGTGATCGAGGCGCAGCTAGATGTGGGTCGTGGCCCCGTGGCCACTGTTCTGGTTCAGAACGGTACGCTGCGTCAGGGCGATATCTTTGTTGTGGGTGAGCAATACGGTAAGGTCCGTGCGCTGATCAACGACAAGGGCGACCGCGTCAAAGAGGCAGGCCCCTCGGTTCCGGTTGAGGTTCTGGGTCTCAACGGCACGCCCGAAGCCGGTGACGTTCTGAACGTGACCGAGACCGAAGCGCAAGCCCGCGAGATTGCTGCTTATCGTGAGCAAGCCGCCAAGGACAAACGCGCCGCCGCCGGTGCCGCGACCACCCTTGAGCAACTGATGCAGAAGGCCAAGGAAGACGAAAATGTCACCGAGCTGCCGATTCTGATGAAGGCGGACGTACAAGGTTCGGCCGAAGCCATCGTTCAGGCGATGGAGAAGATCGGCAACGAAGAAGTGCGCGTGCGCGTTCTGCATTCGGGTGTCGGTGCAATCACCGAGACGGATGTCGGTCTGGCCGAAGCCTCCGGCGCACCGATCTTTGGCTTCAACGTCCGTGCGAACGCCTCGGCGCGGAACACTGCGAACCAGAAGGGTGTGGAAATCCGCTATTACTCGGTGATCTATGACCTCGTGGATGACGTGAAAGCAGCTGCTTCGGGCCTGCTGAGTGCCGAGATCCGCGAGAAGTTCATCGGTTACGCCGAGATCCGCGAAGTCTTCAAGGTCACCGGCGTCGGCAAGGTTGCTGGTTGTCTGGTTACAGAAGGTGTCGCACGTCGTTCCGCAGGTGTCCGCTTGCTGCGCGACAACGTGGTGATCCACGAAGGCACGCTGAAAACGCTGAAGCGATTCAAGGACGAAGTGACCGAGGTTCAGTCGGGTCAGGAATGCGGTATGGCGTTCGAAAATTACGACGACATCCGCGCAGGCGACGTGATCGAGATCTTCGAGCGCGAAGAGGTCACGCGGACGCTGGACTGATCCGATTGCTACAGAAGAAATTGGCAAAAGCGGTCCCATTGGGCCGCTTTTTTTGCTTTTGTTAAGCTCCAACGACTGAACTGCGGGACAAAGCGGAAATCGCAATGCGTATCGACTGGCCTTTGCGGCCACTTACTTGGCAAAGCCGCTGCCGCGGCGCGGCCGTAAAAGCAGCCGTTTGCTGTAGATGCCAGAACCTAATTCAACAAAACTCTCGGCCTGCGGGACAGGTGTTACGTCACCGTTCTGTTCAAATGGCGCTGAGCGGTCGGCAGAAATTTGTTCGCACTACATTCTTCGGGAAAACAAACCCTTGGGAGACTGTTTCAAGTAATCTTGTCACTTCATCCGCAGATTGGTGAAAACCTCGTTTGGTATATGGTCGGAAAAAGCTCTAGCTTTCTGATCATTAAACACAGACCAAAGTCATCGCTTTAAGCCGTTAGGCAGCTTCTCGCTCCACTTTCGCAATTCGTCGAGAAACCCAAGTGCCGTGCGGCCAAGGTCAGTGATAGAATACTGCACGGAAACCGGCGCGGTATCCATCACGTGTCGGCTCACCAGCCCCTGATCCTCTAGCTGGCGCAGCCGCTCGGCAATCATCTTTTTGCTGGCCCCGCCCAGCAACCGAGCAAGATCGTTGAAACGCACCGGACGATCCTTCAGGTGCCATAGGATGGACCCGGTCCATTTGCCCCCGATGATCCGCATGCCCTGCTCAATTGCGCATGGCTCCTGGCAGGCCTCTGTCACAATTTTGCGCCCTTTTACATCTTCGTCTACCCGCGCCCGCATCGCTATCCATTTCCTTATGCACAAGGTTACAAAAAGTATACTAGTTGATTTTCTTCACCTCAATACTCAAATGCTCTCAACCCCCTCATTCGTCAAGGGGTTCATACAGTGCACATATAGGATATGGACATGAGCAAAATCCTGATCGTGAACGGCACTCAGCCGTATGAGTTCGCCCCCGGACAATTGAACGCTAGCCTGGTCGAACGCGCAGGCAACACGTTGGCCGCAATGGGCCACGAAGTACGTATGACCACCGTTGCGGATGGCTATGACGCAAATTCAGAGGTTGAGGCGCATGTTTGGGCCGATACGGTCATCATGCAGTTCCCGGTAAACTGGATGGGCGTCCCATGGATCTTCAAGAAATATATGGATGAGGTCTACACAGCCGGGATGGATGGCCGCCTATGCGATGGTGACGGTCGCACCACCAACGCACCAAAGGCCAATTACGGCATGGGTGGGTCACTGCACGGCAAGACATACATGCTTTCGGTGACATTTAATGCGCCGAAGGAAGCATTCGACAACCCCACCGAGCCGTTCTTTGCCGGGGCAAGCGTTGACGATCTGCTGCGCCCCATGCATCTGAACGCCAAGTTCTTTGGTATGCAGGCCCTGCCGACATTCGCTGCCTTCGATGTTATGAAGAACCCCGAAATCGAGGCTGATTTCGCTCGATTTGACGCGCATCTGAAAACCACTTTTTCCGAGGTCGAACATGTCCCAGCCTGATATTCACCTTTATACTGCAGGCACGATGAACGGCTACAAACCGGTCATTTTTTTGGAGGAGGCAGGTGTTCCCTACGACCTGACTCATATCAATTTTTCCAAACAGGAACAAAAGGCGCCGGACTATCTGGCGCTGAACCCAAATGGAAAGATCCCGACAATCGAGGATCGTTCGGAAGGCCGCGCGATCTTCGAATCCGGTGCGATTCTGTGGCATCTGGCTGAGAAATACGGAAAATTCCTGCCGTCGGACCCGGTCAAGCGGTCCGAGGTTATGCAGTGGATGCTGTTTCAGGTCGGCCACGTGGGACCAATGATGGGACAGGCAATGTATTTCCAGCATATCGCCGCCCCCAATGGCCATGAAGAGCCATTCTCGATCCGTCGCTACGTGGACGAAAGCCGCCGGTTGATGGAGGTGATGAATACACGTCTGGAAGGGCGTGAATGGATCGCAGCGGACGAATACACAATTGCCGACATGATGCTGTACCCGTGGGCGCGTGCCTATGTCTGGGCCCGAGTGGATGTGTCGGACCTTCCGCATTTGAACGCCTGGTTCGACCGGATTGATGCCCGGCCCGCTGTGCAGCGAGCGCTGACCATCCCCAAGGCCAACCCACAGTTCTGGGATGCTGACGCAGATGCCAGCGCCTTTGCCAAGGAAAACGCAGCGCGTTTTTCCGGCGACGTGAAAGGAACCTAAGCCATGCCAGTTGCGCCCTCTATCCGTGTCGATGTCGTGTCAGACGTTGTTTGTCCATAGTGTGTGATTGGCTACCACCAGCTCGCCAAGGCCGCCCGCGACACAGGCGTCGAACTTGATATCCACTGGCACCCATTCGAGCTGAACCCTCAGATGACAGACGGCGCAGAGAACCTGCGCGACCATCTGGTATCGAAATACGGGACCACGTTGGAAGGCTCGAACCAGGCGAGAGCCCGCCTGACCGAGATGGGCGCGGCACTGGGACTCACGTTCAATTACGCCGATGACATGCGGATGTATAATACCTTCCGCGCGCATCAATTGATTGACTGGGCAGCCGAGCAAGGCAAAGGCCGCGACATGAAGCAGGCCCTCTTTTCGGTGTTCTTTACACGTCGCGAAAACGTCTCTGATGTAAAGGTTCTGGCCGAAGTGGCTGCAGGCATCGGGCTGAACCGAGCGGATGCGTTGGACATGTTGCAAAGCCAAGATCGAGCCAATCTCGTGCGCCAGAAAGAGCAATTCTGGATCAGCCAAGGTGTTCGGGGCGTGCCCGCAATGGTGTTCGACCAACGTCACCTTGTGACCGGCGCACAGGGCGCGCAAAACTACGCCCGCATCTTGCTGGATCTACAAGACGACAGGGCCGCGTAAAACCCGTGAATACCGGGCGCTTCCAGCGCAAAAACCCCCGATCGGACGGGTGTTGCCCGGCATGCCACCGCCGAGAAACCATAGCGGGGGTTGCATGACGTAAGTCTCCGCGACAACCTTCCTCTTGTAGAAAAAAACCTAGTCGGAGTGGCCGCATGTCGGCCACAATAGCCTTTCAATCTTGAAGAGTTCCCAATTTATGGCACTGCATGACCACCCCATGTGGCGAAAGCCCCAACATCACCAGGACCTCGACCACGCACATGATCATGTCCACTGGGCCGAGCTGTTCTACGACCTGATCCATGTCGTGACGATCTTTCTGCTGGGCAACTACTTGTCACATCATCTCGATCTGCATGGGTTTCTTGTCTTTGCTGGGGTCTTCATCACGCTCTGGTACGCGTGGGGCGAACTCAGCATATTCAACTCGATCTACGTCAGCACCGACTTCTGGCACCGGCTGATTATGGCCGTGATGATCTGCACGGTGATGTTCATGGCAGCGGCGATCCCGGCTATTGAAGGAAAGGGTTGGGTTTTCTTCGCGCTAGGATTTGCAGCGAACCGGGCCATGATCGCAGCGCTGTACTATCGCGCTCGGCGGGCCAATTCATCAGGCGAGTCAATGTCTTCGGCGCAAATCCGCAATTTCTCGGTATTTGCGGTGATCTTTGCGATTACAGCCTTTTTGCCCACATCTCTTGCTTACTGGGTGTTTGCCGCCGCAATGGTGGCTACACAGGCAATGTACATGATCCCCGGTGTAACAGTCCTGCGTTTCGAGAGGTTTGTCCCGCGCCTTGGTCATATGGCTGAGCGGTTTGCTCTGTTGACGTTGATCATATTGGGGGAAGGGTTCTTCAAACTGGTCGTTACCCTGTCCGAAAAAGGAATTTACAAAGTATCGCCGGACGTATTGGTCAACTTCGTCATCGGCGGCGTCTCGATGTTCGTGATGTGTTGGGTCTATTTCGACTTTGTCGGCAATGCCAAACCAAAGGACAAAAAGGTATCGACGTTGGTCATCTGGTGGCTTGCGCACCTGATCTTGATGCTTTGCGGCGTCATGGTCGGCGTGGCTCTTGCTGCCGAGGTGAAAGTCGGATTTTGGGAACCATACCCAACAGAATATTCTGCCATTGGCTGTTTCGGACTTGCCGGTTACATCGCCATGCTGTGGGTGCTGCAAAACGTAATAGAACATCGTTTGGCGACGGATTTCGGGCGATGGGATGTGCGTGTATTCGGGATAGTGCTGGCAATCATCTGTTTCTTTGTCGTCCCACATGTCCCCTCCTTGGTTGGCAATCTGATCTGGGGGACAGCTTTGCTATCGCAAATCGCGATCCCCCTCACGCGCGCTTGGACGCAGTTTCGACATGAGTGAGGCAGTCACAAGTTCGGGCTATCTAAGAAGGAAAGTATATTGGTGACTCGAGCGCCCGGACCGGGCGGCCATCGGTCCCTGGTTGCTTGAGATAGCACTGATTGCCCTAATCACGCTGAATGTGCCCGCCGTTATCCTAGAGACGGTCGATTCCATATACACCAGCTGGGGCCTGGCGCATTCTTTGCAGGTTTCTTCATCCTGATGGTGATGCTGATCTTTGCGGCCAGCGGTGCTTGGCTGGCAGAGCACGAGGCGCAACCGGAGGCATTCGGCTCTATCCCAGCGGCGATGCGGTGGGCGATGGCAGCGCTGACGACCGTTGGTTATGGCGACGTGACGCCCGTGACAGTTGCCGGTAAGGTCTTCGGCGCTGAGATCACCGTGATTGGCATCGGCATGGCTGCGTTGCCTGCAGGGATCATTGCCAGCGGCCTGAACGACCAGTTGCACCGCCGACGGGCCAGCCTGGAACGTGAATTTCGAAAGGCCTTGGAAGACGGCGACATCTGCGAGGCCGATGAGAAAGAAATTGATGCAGTTCGCAAGCAATTGGGTCTCTCGCGCCGCGCTGCAGATCATATCCGAAACCGAGTACATGCCGGAACCATGTCACAGGTTGATCACTGTCCCACCTGCGGTCAGCCAACGAAGCAAAGTGACAAGCCCCGAACGTTCACTTCCGTTCGGCACGCGTCAGTTTGACCGCCCGAACAAGCTGTCTACCGTGTCTGAGATTTGTTTTGAAAACCGAGCCGTCAATTCACCGGCCTGCGTTTTGCCGTACATCCCACCAATCGCATTCATTGAAATGGCAAAATACTGCACCGCTCCGATCAATTGAAATACCCGGGCGCGCAGTTCGGTTTCACTTGCTTCTTGCCCGACCGGGGTATGGCTGGCGATCTCAATCAACCTGTCCAGATAGACCTTCATCGGCCAAACTTTGGCATTCGCCTGAACGTCTAGTAACGCTCGAACAGTCAGCCGCGCGTCGTCGGGCAGCGACAAGTTGGACGCCAGAAATCGATCAAAATAGGTCTTTAGGTGCATCACTGGATCGGGCTGTTTCGCCGCTTCGATTTCAGCAAATTGCCTGTTGGCGAGACCGGATAGAACCTCGGAATACAGCTTTTGCTTCGTTCCGAAGAAATGCAACAAGGCCTGTTTTGACACACCTGCTTCGCCGGCCAAAGCGGCAAGGCTTGCGCCATGATAGCCGTGGGTTGCAAACTGTTTTGTGGCGACCGTCAAATAGCCTGCCCTAGGATCGTTTTGCCTGTTCATGGAACGCTCTCCTTCTGTGACGCTACGTATCAGAGGAATTCTTGCCTACCAAGTGGTAAGTAGATTACCGAACGGTAAGTGGAGGCATAGTGATGGACAGACAAACAGAAATCGAGCTGATAAAAGAGATCATCGGACTGGCCGATCAGAAATCGGCTTTCCTGGATGATGCGATCGCGCATTCCCCGATTTCACGCTACTCCAGCCCGGAACGATTCGAGCGTGAGCGGGCTATGATCTTCACGCGGCGCCCTGTTATCGTCGCGCAAAGCTCGGAGCTTGAAGTGCCTCGTGCTTTTCTGACCAAACGGTTTTTAGACTTGCCTGTTTTGCTGACACGCGACGAAAATGGGAATGTTCGTGCTTTCCTTAACGTTTGCCGTCACCGCGGCGCGAAATTGGAACGCGAGGCAAAGGGCTGCAAGCGAGTCTTTACTTGCCCCTACCACGCCTGGAGCTGGACCAACGAAGGGGAATTGCGTGCGGTGCCGCAAGAAGCGCAGGGTTTTCCCGACCTTCCACGCGCTGAGCGCGGCCTGCGTCGATTGCCCTGCGCCGAGAAAAATGGGTTCATTTGGATCGTTGCAGACCCAGATATCGCTGAGATGCCGGATATTGATGGCTGGCTTGCGGGGATCGGTGCGGAGCTGGATTGGATCGGGCTGGATCAGCACCGTATCGCCGCGATCGAAGAGATTGACATTAAGGCAAACTGGAAGTTGTTGATGGAAGGTGGAATGGAAGCTTATCACTTCCGGGTCGCCCACAAGAACACGATAGGTCCCTATTTCCCCGACAATCTGCTGACCTACCAGATGTTCGGTCCGCATATGCGCGCAATTCTGCCTCGGATTTCAATGCCAGATATGCGCGATACGCCCGAAGACAAGTGGGAAATACGACGGGATGCCAATATGGTGTATACCTTGATGTCAAACTCTCAGCTTTTAGTGCAACAGGACCACGTTATGTGGTTCCATTTCGAACCCATTGCCCATGACTTGACCCATGTCCGAATGGCAACGCTGGTTCCACGTGCCTTGCCAGATACGGAGGAGATGCAAGCACATTGGGACAAGAACCAAAAAATCACAGTGACAGCATTGATGGAGGATTTCGAATTGGGCGAAGAAATCCAATCCGGCTTTGCCTCGCGCGGCAACCCAAGCCATCTATTCGGACGTTTCGAAGGCGCGCTACACCGATTTAACGCAAGCGTCGAAGAAATGCTTGCAGGCTAAAAACCTTTGACCTTCTTGTTAGCGGCCTTGAAAATTACAGCTACACGGGCTTTGTGCAGTCGTTCGCTGCGGAATGGCGCAGTTTTGTCAATTGAAGGTACGCTAAGGGCTCGAACCGGACGCTACTGGCGTCGCAGAAAATGCCCTTGCCTATTTCGTCGCCGCCCAAAACGTCCCCGGATGCATGATGATATCGAAATGCTGCAAGCCCTTTTGCAGATCGAAATTGACCGAATGCCCACCCTTGCGCAGCAGTTCAGCATAGTCCCGGCTTTGGCGAATGAATTCGGGTGTGTCTCGTTCGCCGACGGTTACTCGATAGCGCGGGCCGGGTGCTGGGAGGTGCAGGATGGGGGACAGGTCGTGCACTTCGACAGGGGTTAGTTGCAGAGGATCGTTGACGGGCGTCAGGCTGATCGGCTCCAGATCGTACACCCCGCTGATCAGGATCACATCGCGCACGCGCAGCCCCGCGCGGGCCAGTGCGTCGGCTGAGGTGGCCATGACCATCGCTGCCAGATGCGCCCCGGCGCTGTGACCAGACAGAGTGATGCGCGCAGGGTCAAACCCCAGATTACCGGCGTTTGCGGCCAGCCATAGCAGGGCGGTGCGGCATTCTTCGATCATGTCGCCGATCCGCGCATCGGGGGCCAGAGTGTAGTTGAGGGTGGCAAAGGATTGCTCGGCCTCGATCATCGCCGGGGCTACCATAGCGGACTCGCGCTGGCTTAGCGCCTGCCAATAGCCGCCGTGGATGAACACATGCAACGGTGCGCCTGTGCCTTTTGCTGGGAAGAAATCCAGCACCTGCGTGGGGCTATCACCGTACGCGAGGTTCTCATGACAGTCCAATTGCGCCCGGTGCTGCGCGCTGAGCGCGGCCCAGCTTTCAACATAAGGCGTTAGGTCGCCGCCAATCATCGAGCGGGGGGAATATTCCTGATCCAGTTCGGCCTGTGTGAAACCTCGGTACAGCATGGGCTACTCCTGATCCGCATACATCAATTCGGTGCGTACATCGTAGAGATCATGAAAGAACCGCAAATCCAAGGCTTTGCGCAGGAATGAAACGCCGCTGGAACCTCCGGTACCCGGTTGGTTGCCGATTACGCGCTCGACCGCGGTGACGTGGTCAAAGCGCCAGCGCTGGAACAGGGATTCAACGTCCATCAGTTTTTCGGCCAGCGCATAGAGGTCCCAATACTGCGCGGTGTTGCGGAAGACCTGTACCCACAGTTTCACAACGCGCGGATCGCCTGAATAGGGCTGCGCATAGTCTCGGTCCAGCAGGTCCTGGGGCACATCAAATCCCTGCCGGGCCAGCATAAACAGAACCTCATCATAGAGGGATGGTTTGGTCAGCGCGGCGGTCAGCATCTCCATCACTTCGGGGTCATGGGCGTGCACTTTCAGGGTCGCGGCGTCCTTGTTGCCCAGAATGAACTCGATCTGACGGTAGCCATGGCTTTGGAATCCCGATGAGCTGCCAAGGGCCTGCCGGAAGGTCATGTAATCGACTGGGGTCATGGTCAGTAGGGTTTCCCACGCGGCGATCAACTGCCGCTGGATTGCCTTCACCCGGTCCAGATTCTTCATTGCCGGGCCGAATTCGTCCTGTTGCAGAAAGTGGCGCACCTCGACCAGTTGGTGGTGCATCAATTTCAGCCACAGTTCGCTGACCTGATGGATGATGATGAACAGCATCTCATCGGGTTGGGCCGGGTCCTGAAAGGTCTTTTGCAAGTTCAGAAGCGTCTTGAGCTGAAGGAAGTCGCCATAGCTCTTGCGGTGGGTCTGGGTGAAATCGGTTACAAGGGATGGTTCGATCCCACGTTCCAGATATCTGTCGGTCTTGTCGCTCATGACGCCCCCTTGATGCGGTATTTCGCACCTGTCTAAGGCGCCATTTTGCAACTATCCAGTGTGTCAGGTCCAGTCTAGCACCACCTTGCCCGATTGGCCGGACTTCATCGCGGCGAAGCCGTCGGCAAAGTCGTCGACTTTCATCTGGTGCGTGATCACTCGGCTGACATCCAGACCGTTCTGCAGCATGGCGATCATCTTGTACCAGGTTTCAAACATCTCACGGCCATAGACGCCTTTGATGGTGATCGCTTTGAACACGATGCGCGACCAATCGACGGGCGATTTGCCGGGCGGAATCCCCAGCAGGGCGATCTTGCCGCCCATCACCAGTGCCTCGACCATCTGGTCCAGCGCGGCTTGCGAGCCCGACATTTCCAGCCCCACATCGAACCCCTGCGTCATACCAAGATCCGCGATAACATCTTGCAGGTCTTCATTCGAGACATCGACGCTGCGCACGGTTGGCACCACATGTTCGGCCAGTTTCAGGCGGTCGGGGTTGATATCGGTGATGACCACATGGCGCGCACCGGCATGGCGGGCCACGGCTGCCGCCATTATGCCGATGGGGCCAGCGCCGGTGATCAGAACATCCTCGCCCAGCAGATCAAAGCTGAGCGCGGTGTGAACGGCATTGCCCAGCGGATCGAGGATTGCCCCGATCTCATCCGGGATATCGTCGGGCAGCGGCACCACGTTAAAGGCGGGCAGTTTCAGGTATTGGGCAAAGGCACCCTGTTCGTTCACGCCAATTCCGCGCGTGCCTGGGTCCAGATGGAACTTGCCCGCGCGGCTTTGGCGACTGTCGTTAGTGATCAGATGCCCCTCGCCCGAGCATCTTTGACCGACTGCCAAACCGGTCACGTTGCGCCCCAATTCCACGATCTCACCGGCGAATTCATGGCCAGTGATCATCGGAACCGGCACTGTGGCCGAGGCCCATTCATCCCAGTTCCAGATATGAATGTCGGTGCCGCAGATGCCAGTCTTGTTGATGCGGATCAGAACTTCATCCGGGTCGATTTCGGGCACCGGGGCCTGCACCATCCACAGGCCCTCTTCAGGTTTGGATTTCTCAAGCGCTTTCATGGTGTTGGGTCGCATCGGATTACTCCCACAAATCGGTCGACAGGTATTTCAACCCGCTGTCACACATCACAATCGCAACGCAGCCGCCCTTTTCCGGGCCGCGCAGCAGTTCGATCGCTCCGGCAAGGTTCGCGCCCGCCGAGTAGCCCGCGAATATGCCTTCGGTCCGGGCCAGCAACCGCGCCCCATCCCGCGCCGCGTCGCCTGACACGGACAGATGCCCGGCCAATGAGATGCCGTTCAGGTGAACCAGATCATCCATTGCGTATCCGCCGCCTTGGATTGGGTGATCGGGGTTGGTGATGGCTTCGCCAGCGATGGCCTGCGCGCCTTCGGGTTCCACGGCGTAGCAGCGCACGCTATGCGGTGCGAGAAAAGCCGCGGCCCCGGCCAGAGTACCGCCAGAGCCCGCAAAATCGCAAAAGGCCGTGACGGTGCCGCCGGATTGCTCCCAGATTTCGGGTCCAGTGCCGGTTGCGTGGGATTTGGGATTGCCGGAATGGCCGAATTGATCGGCCCGGAAGGCGTTACGCTCGGCCGTGATGCGTTGCGCGGCCTCGTCCACCAGCGCCAAATCCGCGCCCGATACCTCGCCGGTTTTGCTGCCCTCGGCTTGCGGCACGATCACAACTTCTGCCCCAAGGGCGCGCATCATCCGCGCCCGCTCGACCGAGTTTCCGGCGCTCATCACCGCGACAAAAGGATGCCCCAGAATTCCGCAGACAATCGCCAGCCCGGTGCCCATATTGCCCGAGGTCAGCTCGACCACCGTCTGCCCCGGTGACAGGGTGCCATCCGTGCGGGCCAGTTCGACGATCGACCTTGCGGCGCGATCCTTTTTCGAGAACCCCGGCAACAGGTAATCCAGCTTGGCCAGAATGCGGCCCTCCAGACCTAGGTGCTGACAGACGCGCGACAGGTCAACAAGCGGTGTATTTCCAATCGCGTCGATGACAGAGGGCAGGATCACGAAATCACTCCTAGTTCTTTGCCGACCTTGCCAAACGCGGCCAAGGCGCGGTCCAACTCTTCGCGGGTCAGCGCCGCGTTCATTTGTGTTCTGATCCGCGCCTGTCCGCGCGGGACGACCGGGAAGAAAAAGCCCGAGACATATACGCCCTCGTCAAACAGCCTGTTGGCCATGTCCTGCGCCAGCGTCGCCTCGCCCAGCATCACCGGGATGATCGGGTGTTCGCCGGGCAGCAGGTCAAAGCCCAGTTTTTCCAGACCTTCCCGCCAGTATTTGGCGTTGCCGAACAGTTGGGCGCGCAGCATGTCGCCTTGTTCGACCAGACGGATCGCTTCAAGCCCGGCGGCGACGATCGAAGGCGGCAGCGAGTTCGAGAACAGATAGGGCCGCGCCCGCTGCCGCAGCAGGTCGATCACTGGCTGCGGCCCGGCGATATAGCCGCCGATTGCCCCCCCAAGTGCCTTGCCCAAAGTTCCCGTCAGGATGTCCACATCGACGCCGAAATGATCCGGCGTGCCGGCACCGTTCGGCCCCATGAAGCCGGTGGCGTGGCAGTCATCGACCATGACGATTGCGTCATACATATCGGCCAGTTCACGGATTTTTGGCAAGTTGGCCAGATAGCCATCCATGGAAAACACGCCGTCGGTGGCGATCATGATATGCCGCGCCCCATCCGCGCGCGCCTGTTTCAGCCACGCCTCCAGATCGTTCATATCGTTGTTCATGTAGCGATAGCGCTTGGCCTTGCACAGCCGTACCCCGTCGATGATCGAAGCGTGGTTCAGACTATCCGAGATGATGGCGTCCTCAGGACCCAGTAGCGGCTCGAACAGCCCGCCATTCGCATCGAAACAAGCTGCAAACAAGATCGCATCATCCTTGTTCAGGAACTGCGCCAGCTTCTGTTCCAGCTCGCGGTGGATGTCTTGTGTACCGCAGATGAACCGGACCGAGGCCATGCCGAACCCTTTGGGGCCCATCGCACCAACGGCGGCGTCGATCAACGCAGGGTGATCGGCAAGACCCAGATAGTTATTGGCGCACAAGTTTATGACCTGTTTGTCGCCCACCGTAATCTCACCGCCCTGAGGCGAGGTGATCATGCGTTCGCGTTTATACAAACCCTCGGATTCGATCTGCGAAAGCGTGTCCGTGATGTGTGATAGGAATGCATTTGCCATCTGGGCCTCCATAGCTCCCCGGTGTCTAGCATAGCGGATATATTTCCGAAATAGAAGAATTGCAGTATTACGGAAAATTTTCTTACATTACGGATTAAGGGAAACTTTAAGTGATAACTTTTTGCTGAACTCAATGTGATCCACTTTTCTCCACGCCGCGTATTCTTTTGCATATCAACTGGGAGGGAAACGATATGATTAAGATTTCAACAGCCGCGGCGCTGGCTCTGATGTTTGGTGCAACAGCGGCTTTCGCGGGGCCTGGCAAAGGCAATACCGGTGGTGGTAACAGTGGGCTTGCTCAGTCCATGGCCGGGGCTGTTTCAGGTGGCGCGGCCACGCTCGGTCGGGACTTTGGAAGCAAAGGCAAAGGCACTGCTTCGGCGGTGAGCGGCGGCGGAAATGGAGGCTGGGGCAATATTGGAAGCAGCCTCAGCAGCATTACCGGTACAGACGGCCAGGTGTCCAACCGTGGAGGAACCCGCGGCGCAAACGACCTACCCGACGAGTAATAATTTATCAATCCGGACTGGCCGCCTGTTCAGGCGGCCGGTCGATCCTATAGACCAGTTTTCACAATTAGAAAAACGCGTGCCGGTCCATTATGTGCAATGATCGAGTGCGCAACATCCGCTGCATACCGCCCTGTGTCGCCTTGATGCAGAACCTCAGTTGCGGTGCCTGATTCAATCTCGACCGATCCCATCAAAACAGTCAAATGTTCACGAGAGCCTTTTGCATGCGGTTGGCTGATCAGTTTTCCGTCCGGCTCGAACCAGATATCGTACACTTCGTGCCCACCGGCATCTTCTGGCGGGGAGAGGATGCCGATCCGACAGCCATACCCCATATTGTCGATACTGGGCACATCCGACTGTTTCAGTACTTCAATTGTGTCGCCCTGAACCTCTTCATCCAAAAGCCCGGCAAAGTCTACATTCAGCGCACGTGTCAGGTTCCACAATGTCGCAATGGTGGGGCTGCTTTCCCCGCGTTCGATCTGGCTGACCATGGAGCGGGACACGCCACTGAGGTTGGCGACGGCCTCAAGCGACAGGCCTTTGGCGCGGCGCGCTTCTTTCAGGCGGGCAGGCAGGCGTGTCAGGATATCGTCTGTGGTTTCCGTCATTACGGAAACTCATGCGCCTTTGGAGGAGCGATGTCAATTCTGCTTGTGACGGTACGTCGTATAGGACAGCTACGCTGCAGGACGTAATAGTGCCGCCAGACCCAAGAGGAGATGAGATATGAAAGACATCGTTATTCTGGATGGTGCCCGCACCGCGGTTGGTACGTTTGGCGGGGCACTGGCCTCGACCGCGCCTATTGATCTGGCGACCGTTGTGACTGAGGCCGCGATGGAGAAGTCGGGCGTCGAAGGTGGTCAGGTCGGCAATGTTGTGTTCGGCCATGTGATCAACACAGAACCCCGTGATATGTATCTGTCTCGGGCCGCTGCCAAACAGGCGGGAATTCCGGTCGAAACGCCTGCGATGAACGTGAACCGACTATGCGGTTCGGGTGCGCAGGCGATTGTGTCGGCAGTGCAGTCGCTGATGTTGGGTGATGCAGATTTTGCTGTGGCCGGTGGTGCCGAAAGCATGTCGCGCAGCCCCTATATCCTACAGCAGGCGCGCTGGGGTGCAAAAATGGGCGATATCAAGTCGCTGGACATGATGCTGGGTGCGCTGAATTGTCCGTTTGGCACTGGTCATATGGGTGTCACGGCTGAGAACGTCGCGGATGAGCACCAGGTCACGCGCGAGCAGATGGATGAGTTCGCCTTGACCAGCCAGACCCGTGCTGCTGCGGCGATTGAGGCTGGGTACTTCCAGAGCCAGATCACGCCGGTTCAGGTCAAAGTCAAGCGCGACATGGTCGATTTCGTGGTCGACGAGCATCCCAAGACGACCTCAATCGAGGCGCTGGCAGGTCTGCGCCCGGCGTTCAAGAAGGATGGTCGGGTGACGGCGGGCAATGCGTCGGGCATCAACGACGGTGCGGCGGCGATGGTTCTGGCCACGGCTGATGCGGCTGAAAAGGCGGGTCTGAAGCCCAAGGCGCGTATTCTAGGCTATGGCCACGCCGGTGTGCGCCCTGAGGTGATGGGTATTGGTCCGGTGCCTGCGGTACAGAACCTGTTGGCCCGAACGGGTCTGTCGATCGAAGATTTCGATGTGATCGAAAGCAACGAAGCCTTCGCCTCGCAGGCGCTGGCGGTGAACAAGGAACTGGGTCTGGACGCGACCAAGGTGAACCCGAACGGCGGCGCGATTGCGCTGGGCCACCCGGTGGGAGCAACCGGGGCGATCATCACGTTGAAAGCGCTGTATGAGTTGGAACGGATTGGCGGGTCCAAAGGTCTGGTAACCATGTGTATTGGCGGCGGTCAGGGTATCGCCATTGCCTTCGAACTGCTCTGATCTGAGACCGTGTCGGGGGGCTCTGTCTGCCCCCCTTCGCGCCTTTGGGCGCGAATCCCCCCGAGGATATTTTCAGCCAGATGAAGGGCGGATCGGTTTTAGCTGAGCGCTGAAAGGATCAGCACGATGGCTGCGCCTGCGGCGGCTCCGATCGTTGCAGGAAGCGCCGCGGACCAGAAGCGAGCAGACTTGGGGTCGTCTTTTTGGGTTTGGGCGATTAGCGCGTTTTCGACCAGCGCAGGCAAACGAGGGCCGAAACGGGCAAGGACCAGTGCAGTTTTGCTGAAATCGCGCAGGGCGGCACGGGGGCCGATGGATTTCTTGATGTAGTCCTCGACCACGGGGCGGGCGACTTCCCAGATGTTGACCTGCGGGTCGAGCGAACGGGCCACGCCTTCGACGACGACCATTGTACGTTGCAGCAGGATAAGTTCGGTGCGGGTTTCCATGCCGAAGCGTTCGGTGACTTCGAACAGGTAATTCAGCAGGCGGCCCATCGAGATATGGGTGGCGTCCATGCCGAAGATGGGCTCTCCGACTGCGCGCAGGGAGCGGGCGAATTCGTCGACATCTTGATTGGCGGGGACATAGCCCGCTTCGAAATGCACCTCGGCAACCCGTTTGTAGTCGCGGCGAATAAAGCCAAAGAGGATTTCCGCGTAAACCCGGCGGGTATATTCGTCGATATGCCCCATGATGCCGTAGTCATAGGCGATGATATCGCCATTGGCCGCGACCTTGAGGTTGCCTTGATGCATGTCGGCATGGAAATAGCCGTCACGAAGCGCGTGCAACAGGAAAAGCCGCAGGACGCGTTCGCCCAGATCGCGACGGTTATGATTGGCGGCGTCCAAGGCGTCATTGTCGCCCAACGGGATACCGTCCGCCCAGCTAAGGGTCATGACCCTGCGGGCAGAGAGCGACCAAACCACCGGAGGCAGCCAGAACCCGGAATCATCTTTGGTGTTGGCCGCGTATTCCGAGGCTGCGGCGCTTTCCAGACGCAGGTCCAGTTCGCCCCGCACGACACCGTCGAAATGTTCGATCACCTCCATCGGGCGCAAGCGGCGTGCACCGGGGGCGAACAGCTGCACGATGCGGGCGGCGAAATAGAAGGCGTCCACATCCTTGCGGAAGGCGCGTTCGATGCCGGGGCGCAGGACTTTGACGGCGACATTCTCACCGTTACTAGTTAGCTTGGCCTTGTGAACCTGCGCGATGGAAGCCGCGGCGATGGGTTCGCTGAATTCCGAAAACACCTCATCCACGGGTTGGCCCAGTTCTTTGGCGACTTCGGCCATAGCTTCATCGCGGGAAAATGGGGGCAGTTTGTCTTGCAGCACGCGCAATTGGGCGGCCAGTTCATTGCCAACCACGTCGGGGCGGGTTGAAAGCACTTGACCGAATTTGATATAAGCCGGACCCAGCGCCGTCAGGGCGCGGGTGGCGGGGGGCATGTCGGGATCGCCCTTGTAGCCCAGCCATTGGAACGGCTTGCCCAGAGCGTGGGCCACAAAGCGCAGCGCAGGCGGAGCCTCGAACGCGTCCAGCACCACGCTCATGGCGCCCGTGCGCTCCAGCGTGGCGCCTGTGCGGATCAGGCGGATGATGTTGTGAGGGCCGCGCATTTAGATCTTCCAACCGGAATGCAGCGCGGCGATACCCATGCTGAGATTGCGGTATTTGGCGTTTTCGAACCCGGCCGCGCGGACCATGCCCAGAAACGTTTCCTGATCGGGGAATTTGCGGATCGATTCGACCAGATATTGATAGCTGTCGTAGTCATTGGCGATCAGCTTGCCCATGCGCGGGATGACGTTGAAGCTGTAGAGGTCATAGAGCTTTTGCAGCCCGTCATTCGGCAACTGGCTGAACTCCAGTACCATCAGGCGGCCGCCGGGTTTCAGCACACGGTAGGCTTCGTTCAGCGCCTCTTGCGGGCGGGTCACGTTTCTGATGCCGAAGGAAATCGTGTAGACGTCGAAGGTGTTGTCCTCGAAGGGCATGGACATGGCGTCGCCCACCACCCAGTTCAGGCTGTCGGCCATCTGATCTGCTTCGGCGCGTTGGCGGCCTTCGACCAGCATCGGCTCGGTCAGGTCCAGAACGGTGGCGTGGCCGTGCCCCGCGCGCTTGAGGAAACGAAAGGAAATGTCTCCGGTACCGCCCGCGACATCCAGAAGGCGCTGACCGGGGCGCGGAGCCAGCCAGTCCATCATCGCGTCTTTCCAGACCCGATGGATCCCCATCGACATGACATCGTTCATCACGTCATATTTCGAGGCAACCGAGTTGAACACGCCTTGCACACGCCCGGCCTTTTCAGCCTCGCGTACGGTTTCGAACCCGAAATGAGTGGTCTTGTCGCTGTTGTCGGACATAAGCCTTGCCGTTCGTCGAATTTCGCCTCTGTTATAGGGCCATAAGAGGCGGGCACAATGCGGCCCTTTGGAATAGGAGCCATCTAATGCCCGAATTGCCCGAGGTCGAGACAGTAAGACGCGGTTTGACCCCGGCGATGGAGGGGGTGGTGATCGAACGCGCCGATGTGAACCGTCCCGATCTGCGCTGGCCCTTTCCCGACCGTATGGCCGAGCGGCTGACGGGGCAGCGGATAGATCGGTTGCGGCGGCGGTCAAAATACATTCTGGCCGATCTTTCCAGCGGCGAGACCTTGCTGATTCATCTGGGCATGTCGGGGCGGATGACGGTCTCGGGCGATCCGTTGGGTCAGTTCGTGCGTGATCATCCTGCGGCGCAAAAACATGACCATGTGGTCTTTCACATGGCTAATGGTGCGCGCGTCACCTTTAACGACCCGCGCCGGTTCGGGGCGATGGACCTGTTGCCCACCGCGAATGCCGAGGCGCATAAGCTGCTCTCGGTTCTGGGGCCGGAACCCTTGGGCAATGACTTTCACGAGCAGCACCTGATTGATGCATTCATGGGCAAGAACACCCCTGTCAAATCCGCACTGCTGGATCAGGGAATCGTTGCCGGATTAGGGAATATCTATGTCTGCGAGGCGCTTTATCGCGGCAGAGTGTCGCCACGTCGCAAAGCTAGGAAAATTTCGACGCCGCGTGTTGCAGCACTGGTCCCGATTATCCGGCAGGTCCTGCAAGATGCCATTCAGGCTGGCGGGTCGTCCCTGCGTGATTTCCGCCAAGCCGATGGAGAACTTGGATATTTTCAGCACAGCTTTGATGTCTACGGGCGCGAAGGCGAACCCTGCCGCACCGAAGGCTGCGGCGCGCCGATCAAGAGAATCACCCAGTCCGGTCGCTCATCCTTCTATTGCGCGCAATGCCAAAGATAACTTGATCCAGCTTTTGCGCGTGATAATGAATCGTATCTGAACGGAACAACCGGAAGCTTACACCTCATGGCTTTTGAGACGATCATCGTCGAAATCGAAGACCACGTCGCTCTTATCAAGCTGGACAGACCCGATGCCCTGAACGCGCTGAATTCGCAGCTTATCGGCGAATTGTGCGCGGCATTGGAAGATGCCGATAGCAATGACAAGGTGCGCTGCATCGTCATCACCGGCTCGGACAAGGCATTTGCTGCAGGCGCGGACATCAAGGAAATGTCCACGATGAGCTTTGTCGACGTCTACACTACGAATCTGTTTGCGGATCTGAACGACCGCATGACGGCCATCCGCAAGCCGATCATTGCAGCCGTGGCAGGCTATGCGTTGGGCGGTGGGTGTGAACTGGCGATGCTATGCGATTTCATCATCGCCGCGGACAGCGCCAAGTTCGGCCAGCCCGAGATCAATCTGGGCGTGATCGCAGGTTTGGGCGGCAGCCAGCGACTGACCCGCTTCGTGGGCAAGTCCAAGTCGATGGACATGAACCTGACCGGTAGGTTCATGGACGCGGACGAGGCAGAACGAGCCGGTCTTGTCAGCCGCGTGGTGCCGGCCAAGAAACTTCTAGAAGAGGCGATGGCCGCCGCACAGAAGATCGCAGAGAAATCTCAGCTGAGTGCAATGGCCGCGAAAGAGGCGGTCAACCGCAGCTACGAACTGACGCTGAGCGAGGGGATGCTGTTCGAACGCCGCGTCTTCCATTCGATGTTTGCGACTGAAGATCAAAAAGAGGGCATGGCTGCGTTTCTTGAAAAACGCGCCGCGCAATTCCGCGACAAGTAAGCGGGCGGCATATCGGATCAGGCGGGCAGGGCCCGCCTTTTTTTCATGTCTGATATGCGGCTACAAGAATCTGCTTGGCAAACCCCGGCAGTTTGGATAGTAAGCGCCGCTATACATGCGCGTGCGGCCCGCTTGGCCCGACTCACACTCGTGATTTCTGATCCGGTGCGGATAATTCCGTGGCGCGCAACCCTAGATAACCGTACCGAACAAAGGTCAGAGACACATGGCTAACTCGCCCCAGGCAAAGAAACGCGCACGTCAGAACGAAAAGCGTTTTGCAATCAACAAAGCACGCCGTTCGCGCATCCGCACTTACCTGCGCAAAGTCGAAGAAGCGATCGCTTCCGGAGACAAGGACGCAGCAACTGCTGCCCTGCGCGCAGCACAACCCGAACTGATGCGCGGCGTCACCAAAGGCGTTTTCCACAAAAACACCGCATCGCGTAAAATGTCGCGGCTGTCGGCCCGCGTCAAAGCGCTGGGCTGAGTCGCACAGTGACCGCTGGTGACCTTAGGTCACGTAAGCAAGACTGATCTATTTAAAGGGCGTCGCGCAGTGCGGCGCCCTTTCTGCTGTTGCCAGAATACCGCGTCCTCACGAAACCGAGAGATTCTTTCGCCCCCAGACCCGAGTCAATATCAGAGTTTCGTTGCCCCGAGCGTCACCCTCTTGCTACCACTGTTTTAGCGATTCACTCGCTTGGGGGGACAGGCTGTTTCACCGACCGGACTGACGGGCATCAGGATGGTCAGGGAACAATTGTCGGCAACCGGTTGCACCGGATTGCCGGTCTGCTGTGGGACTTGGCGCACCAAGAACCTAGGCCCTGTCGAAAATTGAGATTGCGAGCCACGACCCGGTTTTCGGGGCGATCCGGTTATGGAACGTCTGCGAAATTGGTCTGTGCAGGCTTTCTGGGACGAAGGCGCCGAACTTTGCGGGTTCGGCGGGTGGGTATCCTTTTGCGAGTGAGCGTCAGAACCGGGCAACCGGACACATTAATAAGGCCGACAGGCCAATAAAGAATGGGATGCGTGAGGCGCTGAATGACACAAGAGAAATGGGGACTACTGCAAAACAATTTGCTCAAGGCAATCGGCAAGAACAATTACACGACCTGGATTGAACCTCTGCAATTCCAAGAAGTTCAGGATGGCGTTGCGGTGTTCTCGGTGCCGACGAACTTTATGGGCAATTACGTCAGCCAGAATTTTGCCGACCTGATTCTGTATGAGATGAATACATCCGGGGAATCCGTTCAGCGTCTGGCCTTTCGGGTCGCGGCCAACTCGCCTGCGCGCCCTTCGGTCGAAGCTACACCTGCGGTCGAAGTCCCGCAGGATGAGCCTCTGTCGCAGCAGGCCGCCGTTGGAAATGAGGCGCTTGAGTCCCTGCAAGCTGCTCCGCTGGATACCCGTTTTACCTTTGATACGTTTGTTGTCGGCAAACCCAACGAATTGGCCCATGCCGCCGCGCGCCGCGTGTCCGAAGGCGGTCCGGTGACCTTCAACCCGCTGGTTCTGTATGGTGGTGTTGGTCTGGGTAAAACCCACCTGATGCACGCCATTGCGTGGGAGTTGAAGACCAAGCGCCCTGATCTGAACGTGCTGTACCTGTCAGCAGAACAGTTCATGTATCGTTTCGTTCAGGCCCTGCGCGAACGCCGGATGATGGATTTCAAACACCTGTTCCGCTCGGTCGACGTGCTGATGGTTGATGACGTGCAGTTCATCGCAGGCAAGGATTCCACGCAGGAAGAGTTCTTTCACACCTTCAACGCGCTGGTGGATCAGAACAAACAGATCATCATCTCGGCCGACCGTGCGCCGGGTGAGATCAAGGATCTGGAAGACCGTGTCAAATCGCGCCTGCAATGTGGTCTGGTTGTGGATCTGCATCCAACTGACTATGAGCTGCGTCTGGGCATTTTGCAGAACAAGGTACAGCACTACAGCGCCACCTATCCCGACCTGCAGATCGCTGATGGCGTGCTGGAATTTCTGGCCCACCGCATCTCGACCAATGTGCGGGTGCTGGAAGGTGCGCTGACCCGTCTGTTTGCTTTTGCCTCGCTGGTAGGTCGCGAGATCGATATGGAACTGACGCAGGATTGTCTGGCTGACGTGCTGCGTGCCTCAGAGCGCAAGATCACCGTCGAGGAGATTCAGCGCAAAGTGTCCGAATACTACAACATCCGTCTGTCGGATATCATCGGCCCCAAGCGCTTGCGGTCTTATGCTCGCCCGCGTCAGGTGGCGATGTACCTGTGCAAGCAGTTGACCAGCCGCTCGCTGCCCGAGATCGGGCGTCGGTTTGGCGGGCGCGACCACACCACCGTTATGCATGGTGTGAAGCGCATCGAAGAGCTGAAGACCACCGACGGTCAAATCGCCGAAGACGTGGAAATGCTGCGCCGCGCTCTGGAGGCGTAGGACGTATCTTCAGAAAACAGGAAAACGCCCCGGAGCCTCACATCCGGGGCGTTTTCTTGTGCGATAAACTCCACGGTTGATTGGGAACTGTGCCCAAGCGGCCACGTGGCCCTTGACCCTTTGGGCAATCCGACTCAGAAATCCATAAAAAATCCTTGTGCCTCAGGGTGGAACCGCTAACGTGCCAGTCCCGCCCCTATCGGCACGCAAGTCAGAGGAATTGAGGGTATGAAGATCAGCATCGAACGCGGCACCCTTCTCAAGGCCGTTTCGCAGGCCCAATCCGTTGTGGAGCGTCGCAACACCATTCCGATACTGGCCAATGTGCTGATCGAGGCCGAAGGTGATCAGGCCATGTTCCGCGCCACCGATCTGGATATCGAGGTGGTCGACAAGGCCCCTGCGCAGGTAGAACGCGCGGGCGCGACCACAGTGGCCGCCACCACCTTGCATGAAATTGTGCGGAAACTGCCCGATGGCGCGCTGGTTACGCTGACAGCTGACAGCGCCGCAGGGCGTCTGACGGTCGAGGCGGGGCGGTCGAATTTCTCGCTGGCGACCCTGCCGAAAGAGGATTTTCCGGTGATGGCGTCCTCGGAATATCAATCGAACTTTACAGCCTCGGCGGCGCTGCTGCGGCGGCTGTTCGACAAGTCGAAATTTGCAATCTCGACGGAAGAGACGCGCTATTATCTGAACGGCGTCTATATGCATGTGGCCGATGGGTCAGATGGCGGCAAGGTGCTGCGCTGTGTGGCCACCGATGGGCATCGTCTGGCGCGCATCGACGCGGACTTGCCTGATGGGGCGGCAGACATGCCCGGCGTGATCGTACCGCGTAAAACCGTAGGTGAGCTGCGGAAGCTGCTGGACGATGACGAGATGGACATCGCTGTCTCGGTCAGCGAGACGAAAGTGCGTTTTGCTACTCCCGATATCACGCTGACTTCCAAGGTGATCGACGGCACCTTCCCAGACTACACTCGTGTTATTCCGCAAGGCAACACGCGCCAGTTGGAAGTGGATGCCGCCGAGTTCGCTCAGGCTGTGGACCGGGTGGCGACTGTTTCGTCCGAACGCTCGCGCGCGGTGAAGTTGCAGTTGGAAGCGGATAAACTGGTTTTGTCGGTCAATGCGCCCGATAGCGGTGCGGCTGAGGAAGAACTGGCCGTGGCATATGGCGATGAGCGGCTGGAGATCGGGTTCAACGCGAAATACCTGCTAGAGATTGCGTCTCAGGTGGATCGTGAAAATGCAGTGTTCCTGTTCAATTCGGCCGGTGATCCAACCTTGATGCGCGAAGGTAATGACCAAAGCGCGGTTTATGTTGTCATGCCGATGCGCGTCTGATCGCGCTGGCGCGCGATGCCTCCGGCGGAGGTATTTTTGAACAGAAGAAGGGAGGGGTCATGGGATTGGCCCTGACCGAGCTTACGGTCTCGCATTTTAGGTCTCATAAGCTGGCGCGTTTGTCTCTGGATGGGCGGCCGGTGGCGATCCATGGGCCGAACGGGGCCGGTAAGACCAATATTCTGGAAGCGGTGTCGTTGTTTTCGCCCGGTCGCGGCATGCGGAGGGCGAGTGCCGCTGAGATGACGCGACGACCCGAAGCGCTGGGGTGGAAGCTGTCAGGCCTGCTGAACGCACAGGGGCAAGGCTATGAGATCGAGACATGGTCCGAAGGGGGCGCTGCGCGGCAGGTTCGGATTGATGACAAGGCGGCCAGTCAGATTGATCTGGGCAAGCTGGCGCGCGTGGTCTGGCTAATCCCGTCGATGGATCGGCTGTGGATCGAAGGGGCCGAGGGGCGGCGACGGTTTCTGGATCGTATTGCGCTGAGTTTTGATCCCGCCCATGCCGAGGCTTCACTGACCTATGAAAAGGCAATGCGCGAACGCAACCGCCTGCTGAAAGAGCAGGTGCGAGATGCCCATTGGTATGCCGCGTTAGAAGGGCAGATGGCCGAGACCGGGCACCGCATCCACGCGGCGCGTCTGGCGGCCTTGGATCACTTGCGCGCGGCGCAGGAGCAGGCCGAAACCGCGTTTCCGTCCGCTGATCTGGAGCTGGTTCAGTCCGAAGGCGCGATGCCGGACACAGTCGAGGACCTGCGCGAGGCGCTGAATGAAAGCCGGTTTCGCGATCTAGCGGCGGGGCGGACCTTGGTGGGGCCGCATCGATCGGACCTGTACGGTGTGTTCGCGGCCAAGGGCGTTCCGGCCAAGGATTGCTCGACCGGAGAGCAAAAGGCCCTGCTGGTCTCGCTGATCCTGTCGAATGCGCGGGCGCTGGCGGGGATGGTGGGTGCACCGCCGATTGTGCTGCTGGATGAGGTGGCCGCCCATCTGGATGCCGGACGGCGGGCCGCGCTCTATGACGAGATTTGCGCCTTGGGCGCGCAGGCCTGGATGACGGGCACCGGGCCTGAGCTGTTTGTGGAATTGGGCGACCGGGCCCAGACGCTGGTTGTGACCGAAAGCGACGGGGCCTCGGTTGTCGCTTAGGCAGGTTCGCTGACCTTGCGTTCCCACAGGAAGCCGCGCATCACCTGATCGACCGGGGTTTGCGCCATGTGATTCATGTAGTTCGACATGGTTTTCTGAGCCAGACCCAGCACCACGTCCAGCACCGCGCGGTGCGAGTAACCTGCGTCAAAGAAGGCTTGCAGCTGTTCCTCGCTCGGGTTGCCGCGGCTTTGCATCACTTGCAGGGTGAAGGTGCGCAGTGCCTCAAGCTTGGCGGACGGCAGCGGGGTTTCGTTGCGCAGCGCCTCGGTGATTTCGTCCGAGACCTTCATCATCTTGGCGATGCCGGTATGGGCGGGCACGCAGTAGTGGCATTCGTTTTCCACGTTGATGGTCTGCCATACGACGGTTTTCTCGTCATTGTCGAAATCGGTTTGCAGAAACAGGTGGTGCAGCATCTGGTAAGCTTCGAGGTGCTGGGGGCTTTCGGCCATCACCTTGTGCAGGCCGGGCAGGCGCCCAAATGCGGCCTGCGACTTTTCCAGCAGCGGTTTGGACCCTTCGGGCGCTGTTTCGAGGTCATGAGAGGGGAAGTTTGCCATGTCAAAGCTCCTGTTTCTGGCGAAGTGAATCACATTTAGGCTTTCTTGAGTGATCACTCAAGTATATATTTGAGCAAACGTTCAAGAATTGGTGACGGCGATGCCAAGAAAACCCTCATACGACCGGGATGCGCTGATTGCGCAGGCGCGGGATATATTCTGGCGACAGGGGTGGGCCGGCACGTCGCTGAAAGATCTAGAACGCGCGCTGAACCTGAAACCCGGCAGTTTTTATGCCGCATTCGGGTCGAAGGATGCGCTTTACGCACTGACGTTAGAGCGATACGCGCAGGACGGCGTAGCGCGTCTGATGGCAATGGCCGATGAGATGGGTCCGTTGCGGGCACTAAAAGCGCAACCGCATGTGGTGATCGACGCGGGTGCTGTGCCGACGCATGCCTGTATGCTGGCCAAGACCTATGCGGAATTGCAGGCCAAAGGTCATGAGTTGGCGGACAAGGCGAGTGGCCACATGGTCGAGATGAAAGAGTGTTTCGCCACGCTCTTCCGTCGTGCCCAGCAAGCCGGAGAGATCGGGCCGGATCACGACCCGGATCGGCTGGCTGCACGGTATCAGTCGGACATTCTGGGCCTGCGATTGTCCGCCGAACGCAACGATGTGAATGCCGCAGAAATCGCCGCAGATATCGCGGCGGATTTGGACCGGCTTTGATCGGCCGAAAACGGCGGAGAAAACCACAAAATCTTGGGGGAGCGCGTGACATTCCCCACCAGAAAACGTATAAGTTACCAAAATAATATAGGTACTAACGGCATGTCCGACGACGCACAGGCACCACAGGAATACGGCGCTGATTCCATTAAAGTTCTCAAAGGCTTAGAAGCTGTTCGCAAACGTCCCGGTATGTATATCGGGGATACGGATGATGGCTCGGGTCTGCACCACATGGTGTATGAGGTCGTCGACAACGGAATTGATGAGGCGCTGGCCGGTCACGCCGACCATGTAACCGTAAAAATCCACGCCGATTCCAGTGTTTCAGTCAGCGACAATGGGCGCGGGATTCCGGTGGATATTCACCCCGAAGAGGGTGTGTCCGCCGCTGAGGTCATCATGACCCAACTGCACGCGGGCGGTAAGTTTGACAGCAACTCGTACAAGGTGTCGGGCGGTCTGCACGGCGTGGGTGTCTCGGTGGTGAACGCCCTTTCCGATTGGCTAGAGCTGCGCGTCTGGCGCAACGGCAAGGAACATGTGGCGCGCTTTGAAGGTGGCGAGACAGCAGAGCATCTGAAAGTGGTTCAGGAGTGTGGTGAACGGACCGGGACCGAAGTGCGGTTTCTGGCCTCGACCGATACATTCTCGAACCTCGAATATTCGTTCGATACGCTAGAAAAGCGCTTGCGTGAGCTGGCCTTCCTGAACTCGGGCGTGCGGATCATCCTGATCGACGAGCGCCCCGCCGAACGGCTGGAAACCGAGCTGTTCTATGAGGGCGGTGTTAAAGAATTCGTCAAATACCTCGACCGGTCCAAGACACCAGCGATGCCTGAGCCGATCTATATCAAGGGTGAACGCGACGACATCGGCGTGGAAATCGCCATGTGGTGGAATGACAGCTATCACGAGACGGTCCTGCCTTTTACCAACAACATCCCTCAGCGGGACGGCGGCACGCATGTGGCCGGGTTCCGGGGTGCTTTGACCCGGACGATCAACAATTACGCGCAGTCCAGCGGGATCGCGAAGAAGGAAAAGGTCAGCTTCACCGGCGATGACGCGCGCGAAGGTCTGACCTGCGTGTTGTCGGTTAAAGTACCTGATCCGAAATTCTCATCCCAGACCAAGGACAAGCTGGTGTCGTCCGAGGTGCGCCCAGCGGTCGAAGGCTTGATGAACGAAAAGCTGGCCGAGTGGTTCGAAGAGAACCCGAATGAGGCCAAGGGGATCGTCGGCAAGATCATCGAGGCCGCTTTAGCCCGTGAAGCCGCCCGCAAAGCCCGCGAACTGACCCGCCGCAAGACGGCGATGGATGTGAACTATTTGGCCGGTAAGCTGAAGGACTGTTCCGAGAAAGATCCGTCTAAGACTGAAGTTTTCCTCGTCGAGGGTGACTCGGCCGGTGGTTCCGCCCAGACGGGTCGGGACCGTCTCACTCAGGCCGTACTGCCGTTGCGTGGTAAGATCCTGAACGTCGAGCGCGCGCGGTTTGACCGGATGTTGTCATCTCAGGAAATTGGCAACCTCGTGATGGCGCTGGGCACCGGCATTGGTCGGGACGAGTTCAACATCGAAAAGCTGCGCTACCACAAGATCGTCATCATGACGGATGCCGATGTGGACGGCGCGCATATTCGGACTCTGCTGTTGACCTTCTTCTACCGGCAAATGCCAGAGCTTATCGAAGGTGGGTACCTTTATATCGCGCAGCCGCCGCTCTATAAGGTTTCGCGTGGTAAATCAGAGGTTTACCTGAAGGATCAGGCGGCTCTGGATGACTACCTGATCAATCAAGGGGTCGAGGGCGCGGTGCTGAAGCTGGGCTCGGGCGAGGAAATCATCGGGCAGGACCTGACTCGCGTGGTCGATGAAGCGCGTCAGTTGAAACGTGTTTTGGACGCCTTCCCAACCCACTACCCGCGTCACATTCTGGAACAGGCTGCGGTGGCAGGTGCCTTTGTGCCCGGTGCGGTCGATGCCGACCTGCAAGGCGTCGCGGACAAGGTGGCCGCTCGTCTGGACCTGATCGCGCTGGAATATGAACGCGGCTGGCAGGGCCGGATCACACAGGATCACGGCATTCGTCTGGCCCGCATCCTGCGCGGCGTCGAGGAGGTCCGTACACTGGACGGCCCCATGCTGCGGTCTGGCGAGGCGCGCAAAACCGGCAGCTTCACGCAAAGCCTGCAAGAGGTCTACAACACCCCCGCCACCCTGATCCGCCGCGACCGGACGCAGGCCATCCACGGCCCGCTGGACCTGTTGCGCGCCATTCTGGAAGAAGGCGAAAAGGGCCTGTCTCTGCAGCGCTACAAGGGTCTGGGCGAAATGAACCCTGATCAGCTGTGGGAAACCACGCTGGACCCGGATGCACGTACACTGTTGCAGGTCCGCGTGGATGACATGGTCGAGGCGGATGACCTGTTCACCAAACTGATGGGCGATGTAGTCGAACCGCGCCGAGAATTCATCCAGCAAAATGCGCTAAGCGTGGAAAATCTGGATTTCTAGGGATGTGTAGGTGCGCCCATAGCTTTGCATTTCGCCCAAAGAATTGCATTTTTGGCCCAAAACTTTGGGCGCATTAACCTTCAACTTTCTTGGTTCGAGGCTCCATATCTTCGGGTCTCATTCTTTGCCTGTTTCGCGCCATCGCCGTATTGCCGGGGAAGGTTTTCGGATGGCCGCTTCCAGCCCAAACCGGACATTCGATACGAGAATTGTAAGCGCCCGAGAAGCGCAAAGAAGCCGGTTTGAGCTATGGAAAACTACAAGCCAAGCGCTGAAAAGAGCTAGAGCCGAATGATGAACTGACCAATTCTGCTAGCCAGACAATCTGATAGCTCCGGAACTCTGCATTACATCGGACAACAAAGCACCCATGATTGCCACGGGTGCTTTCGTTGGTTTGGGAATGCTCACCGCGCCATTTCGTAGCGGGTCATCGACATTGTAGTTGCGTCGATCATGTTCATGAACTTCTCGGCTGCCGGGGCAGAGGCAAAGCTGTCCATGGACGCCTGCGCTGCCTCTGCGCTTTCCCAATTGACGACGACCGCCCATTTGCCATCTGCGAACGCAGCTTGCCGGGAGATGAAGCCGGGCTGTTTACTAACGTGCTCGTTCTCAATGGCCCTATCGACCGGTTCGAACTCCTGAGCTGTGATCCCTGCGGCAAGATCCATTGTCACAATCTCAATTACGCCAGCATCTTGAGCCATTGCCGTACTTCCTAGCTTCGTCATCATTAGGGTGACCAGGAATGCTTTCATATTGGCACCCGATCAGAACTTGCCGTTGTCATGGGCCATTTCAGCAGGGATCTCTGCGATCACGTCCCAATGCTCAACGATCTTGCCGTCTTCGACGCGGAATAGGTCATAGAAGGCAGTCGGCTCGTCGGCAAACTTACCCTCAGAGGCGGTGAAGACAAAGTTGCCCTCGGCCACAACAATGTGGACATCCGAGTAGATCATTTGGATGCCTTGCTCGGCCATGCCTGCAAGTGCCGCACCCAAACCGTCCAGACCGTCAGCAATGTTGCTGTTGTGCTGGATGTAGGTCTCCGTGGACAGGAATTCGGTTATCCGGTCAACGTCGCCATCCTTCAGGATAGTGTTCACAAAGTCTGTGACCAGCGCCTTGTTCTCAGCAGTCTTATCCAGATCGGTTATCTCAGTCGGACCATCGGTCTGAGTGTGTCCCGAAGGGTTTGGCGGTGTGAGCGGTGTCAGGTTGTCCCAGTGTTCCGCAACCTTTCCATCCTCGACGCGGAAGACATCAAAGCCAACCAAGGTGTCTGCACCAAACGCCTGGGCGTTGTTATAGGTCGTATGCAGGACGACCATATCGCCCTCCGTGATCACCCGGTGGATGTCCACCTCGATCCCGCTTTCCTTGAGACCGGGGATTAACCCGAGGATCGGGGCGGCACCTGTGGGGACAGCAGGGTTGTGCTGAATATAGTCATTTGCCAGCAGTTGTTCGGCGGCGGTTGCGTCGAAGTTGACGAAAATGGCGGCTACAGCCTCCAATACGAGTTCTTTAGGTGTCATCGTTGTAGTCCTCTCTTGGTTTGATTTGACGACATTCGCGCGGCGCCGGCTTGCGCCGAGGTGATTGTGAATTCTGTGCCCCACGGATCGACCTTGTGGCCGGGCGTGAGATTTGCCGGGTCAGCCAACAGTTCAACACTTGTGAGACCAGTGGCCCCAGCAGAGCGCGAGCCTGCCCCCTTTGATTGCCAAGCATTCGCCGCAAGATGGTGATGGTAGCCACCGGACCCGAACCAGCGGGCTGAGGGCAGCTCAAATGTCTGAACCATACTCAGCTCGTCAGTAACGAACTTGGCTGCCTTGCCGACATCACCGACACGTAAATGAACGTGTCCGATGACTGTGCCTGGCGGTGCGCATTGCCACTGTGTGGCATCTACCGTTAGTGATTTCAGGTCGAGCGGGTGCGTTGTCATGTGGATGGTATCGCCTTGGCGTTTCCACGCTTCGCGAGGCAGATCACGATAGATTTCGATGCCGTTTCCTTCGGGATCGTTCAGATACAGCGCCTCGCTGACACCGTGGTGGGATGCGCCATCCAGGCGAACACCACGCTCATCCGCGTAGATCAGCCATGCGCCGAGGTCTTGTTTGGACGGCAACAGAAATGCGGTGTGAAACAGCCCCGCCTCTTTAGGAAAGGGTCTAGCGTTTCGGTCCTGGCGCAACTCGATCAGCGTTCCGGCCTCGGTGCCGAGGAAGGCGCTTTCACCGTTGCGTTCGATCAGGCCGAGGCCAATCACGTCTTCATAGAAGGTGGCGGTCTTATCCAGATCGCGCACCGTCAGGGCGACCTGACCTATTGAGATGGGGGCGTCTGACGTTGCCATGTTCTTTTCTCCTGCGATTCAGCTTGAGAGGAACTTAGCGATGGTCTTTTCTCCATGAAATGGCGATAAGAGCGAGTGTGTATCGCGCAAATGGAGACAATGATATGGACCGGATCGACGGGATGCAGAGCTTCGTGGCTGTTGTGGAATCCGGTTCTTTTGCCGCCGCCGGACAACGGCTTGGCATTTCAAACAAGCTGGTCAGCAAACGTGTGGCCCAGCTCGAAAACATGGTTGGGCTGAATCTTCTCCATCGCACCACCAGGTCTATGTCGTTGACCCACGAGGGGGAGCGATATCTGGAAGGAGCGCGACGGGTGCTGGCTGAATTGGAGCAGTTGGAGACTGAGTTTGACGCTTCAGAGGGCTTGAAGGGCATCGTTCGTGTGGCTGCGCCCCTTACCTATGGCGACACGGCGGTGGCTAAAGCAGCAAGCCGTTTCGTAGAGCAACACCCGGACGTCACAGTCGAATTGGACTTGTCGGATCATTATGCCGATCTGGCCAAGGGCGGTTTCGATATCGCAATACGGATCGGCGCGCTCAGTGACTCCAGTTTGGTCGTTCGCAAGCTCGGTGAAACGCATATGAAAGTCGTCGCGACTCCTTCCTACCTTGAAGAACATGGCGCACCTTCACATCCTGCGGAACTCTCGGACCACATTTGCATTCGAGATGCGAACAACCCCGATCCAAACCGCTGGCCATTCCAGATCGAAGGGCAAACCGTGCAGGTGCCTGTCTCTGGCCCATTTCTGGCAAACAGTCCTCCCGCCTGCCTCGTACCGACGCGTGCCGGGAGCGGCATCTTCATATGCCCAGATGTGTTTTTGGGGGACGACCTTGAAACCGGACGTCTTGTGCAACTCTTTCCGGAGTTCCATTCCCGCGCTTTGCCGATCCAAAGCGTGCAGTTACCTTCGGCCTTTCGAAAGCCGCGTGTAAGGGCCTTTGTGGAGTTTATGCGTGAAGAGATTCGGGCGTAGGTCGGCTCGAAAGTGACCATTCGTGCAGTGTGCAGCATTTGGTAGGTATGGGCTCAAGTCAGTCATCTGAGTCGTTAAGTCAGATGACGGCTTAGGAACGGATAGCGGTCATTGTTGGTGGTCATTCCGAGAAATTTCGCCTGAACGTCTGCATTGAACGGCGCTGGACGTTCTTTGAAATCTGCTGAACGGCAGAGTTTCGGTCAAAGCAGACACGGGCAATAATAGACCGCGTTGCCTTGTTTGAGTATCGCACTCGATCTTGCCACTCACTCGGATAAACCAAAATTCGTTGCTTTCCAGACAACGCCCGCACCAGTTTTGGCTGGCTAACCATAAGCTTGATGCTTGAGGCGAAAAGACAAAAAATTACTAACAAGTAACCCCGCAAACTGCGGGGCCACTAATGGTTTGACAAAAAGGCAACTCAACTTTCTTTGAGATTGAGCAACGGCCTAAGCTAGCTGGCAAGTGCTAGGTTGCATTTACGACCTTCTTCCATAGCCTTCTTCGTACCGGTTAGGTCCACAATGAAATTTGCAGACTTCTTTGGAAATGCGATCAAGGTCTGACCTTCGGCCACGGCAGTCGCCATATTTGCGTCCTTTACAACGATATAGCCACCTGAGTAGTTATCCGCTAGCTTCTTGCTTTTTATGCCTTTTGCACGACCTTCATACACGAAGTCGTCAATTGCTATTTCTATTTTTTGACGGTTTTTGATGTCGATGTCAGCTTGCGTGAATACTCCCAAGTAACCGTGTTTTTGGTTTTTGGTTAGACCCATTTGCATGACGTTCCCGCTCTCGAAGACTTTTTCTATCAGGCATGTACCAGAGTCGTTGTCAGCATAAACCGTCCAGCCTTCAACCTCACTGTAAATCTCGAAGTTATCGCTACTTGCCGGAACCGGGTCTTTGGCAGCGGCGACAGTTGCATAGGCGGAGATTGCCACGGCGGCAAAAATGGCAGCATATTTCATGTATTCCTCCCAATAAGACGATGCGTCGCGAAGCTACCCACAACGCGACAAAAGCAAATATTTCGATGTGAACTTATTTCAACGTGTGAAAGCGTTTTCTGCAAACAACTGCTGGAAAAGCACTGCGGAACGTCGGTGAACACCTATAGCCTGAATAGCTCGCAAGCTCTTCTTTCAAAATACAAATCTTTTGTAAGAGTTTTGATCCAAACTCATGATGGCTTCGTACCTATCATACCCCTAACTGCTACCCACGGTCGTCTCCCATCCCATGAACGACCGTGGGTTTTTTCGCCAATTTCATTGGTTCGTGTCTGGAAATGACTAGGGGCTGCGCCCAAAACAGCACTACAAAAGCTCGTCGCTGCATTTGCAGAAGTATTTTCCATCTCGTGGATGCTTTTTGAGTGATTGTTTGGAATAGCTCCAAAAAAGTGTCAACCAACATAAGCAACCAAACAATTCTAAGAAGGTGCTCGGGAAACTCGCGACCAAAGCTCTCCATCTCGAGGGGTGTGCGCATTGCATGCTCCGACTTTTTAAGCAGTTGGACCTATCAAATATCCAAGTTGGATACATAAACAGAGCAAGCATCGAAATATCAGAATGTTTCCCGTAGTGAGTGCGGGCATCATTTGAGTACCTAGCACTTTCCTACAGCCCCGCGTTGAACCTATCCCAGGGTAATCGACGCGGGGCATCTGATAAAACCACCTCCGCAAGCAAATACTCTGTAACTTTGTCATTGTTCCAACGCACACTGTTTCTTGATCCTAAAAGAAAACATAAAAAGTGATCGAACTAGGTTAGCTTCCTGCCCTACTCGGGCTGGACGCGGTTACTCGTCGCATCCAACCTTAACTTAAATTTGTGAGCAATGCAGACGCCAACGGCTTGATTTTGCAGACGACCATTCAAGTATGACCGGAGTTCATCTTGCGATAGTCAGAGGGCGTCAGTCCCGTCACCTTCCTAAATGCGCGGCTGAAATTATTTGCGGTTTCATATCCTAGCATGGAGGAGATGCTGGAGACTGTCTCGCGCGTATCTGTGAGGAGTTCCTCGGCCCTTGCTACCCTGACATCGTTGACGATTTCGCGAAAACGAACCCCTTCGCCTGCTAACTTCCGCTGTAGTGTGCGAATGCCAAGATCGAGCGAACGCGCGGTGGCATCAATCGACATTTCCTCCCGATGAAGTTGTTGCCAAACCACTTCCTCGACTTGTCCTCTAAGTGTTTGAGGTGGGCCGCCCAATCGTTCGCGAGAAATATCTCCGACAGTTGTCGAGCCGCTGCTAAGTTTTTTGGGCGTGGCTTCGGCTCGCAAAGCCGATGCTTCAAACTCAACCCCAAGCCGGGTGGCGTTCCAGATTACAGGACAAGCGTAGGTGTCTTCTGCCTCGACAAATCCAGGAACCTTCGGGAAGTCCAAGAGCACGGCCGATGGTTTCCAGTCGGTTCCTAAATACGCGCAGAATATGCTCAGAAAAACCCCAACGGCCGAGAAACCGATGTCCGGATACGCGAAATGCGAGCGAAGTCCAAAACGATAACAGTAGCGCGCTCTTGTGCCCGAAGTTTCTAGCCACGCGCGATCCGTGGACGAATGAAATGGCATGACGGCAGAAGCTCGTATTAGCGCTGCCCCCAGCGTTGGAGCAGAAAGAACGTAACTCCCCCAAGCGCCATAGTCAGCGACAGTGAGATACGGTGACCACAACAATCCGATGTTTTGTTGTCCCGTGGATCGTGCGGCTTCGTGCACAAAGGTCGCCAAGGCATGCTCCGAGATGTAACCGCCTCTTTCCTCAATGAAGTGAACAGGAAGATCGGCAGAGTCAAAAGCACGCAGCAGGCGTCTTTCCCCAGCGGCCTCAAGCACGAACTGGGGCATCGCGCCCAAGGCCTTGGCCGAAATCATCGGTGGTAGGTTCAATCCGTCAACCCGCTTGTTCGCCCGCGTGTCGTGAAATGATACGCATCGGCTGAACGGATGTGCAAGCTTTCCCTAAACAGCAGGGAGCATTGCAATATGAGTATACTTCGGCCACTACACGGCGGTTTTTCGATGCATTTTTTGGGAATGGTGCTCAGCGCAGGTATTTCTGCTTCACCAGTTTTCTCACAGTCCTTCAACGACACGGGAGACATCCTTGCACGATCAGCCGAGGTCGAGGACATCGAGTACAAGATTATGGTGCAGCGTGCCACCCAGACGGCCATCTGGGGAATGCCTGCCGCCGGTATGATCGATTTCCTCAAGGGCATTCGGCGCGACCTCGGTGGCGATTACAATGACATCATTTATCTCAACAAGCCGTTCGACTCCAAACATGGGTTTCTTACGGCCAACGATGTTACGGCCTATGCTTGGGCTTCGATGACCTCCGAACCCGGCCCCCTTGTCATTAAAGTGCCCGCTGCCACCGACAAGGTGAACTACTTCGGTACAATCGTAAATGCCTGGGATGTTCCGATTGTGGACGTTGGTCCCGACGGTTTCGATGAAGGTGCCGGCGGCAAGTACCTTATGCTACCCCCAGGCTACGAAGGGGATATGTCGCTGGAGGAATTAACTGAGGCGGGATACCTTCCCTTTAAAACAGATACCTACGAATATGGGTTTTCGTTCCGGCCAAAACTGACGAATGGCGGAACGGACGCCGATGCGGCGGACTACGCTCAAACGATCAAAGTGTACTACCTGTCTGAGGCCGACAATCCACCACCCAACAACTATCTCGAAGCGTCAGAAGTGCCGTACGACTCGCTTCCATACTACAACGAGACCTTCTTTCAGGACCTGAACGATTACGTTCAAAACAACCCGATCCGTCCACAAGACAAGGTTATGGTGAATTTTCTGAAAGATCTCGGGATCGAGAAGGGAAAGCCTTTCGAACCAAGTGAACTTCAAATGCAGGCAATGAACGAGGGATTGTTGCTCGCGTACGCCTCGATGCAGAACTACTTTGTGACGCCCGGGAAAGCCATGATCCCACTTTGGGTCGACGATAGCGGCGAGATGAGGAGCCAGTGGTTGATTTGGGATTTCGCGGATGGTCAACCCGAGGCTGGTTTCCCCTATGAGACTGAGACCGAAGTCCTTGTGGATGCGCGTGCGGGCGGCAGTTATTTCTGGATTACATACCTGCCGAAAAAACTGGGCGGAGGTACATTTTATCTGACAGGCCTGCGCGACAGCGACGGGGAAATGTACGATCACAATCAGACCTATAAACTGAACGTCCCAGCGGATACACCTGCCGACGATTTCTGGTCCGTGATTGTTTATTCGATGGAGACCAAGAGCTTCATTCGGAACGTTGATCCTGTCGGTTTGTCCGAGCGCGACACTGATGCGATGCAGGCTAATGAAGACGGTTCTTACGACATCTTTTTTGGACCAGAAGCACCGGAAGGCATGGAAAGCAACTGGATACCAACCACAGAGCCGTACTTCCTTTTGTTTCGTCTATATGGGCCGCAAGAAGGATGGCTGGAGAGTGGATGGATGCTGGGCGATCTAGAAAAAGTAAACTGATCAAAACAAACAGTAATTCCCAATGGAGCGAACAATGAAAACAAAGTCGTTAGCTGTGCTGACTGCCCTGGTACTCGCATCGCATTCTTCAGCCCAAGAATTCAAAGCCGACGTTCCTGAGAATGTTCTTACACCAAACAAGGTCGAGACCCAGACGCTTGGTGATCTGGAATTCTTCGATGGTATGCCATCACCTGAGACGGTGGAGAAAGTCTTCGACAACCTTGATCTGATCAGAGCAACGACGGCTTTCCTGGATGGCATGAAGATCGCTTCGCTTCGGGCTATGTTTCAGGGATACGAAGACTTGGGCGTCAATCCCAATGACGTCGTGATTGCAGAAGACCTGCTGGACGCGCGGTCCATCTGGCTGACGCCCAATACAACCACAATCTACATTGGTTCGAATGTCGATATCTCGGATGGCCCGATGGTGATTGAGGTTCCGGCAGGCCTGCTTGGGTTGCTTGATGACGCCGCGTTTGACTATGTGACGGATATCGGGGCGCTTGGCGCGGATAAGGGAGAAGGTGGCAAGTATCTACTTTTGCACAACGACGATGAAACGCCGGTGCCCGAGGGCTACTTCGAACTACGCACAAAGACATATGAGCACTGGTTGTTGCTAAGACGCTCGCCAGACGCAGACGGAGATACGGCTGGCCCTGTTGCCGAGATCAAGGCGGGTCTGAATATTTATCCGCTTAGTGAAGCGGACAATCCTCCCGCGGAAACTTTCCTGAATATCTCCGGTGTTCAACACAACACTGTTCACGCGAACAACGAAGACTTCTTTGAAGAGATCCACGTCGCGCTCGAAAACAATCCAATTGGTGCGTTCAGTCCGGAAATTGTAGGAACGTTTGCTTCCATAGGGATCAGGAAGGGCGAGCCCTTCGAACCCGATGCCCGTATGCAGGGCATATTTAAGGAGGCAGCAGCAATCGCAAACGCCACGGCGCGAGCGATCACGTATGCCTCGCGTGATCCAGGAGTGTTCTTTTATGACGACCGGCAATGGAACTCACCGTTCCAACGCCAGAGCTATCTTTTTCTTGAGGACGGCGCGCGCATCCTCGATGATCGGTCGTACTTTTTCTATATGGCAACGGGCATAACGCCTGCGATGACCTCGCCACCGGTCGGGACGGGGTCTGTCTATGCGATGACAGCGCGAGACAACAACGGACAGTACCTTGACGGCTCAAAAACCTATAAGGTAACGCTACCGGCGCCGGTTCCCGCAAAAAACTTTGCGTCGTTTATGTTGTATAGCGGACAGACTCGGTCAATCCTTGAAACTGACCAGCAATCCGGTGGTATCGACTCTAATAGACCGGGGATAAAACCGAATGAGGATGGGAGTACCAGCATCTATTTTGGTCCAGAAGCCCCAGAAGGTTGGGAGAACAACTGGGCGCAAACCATGCCTGGGCAAAGCTTCAACGTGATGATGCGCCTCTACGGCCCGCTCGAGCCTTGGTTCGACAAGACCTGGCGTCCCGGTGATCTGGAACTGGTAGAATAAAGCGACAACCGCGACTATCGGGCGACGCTACTTTTTGGCGTCGTCTGACATTTTTTCGGTGTCCGCTTTGGGCTCGATGCGGCCATTCTTTGCGGCAAGCATGGTTGGCTGGTCGCAGCCCAAACCGGACATTCGCAACAAGACTGTGCAACTGCCGAGATGCGGACAAAGCTGCCGTTTGAATTAGCTCTGGGAAGTCGGCTTGTGTCGCTCAGTTTGGAGCAGTCGCATACTCCAAGGACGCAATTAGGACACGACTTATTTGGTCAATCGCCCAGCTGCAAACACGTCCGGGTCTATCGCCATGAGATGCACGTCATTAGTTGGCGCCATCTCCAATTTTCTGCACAAACCTTCAGAAGGCGCGTTACCTTCACGGATTCCTGTAAAAAAAGCCCCAAGACCATGGAGATCACGCATAGCAAGCATTGAATTTGCGCCCATGATCAGGGCAATCCCCTCGCCCCGCCGCGATTCATCTGTCGCTAGCATACCCCACCAAGCCTGATCAGCATTCCGGTGATCAGGATGAAACTGCGCAACGGCTGCTGTTGCCGCGACGACTTTCCCCTTTCGGTCACGTGCCAACAAACACACGCTCGGGCGTCTCAGCCCGCGGATGAACGCGCCCATCGGAAGCAGGACTCCGCATGCCTGTGTGAGCGTATCCAATTTTGCCAAGTCATCACCTGGCGTTTGCGCATCTACATGCACGAGTTCGAGATCATCGGGTAACTTGCGCGACGCCAAAATCATGGCCGCGGCTTCAAGCGATGCTGCGCCCCCTTGCCAGTCAACGAACTGATCCGTTTTCAGACCGTGCTGTTCAAGCCCTTCACGCCTACGATCGGCAACTTCGACAGGAGTTCCTTCGGCCATGCAAACGCCCTGTAGTCGAGTCATCGCAATTTGCTTCACCAAATCGATGTCGTTCTCCGCGCTAAGGCCCACCGCGCGGCCATGGCAGGAATAAGTCGGGTCATTCTTGACCAAGGTCCAAATACGGTCCGCTCTGCGTTGCAGGTCCTGCTGTTCTGGCTGGCCAAAAAATTCATTCGAAAAATTTGTCATAACTTATTCGTAGCATCAGCAAGCTTGATGGGAAGAAAAATCCAGCAACGCGCTTTGGCGACCAAATTACAGCGGACAATTGTGTGCAGTACAGCATTCAGCAGTTTGGGCTCGCATTCGACCTTCGCTGCTTCCCGCGCCTATGACTGTTTGCAGCCCGAAGCGGACCTACAAAATCCGACTTTGCAATTCTCGTGTTGCGGACAAGTTAGGCCGCGTACTGCCAAGGTCTCAGCGTCGCTAGCCACTGAACTCTGACAGTGGCTCCGCAACTACAATTGCTTAACACAAACTTTGCGCCAAAGACTGTTGCCGAGCTCTGTTTCAGTTCATTTTGCCTGACAACGTTTGTGTCGGCAGTTGTCCAAAGAGTGCTCTATAGTCTCGCGCGAACTGACCCATGTGCCAAAATCCGTAAGCGTTTGCGATGTCCGATATACTCTCCTTTGGCGAGCAGGATACCAGTTCATGGCGCACAGCACCGAGACGGACTCTTAGATAAAACTGCTTGGGGCTCACTCCATATGTGTCCTGAAACGCGCGACGAAGAGTGCATGCAGATACCTGAATATCTGCACATACTTCACCGATTGAAACGTTATCCATCAAATGGGCCCGCATGAACTCAACGGCTTGTTGTGCTAAACGGGTTCTATTTTTACTGTTTCGCCGATCACCCCATTTTTCGCCTACCACCAGCATTTCCAGAAGCTCTAAGATCATATCACTCTCTTCGCTATCAGAGCTTGGTCCGGCCGCTGATCCAATTAGAAAGCGCGCTTTGTTTTTGACTAAGGAATGAAGCTTGCCAGCGTCGCTAACGAAAGATCTTAAAGCGTCATTTCGCACGGTGCTGATATCAAGACCGCAATCGTCGGCGATCCGTTGAGCCCTTCGGATGTCGATGCCAAAGGTCAGGCCTGTGAGCGTTGAATTGCTCATGCCTTCAAAAGGGTCTCCGCTACCAAAATTCATCAGAGCGGTGTCTGAGGGTGAGCCGTTAAGCCAAGTCCGTACACTCCCTTTGTCTGGTAAGCCAAACGCTAGAATGTCAGGGCGAGAAACACCGGTTTGGTACACAGCCTTATCAAACGACAAATCAATCATTTGAAGGTCAAGACCTGCCCAAACGGATACCGAAGAGTTCATAGTTCCCTCTTCAATTTGGCGTAGCTCGACATCCCATTGGGACAGCTCGCGGAATTGCGAAGGGTCCTGCAAAAAAAGTGTGTTTGGGGCGCAGGTTTTTTTTGGGGCTGATCGTTTTTTGATGTCGTCCATTCCGCCCCGCAGGTAGTTTTCATGAAATGTTATTCGAATATGTAGGCTTGGACAATTGCAAGACAAAGCAGACAAATCGAGAGGGAAGAGGTTCGGACGCCCATCGTTGCCTGACGATACTGCGCGCACCGAACGCGTCGTAACGCTGCTAACCAAAAGCGAAAAAGAGTTGTTGCGCTCCCAGGCTGAAGACAGCGAACTCTCCCTTTCAACCTTTTGCCATCATCTGATCCTTGAAGGTCTGAAAACAAGTAAATCATGAAACAGGGGTATCTCATGAAATCAAAACTGTTCCTCTCAGCGTTGGTCTTTACCGGCTCCGCTATCACGGCGGCAGCTCAGGACAGCAATATCGTGCATGATGCGGAATACTATGTCCTGAAGCAGCAAAACGAAGCCGTTTGGGTCGAGAACGACGCACAGGTTGACCAACTGCTGGCCGATTTTCGTGAGAAAAACGGAGGGAACCCTCCAAACATCTTCTACATCCTTATTGACGATATGGGTTTTGGCGACATGGGTATGCCCGAGATGAACGCGATACGCGGGTATTCGACGCCCAATATCAACGCGCTCGCAGAGGAAAGCATGCGGTTTGCGCGCATGTATACCGAGCCGTCCTGCACACCGTCGCGGGTCGCCTTCATGACGGGTCGCCAGCCGTATCGCAATGGGATGGGCGATACCGCCGTCGATATTTCAGGTTTTGGCCTTGCCGATGAAGAAGTCACAATTGCCGAAGTTCTGAAATCCGTAGGCTACAACACCTCGCATGTTGGCAAATGGCACATGGGCGACATTCAGGAATCCTGGCCTACTTATCAGGGCTTTGACTACGCCGCGTTCCCCATCCATCAGCAGGGCCAGTTGGCCATCTTCAACGAAGATGCAGCCAAGGAAGAAATCACCATGGCCATAGGGGAAGACAACTACAACTCCAAATACACGCTGGATGATTGGTTTCGCCCTGATCCGGGACACATGATTACCGGCCTCGAAGCTGTTATTGGCGGGGAGGTCCGCGAAGTCCATATGGAACCGGGTGAGAAATGGACCCAGGACAAATATAATGAAATGAACATCCGCTATCAGGCACAGGCGATGGAACAGTTGCGCCTGCTAGCAGAACGGGATGAACCGTTCTTCCTGCAATACTGGCCGCTTGTCCCTCTGTCGACAACGCGCACGACGAGAGCGGCGTTCACGACACCCAACGGCGGTACATTCGTTGAAAGCATGGAAGAGCTGGATGAATGGATCGGGGTCATTCTGAACGAAGTCGATGCGCTGGGGCTTAGGGACAATACCCTGATCGTTTTGATGGGCGACAACGGTCACTTCACCAAATATGCCCCCGGCAGTGGGTTTTCGCCGCTGGTCTTCCGCGGCGGCAAGGCCGATACGTCTGAAGGAGGCGTTCGGGTAGACGCGTTTGCCCGCCTGCCCGGCTTGATCGAGGGAGACTCGATTGTATCTGACATTATTCATATCTCTGATTTGTTCACGTCAATTGCGCGTATCGGCGGAGCGATGGATGCCATCCCCCGCGACCGGATCATTGACGGTGTCGATCAGACGTCCCTGATGTTTATTGGCGATACGCATGGGCGCAGGGATCATGTACTGATCTACTCGATCAATTCGCTGAAAGAGGTGGTAAAGGAACACATCAAACTCAAAGTTCCGGCCAAAGGTGAAAATGCTATCGTGGCCAAGTTCTACAACCTGTTCCGCGACCCCCGCGAAGAACAGAGCGTATCGACCGAGATCGGAGCATGGGCTGGACACGAGTTTAACCGCATTATTGCCCGCCACCTGAAATTCAAGGAAATGTACCCCGATCAACCGGCCGCGACTGGACGTCCCTATGAAGGTATCGTGAACCTTCGTCCTGAAACCGTCGCAGCGGTGGATGCCTTTGTAGCCAAGCGGGACATTCAGCCCGACTAAAACAAAAAAGTACTGCAAGCCCCGCATCAACAAATGATGTGCTTGATGTGGGGCTCGACACCCACAACAAAGTTTCTGGAAACAATATGAAATTCCAAGCGCTTGTACTTGTAGTGGCAACTGGCATTGTCTCGACCCCAGCAATTGCCGATGAAAACGCTTCAAACCCTTTGGCCGCAGTTAATAACACGGACATCCGGTATCAGTATTTTGATTTGGGCAACGGTGCTGACAAGCAGGACGCCTTTATAGATGGCGCATACATGCTGCGGCCTGATCTGAAACTGAAATATGAGTTGCACTACAACTCAACGGATATGACTGGAACTCGGTTCACTGACTTCGAGAAATTGAGCCTCAAAGCGATCTATTTTCCCTCTCAGAGACCGCTCAACGAAACGTGGGCCATCAAGTCGGCCATTGGTCTGGAGTGGATTCTGGACTTTGGCGACCCGGAAAAAGGGATCGGAACCGGGTCCGATCAAATTGCGCCTTTTGGCGGGTTCGCCTTTGCAAACACAAAATCAGGGCTGACGCTGATCCCACTGCTCCAGCATTTTGCTTCATACAATGGCCCGACGGACATAAACCAAACTGCGATGCGGTTGATTGCGCTACAACCGTTTGGCGATGGGTACTGGGCCAAGGCTGACATCAAAGCACCATATGACTGGGAGAACGATGCTTGGCCAGCGACCGCTGAGTTCCAGATTGGCAAGAACCTCAGTCCTGGCATCGCAATTTATGCTGATTTCCTAATCGGTATAGGTTCCGACCGCCCCTACGATAAAGGTGCCGGCTTGGGTTTGCGTTTCAACTACTAGTTCACCCACACCCAACCTCGGCGAAGATCATCTATGTCACAGTCCAGAACTCTGTTCAGCCATTTGTATTCTGCGCCTATCTTGACCCTTCCTGGAACTGCCTTGAGCCAATCCCTGCCCGCGCCGGGTTGGTAGGAAATAAATTGGCGTCACTCGCGCCGCATCATTCTACCTGGTCGCTCCGCTCTGAACGCGGGGAAGATCAACAGTCTCTGGGCGATCCGCTGAGATGGATTTGAACCTTGAAACTGAATCCGTTGTTCGCGCTTCTAATCCCCAGCCAGCGATGCTCAGGCCCAGAGTTCTGAGAAAAGAGACTTCTATTACGATCTGTACCCAAGACTTTGCAAAGTCCGCTGTCTGCGCAGTACTGACATTCGTGCAGAACACAGCATCGGTTACTTTGGGCTCGCATTCGACCTTCGCTGCTTCCCGCGCCTATGACTGTTTGCAGCCCAAACCGGACATTCGCCCTAGACTGTGCAGTTTCGTAGAGCGCAACAAACCTGCTGTTCAACGGCCTCGCGTCAATGCGAGCAAGGTATTCGTGTGTTCCTCTCTGTCTTCAGAGAAGGGTCGACGCTTGCGGCCTCCAGAAAGCTAAAGGTCTCCCAACCAACGGTTGCCCGATGCACCCACGCGACGCGCCATGTTGGCCGCTGGTCTGATTGTGGTTGCAGCTGTCATTGCTGGCTCGCCTGCGTCAGTGGCTGCGGAATACCTACCAACGCTGCTGCTATCCCTTGCCGCCCCATTTGGGTTTGGCTTCGGAATTTGTGTCCTGGTACATAGGTTGTCACGGATTACGCCGTTGGCACGTATCGCGTCAGTTTCTCTGGGGTCTGTACTGGGCCTCGCACCGCTCATCCTTGGTGCTGAGGTTGGAGAGCTTCTCCCAAGGGAACAATCCGATTGGCTTTTCATTGTTGGTATTGGTCTGGTTACCGCTTTCGTGCCCCAGCTAATCTACACAATATGCTCACCTGTTATTGGGGCTTCCCAAACTGCGGTCGTCGGAAGCATCGAATTGCCCACAATGTTTGCCGTGGGATATCTTGCTTTTGGCGAAGCCATCTCTTTACCTCAAGCTTTTGCATGTGCCTTAGTGCTGGGCGCAATCGCGATCACAAGAAGTAGAAATACGCGCACCGTATCTACCGTGCTCGCAAAATCACCAAGGCGGTAGTACAGGTCTCGGTGCTGCTGTTCTTTGCGGTGAGCATAGCTGGCTGCTTGCGGCTCGAAGCGAGTAGCGAACGTTATGTGTTAAAGGACCGACGTTGACCGGGGGAAGATGTCGGTCCATTTTTGTTGTAGTGAACTCTCGTTTAGCAAAGGACCTCCGGCTTATGAGGTACTTTATGATCGTTGCAAGCATGGGCATTTCTTCGGTTGCGACGATATCTGCGGCCGATGAGTTTTCGGACCTTGGCAAAGACCTCTTTGTTGAGCATTGCGCCAGATGTCACGGAATCGATGCAAATGGAAAAGGACCTGACGCAGCTGATTTGAAAACAGAGCCTGCTGATTTAACAAAGATTTCCGAACGCAGAGGGGGTGTGTGGCCTATGTTGGAGGTCATGTCGATCTTGGACGGATATTTGAAAGCTCAAGAACCTCGCGATGACATGCCTATAATCACCGAGTTGAACGACGGCCCTACTGTCGAATTCGATACGGGGAATGGTTTGGTTACGCGTATTCCTTCCAGACTTATCGATATTGCTGAGTATTTGGAGAGTATTCAGTCTCCGAAGCCGGAACGATATGTTCCGTGAAGGTCTGCTCCGCATTTGTGTACGCTAAAGAGTGCTGCGTTGGGCGGTTTCCGTAGTCGCCAAGAATCAACGAATATGAGGATCGCGTTGTGGACGATGCCGTCGCGGTTTTGCCTAGCTTGCTTCAATATCAGGACTCGCGCTTTACAGCGGTCTAATCCAAGACTTCTTGTAACACTTCACCGCTCGCACCATTAGGACGTGCCGTGCTCAATAATGCAGACAGTGTGGATGCGAGAGCAGTCGTACAAACACGGCGTGCGACCCGTTGCGGTTTTAAGTTCGGTCCAGCAAAGATGATCGGCACATGTGTGTCACCGCGCCACGGTGACCCGTGGGTAGATGTGACGGACAGACCATCGAAGTCTGCGATGAACCAGCCGGGTTTGAAGACTACGTATATGTTCCCGGATCGGGTCGGATGATAGTTGTTGCGGATCAGGCGCATGATGTCGGTATCGGGCAGGAGGTTTGCTTCGATAGCCGTACTGGGGACGGCGAATGCCACATCGGGAAAGGATAGAAGCTCTTCTGCAATAGCTGACTCCAGCGTGGGTAAATCAATATCACGGCGAGCCAATACTTCGGGGGCGATATTGAGATAGGGGTGATTATAACCCTCAAGCAATTTCCCGGTGATCCCAAACCGCTCCTTAAGCCTGGCTATCTGTTTTGTCGGGTCCCATGTGTCCGGAGCAACAAGGCCAGTTTTGATGCCAACACTCTCCAAATAGCCCGGCGCATCGGTGGTGCCGTGGTCCGCCGATAGAACTATCAAAACGTTTTCCAGCCCAATCCGTTCGTCGATAAACGCGAAGAGATTCATGAGAGTCTGATCGAGGCGGTATATCGTGTCCTCGGCTTCAAGACTGGAGGGGCCAAACACATGGTTGACGTAATCCACGGACGAGAAGCTAATCGCCAGATAATCCGTTACCGCGTCTTGCCCGATATCCTCGGCATCAATCAATCGTTTGGCAAATTGCGCCGTCAGATCGTCGCCAGCGGGACTAAGCGTTAAAAAGGTCGTAAAGTAGGGATTTTCTAGCGGGTCAAACCCATTTTGCGTCGAAGAATAGCGATGAGGAAAGGTTATGCCGAACCCGGCGACATCCGTCTCCCACGGTTGGTTGTCACGGTCGCCAAAGAGATAGGCTTCCTTTGGGTGCATCAATTCCCAAGAGGTTCCTTCAAATGAGGCACTCGGCGATGCGTCATTCCAGACAGAAACCCAATCAGGGTATTTGTCGTAATAATACGAGCTTGTGACAAAACGATTTGCGGCTTTCGAGAACCAGAAGGCTTTGCCGCTTTGTCCCGCCATTGTAATAGCCCCACGGTCTTTGATTGAAACTCCAAAGACCTTGGCCGCACCAGCAGTGGAAGCGTTTAATTCGTCCGAAAGCGTCGTAACAAGCATAGCGCGTGGTGACCGCCCATCTGTGCCAGCTGCCGCCTGCGTTGGGTCAATTTCAATATCGTCATTGACGCCAGCGCCATCTCCAAGAAGCGGAGCGGTGCTGTCTTCAACGTTGTAAACAACGCGGTCCAAGGTTCTGTCGAACCATATGTTTCCGATCATCCCGTGCACTGCCGGTGGTGCCCCGGTCGCCAATGTGGCGTGCCCGACAACAGTCTCTGTATTGGCATGGCAATGATGGGCGTCCACATAGTGTACACCGTTTTCAAGTAAATTCTTAAGGCCACCCTCCCCAAGATTCTCAAAGTAACGTGTCGGCAGATCGCCCCGCAACGCGTCAACGGTCAGCTGCAAAACAAGACGAGGAGGTTCTTGCGCATACGCAGGAGCGATTGCAACCAACCACAAAGACAAACAAGCTCTCAGTGTTTTGGTCATAATGCTTCCTTTCGCTGTATTGCGCAGCAGGTCTGTCGCGACTGCAATTGCGTGCTAGAACAACCCTCTTCAATACCAAACTGATAGCAAAAACGCTTCACGTCTACTTCTTCCGACCTATCGCGAAAGAGCCTGCAACACCCAAACAGATTGGAGCGCTAGCTGTTCTGCCTCTGAAGACAATTTGGATATCTACTGGGCAGAGGTTAGGGCATCAGCGACTGTCTGAGCGTTAGATTCAATATCTTTTGTCATATTCGCATTGTACGGGCCGACGGCTGGATTGCGATGCAATCGAGGTCTTGAAGGGCCATAGTCATAAACTCAAAGCCTTACATTGAAAAATTCGACGCCCTTTGCAACAAATATACGCGTCTAAAGTGTTCCTCTCCCAACTTGTCGAGAAGTGCTCATCTAGTCGGGCACAAATTTGCAATTTCAGAAGTGCGACACCAATGCTGTCGAGCGCGGTGAGCAGGAAGACTTGCGACCGAGGTTTTTCTGTCAGCTGCTTTGCGGTTTTAGTTTTCGGAACGGTTTTCTATCTGTTCCCAAAACCAACTGATCAGGAATGATAGCCCTCCGACTACAAAGACTATCATCGCCGCCGCTTCTATTCGAAAGACCGCAAACTCAATCGTTGGGGCCGTCACCAACAGAGTGGCAACAGTAAAGAACATCGCGGTCCATAGCGTGTTACCACCTATTCTGTGCATGCCTATGACAGCGGAAGCAAACCCGAGGATCAATAAGACTTGGTGAGACAAGCCGCTGAACTCGAAACATAAAGCTGCCGAAGACCCAAGCGCCACGCCAACCCCAAACCGCAATGCAGCATCAGGCACTTTTTGAATTGGAGCCAAGACGCGGAATACGAACAACAACGAAAGCCAATAGGATTTTTGATTTCCGATTACGTGAGCGAGCAATGACGTCAAACTCATGCCGACAATTAAGAATAGCCAAACAGAAATTGCTTCTTTGGAAGACATGGGAGGTCGTATTGCTGATCCCGCCAAGTTAAGCCGAACGCTGAGCAAACTACCGACTGTTGCCGCGGCCAGAAAAATCACAACATGAACAACAGTACGCTCGTCGGGGGGGATCAGTAAGTACAAGAGCAATCCGTTCAATGCAGGAACTGTTGCAAATCCACCGTTCTTGTACCCTTCAAAAGCAGCCCAACTGATCAAGACAAAACCACACAGAAAGGCGATCCACTGAAGCGGGAAGAGTGTGCATACCAGTATGCTCACCAGCACCATCACAAACGTTCTGGCGTTAGCAACAAGACTAGAAAAGACAGACCCTAAAAAACCAGCTGAAAAACCCGCGACTGCCGCTATACCACCAAACGCAACGACCTGATCGCCAAGCAGTACGACGAGTACAGCTGTTGCACATATTATTAACGCCGTACTCCAAGAGAGCAATCTTACATCGAACTTGGTTGGCACCCTTGTTCCTCCACTAAGCGGCTTTTCGTCGTGAGTGCACTTTAGCCCTTAGGAAGCAGACTCTTTCGAATTTTCTGAGACTCTTCACCGGCCCAAGTTTTTGACAGGTCAATGCGAAGAATGGCAGCGCCTCTATCTGCTGTTTGATAGGATTGCTTAGTTGCTTCAGAAAAATTTCCATAAGAGAAAACAAGCTTTAAGGTGGGTTTGACTTATTCGCTTAGATCGAGGGCAAGGCAGGTGTCAAACTATAGCGCTATAAATCTAAGTCGAGTTGCACGACGCAAGACTTTGGTGGGCTTCAGCTCAGCGATCTCAACTTATGTGATACTATCAGCTAGCGCCGCGGCTCAAAGCTCACAAGCCTGCGTAGAATTAGGTTCTCCCCGGATAGAGTATTCATCTGGATCTGAAAGCACTCGTGTCAATCAAACAATCTCAACGACCGAACGCACGTGTCTCCCGATCCCAAACGGGCCCATTACAGGGCTTACAATTGGAAACTCCTCAATCACGTCCTCAGGTGAAATTGAGTTGTATGTTCCCGGCCAAAACACTGTTCCAAGTAATGCTTCAGTTTTGACGCTTCTGAATGTTGATGTCGCCGCAGGTAGCGGAGACTTTGTTTCGCGAGAAGCCTTGGCAAAAAACATCAACGGGAAGCTTCGAGTGAACCTCATCGGAACTTCTATTGGTTCCGGCCGATCCATGACGTTTGCGCCATTCAACGGCGCGAATATCGACCCCACTGAAGTTTACTTCCAGTCCGACCGCCCGCTAACCTACGACAACCTGACCGTTATGGGAGCCACCGAAGTAGTCTTTGGGGCATATAATATTCAGACCCGAGTTGCTGAGGCTTCTGATTTCACGCTGACGAATAGTTCGATTTCTTCGACCAGCGATATGGCGATAGCCGCCGGTACAACCGTTCGGCTTGATGCGGCAAGCAGTTTGAACACCGTAAACTTTGAGAATTTTGGCACGCTGGCCGGAACGGGTACTGTGAACGCATTCAACTTCACAGTTAAGAACGGAGGGGTGCTTTCGCCGGGCTTTTCAATTGGTACACTCAACAATAGCGGCGGCATTGCCTTTGAAACTGGGTCAAGGCTTGTAAGTGAAGTCGATCCGACGGCCGGGCAAAAAGCTGACTTGGTGTCATCCAGCGGGCCGGTGACGGGAATTGACCGCGCGACTATACAAGTCGAAGCTGCTCGGCCCGGCCTGACAGCGCAGGACTATGCTGCAGGTAACAATTACACGGTATTTCAAGCCTCAAGTTTTGATGGGGACTCACCGACGCTCGTTGCAGGAGGTTCCCTTCCAGCGTTGTCCAATCTGACGATAGCCAACACGCCGACCACTGATGGTCAGATTGATATCGCATTCACCGCTCAACCGGTCACAAGCTTACCCCAGAACCCAGCAGTTACCAATTCGCCAAATGCCAGCAATCTCGCTGGCGCGGTGGCCAACACCACCAACATGTCACCCGGAACAGGTCTGACCAATGGCTCAACCTTAGGCAATGCCGTAAACACACTTACCAATTCAGGCCTGGCTGGGTTTAACCGTGTGCACGCCGAGCCCTATTCCTCCAACCTGACCGTTGGGCTTGAGCAATTAGACCTGATAACCAACACCGTGCTAAGTCACGCTGACTGCCGCAAGTATCAAGCGGTCGGCTTCGGTAATGACAATCAACCCGTTGCATCAGGCGGCATCGACTCGGCCCAGAGACCGAGTGGCGCAATAGATTGCTCTGATCGGCGCTGGTGGATCGACACAGCCTATGTGAGCGGGGACGTTGATGGAAGTAACGGCCTTGGGACATTCGACTATTCGCTGGGCACCATTTTGGTCGGAGCGGATGTCGCAAGTACGGATCGAGGTGTGGTCGGCGTGTACGCAGGCTTCGGGACATCCTCCATGGATGAACACGATCAAGTCGATCAGGACTTTTCGACCGACAGCTATCACGTGGGCGTCTATGGGCGAACAACAACCGGAACGTGGGAGTTTTCCGGGCTGATCGGCTACATGTTCGGTGAAACCGACGCCAAGCGGCGAAACCCTTCTGTTGATGGTTTTACAGGAGGCGAAGCAAAGTCAGATTTGGACCAAGAGGGAATCCACGCCGGTATCCAGGCACGAAAGCTGTTTAGCCTGGACAGCGGTGCTAGGGTTTCTACGGTTTTTGGATTGAACTACGGGCGTATCCAACAAGGCTCAGGCACAGAAACCGGCGGTGGCGATTTCAACTATTCCATTGAAAAAGCGAACGCAGAGTCTCTGGTCGCTTCCATTGGAGTTGACTATCAACAGGACGTCTTGACAGCGAATGGTTTGCTAACCCCACTCGCCTTTGCCCGGTATGAATATGATTTCTTTGCCAACAAGGACAATGAGCACGAAATCACTGTAACGAGCCCGATATTTGGGACATTCACGCAAGTCGGACAAAACCGAGGCGCCAATGGTTTCGTTCTTGGGCTTGGGCTGGGCTATCAGATTTCTGATCTGGCGAGACTAACGGCAGGATATGGCTATTCAGTTCGCTCCAATGGCCAAGAACATGGCCTGGGTGCAAACTTAAGTGTTCGGTTCTGATTAGGGTGGACCAACGAAGAGGAGTGGTAAGCTAGCTGCAATAACTTGCGGAAGCTATTGTGGCGATGTGGGCTTCATTCTCTAGCGATCAAAATTTGGGGATATTAAAAACATAAAGCCGCGATTTCTTGGCATCGTCTGTCAGGATATAGAGAAGCCCTCTGGTCTCATCGAGAGCGATCCCTTCGGGATGTTTAACTTCCTTTTGTTTGCCATCTTCTGTGAACGTCAAACTGATAGACTTTACGGCCTTGGACTCTGGATTGTAGACGAAGATTTGACGGCCTTTGTCACTCACAATCCAAAGAGAACGTGAGGACGGGGACCATGCTAGGCCACTCAAATCCAGTTCATCATCATCTACACGCTCGGAGATAAAACCTGCATCGCGGGCTAAAGGAATGATCTCAACAATTTCGTCTAGCGCTGGTGATACGACCATTAACAACCTTGGTTGTCCTTCAATGCCAATGAAGACCCTCCCGGATTCCGGGTCGACGGCGATGCCCTCAGGTCCCTTGTTCAAAGGATTACCGACGAGCAACTCAGCGGCGTCCGAGTAGCCTTTGAGAGATGTGAGAGGGATTGTAGTTAGTTGAATGGGGTCAGTCGGGTGAACGACTAGAATTGATCGATCAGTTTCCTGAAGTACTAAAACAGTCCCATCTTTTCGTGATGCGACGCCCTCCAAATCTGATCCTACCAATGCTGGTAACTTGAAAGAGTTTCCTAATACCCCGTCGACTCCGAGTAGGTGCAGTTTAGGTTCGGCATCACTTACAGACCACAAGAAGCCTTCAGCGTTAGACATTGCCAAACCGGAAGGCTCCGAAAATCCCTCTGATTTGTCTGCCACCTTAAATTTATCGACCAGAACCAAACCAGCACTTTCGGCGTAGGCAAAATCGGTCCAAGGCAAGAAGGCTGCCGCAACCAAGCTGGCCGCAAAAGCGAGTCGTCTAAGTTTGCAGAAACACCGTGAAATTTCAGCTTTTGACGAAAACACTCTGTTTTCTGTCATTGGATTCTCTCGCGCTTGGACCACATCCCTGTTCAGCGTTCGTATCACAGTCCGGATACGATGTCCGAAGAATGCACTGTAATCTCTTTACCTGATCCCGCCTGTTGCGATTGAATTGAATAGGGCACGATGTGCCTTTGGTTAAGCGTAAGCCTTTGGCGTGAGCAGGAAGGAAGACAAGTTGAATACGACCCTCACATTTGTGACCGTGTTGTTGATGCTGCTGTTGCCAGGTGCTGCGGTGTCACAAGTCGACCCTGCGACGATGCTGGCCGGGGCTTCGGGGTCGGAAATCGTTATCGAACGCCGGTGGACGCAGTTTCGTGGCAAACAGGAACTGTATTTCTTTACTCTCGATGTGATCGTCACGATCATTCTGGCTGGCTTGATCGTCTATCATCCGGTGAGACGTAAAGCCCGTAGAAGCGTCCGCGACATAGTTATGCCAAGGCTTTTCTTCCTGTATGCGCTTA